>NZ_LMTZ01000146.1 GCF_001456025.1 Mastigocoleus testarum BC008
TTTCTGCTGGAGCAGTGAATGTTGGTGTGGTTTCTGATGTAATGTTGTCTGCATCATCAACTCCACTGTCATCACTTGGTGCTAAATCCGGAGCAATTGGTGTATCTGGAACCAAAGGATTAATAGTGAGTTTTTGAGTTACAGGGTCACTAACATTACCATCGTCATCAACTGTTGTCACACTGATTTGAGGTTTGTCCCCACCATTTAATACAGGGGTCGTACCGTCTGTTGGTGTTGCAGTTTCTAAATCAACACTCCAGTTACCTTCGTCGTCAGCAATGGTTTCATAGGTTGCTTCTGGTGTACCGTCATCCGAAGCATCTACTTCCAGAATTACTGTGATACCAGGTTCTGCGGTACCGGTGATTTCTGGTGTTGTATCGTCGGTGGTTTCTGGTGAGGTGATTAACAGTGAAGCAATTACTGTATCATCAACATCGGTAACTTCAATGTTCGCCGGTTGAGAGATGGTGTTTCCATCGGGGTCAGTACCTACAACTTCTACTTCATAGATATTATCCCCATCGGTATCGCTTGGATTCTCGAAGTCCGGAGCAGTTTTAAAGCTGAGCAATCCAGTTTCAGGATCTACGGTAAATGAATCTGCATCATCTCCACCACCGATACTGTAGGTTAAGGGGTCACCTTCTGGATCTGTAGCAGTAACGTTAGCAACAGGAATTCTGTTTTCTGGTACGGTAATTGTTGCTGCTGGCGTTGGAGTTTCGACTGTTGCTACATCATTAGCTGTATCACCATTTAAGGTCGCTGTGATGTTTACTGGAGAACCATCCTCCGGTACGGTGGTAGTTACAGGTATGCCATTATCAATATGCTGTTGGGTAATAGGTCCATTGAAAAGTTCTGTACCACCTTGGTCCGTAACTACTAAGGTGTCACCTACTACTGCATTGCTTGGTAGTTCTACAATGGCGTCAACTTCACCATTTAATTCATCAGGACTAATTACACCATCATCATCAGCATCTTCGGTGATAGTAACTTTCAATGCTGTTGGTTCTGACTCATCAACATCGGTTACTTCAATGTTTGCTGCTTGAAGGATGGTGTTTCCATCAGGGTCAGTGGCTACAACTTCTACTTCGTAGACGTTATCCCCATCAGTGTCAGTTGGATCCTCGAAGTCTGGAGCAGTTTTAAAGCTGAGCAATCCAGTTTCAGGATTAATGGTGAAAGAGTCAGCGTCATCTCCACCACCAATGCTGTATGTCAATGTGTCACCATCTGGGTCTTCTGCAGTAACATTCGCAACATCAGTTATATTTTCTTGTACGGTGATAATTCCCACAGGAGTTGGAGTTTCGACTGTTGCTACATCATTAGCTGTATCACCATTTAAGGTCGCTGTGATGTTTACTGGAGAACCATCCTCTGGTGCAGTGGTAGTTACAGCTACGCCATTATCAATATGCTCTTGAGTAATGGGTTCGTTGAAGAGTTCTATACCACCTTGGTCAGTAACTACTAAGGTGTCACCAACTTTTGCATTACTTGGTAATTCTACAACAGCCTTAATATCACCATCCAGTTCATCAAGACTGATTACACCATCATCATCAGCATCTTCGGTGATAGTAACTTTTAGTGCTGTTGGTTCTGATTCATCAACATCGGTTACTTCAATGTTTGCTGCTTGAAGGATAGTGTTTCCATCAGGGTCAGTGGCTATAACTTCTACTTCGTAGACGTTATCCCCATCGGTGTCAGTTGGATCTTCGAAGTCTGGAGCAGTTTTAAAGCTGAGCAATCCAGTTTCAGGATTAATGGTGAAAGAGCCAGCGTCATCTCCACCACCAATGCTGTATGTCAATGTGTCACCATCTGGGTCTTCTATAGTAATATTCGCGACGTCAGTTATATTTTCTGTTACAGGAATAGTAACTGCGGGAGTATCGCTTGGAGTGACATTTACGGTAACTGTAATTGGAGTAGAGGCATCACCTGCATCGTCTTCTACTGTATAGGTGAAGGTGTCAGTACCAGTGAAACCAGCCTTAGGAATATAAGTTATCTCACCTGTGATAGGGTTGATGGCGGTAGTACCATTACCAGGTCCATTATCAATCGCAACTGTGGTGAGATCTACTGTACCCTCACTGTCTGTGTCGTTAGCAGCGACATCAATGACTACAGGAGTCTCTTGTTGAGTAGTGCTTGTATCAGCTACACCTACCGGTGGATTGTTTGGAGTACTGCCATCAAAACGGATAGGGTTACTGATGGCTCCTAAATCAGTCCAAGTTGTATCTAAATTAATTCCCCCATCAATACCACCAATATCTTGGTTGTAGGAATTATCTTGGGTTGCAGTGCCCACAACAAAGCTGACTGCTGTTGTCTCATCAACCCCTGTTATCCCAAGAGTGGCTAATTGTGTAACGATGTCACTGAAAGGGATACTAAAACTTAAGAAGTAATCGTTAGCGCTGTCACCGTTGAGATCAGTGTTAGTAATACCTGGATCGATGGTGCTATCAACAGGAGAGAAATTGTAATTGTCAGCAGTTTGTGCATAAGTTAATAAAGGTGGTGAAACAATTGTTGTGGTTGATGGCGAATTATTAGCGCCCGTACCAGGATCCCAAATTGCAAGACTATCTGTACTACCCTGGTTATTAACCCCAACATAAAGGTCTACAGCCCCATCGCCAGTGACATCAATTCCGATAAATAGGTTACGAGAAAAGCCTGATGGGTTACCATCTTCACCTACTCGAAGTCGGAAAGCAATTGTTCCGTTGGTCAGTCCTGCGTCCCCTTCTCCATCAAACTGGAGATAAAACATGGGGTTACCAGCATCACCTGTCAAGTCACTTTCCGTACTTCCTGTCTGCTGATCTTGAGCAAAATCGTAGGCATTTGCCCCCGAAGGCGTGATAGCATTCCACCCTCGATCCGTGGGGCTGGTGACATCTATGGCAAGAACAGCTTGGTAAGCTACTATTGCTTTTGAATGAAAAATCAGAGGAACTTCAAAATCGGCTGTGGTGAATTCTAGATTCCAGTTGCCACCCAGGACTAGATTTCCAGTCAGTGTTTCAGATGCGGCGATTTCGGCTCCAGTAATATGACTAAGCTTGGTTATAAATTCTTCCCCACCATCTCCTGCTGCAACATTACAACCGTAGAGAAGAAGTTGGGAATTAGATAATTTATCTCTAAACCAACTTTTTAAATATTCAGCATAAAGATTAAGACTAGAAAGGCTTAATTCAGTATTACCAAGATACAAACAACCAGGCGAACCATGGGAAATAACATGAATCCTGGCAATATTGGAGCGATTTGCCAGAACAGTCGTTATTTGTTTAACACCATCTTTTTCTGGGTCGAGAATAACTACTTCAATACCCGATCGCAAACCCGCAATTAAACTTTGATAATCTTTAACGGTAGTGTCAAAAAAAGCAATCTCTTGGGGTTGAATTTCTTGGGTCCGAATCTCTTGAAACTTATTACCCTGAAGCAAAACTTGTGTGTCAACAGTCATGATATGCAAAACCTATGATTGAATAAACTCGAAAATCGATCTTCAATATTTATGATTTAATTGATACAAAAAATTAAGGCAGAATTTAAGTAAACAGCCTTTTCAAATAAATTCCAATGATGTTGTAGAGATACGAGAACCAGAGATATCAGATTTCCTGCAATCTAAGACTCGCGACACAATAATCTATCTTTATATTGATATGAAGATATAATTCCAAAATTACATAGTGATATTGGCAACACTAAGTACAATTTAGCTAAAGAGCATTTCAGTATATTTAATATTTTATTTTTAAGCACAATAAGTACGCCAAGCCAATATAATTCTCATCTCGATAATAATTTTATGTATCACATACAACATCAGAATAATTACTGAGATTACGTGTCCATGAAAATAATGAGATCAATTAGAATGTTTTATATAGTACAAATACTTAGGTGAGTTAATACAGTAATACTTCATAAAATGCGCTAGAAAGTTTTACCCATCACTATACTTAAAATAACCTGTATTTTCTGCTCTTTTCCTACAAAAGATTGCAGAGACGAGGTCTTCAAGAGCATTCCCGCAGGGAAATATATCGCGTCTCTACAATACTTTAGAACTAATAATGTGGTGGGATATAAGCAATCCTAAATCATTCGTGAGAATCGATATTTCGATATTGTAGAGACGTTGCAGAGGCTAACGCCGACGCCGCAGGCTCTGCAATGTCTCTACAGGATTGATCTATTCATAAATCAAATATGATTGCTAATATTCAGTAAATTTCTTCTTCTTGATGAGTTTGGATAGTGCAATCAGAAGTCGCATAAGCAACACAGGTTAAGACGAAACCAGCACCAATCTGATCGTCATCTAGAAATACCTGATCGGATTGATCTATAGTTCCAGAAACAATTTTACCCGCGCAAGTGGAACAAGAACCAGCACGACAAGAAACAGGTAAGTCAAGACCCTGTTCTTCAGCAGCTTCTACAATATATTGATCGTCAGGAACATCAATAGTTGTATTTAATCCTTCTGCTTCATTGACTAATGTAACTTTGTAAGTTGCCACGTTCTTATCCTCTTATTTAAGAATCGAAAAAAAACTGGTGTAAAAAACGGTTTAAAATTTTTGAAGACTCAAATTTAAGTCTTCAGGTTTTAGTCTGGTAAAGACCAATCATAAATTTTGTTTTGTTTTTGAACAGTACACACAGAATTTATACTTATTTATCCTACACCTAAACGTTGCTACAAGTCTTATTTTGTATGTAGTGTAGTGCATTATTATGTAACATCCCTCATCGATCCTTTGTACATTAGTTTCATGTCACGTCTGTATATTTGCATCACATCGCATCCATACATTGGAATTATGTTGAGTCGCTGAATTACCTATAGATTCTTGTTGAAGCGAAAAACCTTGATTTGATAGCATTTGCAATGCAGGATCCTCTTAAAAACCATGTCTGAATTAGTCCAAAAGGGAAATGACACAGCAGCAATTCAAGTAATAACTCAAGGAGTTGCAGTATGCGATCGCAGTAATTGGGGACGGATCAAAGTATCTGATGATGACCGCTTGCGTTTCTTACATAACCAAAGTACTAACGATTTTCAAAGTCTAAAATCAGGTCAGGGATGCGATACTGTTTTTGTTAATTCCACCGCTCGTACAATTGATTTAGCAAGTGCTTATGTAACTGATGATGCCGTTTTATTGTTAGTCTCACCTCAAAAACGAGAGTTTTTATTTCAATGGTTAGATAGATATATTTTCTTTGCGGATAAAGTACAGTTAACCGATGTTACCGACGAAACAGCAACTTTGAGTATAATTGGTACGGGTAGTGATGCGATCGCAGAACAACTAGGTGCAAAAGAAATTATCGGTCAACCCCACGGAAACCATATTTCATTCTCTTTGGGTAACACAGATAATACAGAAGGAATAATAGCAGTAGGAAGTGGTTTAGCATCTCCCGGATATACTTTAATTATCCCAGCAAGTGAGAAAGAAGCCATTTGGCAAAAAATCATTGAAAATGGTGCAGTTCCCCTGAGTGAAAATGCTTGGGAAACATTACGAATTATTGAAGGACGTCCAGCACCAGAACAAGAATTAACAGATGATTATAATCCCCTAGAAGCAGGTTTATGGCAAACAATTTCTTTTGATAAAGGTTGTTATATAGGTCAAGAAACTATCGCTCGCTTGAATACATATAAAGGTGTAAAACAATGTCTTTGGGGTATTCGACTTAATTCCCCAGTCGAAGCAGGTGCAGTTATTTTTGCAGAAGACCAAAAAGTTGGTAAACTTACTAGCTACACCGAAACCTCAGAAGGACACTTTGGGCTAGGATACATACGTACCAAAGCCGGTGGTGTAGGATTAAAAGTGAAAGTTGGAGATACAGAAGGAGAAGTCGTAGAAATTCCCTTTGTTTCTCACAATTATCCGGACGATAACGCAGAATAAAGAGTTAAGGGTTATGAATTCCCATAAGTAAGCAGTTAATCTCATTCACCGTGCTTATTAACGCGGGCGTCTAATATGACGCTGCGCGTGCAAAGCTGAGACAAATCAAAAATATTGCGAAAAAACTGGTAAAAATATTGACACATTATTCGCAATGAATTAAAGATTAAATGGTGACACTCACATTTAATTGGGTTTACCGTCAAATTAAAACTTAGTGATTTTTCAATACTTATGAGTCCGTAATCTATACTCAATAAAATAGGAACTTACCAAAAATAATAGGTATAAACCTGTTAGAAATATTCTCCACTTCTATTTTTGAAGTTGCGAGCAGTAAGTTTTATATTTTTATTGTCGGGATATTTTCTATACTTTAGATTTCTATACTTTAGGTTTCTATAGTTTAAAAATATTTACCTTAAGGGTGTTGAAATATTTGAAAGAGTAAAATGTATATTCAATTTATAAAAAATTTGATTATAAAAAATTTGATTATAAAAAATTTGATTATCAAAGGTTTCATCCTCAGAATTTTTACGATTAAAAATTTGATTTTAGAAGATTTGACTATAAATATTTAATCATTTTTGTAATAACTATAAAAATATGAATTGGTTTAGAGAAAAATTACTTCCCGGAATGGTTTTGGTCTCGGTCATGGCAATATTTGTTCCGGGTATTTTATTTCTCAGTGCTGGGCTTTCTTCTAATCTCGTAATATTTCTTGCAGAAGTTTTAAAACCACACCGCAAACTAATCAATAAATCAATATACTTAGGAACTAATACTGCATTATTAGGAATTGCTGGGATTTCTGGTTGTGCAGCTGTTGCGACAATATATGACACAATTACCGACAGACATACCGAAGATATACCCGAAACCCAAAATATAGAAGTATTTGAAAAACCTAATATTCCATATCGCTGTACCAAGTGTAAGTATTATTCAGATAATCCTCTTTTACCTTGTGCAGTACATCCAATTGAGATGAAAGAAGATTGTCAAGATTGGGGTGCTTGAAATTAGTTTTCTTAGTGGATATTTTTCATTTTATTCTTATTAATTCAGGACTTACGCAATTACAAATCTATGTCCTACGGACACGTTATGCTAACGTTGCATAAGTCCTATTATTGCTAATAAATCTTTAAATTAACCCTATTGTTCTATAGAGGTCTCCCAAACCATATTAGCTATAATTCAATACAGTTCAGTTAAGGCTAAATCTCAAGATTGAAGTAGGTTGGCTTGACGGAGGAAAGCCAACAATAATCAGATTTTCTTGGGTTACGCTGTCGCTTAACCCAACCTACGAAAATGCTTAACGGAACCGTATTGGGCTATAACTGCAAATCTAATTGTTGTTTTAAAGATTCTGGTACTTTATGTGCGGTCTTCCAACTCCGCACACCTTCCCACTTAGTATCCTTATTCCAATTAATATCTCCCAAAAAACTATCACTTAATTGCGCTTCAAGCAAACGAGCACCTCTGAGATCTGCACCACTAAGATCTGCATTACTGATATTCGTACCTTTCAAATGTGCACCCCTAAAATTCGAATTGTTGAGTTTTGCACCCCTGAGGTCTGCGTTACTTAACCGTACACCTCTGAGATCTGCATTACTTAATTGTGCTTTTCTAAGGTTTGCGTTATTCAATTGCGCACCTCTGAAATCTGTACCACCGAGATTTGCGTTGCTTAAATTTACACCTTCAAGATTTGCACCCTCCAGCTGTGCACCTCTAAGGTCCATGTTACTCAGGTCTGAACTTCTGAGATTAGCTCGACTCAAATATGCACCTCTGAGATCTATATTCCTAAGATCCGCACTCCTCAAATCGGATTCACTCAAATCTGCTCCCATAAGATTTGCACCACTCAAATTAACACCCCTGAGATATGCACCCCTTAGGTTAATACCACTCAAATCCGCACCACTAAGATCTGCTCCATTGAGGTATGCGTTGCTCAAATCAGCACCCCTCAAATATGTACCTCTTAGGTCTGCACTTCTAAGATTTGCACCACTCAGAGATACACCCCTTAAGTCGATGTTACTAAGGTCTGCACCCCTGAGAAATTGTCCAACCACGCTGTTAAAGGTTCCTGGATGAATCAAATCACTATAATTAATAATGCGGAGAAGTTGAAATTTCCAAGAATTTATCTTATCTGTTGGAGTAGATGGATTAAAGATAATTTTTGTTCTTAAATGCTCTTGTTTGTGATTAACTCGTTGCAATTCTAAAAGCAATATGGTGATATTTAATCCTACATAAATATCAACTTGACGCTGTCCTAAGTGAATATTTTCTAAATGCAGTTGTAATGATTTTTTCTGAGGTAAGTTTTGTTCGTGGGTATCTATAAATTCTCCCTCGCACCATTTTTGATGAAAATTTTCTATACGCTCAAATAGTTGTATTGGTTCAGGAATTTTATTATTTACTTCCCGACTACTTCTTATGTATGAAAAATCTTTAATTTTATTACCATTCTTGACTGGAGTCACACTCAAAGATTTCTCTTTATTCCCCATACTCAGCTTGATTAAAGGGATATCAAATCTTGAACTTACGTGTAAACTTGGTTTAAGACTAAATTCCTGAGCTAACAAAACCATCAAATAATCCACTATTTCTGGTGTTAAAATATCGCATCCCAACCAATCATAGAGTTCCGAATCCATTATGTTTTGGGGGACGTGAAATCCAGTAGAACATATACCTGGTGTTATCCATTCTTCTAGTTTAGTTTTCAGGTTTACAGCGGACAAAAACTCACTCAAACTTTTATGAATAAACTCAATTGAATATTTCTGTTGTGCAAAAACAGATTTTAATGCTTCTTGATAAATCTTGATTTTTGCTTGGGTTGAGTTAGTACATTCAAACATTTCTCCTGTTAATTCACTATTTCGATGAATAGCTGCCAATAAATATAGTAGTAGAGGCTCTTGTGCTAATTCTTGAACTATATTGGGACAGTTTTTATCTTGGAGAAATTGTTGAAATGCTAAAGCCGGTTCTGTTCCAACTTGTGCTGACCAATTATTTAACCATTTCTTTTGGATATGGTTATCCATCGTCAAAATTTTTGCTCTGTCTAAATTCGTTGGTAAATTACTTTCAAGACTTTGTAAAACTGAACTTCTAGTAGTTACTAATATTCGATGACCAAGTTCTCCAGGATTTTGTTGACATTTTTCTTGAAAGGTTGCTATTTGACTAATAAATTCTATTAAATTACAACTACTTCTATCTTGGAGTAGTAAGTCATCAAGACCATCAAGTAAAAATAAGTAGCGAGTATTTTTCTCTTTTAACCAATTATCATCATGAGCAATACAGAAATCTTTATCAAGAACTGTTTTCAATGTATCTTCAAACTTTTGTTCTACCTTCTTTATATCTCTTAGATTCACTAAAACTGGTGTCCAAACAGGATGTAAATTTCGCCTGATATACTCGGCAAATATACGACAAAATACTGTCTTACCTTTTCCTGCTTCTGCTTGAATCCAAATGATTTTATCTTGCTTCTTTGGGTCTTGAAGTAGATTTAATGTCCAACTTTCTAAGTCAATCGGTAATTGTTGTTTATTTATTTGACCTTTCTTATTTAGTCGCTGTGCTTTTAGAGGAACGTAGATATCTTGTAAAGTAAATTGCTCCGTAAACATCGTTTGCTGAGATAGCTTACCAATATGTGACTCTAGGTAATTATCAATAATCTGGTACTTTATCAATCTTTTACGCCAAGTACTCTTGCGCAATCCAAAATATCTTGTTTGCAAACCTGCAATACTACTCAAAGCTATATCTATGTATCGCTGGGCATTCCAAGCTATTCTTTGTATTAGAGTATTTGTCTCATATGTTGTTAGACCAGCATTTTTTAATAAAGCAAAACAATTCTTGTTGAAGTATTTAGCAATTTTAGTCTCGCGGAAGCAATGAATCGTTTTATTAGGATCTAGCATCCTAAGTTCAAACTCTAAATTATCTTCTATATTTGTATATTCTTGAGAAACTACTAATTTCGAAATTTGATTTATTACGAATTGGTTTGCTGTTGTTAGCAAAATATTTTCGAAGCTTTCTATATAAGCTAACCTACCAGCAATTAATGCATATTCCTCTAAACTTGGACGTCCCTCAATATTATCGCGATAAAATTTTATTCCTTCTGTTGCTATTCCTGCAATTGAAAATCCATTTACGGAGATATCTTTAATCTCAATTGAATTCTCAATGAAGCCTAGCTTTATAGCTAATTCTAGACTTGCACTAGAGGTTATTTTGCTAATATCATTATTTATGATATCAATCTTTTTGCTGTTATCTTTTAATGCTTGCAATATATCTTTATGAAAAAACTTTTCTAAATTTTTTTGCTGATTTGTCATCTCTAAGTCGCCCCCATATATTTACTTAGAGATTAACGAAAATACCCAGTAAAGTATGAAAAGTTTTTGTATTTATTGTCATTTAAAAATATTTTTTTGATGTAATACTTGTTGATTTTACACATAAAACACACTTTATTTGCAGTAATTACATAATTCAATTTTATTTTATGTTTTGTGTAATCATTTTTAGTGTTAAATCAAGTTGCTAGTTACAAGTAAAACATCAGTTAATACACTTAGAAAAATAACCGCAAAAATTGCACATTTTGTTACCAAGACCTAATGGTGATACTTGAACACATTAGGACTAATAAATTCTATAAACATTCTCACATCAGTAAAACCCCCAAACTGCAAATTAAATTTTGCTCCAACCCAATCAAAAATTTCGCTCGAAAAAAACTTTGAAGCTTTTACTTGAAAGTCTTGTGTAAACTAGCTTATAGAGATATTTTCTTATTAGACAAGAAGTATGGCAAACTTTGCTGTTATCGGAAGTGGATATAGTCTTGAGATAATAATGAATATTTAATACTTTGGCTCAAAATTAGGGAAATAGACCGTGAGCGATACAAATAATACAACATCTAGCATAGATTTATCACGTCAAGAACTACGGGATTTAGTCAGAGCGCAATTACAAATGTTGCTTGAAGCTGGAGACCTAGCAGGTGCAAAAGCCATTTTGATACCCGTCCAACCTGCAGATATTGCTGAAGCTGTTGAAGGTTTACCACAAGCAATGCATGCTTTAGCTTTTCGCTTACTTTCTAAAGATGAAGCAATCCAAGTTTACGAATATCTGGATTACAGCATTCAGGAAAGATTAATTTCAGAACTGCGTTCTCAGGAAGTCCGGGACGTTGTAGATCGAATGTCACCCGATGATCGTGCAAAATTATTTGACGAACTACCTGCAAAAGTTGTCAACCGTCTTTTGGAAGAATTAAGCCTCACGGAAAGAGAAGCTACAGCTCAACTTTTGGGTTATGAAGCAGGGACAGCTGGAAGAATCATGACCCCAGAGTTAATTTCCCTCAAAGAACATTTGACAGTAGAACAAACTCTGGGACGAATTCGTCAACTGGCGGATTCCAGTGAAATCATTTATTACTTATACGTCACGGATAATGCTCTGCACTTGAGCGGGATCGTATCATTACGGGAGTTGGTAATTTCACACCCCAATAAACCGATTGGCGAAATCATGACCCGTGAGGTAGTTTTTGTCAATACAGATACCGATCAAGAAGAAGTCGCAAGATTAATTCAACGTTATGATTTTCTAGCTGTCCCGGTAGTAGATAGAGAACAACGGTTGGTAGGTATTGTAACAGTTGATGATGTAATTGATATTCTACAAGCAGAAAATACTGAGGATATTTATGCTGTTGGTGGTGGTGTACAATCAAGTGGTGATAACTATTTCCAAATTAATTTGCTCAAAGTAGCTCGTAAGCGAGTTGTCTGGCTTCTAGTACTGTTAGTAACTAACACTGTTACGGGAGCAATTATTACAGCAGAAGAAGATATCTTGGCAAAAGTTGTGAAGCTTGCAGCTTTTATACCCCTGTTAACAGGTACTGGGGGTAACGTGGGCGCTCAGTCTTCTACAGTAGTAATTCGGGGTATGAATACTGGAGAGCTTCGCTCATTTGGAGCACTTCAAGTGGTTGGGAGAGAAGCATTAGCAGGTGCTTTATTGGGAGGTATGTTGGGTGTTATTGCTACTGTTTGGGCTGTTATGCTGCAAAAAGATTTAGCTATAGCTATTGTTGTTGGCTGCAGTTTGTTAGCAATATCAATTTTAGCTTCTGTGTCAGGTTCGGCATTACCATTTTTGTTTCGCTTGCTTCGTTTGGATCCAGCGTTGATGTCAGCACCATTTATTACCACTGCAGTAGATGTAGCGGGGGTTTTAATTTACTTTAATTTAGCACGCTTAATCTTAAATATTTAAGTTTATATTTGATTGAAATGTTCGCATTACATCTTAAGATTAAATCTTCAAATTAAATATTTAAAATTAAATATATAAACTTAAATCTTCCAGCTTAAATTTTCCAGCTTAAACCTTCTAGTTGTTAGACATCAAGTTTGAATCGTAACAAATTAATAATATAGCGGATTGCAACTAAGTGAGGTACAGTTCAAAAACTGAAAGTCAGTTATAAAGCAGATTCTACTCCTGACTCCTGTCTTCTGACTCCTGAATTCTGCTGTAAATCATCAACAGCTATCTTTATATAAAGAAAAGCTAATTTTACTGCTATTTTATCTACATGTAGAAATGACAAAATAAATCAAAAAGCTCAAAAATATAAAAATACAAATTAAATGTTTATTGTTAAAAGGTTAAGATCTATCATTAATCCTTTCATCGGATTGCTAGTTATTCTCATTTCATTTGGTTTAATATTTTTAGATGTTAATTGGGCAAAAAATAAACCTCAAGTAACCTTACCAAATAATCCCATAGTTATTGAAAACCAAAAAACAGGTAGTGATAATTGGCACTTGAACAACCCAGCTACAAACCATGAAATAGAAGGTTATGCCTCCCTAACAAGTGTAGATCGCGGCTCGCAGATCGAGCTATTTGTCAATACACAAGACCCCACTTATACTATTGAAATTTTTCGGATGGGATGGTATGCCGGTAAAGGTGCAAGACAAGTAACACCTAAAATTATTCGTAAAGGAATTAAACAACCAGCACCAATTATCGATCAAGCAACTGGATTAATTGAATGTGATTGGCTGCAACCTTATGTTTTGCAAATACCCGAAAATCCTCAAGACCCCACAGAATGGACTAGTGGTGTTTATTTAGCTAAGTTGACTGGTAGTCAAACTGGTAAACAAAGCTACATAAATTTCGTAGTTCGCGATGATAAACGAAGTTCTGACATTTTGTTTCAAACTAGCGTCACAACCTATCAAGCTTATAATAATTGGGGTGGTATGTCCCTTTACCGTTGGAACTCCAAGGGGAAACAAGCAACTAAAGTTTCTTTCAATCGTCCTTATGCTGCTAGTCCGAACCCAGCAGCTGCTTATGGAGTAGGTGCGGGCGAATTTCTGACTAACTTTCAACCCCAACGTCGAACTTCTAATGCAGGTTGGGAATATAATATGGTACGCTGGTTAGAACGATCTGGTTATGATGTTAGTTACTGTACAGATATAGATACACACGAAAATCATCGAGTTGTTAGAGAAGGAAAACGCATACTGTCAATGCATAAAGCTTTCTTTTCCGTTGGACACGATGAATATTGGTCTTGGCAAATGCGACACAATGTCGAAGTTGCTAGGGATAAAGGTCTGAGTTTAGGCTTTTTTTCTGCTAATACCTGCTATTGGCAAATTCGCTTCGAGCCGAGCAAAATTACCAAAGATATTAATCGTACCATAGTTTCGTACAAAGAAAGTGCTGCTTTAGACCCATTTACGAGAGATAGCAATTTGGATAATGATTATTTAATTACAACTCGTTGGCGAAACCAGCCTTTGAATCGTCCCGAAGATGCTTTGATAGGGGTCATGTACGAAACTTTTCAGGTAAATGCAGATATTATTATCAATCAAAATGCGCCGGAATGGGTGATCGCCAACACTCAGTTAAAGCCAAATAATCTTCAAGCATCTCAGAAAGGGTTACATAGTCAGCTACCTCAGATCCTAAAACTCAAAGGACTTTTAGGATATGAGGTAGACAGAATGTTTGGTAACGCTCCTGCAAATACTACAATTGTTGCCCATTCGCCATACACCTACAAGGGTAATACTAGGTATGCAGATATGACAGTTTATCAAGCGACATCTGGCGCAATAGTATTTGCGACTGGTTCCATCCAATGGAGTTGGGGACTGGATGATTATAATGCACCAAATTTACGTCCATCTCTCACAAATCTTGACGCACAACAAATTACCCGTAATGCGATCGAGCGAATGATTGGTTAACTGATTAGTTAATTGCACCGGTAAGTTTACTCCTAACTTTTTTGTCTCTTTCTTGTCACTTTTGCGTCCTCAATTTGTTACTCAACTGTCCTTACTATTGTTCAAGATAAAAAACGTAAATCTCAGTACACAATCGTAATTGAGGCATAGGTGTTCAATGATAATTCCAATTCACTTTTTATCAAAATTAGAATTACTTGCACCCATACGCAGTTGGCTTGAAAACTTGGAGATTGATAATCCTCAATTAGCTCACCGGTTATGTAATCTTATTCCATCCACATGTCCATTTGAACGTGAAATTGAACTACTTCCTCAAGTAGTTATTTACATTCCACCTCTATGTAAAATTAATCCATTTTACGAAGAGTTAGTAAGTTTGCGTTTTAGGGCTTTATCTTATCTAGCAGATGAGTGTGGTTTGGATATTAATTCTTACGTGTAATTGTCTTTCTTTGAATTACTACGGGTCATCATAATTTGCTCATAGCTGAAGTCACAGCACCGATAAGGAAAGACTAACCTGAGTTCTAAAATAAATTTATAGTTCAAATTTTAAAATTAACAAACTGAACTTTAAATCCTATAAGCTTTTTATAGCTTTCCTTTGAACTCACATCTCAAAACTTAAAAAGTATAGAAATAAGCCACTTTGCTATTTCGTTGTGGCTTTATAATTTATATAATTGTTTTTTAAGTTGAGTTTTAGAATTTTGAGGTTAACAAAATAACTAATCTCAATATTCTTTGTAGATTATTTCTATTTCTTTTCTTTCTGATTTCGACTTTTGCTGTAAGTTTACCTAGAAGTTTAAATTACCTAGAAGTTTAAAAACTTGAGCTTATTCTGGAACATAGGTAAATTTGCTTGAAGAGCGCGAAAAAAATATCTCTTCAGCAAAGATTTCAATACCGCTGCTTAGGTTTCAAAATATGGCATTTAAGGATAGAGGAAATTACTAAACTAACGGTAAATATACATTAAATCTACTGCCAACCCCAACCTTACTATCAACCTCAATTTTTCCTTTATGTCCTTTGACAATTGCTTGAACAATAGAGAGTCCTAGTCCTAAACCATTTTTATCGTAGCTACGAGCATTCTCTGCTCGCCAAAAACGCTGAAAAATGTAAGGAATGTACTCCTGCGGTATACCAACTCCAGAATCTTCCACCCGAACAACAGCAAATCTTTTGTGCTTCTCAAGAAACACTTTAACTATTCCACCACTGGTAGTGTACTTGATAGCATTTTCCAGTAAATTGGAGAACAAACGTTTTAACTGGTGAGAATCACCTTTGATAGATACATCAGGGGACAAATGAAATTCGAAACCTAATTCCTTGTTATAAGCTTGAGTTTCAAAGTTGTCGGCGATATCTTCAAGTATCTCATCAAGGGGAATAGTGGGATACTCTAAGGCTGAAGGACGAATTTGGGAATCTGTTTGCGATAGAAAGCGTAAATCTTCCATCAGGTGTTTAATTTGCTCGCTAGCACTACTAATGGTTGAAATCTTTTTAACGAAATCAACAGGTAACTCCTCTGAATGACTTTCCATTAGTTGAACGGTAGTGATAATCGCAGTGAGAGGATTACTTATTTCGTGGGAAACATCAGCAGTAAATTGTCTTAAATGCTGGTAACTTTTCTTGATTGGTCTAAGTACTACAATTGTCAGTACTCCACTAGCAATACTAATTAAAATAAGGGCTGTCATACCGCCTATTTTTAAGCCCAACTGTAGTTGATCTAATCTTGAAGCTAAAGCCTTATTAGATTCACTCGCGCGAATATAGCCTTCCAAGTTCAGGGTTTTCTGGTCTTCACTATCCGCATACACAGCAATAGACACAGAAGTTAGTTTCCCATCTTTTTGAATTAGAGGAGAGCCTTCATGGATACGAACAGGAACAGAATTTTTAACTAACGGAATATCAGGGAAATCTCCTCCCTCACGGGCTAAAAGCTTTCCATCAGCGTCAAACCACTCTAAACTTTGACCTTTTTCAAAAAGACTACGCCAAGGAAGATCTCTTTGCAAAGACTCATTTCCTTTAGTCTTAATTCTATCCAAACTGGGAACAGCAGCTTGAGCCAATGTCTGTAGGTGTTCGTTTCGGTCTTTTTGTAAGGATCTGTGAAACACACTGTAAACTGCGACTGCTGATATCCCAAATATGGCTGACATTGCTACGATATAAGCAATCCAAAGACGCCATGACAAAGAATTAGATACTTTGTTTTCCATGGTTTTTAAAACTTTAGCCCAAGCCATAAGACCTCGTTACACTACACGGTGATTAGATACTCCAGTTATCTACAAGAATTGTACGACTTTTTAGCTAATAAAGGGGTAATAAATTATTGCAGTATTCGCTATTTTACGGAAACAAATAAGAGTTTCTAATTGGACTGTTTTACTGAGATCAAGCCATTAAAAATCATGTATTAATTGTTTTTCCATGAATTCTAAAAATTAATATCTTATAAACATGAAATATCTTTTTAATTTTAAAAAAAGTTGTATTTAATACATTCCTTATGTACTGTGCTATTCCAAATCCTTACTTTAGAATTAAACACAAAAACAAATTATACCTATATGGCCTAAACACCTTTTCCCTGGGACAAAGTTTCTTTTGATACTCAATGATTTTGCTTGTTGCGCTTCTATTTTCAACTTCAAATTTATGAATGTAATCTTGCTTTCATTTTTTAGCGATCGCTAGCTAGTAAAAATAAGTTTTGAACAAAAATAATTCGTATTTTGTCAATCCCAATGTTAGCTTTTTTGTTATATTTTCTATGAATTTTACCTCGATATGTTTAAATTTAAGATTTTAAATCTCGATATCGAAAAATAACATTAGAAAATTAAAATTCATCTAATCCCCATAAAAGCTACTTAGAATTGCATTTTCATTATTGTTTAGTTATAATTTTCCCCATGTTTAAGATTTTTTGTCATAGAAATTACATAAAATTAATAACATATAATTTTTGAGTGTCGTATTTTGATTCACCAACTTTTAATTCAACGAAATTATTACTTTAAAAGCTTATACAAAATTATGTGACATGTGACTAGAATATTTTCAGCTGGATGTATATACCGAAAACTTGAATCTTTACTCGAGCAAAAAGCTTGAATTTGAATAAATCTCGATTCAATGCTAACTATCTTCAAAGGCAAAAAAGCAATTTAATTTACGATGCTTTTAAGTTTCTTCGAATAAAAAATGGTGATGATTTAGCAGAAAATATAACTTCAATGCTTCACAACCTTACTTTCAACATTCACTACTAAACTTGCAAATTTTAAAAGCTTCAAATCTAAAACTTCTAAATCTTGAAAAAAGAGCAAAAAAAAATCCCCAGAAAGGGAATAAAGTAATATCAAATTAAAACATTATATATGATTGACGTTATGAAACTGAATAATCACATATCATAGTATGTCCGAATAATCGAGCAAGTTTTAAGAATAAGCTTTTAGACGATAACCAAAACCATAAACCGTATCTAAAAAGTCATTACTTGCACCAGCTGATTTAAGCTTTTGTCTTAACCGCTTAACCAAAGCTTTAACAGCACCCTCTGTCGGTGGTTCATCAAAAGACCATAAATTCTCTAGTATCGCACTACGACTCAAAACTCTGTGACCGGAGCGTACCAATAATTCCAACAAGCGATATTCTTTCGGTGTTAAAGAAAGTGGCTTTTCTTCATAAACTGCTTGACAGAGGTTAGGATCTACATGCAGATTACCCCACTCTAAAACTGTTGATAATGGGTTACTTCCTCGACGTAATAAGGCACGGATACGAGCTGATAATTCTTGCAAATTGTATGGTTTGACCACATAGTCATCCGCACCTGCATCCAAACCTGTAACCTTATCCGCTGCAGTATCCCGTGCTGTCAACATCATCACAGGCATTCTGTAACCTTGAGAACGCAGTTGCTGACATAAATTAATTCCGTCAAGCTTAGGCAATGTTACGTCTAACAGCAATAAGTCATATGAAAAAGCCTTAACGAACTCCCAGCCTTTTTGTCCATCAGTAGCTACATCGACTTGGTAATGTTGTTCGGCAAGTGCTGCTGTAAGCGACTGAGCAACGCAACAATCATCTTCTGCTAGCAATATTTTCATAGTTAATAAATATCTTGATCGTCAACATTTCAAAAAACAAGATGCAGATAGCTGATTTAATGTGTGGCTCTGCAAATAAAATTGGTGCAATTGAAAACTAGATAGACTCCTGCAAAACGCAATATATATAACGATTTTGGAATTGATTTAGCGATAAAACGCTTATTCACATCAGTAACATTACAATCAATAGTTTTTGTAATTTTATTCCTTGGGACACTTTTCTAACCGTACATACTTTGAAATTTTGTAAGTCAAAGGTTTACAAGTTGAGGTGTACAAGGGTAGTTATAAACATTAACAGAAAACTTGTCTTGCGATAATTCAAGATTTAGTCTTGGCGTAACAAACTAATTATTTCCCCAACTTTAAAATCTATCGCTCCCAGATAAATATCCCTATCTCAATATAGATTTCAGGTAGATATTACCAAGTCGCTCAAAAAAATTAAGTTATTTATTCGTCATGTTTTTAACTGCCTAGCGACATGTCATCATTTGTTTTTTATTGATTAAGATATGTCCATCAGCCTTATGTGAAAGGTGTTTAGGCGCTAAATCAAATAATCTAAATCTAGTATTCAATATTTAAAATGCATGTCCAATATTCTGAGTCAATATACCAATGATTGTTTTTTATTATGAAAACTATATATATTTTCTTAATAAGTTTTGAAAAATAATAAGCGAAACGAGTTATTTTATATAAATCATGTGAAAATCTCGGCGTTATTCTTAAAACAAAGAAAATTGCGCATTGATTTTCGAGCAGTATTTTAGCAATTGCCTGACTCTGCTATATATTCTATTGTGTCTAACTATATATGTGACACTTTAGATACTGTCTATAGTTTTTGAAATTAAATTCAATAATGGATTGAGCAGAGCATAGATAGTAGGTACAGTTTAGGTTTATTGAGCTTTAGTCGACAACTCTTTACATATGAACGTTAACATTGCTTACATTCACCTTCCGGTTCGGAAATGCATACATATTGAAGTCAAAGTCAAATGTTTATTAGTCACTTGAAAATTGACAGCATACATATCTCAAATTCAGAGAAACTTTTGGCGATAATGCAAATCAACCGTAGGGTGATAATAGTTAATGACAGGCATAAAAGCGATTTTGAAAATACCTAGCTTGCAAAAATTAGCGCTAAGTTGTTGGAGTATTCAACAAAATGTCTGAGAGAAAAAGATCTTGGTGTAAAACAAAGTTTGTGTCGCGATGACGACGAAATTATAAAAATAAATGCCAGAATTGCTGAATATCTGTCAATGACAGGGATTTAAATTGATTAATGTCAGTTAAAATTATGCCGACGTTCTCATTTTTTTATATCTTTGTCCCGTTTTTGTCACCTTTTGGGTATTTAAATATAACAGGCAAGTACAAGTAAATTTTACGCTTGACTTTCCTCCGTGGAAAGTATTTTACTTGTACTTCAAAATTAGAATTACTCGAGGTATATTTTTTGATTCTCAGTGATTTTAACCTTGAGATAACGACTAATTTTGCAACGACTGCAGAGCCCCAAATTTTTGGGAGGCAAAGAGATTTTGACATGAATAGTATGATTGCACTGAGTCATGACCAGTACAATATTCGTATTCAAGCCAATCTCCGTGCTTATTGTGGCGCGGAAAAAATCGAAGAGCCAATAGTAGATTCTACTGCTTACATTCATCCCTTAGCTACTGTAGACGGTAATGTTTTATCCGGTAAGCAATTAATGGTTCAACCTACTCCATCTTTACTAGGTGATGAAGTTGAACTAATGTGGATCGGTGATGATGTAAATATGCGAGACTGTGTTTTAATTCATGATGTACTAAGAAGTTATCAAAATGGTGAGTTTCTTAAAGAAGCTATAGTGGAAGCCAATGGGAAACTTGATGAAGTCTATATTGATAAACCTGTTTCCCTAGCTCATCAATGTCAAGCACAAGTTCGAGCTAAATTTGGCCATTATACCTTTGTTGGAATGCAGTCTACACGAGAAAAATCCGATAGTCTGTCTGCGATCGCTAGTACTTATCCTGTCAATAGTCTGAATAATGCAGTAGTACATGTAAATCAAGAATTAGCTATTGGTTACCAACACGAAGAAAATCAAACTGCTCAAGCAGCTTAAACAGAACTTCTGTTATTTCTAATTGTTGGTTAAATGGAGTGACGTCAGTCTGTCAAAATCTCTTCAAACTGAATGGTAGAGACAACTAGCAGCAGCGATCAAATTTTCTGCACTAAAAAGCTAAAGACCTAAAATCTAGGCTGATAGCGGGTCCATACATTAGGAAGAAGATATCATGACAGTTCCCAGGTTAAAAGTCATCAATAGCAGCTAGTTTCTACAGTTTGTACTCGGTCTGAACCTGAGAGGTAAGGTAAAGTTCAGATTTTAGCGATCCCTATTATTCCGATGGAAAACATAAGTACCAACAAAGAATTACCGGTATCGATAGATTACTCTCTATCAAAACTTTTTATTTCATCACCGTCCAAATTAATCTACCAGCCGAGCCGAGTTACAGGTTTAATTGTGGCGTTCGGGATGCTTCTTACCATTTGAATTATTAGTTCAATCCGTTCAAAAGTCAGGATGTTATTGATTGATTCCACGGGAGTTTTCTCATGACTTCTAGTCCTCCTAAGAAGCAGGCATATTTGATAGGAAAAGTCAAAGAGTATTTCAGTTTTACAACTCGCAGGATTGTTCGAACTCCGGAACGTTCTCTGGAGAAAGCATACGAGTGTACTCTAAAAATAAAAGATTTAGAAGACGAATACTTTTATGGTGAAACAATTACTTCTGATGCGGTTTCAGAAAGTACTGTTTTATCCTCTGTAATACGAGCAGATGTTGATAAGCATTTAACAATTGCAAAACTGAGATTAGCTGAGTTTAAAGCTAGTAGTTTTGTTCTTGGCGAATTAGATCGTCAGAACATTTCTAAATTAAAGGTGGTTGAAGAAGTTATTGCTAGATATAAAGCTAGTGATTCCCAATCATCAGCTGCAATAGTACCCCTCTTGAGTGGATCTTCTAGTAACTCCTCTATAAGTGGTGAATTTTCCTCTCTAGATGAGTTGGATACAGCGGGGGATTTTCAAAGTTCGTTAGGTAGAACATCATTAGGTAGAACAATTAGCAAATTGAAAACTGATTTTAATCCCAAAGGCGAAGAGAATTATATTAGAACCTTTCGTAGTTCTAAAGCTAAGAGCAGAATCGCCCTGAGGTTTGCAATTATCTTAATAGTTGTACCTCTGATTGCACAGCACGTATCTAAGCAATTTATTATTAGCCCGATAGTCTCGGAATTCAGAGAAAGCAATAATGCTTCACCTTTCCTTCACAATGAAATGAAGGAAGAAGCTTTCAAAGAGTTGAATACTTATAAGGAAACTTTAGAGTTTCAGCATTTTGTTACCAAATCTCCTGAACTTTCTGAAGAAGCTATTGAAGAAAAATTAGCCGAGAAAGCAGAAGAACTGAATGAAGAGTTCCGTGAAAAAAGTAACAGTGCTGTCAGTAATGTGTTTGCTGATATGTTCGCACTTGTTGTCTTTGGGATTGTAGCATTAGTTAGACGGAAAGATTTTATCGTTCTTAAATCTTTTCTTGACGATCTTGTTTATGGTTTGAGCGATACAGCAAAAGCCTTTATCTTGATCCTGTTCACAGATATTTTTGTAGGATTTCACTCTCCACACGGATGGGATGTACTACTTGAAGGAATCGCAGGTCATTTAGGTGTGGAACCAAATAGAAGTGCGATTAATCTTTTCATCGCGACCTTCCCGGTTATCTTGGATACTATCTTCAAGTATTGGGTATTCAGATATTTGAGTCGGATTTCCCCATCTGCAGTTGCGACTCTCAAGGATATGAACGAATAATTGATTCATTTTCTTGGCAGGAAATTAGTTGTCTCTCGAATTGAACGTACATAACCTACAGATGACAAGTATGTAAGAGTTTTCTCTTGAATTGATACATTTACTAACCCGAGTGTAATAAAATCTTTTAAAATGACGAAGGTTAGCAGATGGTCGCACCACTGAGAAAAAATAATCCTCGCCAAGTTTATAAACCTAAGAAGAATGTTTTGCCTGCTTCTTATTCTAGAAGCAGTTCTTCTTTTGGGGTGAAGAAAAGATTTTGGCAAAGGTCATTCAAGGAAAAATTTCGTCTTTATACAGGGGAACACCTGTATGGTTTACAGATTAGCTTACGCTTAACAGTAACTGTATTCCTGTTATTCTTGCATTGCTTTTCTTATCCTGTGTGTATGGATTGACAATCTCTATAATTAATCACTTTACCCAAACTTCGATTTTCAGCGATAGTGATGTTTTTCGTAATATTGTAGTTAGCTTAAATATTGTTTTGAGTTTACTACTAGCTCTTCGTACTAATACGGCTCGCGATCGCTTTTAGGAAGAAAAAAATTACGGGGAGGTTTGGTGGTACTTCCCGAAATCTAGCTCGTGGAATTTCAATTTATACCAATTTGGAAAAATAATGAGACAGATAGATTTTGTAGAGACGTTGCATGCAACGTCTCTACCGGAGAATCTGTTGCAATGATTTATTGAATTGGTATTATATTGAAGAAAAGAATTCTGAAGATAAAGCCAAAAAAGAAGCTACGATGAAACTTGTGGCAGCTTTTAACATAGCAACTAAATACTATTTGCGAGGCGAAGCTATAAATCAAGAATTGGCTTAGCAAGAATTGGCTTAGTTAATATCTTCTAGTCAATATAAGCAGTTGAAAATTAGTAATCATCCACCTTTAGAAATTACCCTGTGGATAAGTAACTATTTGCAAGAAAAACTACGGAAAGAACGTATAAATATCTTTGAGGCAAACAGTTTCTACCTTTCAGGCAAACTATCTCCACAATTTTACGAACAAAATTGTAGATATTTTGAATTGTCGCGAACGAATATTGAAAATCTATATTTTACTAGAATACACTCTTAATCTTAGATATTTGTTAACAATTTACTTTTCGTTACTTCCTTTTTTTGTTTTTAGTTTGTTTTGCCGATCATGTTTGCACTTGGATTTTTATTTAGTTTTAGAATTGTAGGAGTCACAACGAGAGAAGATCGAAGACCTTCGGTCAAAATTGTGCGCAGTAGCGTACCGCTTTGCTAACAGAAGTCAGGAGTGGAATAATCTTTGCGGTTGGGCTTTTGCTTTTTAGATGTACTTGATTTCAAAATTTATTTTAAAAAAGTTTATTTTAAAGTTGATGTCAAAGTAATCTGCGCTCACCTGTAGTATAAGCAGTAACGCTGAACTAGAAGTAGATCGGCAAAATTTTACATGTTAGTTTTAAATTATACATTTTCTTAAAATAACGTAACTAATTTCTTAGAATATTTTTAATCCAAAAAATCCTTATTCTTGTAATAATCAGATCGAGAAAATATTTGACAACCAATGTAGAATAAGCAATCCTGAAAAAAAATATTGCTATTTAACAAAACAAATTTAAAAACTATCTCTATTTATACAATCAAATAAATCTCTCACATAATGTTTACAATTCAAAATATCTACATTTATATGTTATTTGCCAATATAATATATAGTAATAAAAAATAAATTTTCTTGATTAAAAACTTACGAAATCTAGGTAAATCAATGCTTCTGAAACAAAAACTAAGGTAAAGACAGGAAAATATTTTGTTAATATTCATAATTTTTAAGAAATGATTATAATATTTTACTAACAAAAAAAATTGTGTTTTAAGTAAATAAAAGACGAGACTGTAAGATAAATCGGATATGAAGATTATTGTAATAACAGCAACTTTTTTAACGAATAAAAGCATACTGCAATGCCCAGAAGAATGAGGTTAATAAAAGATGACCTTTATGCAGGTAGTTTTAGAATTCCTTCTTCAAAAATTTCCTTGGTGGGGAGTTTGTCATTTTCAATTCGACCCCCAAACTAGAACAATTTATATACATTGTCAAAATCCAGATAAACGAGCGCTGATACTTAAGGATGCTCAAATGCTAGCGAACTTAGATATTGGGATAAAACGCTTTATTGTTGTACATCCTAGTTATTCGGATATTACTATCCCCCACATCCCACGTAAAATGATGTAGTTGTGAATGGGGATATGTATTTCTTGGGAGATTATCTTGAGAAATGAAATAATCTTGGGGCGTTCCACATAACGTCTCATTCATACTTTGGTGGATGAAACAAAATCGGTAACAATTATAAATGTCATAAAATTTATATTTCCCATCCTGACCGGTTTCTATGTCTAATCAAGTATGGATTGTAGTCACTTTTGTTGCTTTTTTACTATTATTTACTTTAATTGGCGTCTATTCAGCCACCCGCAAACAAGATACAACAGCTGATTACTTGCTCGCCAATAGAAATGTTAACCCTTGGTTGACAGCACTCTCAGCTATGGCTACTGGTCAAAGTGGATTTTTGTTTATTGGTCAAGTTGGTTTTGCGTATAATTCTGGAATTTCAGCAATTTGGCTGACAATTGGTTGGGCTATCGGTGATTATCTTGCATGGTGGTTATTTTTTCGGGATTTAAGAGAGGTTTCTGAAAACACTTCCTCGGAGACAGTTTCAGGTTTTTTGGGCGATGGTATTGGTAATCATCGCTGGGTCACCATAGTTTCAGCATTAATAACCATTGCTTTTTTGGGTACCTATGCTGCAGCGCAGTTAGTTGCAGGAAGTAAGGCTTTAAATGTTTTATTTGGTTGGAATTACTATTTAGGCGTAATTATCGGGACGATAATTGTTGTCGTCTATTGCTTCTCTGGTGGTATTCGCGCTTCAATTTGGACAGATGCAGCACAAGCAATTGTGATGATTGGCTCTCTGTTATTACTTTTGATAGTTGCGATTGCTAATATTGGTGGGTTTGGAGAATTCTGGAATGGGCTGCAATCCATAGATCCTGGATTGGTAAGTTTCAATCCCCCCAAATTACCCCTTGGTTTTGTACCATTTTTATTAGGGTGGATAGTTGCAGGATTTGGTGTAGTAGGTCAACCTCATATTATGGTAAGAGCAATGGCGATCGACTCTGCTGAAAATGTTGCTTTTGCTCGTAATATAAAAACAGTTGCTGGTTTAGTTACTTCTTTCAGCGCTATTTTCGTTGGTTTAACTGCAAGAATTCTTTTACCCCAGTTGACTGATACTGAATTAGCACTACCACAATTAGCATTGAGCTTATTACCAGCAGTATTTGTGGGTTTGATGCTAGCGGGACTATTTTCTGCAACTATGTCTACCGCAGATTCACAAATTCTTTCATGTTCTGCAGCCCTTACCCAGGATATTTTTCCCCAGTTGGCGAAGTCTTATAAGTTGGCAAAATTAGGAACTTTAAGTGTGACTGCAATTGTTATGACTATTGCTTTAGCTGAAAATAACAATGTATTTGCGTTAGTGATTTTTTCTTGGTCAATACTCGCTTCAGCTTTGGGACCATTATTAATAGTAAGGGTATGGCAAAAACCAATTGATACCCCTATTGCTTTACTGATGATGGGTATGGGTATGGTATCAGTTATAATTTGGAACTTAAATTTTAAAACTGCAACTGGGATATCGGAAGTCTTTCCTGGGATGTTAGCCGGGATTTTAGTATATTGGGTTGGTCAATTTTTTATTGATAAAACAAGTTCTGCGAAGAACTAGTTGTTTTTAATGGCAATTTTGTTAGTTGTATGGAAGAAGTTGGTATTGTATCCTTGTGGCTGGGAAAAACAGATTCACTGGATTCTTTAGAAAATATTTTACAAATCTTTTATTCGGAAGATGGAGATTTTGCTGGTTCTACTTTTACAAAAGCATTTGAAATCGATTTTTACGATGAAGATTTCAGGGAAGCAGAATTTTTGGCACAGTCCGATAACAATATCGAAGGTCTTCTTAAAGGTTTCTCCTATGATAGTGTAATTATTCCTAGGTTTGCTGAGTTTATTAGTCCTCTCAATCAAAATTTTAATACTGTGATTTTATTATTTAATTTTAGATACACTGGAACTGTTAAAGCATGGGAAACAGAAGAATTATACCTGGAATATTTTGGTTCAGTTAGCTATATAAATTAAATTCATTCATTGAAATTAATAAAAACTAAAAATGAGGTAGGGTAGATGCAGGAAATAGTTTACAGAAAATAGTTTAATAGTTGATGATTTCTCTCCAATCTTTAGGTGCGATTTCAAATATTTTCGCTCGATAATTTTAAAACCCAATTCTCTAGTTCCTTGGTATCCCAAGTTTTACCATTCCAGCGATATGTTGGTAGATAAGGTTGATTAGAACCGCGAACTCGACCTCGATATACCTTCATCGAAAAATATAACCAGGCTTTTTGACTTGGTAATTGAGCGATACGATTTTCGATATATTCTGTATCTGCAGAAGTTTCAGTACCAATTAACTCTGCTTTGGGAATCGACATAACTAAATCGGCGAAATCAAGACATGTACTTGAGCAACCTCCATTAGTCAATAAATAAATTTTTGGAGTAATTTCTCCAGCACGAATCGCTTTTTCATTACTGACTACTTCACCGGCTATCCGATAATAATTTTCACCCTTAGCTAAAGCTTGTTTCATCCCAGCAATTATTTCTTTGTAGCGATTTATAGTATCGCTATTTGTCCCGTAAATCTTTGCTAGCTTGGGTTGAATCTTCTTCATCCATGCAATATTACCGGGAGATGCTCGATATTCCACAGCTTCAACATTAGCGCCAGATAACCGCTCAATAAATCCTTCACCCCAGATAGCATCTAGTAATTTACTACCCCAAATTGAACTACCGCCGGTATTTCCGCGCATATCGAACACAATGACCTTAGATTTTTGCAAAGCATCTCGATTTTCTTTAGCTGTTTTTATCACCCCATTCAATTGTTTACTTTCTTCGGGATCTACTTCCAAGCCAGATTCAGACAGTCTCATCGTTCCAAAGCTGGATAAAGTAATCCAAAAAAAACCTGGTTTTACTTTTCTAAAATCAATTTTTGGACGTTTAAGCTTGAGAATATGTTGAAATATCTGTTGCTTTTTCTCAAAAGAAATTCTTCGCCAGTTGAGATTGAGACTGTATTGACCCGATTTATTTTCAAAAATGCATTGGTTTGGACGTTTAATATAAGGATTACCTTCATCAAACAGAATTAAAGGGGCGCGATCGCGCCTCGAGTCTGCAAGTCCTTCAATTCCATAAAATGGAAGTACATTAGTAGAAAAAATTTCCTCTGCGGACTTTCCATCACAACCTATTAGTACATCTCCAACTCGAGGAATTTCTGTATTTGCAACATCACTCAAGTTCAGACTTGATAAATCGGATACTACAAACCTTTCATTACGTAAGAATAGGGCAAAATTTGGCCATTGATTATCTTCATTTTGAAATTCTTCAGGGATTTTGATACTGAGGTGGCTATCATTAAAACCATCTGTATATCGACGCAAAGCAAAATAGTAACCCCCAAAACTACTGCTATTTTTTGCTAAGTTAGATACTTTGATATAACCATTTTCTAACCACTCGATAAACTTAGGATTAGCTGTATCTAAAGCTCCGGGATGATTTTTCTCTAGTATAAGTTTAATGGCTGTAAGGTCTTTACGAGCTAACATCGCCCAAGATTTGGGTGGTTTTTTTGAGTTTACAGGAGAAGATGCACTAATAAAAAATAGTGTAAGTGATATGAATATCTTGAAGTGTTTCATAAAAATAAGTTGTGGCATTTTATGATGTTTGATGCCTCACAAAACATATTTTGTATCATTATCATGACCTTGGCGCAATTAATTTACACCTGATAAAAAAATTCCTGTTGTTAATTAATGCGATCGCGATGGAGAAAAAATCAGTCAACACTCTTCACTATCCTCTTAAAAAGCAAAAATATACTTATTTAAGCGCTATATCCGCTGCTATAACTCAAAGAACTGTTACATCATCAATATCTGCGTCCTTATTGGGTTATGACAGAATAAGGCATCATAAAGGATGGGAAGCTGGGAAATTAATATGGAAAGCTTTGACGATTATCACTTTGAAAATGCAGACCAATTTCGTAAATTACAATCTCACCTGGGAGAACGCTGGAGAACAATCGAGCTATTTGATAAAAGCGATGCAGATATTTTGGTTGTACCTTCCCTAAGCATAGACCAGCGAGAACTCAAAAAAGTTGAAGGTTGCGAGCATTATGAAGAGAGATTGTTATTTTCATTGATTAGGCTGCGAAATCCTCGAAATCGCTTAATATACGTCACATCAGTACCTTTGCATCCCAGTATAATTGATTATTATTTGCAATTACTGCCAGGAATTCCATTTTCCCATGCTCGCAACCGTTTGTTATTACTGTCTACCTACGATGCTTCCCTTAAACCCTTAACTCAAAAAATTTTGGAGCGTCCTCGTTTAATCGAACGTATTGGTCAAGCCTTGAGATTAGATAAATCCTTTATGATTTGTTACAACGCCACCAGTTTAGAATCAGATTTATCATTGAAGTTAGGGGTACCTTTATATGCTGCTGCACCAGATTTACAAATCTGGGGGACAAAAAGTGGTAGCAGACAAATTTTTGCTGAAAGTGGAGTTCCCCATCCCGATGGAAGCGAACGAGTTTGGAATAAAAAGGATTTAGCAAAAGTTGCAGCTCAGTTGTGGGAACGTCAACCAGATTTGAAAAGGATGGTAATCAAACTCAATGAAGGTTTTTCTGGGGAAGGAAATGCTTTACTAGATCTCAAACCAATTATTGATTTTGCACCTCCCAATAGTTCTCACCCTCAAAGAGTTACAGCCATAAGTAAAAGTTTCCCTGAATTACGCTTTCAAGCCACACAAGAAACCTGGGAAAATTTTTCCGGCAAAATTGTTGAGATGGGAGCAATTGTTGAAGCTTTTGTTGAAGGAAAAATTAAGCGTTCACCCAGCGTCCAAGGAAGAATTACACCCACCGGAGAAGTAGAGATTATTTCAACTCACGACCAGATTTTAGGTGGTCCAGATGGTCAAATATATCTTGGTTGTACTTTTCCCGCAGATGAAGCTTATCGATTGCATTTGCAAGATTTGGGGTTAAAAGTTGGCAGACAATTAGCCCAAAAAGGAGCTTTGGAAAGATATAGTTTAGATGTCATTGCTGTGGAGCAAGATGGGGGAAAATGGGATATTCAAGCAATTGAAATTAATCTACGCAAGGGTGGAACAACCCATCCATTCATGACCTTGAAATTATTAACCACCGGTCGCTATGACCTTTCTACAGGTTTATTTTATTCACAACAAGGACAGCCAAAATATTACATTGCCACAGATAACTTACAAAAAGACCGTTATCAAGGACTTTTGCCTAACGATTTAATGGATATTATTGCCCATCATAGATTACATTTTGACACCGGTACGGAAACAGGTACGGTATTTCACTTAATGGGATGTTTATCTCAGTTTGGAAAATTAGGATTAACAAGTATTGGTGATTCTTCCCAACAAGCAGAAGACACTTACAACAAAGTCATCAAATTTCTTGATGAAGAAACCCGCAATTACGATAGCGAATCTGACTCAAACTTATTATTTTCATCTTTTCCTCACCGTTGGAATGGATATAGTTTTTGATGGAGAACAGGGAAGAAGTAATAAGTAATAAGTAATAAGTAATAAGTAATGAGTAATTTATTACTTTTAATCCCTGACTTCTGATTTCTGCTGTGCTGACGCCCCACAATACCTATAGCTGCGCTACCTTGCGCATCCGGTACGCTGCGCTAGGCGTTAACGCTCGTTAGAGTGCGGTCTGTTCTGACTCCTGACTCCTGACTTCTGTAGAGACGTAGCATGCTACGTCTCTACGACTTCTGACTTCTGACTCCTGATTTCTGATAACTGAATTAATGTGTACAATCAATTCAGAAAATATTCTGGTTTACGGTTGTGCCCAACACTAACAAAAGTACAATTCACTGCGTAAATCCTGAGTGTCCCCGCCCTTATCCGCAAATTTGGGGAGATCGCTTTTGTAGCAGTTGTGGCGCGCCCTTACAACTTTTAAATCGCTTTATACCCCTCGGACGTTTGGGGTCCGGAGGATTTGCACAAATTTATACAGTATGGGATAGAGAAACCCAAACAGAAAAAGTATTAAAAGTATTAATTGAAGATTCTCCCAAAGCACGGGAATTGTTTGCTCAAGAAGCTTCCGTTTTAATCAGCTTGCGTCATCCTGGCGTTCCCAAAGTAGAGCGGAGTGGTTATTTTCACAGAAACTGGACTGGTAGTAAAGGACCACAAAATTTACCTTGCTTAGTTATGGAAAAAATTGAGGGTCAAACTCTTGAAAATGTAAAGCAACAATATCCCAATGGTTGTCCTCCAGATTTAGTCTTAGATTGGTTAACCCAAGCCATAGAAATTTTAGGACACTTACACCAACGTAAAATTATTCATCGCGATATTAAACCTTCTAACTTAATGCTGCGAAACCCTTCACCTTCTCCTGTGGTGGGTAAATATGCTTTGGGTTCTCAATTGGTACTGATTGATTTTGGTGGGGTCAAACAATTTGAAAACTCCTCATCTGCTCAACCACACTCTACCAGGTTATTTTCCTCAGGTTATAGTCCCCCAGAACAAATAGTTGGTGGTAATGTTGAACCTGCTGCTGATTTTTATGCTTTGGGTCGAACAATGATTGAGTTACTCACTGCAAAAAGTCCCCAAAAACTTGAAGACCCAGTAAAACATAAGTTAAAGTGGCGTAACTTAGTTGATGTTAATCCTTATCTAGCAGACTTATTAGATGAGATGACGGATGAAGATGTGCGATCGCGTCCGAGAAGTGTTGCAATAATCAAAAAACGCTTGGCAAAGATTTTTCAGTTATCTCTCAACTCTATCCCCAGTTCCCAAAATCAAAGCAACGCTACTACTAACGTTAATAATCAACCTATTTCTAACCCTAAGGTTAATCCTAAGATATCAAATCCCAAAATTCCTGTTAATTTCAACATTCCTGTTACTTTACCACCCAAATACAGTGAATTAATCTCTAGAATTGAAGAGAAATTTAACACCATTTGGACTAACACAACTACGATTGTCAACCAAACTACTACTTCTACTTTCAAATTCATTCTCAACTTTTTGAAAGCTTGCTTAAATACAGTTTGGTCTATGTGTTTAACAGCAATAGGTGCTTTACTCGGTACAACTGCTGGATTTATCCTGGCATACCGAACTATTTGGGGATTAAGATTTGCAGAATTTATATCTTTTGGATTGCCGTATATTACTTCCGATTCGGAGACAATAAATGGTGCAACAATGATTTTATTTGCTATAACTGGTCTGGGAACAGCTTGGGGGCTAACAACAGCAGGATGTTTTGGTCAGCGAAGGCGTTACTTTCTGTCAGCTTTAACTGGTCTAATTGGTTATAGTTTAGGTTGGATGACTTTACAGGTGGTTACTCCTGCTAATAGTGCTGAGGGATTAATTGGATTTATTCTAGTTGCAGTTCCCCTTCTCGCTTTTGGTTTGGGATTTCGCAGTCATCATGTAATTTATGCAATTACTACAGCGTTTGGTACATCCGTTCCAATTGCTGTTTTGCTCCAATTTGGCTCTTTCCCCAGCGATTTATTTCAATTTAATCCAATTCCTCAATGGTTTGAGCTATTAGTACCTCTAGTATTTTTTGTTTTAGTAGGTATTTTATCAAGTTTATTTTTAGGAATAACTTATTATATAATCTTGCCAGGATTGCGCCTTTTGGGGTGGCATTCTTAGTCTTAATTATTTATCTAGATTTAACAAATAGTTTATGTTGTGTGCTCATTCACAATAAGCAGTTATTTGATTTTCAAAAACAAGGCTCGATAATAACTAAAAATTGGTATTTTTTACTTTATTTTAAGATAACTTACTAGTCTTAAATTATTGTTTTCACAACTACTTTTGATATCTAAAATTTTTATAAATTCTAATTAAATATTAAATCCCCCTAGCCTTTGCTTATATGAGGCCCAGGGGGATTAGATATTTAGTTGACTATAGAGTTTCGGTATATCTGTTGATGTTCTTATTGTAGGATACTTATTCGAACTTTGACTACATTAGATGCGATAATTTATCTTAATTTAACACCTAGTTTATATCTACTTCATTTGACCGGCGATCCTACTATAAGTGATTGTAGCGTAAACAAATAACCATAGTATTAGTTTAGATATTGTGTCTATAGTGTAATGCCAACTCAACCTGTAGTTTGCCAATTTTTCATTACTTCTTCATACTGACTTCATTACTGTCATTTGCTTGGGTGGTCGTATATTTTAGGTATGGCTGTAAAAGCTTATGTAAGTTTTCATTATTTGACATAAAACTGCTTGACATAAATTAAAGATGAAACAAAAAAAATTTGGTATTGGACTCTTAAGTTTGGCTTGTATATTTGGGTTAGGACACAAAGCAATAGCACTTAATCCACAGGATGTGGAACAGCTAAAAGCTTCTAATACTTGTCCTCGTTGCGATCTATCTGGAGCGGACTTAACACAGCAAGATCTAAATGGAGCAAATTTGCGCGATGCAAATCTTATGGGTGCTAATTTATCTGGAACGAATTTAGGAGGTGCAGATTTAACAGGAGCAATATTGGACGGAGCAATATTAGATGGAGCAGATCTTAGCAATGCTTCTTTGACTGGTGCAGTTCTCAAATCAGCATCCTTACAAAATACAGATTTAAGATTTGCTGGTTTGCTAGGAGCTAATTTAGAAGGTGCAAACTTTCAAGGTGCGAACTTTCTCCTGACTAACTTTAGAGGGGCACATTTTCGTCTAACAACTATGCCTACAGGATTAGTCACTTCCGACAAACCCTATGCATGGGCTCTACAGGAAGAGTTGGAAGAATTAAATAAATCTCGGAAAAACAAAAAAGAAAACACAAACTAATAAGCATTAACAGTTGACTGTTTTGCCTCTAAGGAATAATTTGGCGATTGCATCGGACAGTTAACTGTTAATTATTAAATATCAAATGTACGCAAAGCAACAATTGAATCTTAAGTTGAATATAAAATGTAAAGCTAAATCTATCATGGAAAAAATCTACCTTAGTTAATTACATGCTTAGCCGAATTAAAGACATCGCAACAAAAATATCACCCCGTTTGCTTGAAATTCGCCGCCATATCCACTCACATCCTGAATTGAGCGGTCAAGAGTATCAAACGGCTGCTTTTGTTGCTGGTGTTTTGTCTTCTACTGGTCTACATGTCGAAGAAGGTGTCGGTAAAACAGGTGTGATTGGGGAGTTAGAAGGTAACGGTAATTCCAAACGAACTTTGGCGATTCGTACGGATATGGATGCTTTACCTATTCAAGAACGCACTGGTTTGGATTTTGCTTCCCGTAACGAAGGTATAATGCACGCTTGCGGTCATGACGTACATACAACCGTTGGCTTGGGAACAGCCATGATACTTGCTGAAATGACCCAACATTTATCAGGGAATATCCGGTTTTTATTTCAGCCAGCAGAAGAAATTGCCCAAGGTGCTAACTGGATGGTACAAGATGGAGCAATGAATGATGTTTCTGCAATTTTGGGAGTCCATGTTTTTCCTTCAATTGCTGGTGGTTCCATTGGATTACGTTATGGTGCTTTAACTGCTGCTGCAGATGAACTAGAGATAGTTATTCTTGGTGAATCTGGTCACGGTGCTCGTCCCCATGAAGCAATAGATGCAATTTGGATTGCTTCTCAAGTCATTACAACTTTACAACAAGCAATTAGCCGCACCCAAAATCCTTTACGTCCGGTGGTATTAAGTATCGGACAAATTAATGGTGGTAAAGCACCAAACATTATTGCCGATCAAGTTACTTTGGTGGGAACTGTGCGATCGCTGCATCCAGAAACTCGCCAACAACTTCCCAAATGGATCGAAGAAATTGTCGGTAATGTTTGTCAAGCCTACGGTGCAAAATATCAAGTTGATTATCGCCAAGGCGTACCCAGCGTTCAAAACGACTATGACATAACTCAAATATTACAATCTGCAGGTGAAGAGGCTTGGGGAAGCGATCGCATTCAAGTTTTACCAGAACCTTCCTTAGGTGCAGAAGACTTCTCTGTTTATTTACAACATGCTCCAGGTTCAATGTTTCGTTTGGGTGTGGGGTTTAAAGATCGAGAAATCAATCATCCTTTACATCACCCCCAATTTGAAGTTGATGAATCGGCGATTATTACTGGAGTTGTAACCTTAGCATATACTGCTTACAAATATTGGGAGTAAAATCTTTTAGATCGATTAATGAATCAACATAAATTTATGAATCATTATTAGTCTAGATATTTGGTGTGTTGTTCCAGAATGCCTAATACTGCATCCTGTAAATTTAGCCATACACACCAACATAATTTCCAATGCAAAAAAGAGTAAAAGCCAAACTAAATTCTAAACAGCAAAAAATCATAGAAGAATTAGATGGTAGTTTGACAGTTCATCTCAAATCACCACCAGTAGATGGTAAAGCCAATCAAGAATTAATTAAGATATTGGCGAAAAAGTTTAATATTCCCAAGTCCAATGTCACCATTAAGTCTGGTGCATCATCTCGGCACAAATTAATTGAAATTCATGTAGATACTTAAGAAGTATTGCTTAGAGTATTTTTAATTGATTTGAATTTCATCTATTATAACCAAGGTGCTTAATAAAATTACTGTTTAATTAATTTAATACTTAATTAATAAATTAAGTTATTTATAGAGACCAAAAATATTATTAGAAAGCAGAATAAAATTTCTTTTTAGAGAATATATATTGCCAGAGAATATTACGGGTGAGGGAGAGATGGTTCTGAAGCTGTATGACTTAGCAGGAGCAGAAGATAATATTCGGTTTAGCCCTTACTGCTGGCGGGTAAAAATGGCATTAAAGCATAAAGGATTGGAATTTGAAGGAATTCCTTGGCGCTATGTAGAAAAAGAAGTTATAGCTTTCTCTAAACAAATAGCAGTTCCAGTATTAGTCGATGACAATAAAACTATAGTTGATAGTTGGGATATTGCTTGTTACTTGGAAAGTAATTATTCCCAACAACCAAGTTTATTTGGAGGAAAATTTGCTGAGTCAGAAGCATTATTTATTAAATTTTGGTGTGAGACACAAATCGATCCAATAATATTTAAGATTGTCGTTCTTGATGTTTTTGAAAAACTGCACGAGAAAGATAAAGATTATTTCCGCAAGTCTCGTGAAGCAAAACTGGGAAAAACTCTCGAAGAATTTGCTCAACCAAATCGTGATTCTGTTCAAGCTTTAAACCAAGCACTCCAACCGTTACGGAAAACTCTGAAATTTCAACCCTATCTTGGTGGAGATGAAGCAAATTTTGCTGACTATATTATTTTTGCTAGTTTCATGTGGATAGCAAGCATATCTTCTACTAAGATACTCGAACGAGATGATTCAATTTATATTTGGCGCGAACGCTTACTAAATTCCTTTGATGGATATGCTTACAATGCTATTAAAGCCAGTGATAATCTATAGATTCAAGCATAATATCTTGCTTACAGGGGAATAGATAACTAAATGAATGGAAATTAATAAAAAAACTGTAATGAATTACTACAGTTACTCTAAAGTACTTATAGAATCTGCAAAATGCATACATATGTCATTTATTCTTCCTGCTGTGAATAAGATTTAATTTTCTGTTCTAGTTCATTATTTATAAAATTAGTACCTATCTTGGGTTTATTAAGATCGACTTTGATAAAATTTATTTTATCTTTGTCCGTAAACTTTAAGTCTTTATCTGAATCATTTATAAGCTTAATTAAAACCTCTCCTTGTTCTGGTAAAACAGACCAGTTTACTAACTGAGTATTTGGTGGGGTAATCTGAAGTAAATTTTTCCCTGCAAAATCAGAAATATATCCAATGATTGCATCTAAATCATCTAATTTCCCATCTTGATTGGTATCAGTTGTAATCATTCGGTATAACCAAACATTTTTCGATGTTTTTTTTGCCTGTTCTGCTATTGGTGGCACATCAATTTCTAAAAAATTAAAAGATTTAATAATTGCTTGCTTATTTAATAAAAGACTAGTTTCTCCAGTTTTTTTATTATAAAAAATTATATTATAGAAATTTGTGCTTTTATTTGATTTACGACTAAATAAACCTTCTCTTTGTTCGTTCTTATCTGGGGATATCCCCACAGGAATTAATAGGTAATCTGATTGGTTTTTAACAACCAAATCCTCATAAACAATTGTGGTTGGTTCTTGAGAGGGTAAATCATTTGCATTTTGTACTTTTTTTTCCTGAGGCTCATCACATGCTGCTAATAATGTTCCCAAAATAAATATAAAAAAAAATTGCAAATAGCGGAAATACACGATTAAATTCTCCTTTTAGTCAATAAAATTAGACTTTCCATTATCCTACTGATTTCTTTCTCTACCAGTATTACTCAGGACAAAGCAATAAGTGTAGATGGTGTAAGGACTAAAATGGAGAATACCGACCACAAGTAAAAAATCCGTGTATTTTAATACAATATTCTGACATGTATTGCAATAGCAAAACCCAGTCTTAGGGAGACTGGGTTCTTACAGAAAGTACTTCTTGTTCAAATTTCTACTAACTTTAATCTAAAGAAACTGTCAAAAATTACTAAGGTTTACTCTATTACTTGCAAACTCCACGTACTTTTGTTTTTCCGCATAGGGATCTGGCTGTGTCATTTTGTAGCACTGACTTTGCCACCTCAATATGTATACTGGAGCTTACTTGGGCTGGGGACCGATGACACCTTGTCAACAACCCTGTAAATTGTTATTGCGCTTTGCTTGGTGTCTTTATATTTTTAAGGTATCACTGGTGGCTAGTTCTGTCTCGCCTTTTTTACTTAAATTCATTAGTCTTTAAAGTTCTCAACAAAGACTAGTATTTCGTTATATTTGCTGCGTATAGTTATTTTTTGAGCGTTAGCTTGGTAGAACTGAGGAACATAAAGAGGAAGCTACTCCCACCTTGGTGGAAAATTACCTAATTGAGTGAGAGGGGGAAGTGTGGGAAGAAAAGGATAAATTTTCATAGGTAATCATCTCGGCGGAAAGGGAGTAATATTTAGATCTGAGATTACAAGGCGATCGGAATCAATATTACTGTAATGTTTACATTCGCGTCGTTGGATCGCGGAATTAAATATGGAATTAAAAGTGAAAGTCATGAAAAAATCTTTCTCATCTCTCTTGCGATAGGTATTAATTGACTTTTGTGGCATACTCCACTTATAGGTAGATATCTAATCAACAGTTGGCAACAATTTATTTCAAATGTTCGTCTTTCTAGACCTCAACTGTATCAATGGTAGGAATACCAGTTTTAACTATTACAGGAACGTTTTTGAATGAGTTAGTATCTTACTTTACAACTCATTAATTTTTACTGGTTATTTTCTTACCAGGATTAGTCAGGAAACGTCTAATTACGACGTTTAATTGTTTACAGCGTTGCTTTTTGGTACTTTTTCTGATTTCCTGGATACTAATTGATTTCCCAGAATTGTTTCATCGTCTCGTCGCCTATAAGTCTTAGGGTTAAATTAATTTCGGGGTTACAGTAGATGCTTATGGAAGATTTGAAGACAACTTCTCATGCACTAAAAGAATGGGCAGTTGCTATTAAAGCCTTGGAAACAGGTAAAACGATTATGTTGCTTCGTAAAGGAGGCATTCATGAAAGAGGTGGTAGTTTCCATGTTGCTCAAAAGGAAGTTTTGCTATATCCGACCTATGAGCACCAACAGGCATTTATGCTCAAATCTGAGTACGCCGATATCATCTCTCCTGTAACACCTGGTTGGCGTCCAGAAACGGTTCGAATTAGTAGTTGGGCTTCTATTACTGACATTTTGCCAATTAATAATGAATCAATTGTTAATTTGCTACTACCGTTTCATATTTGGAACAAATACTTTATTTGTGATCGCTTGAAGTGGAAGCCATCACAACCACTGTATGTTCTATTACTAAGAACTTATAAGTTACCCCAAAGCCAAGAAATTATCTATCGTCGGCAATATGCGGGTTGTAAATCGTGGATTGATTTAGCGGAACATGTTGATGTTTCTCGTTCAACACCAGTATTAGGAGATTATATTTACTCACAATTAGTTGAGAAAATTCGCAGTTTAATTGGTGACAAACTATATGCTCCATCCGTATAGTACGGGATTATCTAGCGTTAAGTATTTATAGATACACGCAATATTTTTAACCACAGTTTATATTGGATGCATGCAAGTACCTAACAATAACTTATTTGCAAAATTGCTTACGTATCTGTATTGTAAAGCCTACAATGTCTGTGGTTTTTTATATTGCAACTAATTTCAAGTATTTAATTCGGGTATTTAAAACTTGCAAAAATATCACTTAAAAGTATAAATACTAACGTCAGTTCGTGCATCTCCAAATAAATAAAAGGGAGTTTGTTGTGAAAGGACAAATGTGCTGGTTATCTCGTTCTGGTCAGGATGGTGAGAAAATTTTACATTTGCGCTGTGCATCTCACGAACCATGGCGTCCATATACAGCTTTTGGAAAATATATTGAGCCAGATTACCAAATTCCTGGCGGTTCTAAAGGTTTTGCAACTTACCAAAAACTATTGAAAGCTGGTTGGACTTTATTACCAAGCAATCCAGAAAAATAATTCACTGTCGCTCTACACACACAGGCTTGTTTGAAACTCCTACCCCCAGAAAGAGTGGGCTTTGTGCCCCTAAGCTATAAACTATAAGTTGAAATATTAAAATTCAGGTATAGGTTTTTCTGTGCCACGCAAACGTTTGATCATCGAAATGGCTATGGGAATTGACCAACACGGACAAGAACCCACAGTCGCAGCAGCAAGGGCGGTAAGAAATGCGATCGCTCATAATGCTTTACCTGGTGTTTGGGAAGTTGCTGGTTTAAACGATCCAAATGAGATGATAGTGGAGGTACAAGTCGCGGTACCTTATCCAGAACAAGTAAGAGAAGAAGAAGTTTTAGCTGTATTACCTTTTGGTAAGAAGACTCTGACACTTGAATCTGGTGGGATGGTAGTTGAAGGAAAAGCCATTCCCGTTCTTAAAGACAAGAATGACGAAATGTTGATTGCAGTTGCAGCAGTAACAGTCCTAATTGAGAATTAATAACTGGGTTAATAGGAAACAACAAACTGCTGTTACAATGCTAAGCCAGGGTAAACAACTTACTGCCCATGTGAATTAAGAATCCTAGGGTTCTGCGCATGGGCTACCTTATTTTAAACTGCAATAAACATCTTGATATTGCAAATTTTAGTCGCTCGGGAAAGGAAGTTAAATTCATGTCGCCAGAAGCAATCGAAGAAGTAATAGCCACCTACTACGCGAATATGGCGGCGATGAATCCTCAGGGATGGGTAGAAAACTTTGCCGAAGATGCTGTGAGTCACGATCCAGTGGGCGAACCACCCGCTAAAGTCCATGAGGGATTTCGGGAATTTATTGGACAACTACAAGCTGTATTTTCAAGCCTTGAAGCCACCACAGAACATATTTTTATTGCCGGTCATGAAGCTGCTGTAAAGTGGAAAATCCAAGGAATTAGCAAAACTAACAAAACTGTAATCTTTGAAGGTATAACTGTATTTGAATTTAATGATTCCGGAAAAATTAAAACAACCCGAGCCTACTGGGATCCTGCAGCAATGGTGGCACAATTACGTTCTTAAAGCATATTTATCCCCTCAATTACTGTTAACTCAACTAAAATTAGGCATATGTGGAAGTCTCTGGTTGTAAGTCCGAAAGACGTTTACTAACCTAATTCCAGTCAAAACTATGTCTCAAGAAAATGAAAATGCCCTTCCAGTATCTGATTTGAGTAAGCTTAAATTAGTACACTTTGCGGACTTAATTAGAGCAGCACAATTAATTTATGACCCAGGGAAGGGGGTATCTGGGGTGTTTAGAGAGATCAACTGGTCAGAATTTGGCATTCCTTATGAAGTTGCGGAAAATCTCAAACATCTTGGTAAAGAGTACCAGTACTCTTCTCCTCACATACCCGTTGAGGATATTTGGAGCAAACTGAATCTAGAAACTCGTGTTTGGTTTCTGGAAAACAAAGATAATTTGTGGGAAATCGAAGAATTTTTCCCTGCTCTTGATGAAGATTAAAATTGATTTACTCACTTCAAGCTATTGTTAACTTGAGGTCGTAAAAGCAAATTTTTTCCATAAATTTGGTGGAGACGTTTAATACAGCGTCTCTACAAACTTTTCAGACTTTTACGATCGTAATTCTTAACTTACCATTCCAAAGTACAGCTTAAACTAAGTTAGGTATTTAAATTAATCAAATCTTAACTACCACTGAGTTATAATTACGATCCCAGCCATATATCCATTCAATGTATTATTTCGCACGTAATTTTAAGTTGCCCAGTGCTACGATTCTGTATACTTTAATCAAATAACTTTGTTAACAACAATGAATAGGAATTTGAGTTACTTGTTTGCGAAAAGGGTTAACTTTGATTTGTAGAGGAATCGTTTAAGTACTGCGACCTAGAATAACGGGCATTACCAAACCATAATATGTAGAGTCTGTTTTGGGTTTTGCAGCCTAACTTTGATTTACTGATTAAATAAGTAAAACTTGTTAATTAAGATTTCTCACACAAAAAATAAAATTAGGGTTGTACTTGGGCTGTGACACAATTGGTTTGTACTTTAGATGCCGCTTACATAATTTGTAAACTTGCTTACTTGTCACGACAAAATCAAAGCAGAGATCTAATGTCTGCTGTAACTTTTAATTCTCTATTTTAAAGCTACCCATTGTGGCTACATTCTTAGCTTAATTTACACTGATGCAAAGCTAAAGACGAAATTTTGAGTATATGCTATTATCTTGCCTACCTGTACCTACATGCAAGAAAATACTGATACACTCTTGATTGTGATACTTGAATTACTGATGTCAAAACGACAACTCAAAAAAAATCATCTAATATTTGAGATATTTTATTAACTTGGGTGTATACTACCGATCTCAACTGAAACTTAGAACTTTATCAACGTATTATTAAAGTGTTTGTAATATGACTAACGATGTAGATCTGATTAAACGCTTAGACCCCAGCGCGATGGATCAGATCATGCTCTACTTAGCATTTAGTGCAATGCGAACTAGCGGGCACAGACATGGGGCTTTTCTTGATGCAGCAGCAACTGCGGCAAAATGTGCTATTTACATGACCTACCTGGAGCAAGGGGAAAACCTGCGAATGACTGGTCATTTACACCATCTAGAGCCAAAGCGGGTTAAAGTCATTGTTGAAGAAGTACGACAAGCATTAACCAAAGGTAAACTATTAAAAATGCTTGGTTCTCAAGAACCTCGCTACCTGATTCAGTTACCTTACGTCTGGATGGAAAAATATCCTTGGCAACCAGGACGCTCTCGTATTCCGGGCACAAGTTTAACAAGTGAAGAAAAAAAACAGATAGAGCAGAAGTTACCATCAAATTTACCTGACGCTCAACTAATTACCTCATTTGAGTTTCTTGACCTCATCGAGTTTCTCCACAATAGGTCTCAGGAAGACTTTCCTCCAAAAAACCAAATGCCTTTAAGTGAAGCATTGGCAGAACATATCAAACGTCGTCTACTTTATTCGGGAACCGTTTCCCGCATTGACTCACCTTGGGGCATGCCTTTCTACGCACTTACTCGTCCATATTACGCAACTGCTAATGACGAAGAGCGTAAATACATCATGGTAGAAGATACTGCACGATTTTTCCGCATGATGAGAGATTGGTCAGAAAAACAGCCTAATGTCAAAAGAATTTTAGAGACATTAAATATCCCATCAGGGCGCTTTCAAGAAGCTTACGAAGAATTAGATGAAATTATTCGCGCTTGGGCAGATAAATATCATCAAGAAGGTGAGACCTCGATGGTATTACAAATGGTATTTGGCGAACAAGACGAATAAAAGCCTTGAATCTACGTAATATTTATCTTTTCCTCGCAGAAAGGATTTAACAACTAATCAAGAGATTAAGAATCTATCTTTAGGTTGATTTTTATAGGGCTGCAAAAATTAAGCATTTCAGTTTAGGTTTTAGTCTTTCAGGAAAGGGAGTGTTTCTAATTTGCAGAAAAATCAAATCTAGACTTAGTTTGTTTAAACAAAATGAGTAAGTAGAGATTTTTGAATCTACTGTGGATATGTTCTGAAAGATTAATGAAGCAAATAAATTGCCCATATAACTAATTGCCTAGCAAGTTAGTTGTTAAATAATTTATACTTTGTCGGGGCCGCATCTAAAATTATTTATTTTACAATCCAAATTTTATTTGGAAATCTAATTTCAACTATTTGCACCTTGATTTGGATTACAGTAATCCAAAATACAAGAATAATTCTAGTTTATTTTTGACGACGTAGACTTATCAATTACCTACTTTGGGTGTATACCTACAATATCGAACAAATGGGTATGGGCTGTAAAACCTATACCCAAAATAATATTTAGGTTTGGAAAAAAGTACATTTAAAATATACCGCTCCAAAAAAATAATGGGATGTAGGGTGAAATGCTTGTAGGGCTTGAGGGATGAAGGGTAAAGTACATGTAGGGTTTCAGGACTCGGGTGTGTAGCTCCTCATTATCATTATTTGCTTGGGGAATTCATCACTGACTGCAAATTTTCATAAAAACCTCGCGGTAGTTTATGCTAACGCACAGACGCGGCGTAGCCGAACGCTGCGCTAAGGAAACTCAGCCTATTTATAGCTGAGAGGAACAGCGCTTGGACGCGCTACGCGAACGGACCCCGCAACAACGCAAGTTGCAAGGGAACGCCGAGCAAGAAACGCCCCGGTGGTTTTAACCACATTGGACAATTAAGCCGTTAGAGCGTTTAAGTAGTTGAATTTTATTTCTAGAAAACTGGCCAAGCCGTTTCCAGTCAGCATTGCTGACAGAAATTTGTGTTTTGGTGTCACCGCTCACCCAACCTCTAACGATTTTCTTTCCTTGATTTGCCTCAACGTAATCGCCTTTTCTAAATCCGTGCCTGGTGACAGTTCCGCCATATTTGCGACGGCTGCCACCCTTGCTGAATTGCAATAAATGCAACTGACGGCGACTGACGGGAGGGCGACGAATAACAGTTAATGGACAAGCAGTAACATCAACACTGCCAACCCAACCTCTAGAATTAACTGAGGTAACTTGATAACTCATGAATTGACTGGCAGCTAAGGCAATGCCATCTACGGCATGGGTAGCTACTACGGCGTCAGACTTGGAGTCCTTTTGTTTGATTAAACCTAATTCACGTCGTATTTGTGCCGTCTGCCAACCCTCAATAGTTTCAATCCCGTAATCAAAACTTAATCTGTCTAACTGCCATTCTTGAGCGACCATTACAGGACTAAATCCTTTATTGCCGTATGCTTTAACTCGCTCAATTACTACATTAAATAACAGTGGAAATAATCTTTCTAGTTCGTCAAGCACCCGTTTCTCTAGGTCACGATTAGCTCTGATTGAAGGGGGGATTTTATTTTGACGACGATTGTCAAATCTTTTTTGTCTGTGAGCACGTTGGCGCACCGGTAAATTGCGGTTAATTCTCCGACTGCGGCGAGTACGACGCATCATCCCTCGTTGCTCCATCAATACTTTGACTTTCTGGAATGGTAAATACAAATGTCCTAACCACAAGGTAAATTTGGCTGACTGTACCGCAATGCCCGTAAAGTGTTTCCCTGGATCAATTCCAACTGCGATACGTTGTTCTTTACGGTCACTTGGCTCAAAAGTCAATTGAATTGCAAATACCTGTAAATCGTTTTTGTACACCTTGGCTCTACCTTCTTTTAGCCAACGTCGAGCCCTGCTGGGTTTTGTTGGCATCAAAGCCCTACCATTTTTATCGATCACTGGAACTCTTAACATGGATATAATCCTCAAGAGTAAAGTTATTAGTCCCCTCGGCTACCGTTAACAACATGTCTTGCCCTGACGCAACGTCTAAACAATTAGACTTGAAGATAATACAGACTGGGGAAGCATCGGTAAGTTCGTAGCAGTTAACGGAACGGCTTATAACCTAGTCAATTCTCAGTAAGAACTGTTTCTTACAAGCTCAGCGGCTTTAGCCCTGAGTTATTGACCCTTGAACCTATTGCAGACTGTTAATTAGCCTTTACCATTATCTATGGCTATAAATTCTTGTATTTAATACTATTTCCCTTAGCAAAAACCTATCCATTTTGATAAATAACCTATCCATTTTGATAAATAGTGGATAGGTTGCAAATTGTATTTCGAGCTTAAATTTTTGCCATATCAAGGCGAAATATTAGTTATAGGATCGCTTGCATCAATACAGGTTTCCATGGCTTGGGTAGGAACAAGATCGATTTCGCTTCTTAAACCAACTACACACTGAGCAAAACGTATTGGTAAGAGACTGCGATCGCAAAAATTTAAAACTTCTGGGTCAACAGATTCTTTACTGTTTCTACTTATACCGACTACACAACTTGCTAATTCCTCAGGACGTCGTGCTTTTTCACAAGATGCTAGCGCATCTTTAGCTTCCAACTGAGTCTGTTTAACAATTTTCGTCAGACATGTGGATAATCTTTGTGGATAAAGTGCTCTAGCGCAAGCTTTTGACGCGGCTTCCGGACTAACATTACTATTTACTAATCTTCCCGCACATACTCGGTAACCATTTGTTTGTCTGCTAAAAACAGCATCTGCCGGACTTGGAAAAGAAATTACTACAACACCAGCAACTGATAATACTGGTACAGCGATTTTCATTAATTTATGTAGAAGCATTCCAGTACCTATATCATTGAAGTTATATTTTTGCTGTTCTCCAGTGTTCTTATACTCAGAACGTGAATTCAAAATATGCCTGTTGTTTGATTTGAATAGCATTAAATATCTCCAAACACCATAATTATTGCTATTTCATCATATTAATCTCCTTCTAGAAAGCTTGATTAATGTGAATTATATTTCTTTCCGTTAAAAGCTTTTAATTATATAACCTCAGGAAATATAGGGCTGTGGCTTGAGGTCAGAACATTTCCTGTTCCCTCTTCCCTGGTCCCTTCTTCGCAAAATATAATTTCCTAACCTATGTGCTTAATGCTGTAAATACAATTTATTGTTATGAGACGCTAGATAATTCACCCATGCTCTCAGGCAAATTAAGATATTGACAAAATTGACTAAAAAATTCTCGCATTTTTAGCCAAGGAATGTCACAATGGTATGTCTGAGTAAAATTTAAAGAGGAATATAGTTAAGGAAACTCATGTCCCGATATAGAGGACCACGTCTAAGAATTACACGCCGCCTGGGAGAATTGCCAGGATTGACTCGCAAAAGTGCTAGACGCGCTTATCCTCCCGGTCAACACGGTCAGAATCGTAAAAAGCGCTCCGAGTACGCTATTCGTTTGGAAGAAAAGCAGAAACTTCGCTATAACTACGGTCTCACAGAAAAGCAATTGCTGCGTTATGTGCGTAAAGCCAGACGCGTAACAGGTTCTACCGGACAGGTACTACTGCAATTGTTAGAAATGCGTTTGGATAATACCATTTTCCGTTTAGGTATGGCTCCAACAATCCCGGCTGCACGTCAGTTGGTAAATCACGGTCATATTTTGATTAATGGTAAAGAAGTCAATATTGCTAGCTACCAATGTCGTCCTGGAGAAGTTATTACTGTCAGGAATAATGACAGGTCACGCAAGATGGTAGAAACCAATTTACAATATCCGGGCTTGGCTAATCTTCCCAGTCATCTGGAATTTGATAAAAATACTATGACTGGTAAGGTTAACGGTCTATGCGAACGTGAATGGGTGGCACTTAATATCAACGAACTGCTGGTGGTGGAATACTACTCACGGAAAGCTTAAAAAAATCGTTGGTGGTCAATGGTCAGTAGTCAGTCAGTTAATAAAACTGACAACTGACTTGTCACTTTTTCTTAACCACCAATTTGTGACATGGTACGATTGTAGACTCCTGTCTGATTACCATTGTCGCGCTGCTTAAAGTTAATTTCTGGCTTTATTAATAACAGTTTTCTTACTTGCTCTCGTAGTTTTGCTGGACTCACGCCATTGCGTAGATCCGTTTTTAGATCCAGTTGACCAGCCTCATTTAACAAACAAGGGCGCAGCCAACCATCTGCACTCAGGCGCATTCTATTGCACCGGTCACAAAAGCATTCAGACATTTGGCTAATAAATCCCAAGGTTCCCTTTGCTCCTGGAATTTTAAACACATCTGCAGGTCCATTTCCAATAACCTGAGATTCTGTTAATCCCCATTTTCGCCGGATCCTGTCACGTAACTCCTCAGATGCGATCCAGCCCCTATCGGAAAATAATAAACTATTGCCAATGGGCATGAATTCGATAAAGCGTACATGCCATTGTTTATCTATAGTAAGTGCGGCTAAATCTAAAACTTCACTGTCGTTGACGCCTGGGATTACCACCACATTGATTTTTAACGGATTGAAACCAACTTTATAGGCAACTTGCAGCCCATTCCAAACTTTTTCCCAACTTTGCCGACCTTGGCGACCAGTAATTGCTTTAAAAGTATCTGGTTCTAAAGAATCTAAGCTGATATTAATTCTACGCAACCCAGCTTCATAAAGCTCTTGTGCAATTGGTGCTAACAAAAAACCATTAGTTGTCATTGAAAGGTCTTTCGTTTGTCTAAGGGATGCAATTTCTTTGACCAACCTAACGACTCCAGGGCGTAATAAAGGTTCGCCGCCAGTTAGACGAAACCGAGTAAAACCAAGAGGAATAAAAACTTCTTCAAGCAGGGCTAATAATTCTGTATCTGTGAGAAATTCTTGCCTGAGGATATAGTTTAATTCTTCACCCTCTGGCATACAATACTGACAACGAAAATTGCAACGATCGATTAAACTAATCCTGAGATAATCTACCTGATTCATGGCTTATTATTTTGATTTTTTATTTAATTGGATTGAGTGATTGTTGTTCAACCCAATAAATACAGGTATACCAATGTTTTTTCATTCACAAATCAGACCTGAGATTCTTTCTAAAATAAAGTTTTTTGCTTGATACAAAAAAAATCACCAAAAATTCTTTGTATAGAAAATATTTATAATTGAAAGTAAATTTGGTCCCATTTTATTTTGATTATTAACAGCAAAACCTTGACTTTTGGTAGTTGACGATAAAAAATGAATGATTTTTATTTACAATTTATACATCTTTAGAACTAGTAAATTTTATTGCTGTAATTAAAGTTAATTTCTAGCTAAAAATTCATCCAGATGGGACACTTTAAATTTGACTGCTCTTTTAATTAATCTATTGTTGCTTGTAAACTTATCACCAGAATAAAGAGCAACAATCAGGTATTTCCATATTTCCCATTGACTGGATTAATAGGGATGGATTAATACTGCAAAAGGAATATTAATATACCATCTACGACGATTGCCAAGTATTTTGTCCCAACTAACTTGCAACAGTGTTAGCATTCAAGCTTCCCTAACCTTACCGCCTACTACACGGAATTTTCTTAAAAGTAGTTGTAGTATTTGAGTAATTTTTGCTTTATTCCAAAACATAGACAAGACCAATATTACCCAAAGTACTTGCTTCTCCAAGCTTATCCCCAAACTCACAGCTTAGTAGTAATACTTGATTGTAATAATTAAGTACTTTTTGGTTTTATCCTAAATCATAATGGATACGACCAATCATTAAAAATAATGCTGCTTGATAATCTTTATGATTTATCTTTTTAGCAAATTATAAGGTCTTATTCTAATTTGATTTTCCTCTTTTTTAGAGATTATGCCTTTCCTTGTTTGTAAAGTTTGATCCCATGTTTTAAAACTTTATCTACCCCTGTAAAAACATTATCTTAAAATTTAGCTTCTTGTTGTACTGTTAAAAATCTACTTTGCTTGTGGGAATATATGTATAATTTTAAGATTTTAATATTAAACTATACAGTAAGCTGACTTATTTAGTGTAAAAAATAAAATATAGTACTGTATTTTGTTATTTAATAACAAATAAGAAAAAGCAACTCTCTTAGGAATGATATTTAGTTGAAAGTTTTATTTTGCAAGTTTTATTTTGAAAATTTTATTTCGAAAATCCCTTAATTTACTGTGATTAGCCTTGATATTTATTCACCTCAAATAGGGTAGGAAAATAATTTGCGTCGGATATTTACACAGCATGAAACTTATTTGTGCTTTTTGATGCACTGTTTTTATTGTTGTTAATTATTGCGAAGAATTACAAATATTAGAAAATTTAACGACATAAATTCATTTGATATGGTGAAATTTGATCACAGTTAAAGCAGCTAATTCTTGCCCAATCCTGTAGAAAAAAGTGGTACTCATGGATAACCATTGTCCCCAGATTGTGCAATAATAAGCCGATCGCAAACCTTACCAATTTTCAGCCGTGCAACTGACCGACAATATCAATGAGCTGGCGGAAGCTTTACAGCAGCCAGCAGATTTGACTTTTGAACTTCCCGACCCTGAAGACGATCAAATTCCCGAATCAGATTTCCTCAAACAGGTAGATGTCGCATGGCAGGTATGCGATCGCTTTGATTTACAAACGGATATTTGGCGGGGGCGAATTTTACGAGCGGTACGCGATCGCGAGAAGCGGGGTGGTGACGGTCGCGGTACTGGTTTTCTTCATTGGTTGAAGGAACGGGAAATTAGTAAAAGTCAGGCATATTCATGGATCCAACTCGCTAACAGTGCTGATACTCTTTTAGAGGAAGGAAAACTAGAGCCAAAATCAATTAATAATTTTAGCAAACGGGCTTTTGTTGAAGCGGCTAAAGCTTCACCGGAAGTGCAACAAATGGTGAGCGAAGCAGCACAAAAAGGAGATAAAATTACTCGCCGAGAAGTTAAGCAACTTGCAGAAGAATGGACAGCGATGTCCTCGGAGTTGTTACCCGAAACAGTTAAAGAAAAAGCTGCAGAAAATTCTTTACCAGCTCGCTACATTGCACCTCTGGTAAAAGAAATGGAGAAGTTACCAGAACCCCATCAAAATGTTATCCAACAAGAAATAGCTTCAAACCCGGACTTGGATACTCTCAAGCAAGTTACTTCTGAGGCGCGGAGTTTAGCAAAGTATCTCAAAGCTGCAGTCCAAGTTCAAGCTTTGAACGTGCAAGAAGTTGATATTGAAACAGCTTTGGAAGAAGCTCAAAGAGTTGGTTGTTTAAGTATTGCAGCCGATTTAGTCAATCAAGCTTCCCAGTTAGAACAAATGATTGCCAAAATGTACATGACTTGGAAGCGAATTAATAACTTGTCAGACAGATTGTATGTTGATACAGGAGCTAGCACCCCACAACTACGTTTCTTGTTGGAGTGTTTGGAACCTTTAGGTAGTGAAGTGATGGAATTGCAGTTGGGTAGTGCTGGAGAACGTAATATTAGACTCCATATTCAAGAAACTAGCGACCTACCAGATGGATTTTGATTATTTTTGATTAATTTAGAAGATGAATTTCAATCCATTTCTAATTTCTATCTGTTCTTAAAAGCACTTGAGATTACTTCACCAAGCACGCTATTTTTGCAAAGGGTCGATTTTATTCCAATATTCTATTAATAATATAAATTCTCTAAAATCTTTGATTGCATTAGGAAAACTCAAAAGTCTTCCTGATTGACATTATGCGTAAATTTATGGGAAGTTGGCAAACAGTAGCTTTGTTTGCGAAAAGCGTACCAATTCGTAGATTAAATCAAAAAATAAATACATAGTTGACAGTTTACTGTTAACTTTTGAATGCTAAATATCAAATGTTAACCGTAGTCCAAGGGGGCTTGGCTTTAGCCACAGACTGCTAACTGATAAAAGGTGTGTGATTGACAATGTTATCTTTTTACTTAACGGCTACAGCCTGGGGATTGGGGTCGATTTTATTCGCTGAACTGGTACGCGACATATACCACATGGTTTCACATCGGTGGTCTTGGCTTTATCGCCAACATGTTTGGCATCATCGTGTTTTTCGCCGTGACTATAGTGTTATTAGCGATACTGTATACCGTCAATCCCAGTGGCGTAATGATTTACCTGAATCTCTGGTAATGCTCCTATTCGGTTTCTTTGGGTGGTGGATTTGCTTTCAATTGGCTCCTGATTTTCATTGGGCTACTGTGATCGGAATACTTTATACATTAGTTTTTTTATTTAGTTGTATTGCTCGCGGTATTGGTAGCCAATGGGCAGCAGAAACTACTGATTTAACTCATGCACCTGGTGTTTTTACTGAATCACCATCTCGTTGGTTCGTCAATCGAACTTATCATTGGCGGCATCATTTTGATAATGATAATGCTTACTATTGCGGTACATTTACATTTTTTGACAAGCTTATGGGTACAGCTTTGTCTTTGAAAGGGAAAAAGATAGCTGTCACTGGTGCATCTGGCACTTTGGGACGTTCTTTATTATTACAACTACACTCACGTGGAGCTAAAGTTATTGCCCTCAGTTCCAAATCTGAGCCTATAACTTTAAAAATTAATGGTAATGATGTCAATTTTAAAACTGTTAATTGGCAAGTTGGTCAAGAAACTGAATTAAAAGAAGTGTTGGACAAAATTGACATCCTGATTCTAAATCACGGTATCAATGTTTATGGTGAAAGAACTCCCGAAGCGATCGCCAAATCTTATGAAATTAACGTTTTTTCTAGTTGGCGCTTGATGGAGTTATTTTTTGATACTGTGCGAACTAATAAAGATATGGCGCTGAAAGAAGTATGGGTAAACACATCAGAAGCAGAGGTTAACCCAGCCTTTAGCCCGCTTTACGAACTTTCCAAACGGACTTTAGGAGATTTAGTTACTCTGCGTCGGTTAGATGCTCCTTGTGTGGTGCGAAAACTAATTCTTGGACCATTTAAAAGTAATCTCAACCCAGTTGGAGTAATGTCAGGAGATTGGGTTGCAAAACAAATAATTGCCTTGGCTAAGCGAGATTTTCGTAACATTATTGTGACAATTAATCCTTTAACTTATTTACTTTTCCCAATTAAAGAGTTTTGCAGTTCGGTTTATTTTCGATTTTTCAGCAAGTACAATAATTTGTCATCTTCTGTTAATAAATCGGAACTATCAGAATTAAATATAAAAGTTAAAGGGTAATTACTAATTTATAATCTGTTAAGTTTATTCTCTACCTAAGTATTCCTTTTTCTCTGGTAATTAGTCATTTTTCATTATCGAAAAAATTACTAATTACCAGTTATTAATTAATGAAAATCAAAGGATATGTTTAAGGTAAGCAGTAAATACATTACGTTCCTGAATACTAACCTTTAGTAGGAATTATTCACTGTTTGCGATCGATGAAAAACAAATGCTAGTAACTATTTATAATACTATCTATTAATTTTATTAATACTGGAGCATAGAAAAATATTCCAATAAATGTAAATGTATTTATTGTCGCAATGTATAATAAATGAATTAAAACAGGGCGAAGTAAGATTTAGATAGATAGTTAATTTTTAATCCCCGTAGTAGCTATGCCTCTAATAAATTGACGCTGACCAATTAAAAATAAAACTATGACAGGGAGAGTAGCAATTGTCACCGCAGCCATCAGTAGTGGCCAATTACTAGTAAATTGTTCTTGAAATTCTGCTAAAGCCAACTGCACAGTCCTTAATTCTGGTCTAGTGGTAAATACCAACGGCTTAAATACATCGTTCCACTCACCAATAAAGGTAAATAAAAACAATGTAACCAAAGCTGGACGAGCTAAGGGCAACATAACCTGCCATAGTATTTGCAGCCTATTTGCTCCATCCATAGCTGCGGCTTCTTCTAACTCAACAGGAATAGTTTGGAAAAATTGCCGCATCAAAAAGATTCCAAAGCCATTTGCTGCGGTTGGTAGGATTAATGCCCCATAAGTGTTAATCAGATTTCCCCATTTAAGTACTAAGAATGTTGGAATCACCAATAACTGAAACGGAATAACCAATGTAGCTAAAATAATTAATAATAAAGCTTGACGCCCCTTAAATTTCAATCTAGCAAGGGCATAACCAGCTAATGCCGAAGTGAATATCTGAAAGCCAGTTACAGATAAAGCAACAAAAGTTGAATTCCAAAAAGCCAAAAGAAATTTACCACGACTCCAAGCTTCTTTATAGTTACTTAAAGACCAACCATCTTTCGGTATGATTTGTAAGGTTGTACCCTCAGGGGAGAACGATGTCAGTAATACTATTAACAGAGGCAATAAAACAATAAAACTCCCCAGTAGCAGTACTCCAATGTTTAAAAAGCTGAGATAATTAAAATTTAAAGATGTTTTTGACACTTAATCCATAGCAATGTATCTACTGTTTAATACTAGAGCATCTCCTGTCACAATCGTTAATTCACTGCCTTCTCGTTGTAATATTACGGATGTGATGCAATTTGTTCTTGTTTTGCTCTGTGTCATTTGTTCTGCTAAAAGCTAAGTAGTAACAAGTATGCTCGCGAAAAGCAAAAAGTATAAATGTAGTGAAAATTATAGTGTACTTGCTAAGTTAAATTAAAGCTCAGTAATACTGCCCTAAATGTCACAGGGTATATTCAATTCTCCTAACCCACAGTTCTCGTCTAAAGGAGTAAACGTACCATGCAGCAGCTTGCAAATCAATCCGAAATGGATTATCAAAGTGAGATTTACAAAGATGCTTATACTCGTGTCAATGCCATTGTGATTGAAGGGGAACAAGAAGCCCATGAAAATTACATCCAACTAGCACAACTGCTGCCAGAACATATACAAGAGCTAACTCGTCTCTCAAAGATGGAGAGCCGTCACAAAAAGGGATTTGAAGCTTGCGGACGCAATCTCAAAGTGACTCCCGATTTGGAGTTTGCCAAGCAATTTTTCTCTAAATTACATCAAAATTTTCAGACAGCTTTCTCAGAAGGTAAAGTTGTTACCTGTTTGTTAATCCAGTCTTTAATTATTGAATGTTTTGCAATTGCGGCATACAACATTTATATTCCAGTTGCCGATCCATTCGCGCGCAAAATAACCGAAGGTGTGGTGAAAGACGAATACACTCATCTTAATTTTGGCGAAGTATGGTTAAAAGAACACTTTGAGGAATCCAAAGCTGAATTGGAAGAAGCAAACCGTCAAAACTTACCCATAGTTTGGCAAATGCTAGAACAAGTAGCTGTAGATGCTGAAAATATGGCTATGGAAAAAGACGCCTTAATTGAAGACTTTATGATTCAGTATGGTGAAGCTTTAAGCAATATTGGTTTCTCTACTCGTGAAATTATGCGTCTTTCTGCTTATGGACTGAGAGCCGCTTAATAAGCCAAATAACACAATTACAAAAGTGCTGAGTCGATGGATACGGTTATTGGTGCGGTAATACATTAAATTCAAAGAAAGTTTAAGGAAAAATTTAATCAGACATTCTTTAAAATTTCTTTTGCCTTTAACTCCTCATTAATAACTGTTCCTGAAGACGTCCCCTTGGGGCGTCTTTACTTGAAAATCATAATTTCAAAACTTCAAAACATTTATTCCACGTTTTACACGAGGCAAACGCCCGTTGGCAAATAGTTCATGTTTGGTCTAATCGGACATCTTACCAGCTTAAATCACGCCCAATCAGTAGCAAAAGAATTGGGTTATCCAGAATACGCCGACCAAGGTTTGGATTTTTGGTGTAGTGCTCCCCCTCAAATTGTTGACACTATCACAGTAACCAGCGTTACTGGACAAAAAATTGAGGGGCGCTATGTTGAGTCTTGCTTTCTACCGGAGATGTTAGCTAATCGTCGAATTAAAGCTGCAACCAGGAAGATTTTAAATGCAATGGCTCATGCTCAAAAGCATGGCATAAACATCACTGCTTTGGGTGGTTTTTCTTCAATAATTTTTGAAAACTTCAAATTAGAGCAATTTCAGCAAGTCCGAAATATCAAACTTGAGTTTGAACGCTTTACAACCGGAAATACCCACACTGCTTACATAATTTGTCGGCAAGTTGAGGAAGCATCAAAGCAATTAGGAATAGAACTTCAGAATGCAACAGTCGCAGTATGTGGCGCAACCGGAGATATTGGTAGCGCAGTCTGCAGATGGTTGGATACAAAAACCGAGGTTCAGGATTTATTGCTGATCGCCCGCAACCAAGAACGCTTGCAAAAATTGCAAGCTCAACTTGGACGGGGAAAGATTATTGGGATGGAAGATGCATTTCCCCAAGCCGATATTATCGTTTGGGTTGCGAGCATGCCAAAGGGCATGGAAATTAATCCAAAAAATTTAAAAAAACCTTGCTTAATGATTGATGGTGGCTACCCTAAAAATTTAGCGACAAAAATTCAACATCCAGACATACACATACTTAAAGGCGGAATTGTAGAGCATTCTCTTGATATTGACTGGAAAATCATGAAAATAGTCAATATGGAAGTTCCCGCTCGTCAGTTATTTGCTTGCTTTGCCGAGTCAATGTTACTGGAGTTCGAGAAGTTACATACTAACTTTTCTTGGGGACGAAATCAGATTACCGTAGAAAAGATGGAGCAAATAGGTCGAGTATCCGTAAAACACGGATTTAGACCATTGCTTGTTGGATAACGAGAAGTTGAGAGTTGGCGGTTGACTATTAACATCACAATCGTTAACTGTTAACTGTCAACAACCTCATCTGGGATGTTCTATCTTGGTAGTTTACTTATTTAGTTTACTTCTTGAATGTCTCCGAGCAGAGTTTAACAAAGCCCAAAAAAATAGAGCCCAAAAATAAACTCGGCTTTTAACTATTATTTAGGAATTATGTAAACAGGGTAGGAAAATCGCTATTTGTGATGACTTACTACCTAGATTAAGCCCAGGGCTGCAAGATAAGAAGCACTACCTAAATTTTCTCCTCTAAAAAACTAATTGAGTTTTAGAGGGATTTTTTAGTCCCGAGCTCAGGTAAGATCTATTATTTAGCCCTTAATTTCCCCGATATACCAACAAAATCTCTATAATTCAACAATTATCACTTTAAGAATGGCTACTACAGAGCGCAAACCGCTACTACTAGATTTTGAAAAGCCGCTAGCAGAACTTGCTAATCGAATTGAGCAAATTCGTCAACTTGCTGAGGAAAATGGCGTCGATGTTTCTAGTCAGATTCGTCAACTAGAAACACGCGCTATGCAATTACGTGAAGAAATTTTCAGTAGCCTGACACCAACACAACGACTACAAGTAGCTCGTCATCCGCGACGCCCTAGTACTTTAGATTACATTCAAGCGATTACCGATGAGTGGATGGAACTACATGGCGATCGCGGTGGTTCTGATGACCCGGCTTTAGTAGGTGGAGTTGCTCGTTTGGGCGGACAGCCGGTGGTAATGTTGGGTCATCAAAAAGGTCGGGACACCAAAGATAACATTGCTCGTAATTTTGGGATGGCTTCTCCCGGTGGTTACCGCAAAGCAATGCGCCTAATGGAACATGCCAATAAGTTCAGTATGCCGATTATAACTTTCATTGATACTCCTGGAGCTTTACCAACAGTGGTAGCCGAACAAGGAGGTCAAGGAGAAGCTATTGCTTATAATTTACGGGAAATGTTTCGCTTAGAAGTACCAATTATCTGTACGGTGATTGGGGAAGGAGGGTCCGGTGGTGCATTGGGAATCGGTGTAGGCGATCGGTTAATGATGTTTGAACATTCTGTATATACCGTTGCTACTCCTGAAGCATGTGCTGCAATTCTTTGGAAAGATTCTTCTAAAGCACCGCAGGCAACTTTAGCACTAAAAATTACTTCTAACGACTTAAAAAATCTTGGTATTATCGACCAAATATTAACCGAACCAGTTGGTGGCGCTCATTCAGACCCTTTACAAGCTGCCCAAACTCTCAAACAAGCTTTGTTAGATAATCTTGAAGAATTGGTTCGCCTAACTCCCCAACAAAGACGCCAGTTGCGCTATGAAAAATTTCGCGCCATTGGATCTTTCCAGGAACTAGATGTTTCTTAAAAGTAGGAATTTTTAGTTTAAATAAAACAGCAATGCTATAATTGCCTATGGCACGTAAAGATTTTTAACAATCTTCTCAGCCATAGGCATTTGTACTTTTTTTACCAATTAACTCGATAGTACAGGGTGGTTTGTACCGGACTAATTTATTTACTTTAAGACCATGAAATACAAGGTCCGCCAGGATATGTCCTTGCAGAGTAGCCGCTATCGGTATTCAAGGCAAGCTGCTTATTTCTTAGTGAGAAATATGTGTGTGCCTTAGAATCTATTTGATAATTCGACGAGTCATATACCCGTTGAAGGGAGTATAGCAGCAATCATCAAAAAATTTTGAATTTTAAGCACAGCTTAATCTATCCAGGCCAAGAGACTTCAATAATGGGATAGATGTGCGGTCAAAGCGTTCGAAATATTGGAAGAAAGCATGAGTGTGGAGCAAAAAAAAACTGCCCTAATTACCGGGGCTAGTAGTGGTATCGGTAAAGCCACCGCTTTGGAATTTGCAAAAGCGGGGATAGGTATTGCTTTAGTCAGTCGAACAACTGATAAGTTGGCAAAGGTCGCATCTGAAGCTCAGGCGTTGGGGGTAAACTCAAAATTTTATCCTCTTGATTTAGAAAATGTAGAAACAGTGTCAGAAAATATCCAGAATATTATTGGTGACTTTGGGAATATAGATATTCTCGTCAATAATGCTGGCATTGGTTATACAGGGACTCTAAGTCAAACTTCACTATCTGATTGGCAACGGGTAATAGATTTAAATTTAACCAGTGTCTTTCAGTGTATTATGGGAGTCTTACCAGCGATGCGCGATCGCGGCACGGGGACAATTATTAATGTTTCCTCTGTTGCAGGAAAACAAGCCTTTGCCGGTTGGGGAGCTTATTGCGTCAGCAAAGCTGGTTTAATGGCTCTTTCTCAAGCTTTATCGCAAGAAGAACGTCCTCACGGTATTCGCGTGACAGCGATTTGTCCCGGTGCTGTAAATACTAGTATCTGGGATACTGACACCGTGAATGCGGACTTTGACCGCTCTAAAATGTTATCTCCTGAAGATGTTGCTCGCTCGATTCTCTATGCTGCGATGTTACCAAAGCAAGCAGTTGTAGATGAATTAACACTCATGCCAAGTGCAGGCGTTCTGTAAATTTTCGTTTGTGAATTTCCGTTCGTGAATTTTTTCCGCGAACTCTTTTTCACCAACTCCTTTATTTGTGAATTATTGCGTTCGTGAATCGTTAGTTATTTGTGAACTGTCCATCATCCAAATTGATTGTTGAGTTGACAGGATACTTCAATTTTCTTGTTTTAAGAGGGTTTGAAGAGAAAAACAAAAGGCAAAGTTTTGGTTTTGTGTCGTAAAGCTCAGAGGATAGTATATGCGCTTTCCAGTGTAATGTTTTTACAAGTATTTAAGGTTGTCAGCCTTAAAATATATGAGTATTGAACCTCGCAAACCTTAATTCTCTCACCAACTTGTCAGATTCTTAATTCCCAAATTCACTATCTTCGATGGGTGTCTATCTAACTAATGACAATTGTCCGTAACAGCAAATAAACAGGTATTTCACAGACAAGCTATACGCTTGTCGTATCTATTTTTCGATTATTTCTTTTTCGACTTAAATCGACTCTGTTAACTACAGACAAAAACTAAAAGACATCATGACTATCGTTCGTTCCAACGGTTCCAACGGCTCCAACATCTCCCAATCTCCTCTGATTCCCGATTTAGCAGATGTTATAAAAAGTAAAAAAGAACAAAACATACCAAAGCCAGAATCACCAGAGCAGATGGAGCGGATGACCGATGCAGTTCGGACTCTGCTCGAGGGAGTTGGAGAAGATCCGGAACGGGAGGGATTACTCAAAACCCCACAGCGTGTCGCCAAGGCAATGCAATTCCTTACCAGTGGTTACAAGCAGTCTTTAGAAGACATCATCAATGGTGCAATTTTTGATGAAGGTCATGACGAGATGGTACTGGTTAGAGATATCAATCTCTTTAGTCTTTGCGAACATCATATGTTACCTTTCATGGGTAAAGCTCATGTTGCTTATATTCCCAATCAAAAAGTTGTCGGGTTGAGTAAATTAGCTCGCATTGTTGAAATGTATTCTCGTCGGTTACAAGTACAAGAGCGTTTAACCAGACAAGTGGCTGAAGCCGTACAAGAGATTCTTGAACCAAAAGGAGTTGCAGTTGTAATCGAAGCAACTCATATGTGCATGGTAATGCGAGGTGTACAAAAGCCGGGTTCTTGGACTGTTACCAGTGCAATGGTAGGGGTATTCGAGCAAGAGCAAAAAACCCGAGAAGAATTTTTTAATTTGATTCGCCACCAAGCAGCATTTTTCTAGATGTTGGGGACTAGGGATAGCACTGCGTCCCGCCTTGCGATATAGAGCCTGCGGATCTGCCGACGCCGCAGGTGACGGCTCCGGATCCGTAGGTAGCGCAGCAATAGGTTGCGCAGCTATAGTCAGAGCCTTCGGCGTCGGCGGCTCGGAACGTGACGTTAGTCATAGCCTCTAGCCTCTAGCCTCTGGGGACTGGCTGTTGGGGATTGATTGGAGCTAATCCCTAATTCCTAGTCACTAATCTCCAATAGCCAATTGCTCAAATAACTTTGCCACTTTATTCAAATCTTTATCTCCTGGAGAGCGTTCCACACCACTCGATAAATCAATCCCACTGGGACGAATCAAAGCTAAAGCTTCTAAAATATTGTCTGGAGTTAATCCCCCAGCTAAAAACCAAGGCAAACCGGGATTAAATTGCTTTAAAGTCTGCCAATCTATCTTTTCTCCCGTACCTCCCAATTGTTGGGGATGATAGGCATCAAGTAAAAGTGTATTAGCCTTTGCAAGGTAAAATTCTACTTTACTTAAATCATCAGCAGCTTTAATTCGTAAAGCCTTAATAATTTCTATATCGGGCAGATTGTCTCGTAATTGTTGGCAGAATTCTGGCGATTCGTCTCCATGCAACTGGATGCCCGTTAAGCTTGAATTTGTGGTAATGTGAATTATTTCTTTTATGGAAGAATTAGCAAATACACCAATTTTGTCAGTATCTTCAGGGACTTGTTCTACTACTGCTCGAATTTGATTGATGTCAACATAGCGTGGAGAGGCTTTAACACAAATAAACCCCAATGCTGTTGCCCCTAAAGATGCAATTTCCCTACCTTGCTGTGGTTTTGTAATGCCACAAATTTTAATTCGCATGACAGTTTATAATTTTGTATCACACAATACAGAAAAAAATATATTTTTGACGGAATACCCGCTTCTTTATCTGGAACTTATAATTTTGGTGGTTTATATACATTTTCCATTCAGGAGAAAGAAATTTGATCTCTTACTTACTGTCAACTGCAGCTAATGTACCCGTAACACCTATGTGGACTCCCCAAGTAGCGGGAATAATTGCTGGCAGTTCTATAGTATCTCTTTTATTGACGACAAAAATTAAGTACCCTAATATTGGACCAAAAATGCCCCTTGTCCCTATCAGTATCCCAGCATTTGTTGGTGCAATGTGTTTTGGTCATATCCTCGGTATCGGTATTGTATTGGGATTGACTAATATTGGTACTTTGTAAATTAGGAATTCTTCTAGAGGTTGACGCCTAAGGAGATTTTAAAGTTTTAGAGGCGCTCGATTGCAGCGTCTCTACTAAAAATTTTTTGTGTCTATAACTCTGACAGACATCTCTTTCACAAACAAATTAAAAATATCATATAGCACTACGCGCAAGTCATTAGCCTACCGTAAGGTAGCGGCTCCGGATCCGTAGGTAGCGCAGCTATAGCTAGAGCTCTTATGGCGGGCGTCGGCGTTAAACCTTGCGGTATGCTGCACTTACGCCTTTAGGCGCGTCTCAGCCTCTAGGGTGCCCGTAGGACATAACAGACCGCGCCTATGGCGAACAAAAGTTTACTACTCACAGGTTTGAGTATTCATAAATGTCCTAACCTAATTACGTAGTGCTATAAGTAAAATAATTTTTTAAAATTTTCATTGATAATTCTTATTTTCTAAGACTATTTTGTTAATACTACTTTTATAGTATCCACTCAATATAAATTATGAATTACAAGGTTAAGTTGAAGCAAATATTTAGCACTTGTAATTTTTTATTATATGTATCAACTTTAGATTGTATGACTTCTAGTTTCTAAAGCTGTCAATAAGGATTTGAATCTTTAGGATACATCAATTGATAAAAGAATTAGAATAATAAAAAGAATTAACTAATTAAAGAATAAAAAATAAAAAGATGAAAATAATTAACTTGTGTATCTGCCCTCAAGCATAGGAAATCTTTAGTTTCAAAAAATAGTCATGCAAACAAACTGGAAAATAGGATCGTTATTTGGAATCCCATTATTTTTAGACCCCCTATGGTTTGTGATTTTGGGGTTAGCAACTCTAAACTTTGGTATAAATTATCAAGAATTAGGATCTGTTATTGCTTGGGGTGCTGGTGTAATTATGGCACTGCTACTATTTGGTTCGGTGCTATTACATGAATTGGGTCACAGCTTAGTTGCAAAATCTCAAGGAATCAAAGTCAATTCAATTACGTTATTCTTATTTGGCGGTGTTGCTGCAATTGAAGAAGAATCCAAAACTCCTTTCAAAGCCTTTCAAGTTGCAATTGCTGGACCTTTGGTTAGTATTGCCTTATTTTTTCTCCTAAGTTTGACATCTGAAGTATTTTCTAACACTAGTGTTCTGGGTGTTATGTTGGGGGACTTGGGTCGAATCAACTTAGTCTTAGCTTTATTTAACTTGATTCCCGGTTTACCTCTGGATGGTGGACAAGTTTTAAAAGCTGCATTATGGAAAGCTACGGGCGATCGCTTCCAAGCGATACATTTAGCTGCAAGGACGGGTCAAGTTTTAGGTTATTGTGCAATTGCTCTTGGTTTATTAGTAGATTATTTGACTGGTGAACTGGTTACTGGTCTGTGGATAGCACTTTTGGGTTGGTTTTGTATTCGTAATGCTACAAGTTACGATCGCGTCAGTGTTTTACAAGAAACTTTACTCAAAATCACTGCTAGCGAAACCATGACGCGGGACTTTAGGGTTGTGGATGCAGATCAAACAATTCGTTCGTTTGCAGATTTATATCTTTTAGAAACAAATCATTCTCAGGTATACTTTGCCGAATCTGATGGGCGTTATCGGGGTATGGTGTCCATTGATGATTTACGTGTTATTGAGCGCAGTCAATGGGAAAGTAAAACTTTAAATGACATTGTTCATCCCTTAACGGAAATTCCTAGCGTGACGGAAAGTACAAGTATCGCAAATATTATTAATAAACTAGAGAATGAAAACTTATCTCGAATTGTAGTGCTTTCACCTGCTGGTGCAGTTGCAGGAATCATTGATAAGGGCGATATCATTAGTATCTTAGTGCAAAAATTACAACTGCGAATTACACCGGCGGATATTAAACGAGTCAAGGAAGAAGGTAAATATCCACCTGGTTTAAACTTAGGAGCGATCGCGAAATCAGCAATCAACTAACTTAGCGATCAATAAATTGGTTCTCGAACTTTTTCATTATTCATTACTGTTTTACTAGTCATTATTATTAGTTTAAAAAATGCAACTGATAATAATGACTAATAATTAACTGAATAAATATTCTTGGGAAATATTGGGGAGTAAGCAACCCATGGCTAAAAGTCTGTGGACTTCAGCCCAGTTCAAAGAAGTTAGTCGGGATAATATTTAACTGTCCTTCCAACTGATACTAAGTCCAGGTTAATTACCCCTTTTTAGAATCAGAGAGGGAAGTATGGGAAGTGTGGGGGTAAATCCCAAAAAATATAAAGGGGTTTTAAAAATCGGATTTGGTATAACAACTAATCGCCGGACTTCCCGACTGGCTTACGGACAACCCCAAAGCTGCAATCTTAAGTGCAGCATTAACATCAGCATCATATTTAAATTTAAATTTAAATTCATATTCATATTCATATTCATATTCATATTCAAATCTAAATCTAAATCCAAATCCAAATTTCAACCTAGATACTTTTGTCCCGTAACATACCACTGTAGATTCCTGGCTTGGAATCTTCTATTACTACTGCACCTGCTGTTTTTTGATAAAACTCCACAGCACCAGCACCACCAATCACAGCATAAGCGTAACCTTGTACCCGCATGTCGTGTAAACTTGCCAATAAAAGTGCTCTTCCTACTCCACGTCCTCGTGCTGCTTCATCAACCCCCATTGGACCAAAAAAATTCTTGCAGGTGGATTCATAACAAGCAAAACCAATCAATTTTTCTTTTTCAATAGCTATCCAGCAACTAGGTGGTTTATTATGAAAAGAAACATCGCACTCACTTACCCAATGGGAATTGAAGTGTTTCTCAACCCAAGCCAGAACTAAGTGTTTCTCGGGTGCGATCGCGCGACGGATAATAATACCTTCCTGTTGTTTTTTATCCATTTCTGCTTCTAAGGAAGGCAAGTTATAAAGTTTAACTAACATGTCTGGCATAAGCTTTTGAAGTAGTAATTTAATTAGTCATTTATTAAATACAGCTGGAAAAATTTCCGTGCTATATACTTGGTCAGGATTTAAGATATCTGGACTTTAGCCCCGCTATGGATATAGTTTGACGTTTAGTTCGGATTTGCACTGTATCTCCTAGCTACCGCTAAACAAGGTTCTGTTATTAAGTTTTACGCCAGAACTTGCAGCGTCCGATGGAGACTCCCAATCCACACATATCCATATGTTTTTCCATTTAACAAAAGTAGAATACAGGAGTCGGAATCGGGGCTGTGGTATCAAACCACATTGCAAGACAAGATTTTGTATTCCCTAAACCTTTGGTTCTCATTGAAGGAATTGTATAAGTCCTGACATTTTTGAAAATAGCAGATTGCTTGCAATTCGTATGAAAAAGAACAATAAAACTTTTATGATGTTCTGGGATAGGGTATTAAAAATATGTAACTACACGGAAAATTTAAGGTGAATAATTACCGATTAAATCAGCAAATCCAATTTATTGTCGAAATAGATAAACTAAAAACAGTATTACGCCAAACTATGCTCACCGATGGTTCTCGAAGAGAAAACAGTGGAGAACACTCTTGGCATTTGGCTATGATGACAATGATTTTGGCTGAATATGCACCGTCTGAAGTCGATTTGTTCCATGCAATGAAAATGGTGCTAATTCATGATTTGGTTGAAATAGATGCTGGCGATACCTTCTGTTTTGACATTCAAAATAATAAAAGCAAGGCTCAAAGAGAAGCCGCAGCAGCTAAAAGATTATTTGGAATTTTACCAGAAAATCAGGGAAAAGAATTACATTTACTCTGGGAAGAGTTTGAAGCGAGAGAAACCCCATCTGCTAAATTTGCTGCAGCTTTAGATCGCATACAACCAATGCTAAATAATAAAGCAACAAAAGGTGGTACCTGGCAACTTTATAATATTACACACGAGCAAGTAATGAAAAGAATGGCTCCTGTAGAAGAAGGTGCACCTCAATTATGGAATCTCGTTCAAGAAACTATTGAGGAATGTATTGCGGCAGGTTATTTACAGCCTCCTAAATCTACCACGACGACTCAAGGTTAGAAAGATTTATGCCTAGCTATCTGAGTTACAGACTACGGTAAGTCAGGTAGAAAGCTAAGAATCAGGTCAAGTACATTACACTTCTGAATCCTGTCTTCTGACTACTTAATTCTGTTGTATTTCTCGATCGCTTCTTAAATTTTCAAATATATTATTTGAATATATTGACTTGAATATATTGGCTTAAATATATTGGCTTAAATATATTGGCTTAAATATATTGGCTTAAATATATTGGCTCTAAAACAGTTTCACGAATTTCACCATTAATTTTTTCCAGTTTATAGGCTTTGGCTTGGGGACGAGAACTTACCACTTTGTGTAATGTATCGTCAATGAAGTGCAAACCGACTCCATCATCTGTAGCATACCCATCGCTGACTAATCCTTGCGCTCGCAAATTATGATATGCAGGTCTTCTTTCTGGTTCGCTATCGTAGTGGGGACAATTACTGCCTTTAATTAAGCCCAAACACGGTAATACCGTGATCAAACCAGGTATTGAATCTGTTAAGCCTTCCTCAAACCAACAAATCGAACCCGCACTCAATCCCGTCAGAATTACTCCTTCCTCCCAAGCTTCTCGTAAAATGCGATCAAGTCCCCATTCTTTCCACAAAGCCATTAGATTTTTGGTGTTTCCACCTCCGACGTAAATAATATCTTGTTCCAGCAAGAAAGACCTTAGGTCAGCTGTGTGTGGTTGAAAAAGTGATAGATGTGATGGCTTACATTGCTGACGTGAAAATGCTGAATAGAATTTGACGATATATTTATCGGAGTCGCCACTTGCTGTGGGAAGAAAACAAATTTTAGAAGTTTTCTGGTTCGAAACTTCTAAAATATATTTATCTAGTCGAGGATTTCCTGGCTCCATGGAAAAGCCTCCACCACCCATCGCTACAATTTGTCGAGAAAGATTATTTGTTGTCATTTATAAGTTTCACTCATACACTTTTGAGATATATTAATTGTATCCCCTCAAAATTCCGGGGTAAGGAGTTACTCAGGTATCCATGACCAACCAAAAGGATTAGAAGAGGACTTATCCCGAATTA
>NZ_LMTZ01000147.1 GCF_001456025.1 Mastigocoleus testarum BC008
TCGAAATACTACCTTTGATTTTCTATCTCTCCAGATGTACGGAGTTTTTTCAGAAATCAAATACTAGTCCTATATACCTAAATAAATTGTAGAGAAAAGCATGTTTAAAACACAACTATCCAAACATAATAAAGATAATCTTAAGGTAAATCATCAACATTTTGAGACTGCACTGAAAAAGTATCGAATTGGACGTGTTAAACCGATAGAATTGGTTTTAAGTAAATATGGAGACTCTTTTACTCATCCCCTATATACAAAAATCGAAAGTCGTCTGTCACATCCAGAATGGTCACATTTACAACAAACAGCCCATGTTCGCGAAAATGCATTGATGGCTGTTCGTCGTGGAGAATTTGGCATAGCTGAACGATTATTTGCAGAAGCACGTACACCCCTTAAAGCTAATTCACTTTCATGTGAAGGTAAGCTGTTACATGAAACTTTTCTAGAACAAGCACAAGCCTATTTAGACTATCGCCGAGGTAATTTCGAACAGGTTTATATCCGCATGTTTAATGCTTTACGAATAGATCTAGTTTTAGAAGAAGAATATGATTACGAGATTATGGTTATTCATCGTATTCAGTTATTACATAATCTCGTGCGTACCGAAGCCTGTCGTGGAGACTTTAGGCGAGCTATGGAGATCGCTTCGACTTTACTAGGTTATTTATCAGGAACATTAGAAGTTTTACCTTTTTCTGGTTCGTGGGGTAGAGAACGCTTGAAATCTCAATCAGAAAAAGTGCTAGCCGCGACATTTTCCCAAATAACTAGCGAAATTGCTCTGATTTTGGCGGGAAAGGAAACTCAAACTATTAACGATCTGTTGGCGATAACTTTGCATCATCTACAGTTATCAGCTAGCAATAAAAATTGTCTTCACCAGAGATCTTATCAATGGTTTCGATTAAAACAAGCGATCGCAAATAATAATCCTGCATCATTTTTGGAAAAGACTTCTTGCTTTCTGGCTTCAGGGCGTGTCGATACACCTTTTCTTTGGTATGCAACTGTTGTGGATTTGGTTAGTTTATGCAAAAAGTTCGATTTTCCTTGTGCAGAATTAATAATTCGAGAAGTTGCACAGGATGTACCAGAATGGAAACTTTTTCCAAAAAGATTGTTAGCCCTGATTGATTTAAAATAACACCAAATAAAAAGCAGCGAATCAAAAAGTTTTTTCCAAAAAAGTAAATATTCATAACTTCTGAATATTTACTTTAGTCGTTTTATACCAGGAATATTAGATATGGATAATTCAATACAATTTAGTGTTGGCTTAGTTGTAGTTTCTTTAATGTTATTAATACTTTTGTGGTTACCAGATATTATTAGTGGTGATTAAGCTGTAATTTATAACTGACTTAAGTTTCTCTTTCTATACTTCATATCTCCTTAAACCGATTATCTGTTTATCCAGATGTCGGTTTAATATTTTTGGTAGTCCAGTAGAAGTAGTGATGTGAGTTGGTGTAGGCTGTTGTGTATAAGTAGAAATAGCCCAAAAATCACTACTCGTTTACTACTACCATATTTTCTTTCCTCAAATTTTGTTATTTTTCTGAAAAGGTATTAACAGAAATTGCAGTAGTTTCTTAACTCACTTTTACAGACATTTAAAGGTCTTTAGGATAATGTCGCCGCAGGTGATACAAATGGCATGGAGTATAGCACCATCATTCATTGCGGAAATATCCCTAAAAGTTTATAGCAGACTAGAAAGTAAGCTTAATGCAAGGTTTCAGTCTGCTATACAATTATATAATGCTTGCTCAAATGAAGCATTTATCTATATAGAGTTAATGCGTAAGTCAGAATAGAGTTAATGCGTAAGTCAGAGCGAAACATATCAACAAGAAAAAAATAAACCCCAGAAAGCAGAAAAAGCAGCACAAAGATTTATTCAAACAAGCCACAGAGTAAAACAGGAGTTTAGGTTATTTATGGAAGAGAGTAACGAATTACGAATTGCCAATGTACATTGGTTGGCACTACCAATGCTTATAAACTTCTCTCTACTCTATCTGGCGTGCTGCAAGTCGAGCAAATAATCCTCCTTGTTCAAGTAGTTCTTCAAAAGTACCCGATTCCACCAAGCGACCAGCTTCAATCACGTATATTCGATCAGCATTGCGAACGGTACTCAAACGATGAGCAATAACTACCCGGGTAGCATTTAATTTATCTAAACTCTCAGTTACTATTGCTTGTGTACGGTTATCGAGGGCGCTGGTAGCTTCATCCATGAGAATAATTTTTGGCTTTAGTACTATTGAGCGAGCAATCAGTAACCTTTGTCGTTGTCCCCCAGAAAGATTTGTACCACCTTCACTAACAACCGTATGCATTCCCATTGGCATTTGCTCAACATCTTCTGCAAATCCAGCCATACGCGCTGCTTCCCAGGCTTCATCTAAAGTTATTAAAGCTCCACTGGTAATGTTGTCAAATATTGAACCAGAATTGATCCGACCATTTTGCAACACTACCCCTAACTGTCGCCTTATAGCTTGAACATCTAACCCCGACAAGTCCTGACCATCGTAATAAACTGTACCGCTTAAAGGTGTCTCAAATCCTAACAGCAATCTAAATATAGTTGATTTCCCACTACCACTAGGACCAACAAAAGCAACAAATTCTCCCGGTTCTATTCTAATGCTGACGTCATCAAGGGTCATTGGTCCATCTTCACGGTAACGGAAAGTGAGGTGGTCCAAGTAAATTCTCCCTGTTAAGCGACCGGGATCTGCACTTGAAGAATCAGCTTCTACGACTCCTTGTACAATTGGTTTGGCTCGTTCCCATAATGGCACAATATCTAAAATGTCAGTTAATGTGTTACTTAAGTCAGTAACACCACCTATAAAAGTTCCAAAAGCTGAATTAAAAGCTAGAAATGTACCCATATTCAACCCATTTCCACTACCTTGAGCAATTTGGATAAACATAATAGCGAACCAATACAGCAGCATCGAACTGACTAAAGGTAGGGCTTCGTTAAATACTGATACGCTGTCATTAATCCTTGCAATACCTGCCGTGAGTTTGACTCGTTTACTATAACTTTTTGCCCAAGCAGCAAATGCACGCTCCTCTGCTGCTGCTACTCTTAATTTTGATACACCGTTGATTAATTCCACTACTAGTCCGCTGATCTGACCATCTGCGGCTTCTACCTTACGATTTTTACGGATAAGCAAAAAGCTTGATGAAACAGTAACTATTACTGCAATAAGGGTTAAGCCAATACCCACTAAAGCTAGTTGTAGGCTGTAAACAAACATTAGTGCCAAATTTAACAGCGAGAAAACTCCACTTAAAAGGCTACGTTGTGTAGCTCCACTGAGCTTACTGCGAATGTTATTAACTGCTAACAAGCGACTTAGCAGATCGCCAGAAGAGAAACTGCGGAAAAAAGCTGGCTTGAGATTAAGCAATCTATCCCAAACAGCCGGTTGTAAGCTTGCATCGGCTGAATTTTCTACCCGCAGAGACAAAATACCTTGAGCAATCTGAAATGCAGATTTTCCGATGGCTGCTGCAAATAGACCCAAACCAATTTGTAATAACTGGGTTCGATTGCCATCAGGAATCGCATCATTAACCAACATTGCAGTTGCTTGGGGGGTAATCATACCCATTAAAGTTCCTAGCACGCCAAGCGCCACAACCCCTATAATCGACTTTGTATTTCCCCAGGTACCAAACTTAAATAGCTCTAGAGCATTACGAACTATTAGAGGGAGAGGTCTATAGAACATTTGCGCTTCCGGTGACAGGGTTTGCGCGATCGCTCTAGTTACTAATCTACGAGTCTGGGTTTCTGGGTCAAATAAAAAATAATGATTTCCCTTGTGCGGCAGCAATGCTACAGGGTTTTTGTCAGTTTGAGTATAAGCCAGTAATGGTCCTTGTTCTTGTTGCCACCAATTTCCTTGCAGCAAAATGCGACGAGTACGAAATCGTGATGCCCGAGCAATTGCTTCTAAAGGGTCGCTAACTCTACCCATATCTTCCGACTGAGCAGGAGGGTTAACATTTATTCCCATCGCTCGACCCACTGCTCCTGCAGCAATCAATAATGCTGTCCCTTCTTGGAAGAAGCCAGATTTTTGAGGATTTAATACATCTGTTAACTGACCTAAAGCTACTTGTGCTACCTGACGATTAAGTTTTCGTCGTTGTTGAAAACGTTGAAAATCCTCCTCTATTTTTTGATCGATTCTTAGATCTAGGTAGTTCAAAAAATAGCGATGTAACTTCATTAAACTGCTGGACAACTGCTCAAAATCATCCAACTCTGAGGTGCGAAAAATTTTTACCTCCAGCAAATCTTCTGCCTCTATCCACATTGGGTAGGCTAACGGAAAAATCCCGGAACTATCTTTTAATTCCAAGTTATCAATACTCATCCATTTAGCGTTATTATCTGCTAAATACACCCAAAGAACTTGATTGGTCGGAGGAGAAAGCATCTGTTGATTTTGTAATGATAAGTAGCGCGACTTATCAGGTTGTACCAAATTCATAGGCAACTGTAGCAAATTGTCATTGATAGCATCTGCCAAATGTTTAATCCAATCTTCTAAAGAAGTTAATGCTCGTGGGTCAGCCTTTGCTACTTCAGCAAAAAAATCGCTGATTGGTAATGGTAAAAATTCGGTTTCTTCGATAGCTACTGCTAAAATACCCCATTCATTAAATAATTGGGTACCAAATAAAACTTCGCCTTCAGCAACGCTAAATAAGTAATGGCGGTTACCTCTTGCTTCTCCATCAGTAACTTTTGTGGCGAATAGAGCTAATGTACCTGATTTGACTAACCATATTTTTTGGGGGTCATCTAATAGTAAAGGTTGATTGCCTTTAAGTTGTTGAGTTAATTTACAGTAATTTAATTCAACCATGAGTTATTAATTTTAAGCTTAACTTTTAAGTTTTATGAAAGCAAAACATCAATAATGATTCTCAAATTTTCTGGATAGAAGCGAATACTTTTAGTAAGGAGAAAATTAAGCTTCTTCACTGCGGATCAAGCGAGCATATCCTCCACCTTGATGACGTAGTTCTTCGTGGGTGCCTCTTTGTATAACTTTGCCACGTTCTAGAACAATAATTTCATCGCAGTCGCGAATGGTACTTAGACGGTGGGCAACGACAATACAGGAACAACCCCGTCGTCTTAGGTTGCGGTCAATGATTAATTCTGTTTCTGCGTCGAGGGCACTTGTAGCTTCATCTAGTACTAGGATTGCTGGATTTCTCACTAGAGCTCTGGCAATCTCTAATCGTTGACGTTGTCCCCCACTCATATTTGCACCACCTTCTGCTAGTTGAGTGTCATAGCCTCCAGGCATATTTAATATAAGGTCATGAATTACTGCATCTTGACAAGCGCGCATTATGTCTTCTTCTGGTACTGTTGGGTCCCAAAGTGTAAGATTCTCTCGGACTGTTCCCGCAAATACAAAGATATCTTGTTCTACCATTGCCAGTGAATTTGCCAGAATTGAACGAGGAATTTGGTTTCTAGGTGTACCATCTAAGAGAATTTTTCCATCCCAAACTGGATAAAGACCGGTAACGAGTTTGGCAACGGTGGACTTCCCAGAACCACTACCTCCAACAAATGCAACTCGTTGACCCGGTCTAATAGTTAAGTTTAAATTTTCGATTAGTGGTGGTTCCAAACTACTATAACCAAAGTTGACATTTTGTAGTTCTACATAACCTTGTAGCTGAAATGAATCTTTTTGAATAATAAAACCTTGATTATCAATCTCTTTGCTAACAGTACGTTCTGACTCTGGATCGAGAGGATTTTCCAGCACGTCGTCAAGTCTGTTTAGATCTGCTTCTAGTTCTTGAAGTGTGCTACCGAAATTTACTAAATTATTAACTGGTGTGAGAAATTCTTGGGTAAGGGTTTGGTAAGCAACTAACATCCCAATACTCAAACCACCACCCATTACCTTGAAACCACCAACGACTAAAATAGAAGTTGTTGCTAATGATGTTAAAAAGACTGGTAAATTTGAAAGAATTTGGCTAGGTAGGCCTAATTCTTGTTGAGCGTTCAACATTTTCGCGTAATAGCCACCAAACTTAGCAAACAAGTCCGACTCCAAACCACTGGCTTTGATTGTTTCTATTGATTGGATACCACCAATGGCAACACCTGCAACTTTTCCAGTTTCTTGAGCAACCCTCATGTTGGCATCAACACGACTGCGTGATAATGTTTGCAGTGCAAAAAAGTTTAAGGCTGCAAAAAAAATAGCCAATAATGTCAATTGCCAATCATAAACGCTCATAATCAGAGCGTAAAAAATTATCATTAAAGAATCAATAATAGTAGTTGCCAAACTTCCTGAAAGTACCTCAGCAACTTTATCGTTGAGTTCATTTCGACTGCTGATTTCCCCCGTAAAGCGCTGTGCGTAAAATCCAATAGGTAATCGCAAGGTGTGCCAAAGAAAATTACCAGACATTGCAACCGATAGCTTAACCATTAATCGCCGCAAGTAAACAAACCGCATACGTGCGAGCAATCCTTGGGTTAAAGCTGTAAACAACATTGCCCAAAGCATTGGTCGTAACCATTCTTGACGATTTGCTACAAGAATTTCGTCGACAAACACTTGAGAAAAAGCAGGTACAGCTAACCTTGGTATAGTCAATACAACCCCTGCAATTAAACAAAATATAATTGCAGTTTGGGAGGTTTGAAGACGAGAAGCCAAAGCAGCCATAATACTCTTTTTTCGACCACCTTTTTTAAACTGGGAACCTGGTTCCATGAAGAGAACAACACCCGTATAAGCTTGGTCAAATTCATTCCAAGTGATTTTACGACGACCAGTCGCTGGATCGCTAAGATAAACGTAATCTTGAGCAAAACCTTCTACAACCAAAAAGTGGTTAAAGTTCCAAAAAACAATGTAGGGTGGCTTATAATTTTTCAAGTCTTGCAAAGACTTTTTAAATCCTTTAGCCTCTAAGCCATAAAATCTTGCGGCCTTAAGCACCTTTGAGGCTTTACTACCATCCCGTGAAACACCGCACTCGCTCCGTAGTTCGGCTAAGGGAACAATGCGACCGTAATAAGCCAGTATAATTGCTAATGAAGCAGCACCACATTCCACTGCTTCCATTTGGAGGATAGCAGGAGTACGAACGCGATTCGGTTGATTTTTAAAAAAAGATTTAACAGATTCGAAAGCACTACTAATATTCATAAGAATTATATATTCATGCAATATTAAAGTATGTTTTTGTGAGTTTGGTGCTACTGAAGACCAGTTAAAGAACGGAAGATAGGAATTACATAAGAAATAGGAGCAACTTCTCCAATTTGCACCCGTACTTGTGCGGTGGTACCAGGTGATATATTTAATTCAGGTCCTTCAGAAGAAGACCATTGAAAACGACTAGGGTTGCTGGAATCCCTCTCCAGTTCTGCAAAAATTTGTACAGCAGAACCACCACTATTAGAAAGGGTTTGGGCAATATTGTTAGCAATATTTTCATTTCCTATGACTGCTGTCATGTCTTGATTTGTAACGGGAAACGGAGTTACTTCTTTTACTTTGCCAAGTATTCCACCATAACGCTCGCGTTTAACTGTACTGGGAGTAACTTGTACATTCATCCCGCGTTTAACTTGTTTACCATCTTTGTCAGCAAAATACATAACGCTCATCAGTTTAGCGTTGGGATCAACAATTTCGATGGATGCAAGACGTGAACCAGGAGCAATTGCTTGACCCGAAGCAATGGGAACTTCTAAAACTCGACCATCGTATCCGCTAACAATTTTGCTTTTCTTTTTGAGTTCTAAACGCAGTTGTTCTATTTTTTGTCTAGTTTCTTTAACTTGGTTTTTTCTTTGAATACTTTTTTCTAATTGTTGTTGATTTAATTGAGCTTGTTGGACGTCAAGCTGGTCAATTTGAGTATTAATTTGTCGAATAGAGTTGAGATTTTGTAAGTTTTGAGATTCTGCATCAGTTTCTTGACGATCGTTCTCTTTAATTTGAGCTTTTAACTCAGCGATTTTAGTAAGATTTTCGTCCAATTGTTGCTCTGCTTGCAATAATATATCTTCACTAATTGCTTTTTCTTTTCTGAGAGCTTGACGAATCTCGATGCGTCGCTTGAGTTTGGGTGTTAATTTTCTCGCTTGTTTTAAAGTCAATTGGAGACTTGAACGTCTTTGAGCTATAGATTCAAGACTTTTCTCTCGTAGGATAGGTCTGAATTTTTGAGTAGCTTCCAAGTTGTTCATTAAATCTTGTCGCTGTTTCAGTAAGTTATTACGTTGTAAAACAAGTTTTTGTTTATCCAGTTCGGCAGTTTGTTTATTTTGAGTAAGCAGTTCACTCAGCTTAAACTCTTCTTGACGTAGTTGTTGTCTGATTCGTGGTACGTCAATTGTGCCGATAACATCTCCTTTTTTAATTCTATCTCCCGGCTTAATATTCAACGTTAAAATTCGACCTTCATTTATGACTTTAAAAGGTACTACATTCCGGGGTCGAATTAGTACAGCTTGACCATTAACATTCATCGGGATACGACCAACAACACTCCAGATAGAAGCAGAAGTAACTAAAAATCCCATTGTCGTTAGTGGTAGCCAGGCTTTGGGACTAACCACTTGCATCATTTGGTCAAGTTTCTCTGGAGAAGATAAGCGTTCGAGTGATTCCTGACGAAAAAGTTGTTTGCTTTGAGATACCATGACTATTAATTATGTATTTTTATGTTTTAACTAAGATAAAACTTTTAAGCGTTTGAGCATCCAGTCAAATCTTGCACCTCCTGTAAAAAGGTTATCCATTAAGTTCACATCAATTTCATCGTCATATTGCAAGTTTTCTGATAGTCTGTGCCCTACTCCGTAAGAACTTCTACCGTATCCAAGACGATTAATTAAGCTTTGTAACCTAACAGAAATTAGTATTGAAATTAGTCGGTAAAAACGAGCGCCAATCGCCGAATTTTGCTGAAGTTTTACAAATAATAGTTGTTTTTTAATTACTAAAACTTTGGAAGTTTCGAGGGCTGTAAACGTATAATTTGGTAACCGATTGTCAACAAGGGTCGTTTCGCCAATAATCTCGCTAACAGAAGATGTGGCTATTTCATATCCTGGTGACTCTTCTTCAGGAGAGGTTTCTAATAATGAAAAAACATTAGTAAGGGTTCGCGTATTTTCTTCTTTAAAATATACAGACATACTCCCTTGTATTAATATGTATATATTTTCCACTGCTCTACCCGCACGAATTAAAACAGTACCAGGAGATATAGTCTCTAAGTAACTGTGTTCGATAATCCAATCTACATCACTGTCGCTGAGTTCCCCGAAAAGCATCGGACCATCTTGCAGTGCTGGAATTTTGACGTTACGACGACTTGTAAATTTTTTAACCAAGCGTTCAAAGCGCTCTAAAAGTAAAATGGCAATTGCTTGGTAAAAGCGAGAAGCAAAACCAATATCTTGCCGTAGTTTTGCTCGTAAGTCACGACTAGATATGGATAAAACAACAGAATCTTCTATAGCTTTAACCGTAGTTGCTGAGGGGCTAAAATTTAGCAAAGAAGCCTCACCTAAAACCTCGCCAGCAAAAAAACGCCCTATTTCTTCTTCTAACTCGTCGTTACTTTCCAGAGTAGCGAAAACTCCAGCTAAAGTACTGTTAGGATTCCTATTGATAATAGCGCTAAAAGTACCTTCTAAAACTATGTATAAACATTCAGCTTGGTGTCGCTGATGGATGAGTATATCATCAGGACTAAGTCTTTGTTTCCGACTATTAGAGATTATCCAATTAATATCACTATCATTTAATTTTTTCAGTAGAGTTTCTATCATATGCCTTTCTTTTTAAGATATTGTTTTGATAGACTTCGAGCAAAACCCTCATCATAGAAGGGTGTGGGTGATTTGTGAACTTGCTAATTCTTCTAGTGTTAATTTTGATAATGTTAATAGCATAGAAAGTTCGTTGGCTAATGTTCTTGACTGAGCAAAAAACTGTTTATCAAAATTCTCCAAATTTTTTGCTGCACATACGACTAAAGTTTGAAGAATTTTGAACGCACCTTCACTGAGTGGAGGTTCTCCCCGGTAATTTTGTAATCTACCTCCTTCGCGATAATTGGGGAATGATTCTAAACCAATGAAATGGAGAAACCAGTCAGAACGATAGCTACCAATAGCAGCTACAATACCTCGATAATCAGCTATTAATTCATCTAATAAGTTATTACGCATAGATCCAAAAAAGCGGCGAGTAAAGTAATGGGTGCATTCATGCTCTAAGCGAATTTTTAAAGACATTTGCTGCCATTGCATTTTGGTTAATCCTAATTTGTTCGCTGGTACATTGCTGTAGGGACCAGTGCTAAGAATAATAAATTTATCTTGATATAATTCTTTGCGTGGGATCAAACGTTTAAATTCATTCGACCACTCCGATTCAGAGTCATTATTTTGTTGTGCTTTCCATTGTTTTTGATATTGGTAAATACGATTCCAGTTATTGTAGCCACTAACAATACAAGCCCCCATTGAGTCAGGTACCGGTTGCGGTTCATTCTGTTTGGTAATTGCTTGCACTAAAGTTACAAAATCTTGACGGTTTCCAGCAATTATTACGGGAATAAAGCCTGCAAGGGTTTCGTGTATTTTTATTTGTAATTTTTCTGGTTCTTTAAAAACTATATTTACAACGTTTTTACTAATACTCGCAAATCCTCCTTGACGAGTTGCAGCACGATATTCTTCTGTTTTGCTAATACCCGATAGTATGGGAAATTGTAATTGTACAAAAGTATTTTTTAAGACTTCGTGTGACCCTATTTCTTCAGCCTCTATCACATATTTTTCCCAAGCTGCAATATGAGCTTCTGGTACTGGAGGAAAAGTTTGGGGAAGTTTACATTTATGACTTTCAAAAATATTTTCGTTGTAATTCAATAGTTCTGTAACTTCTGAATCACTTGCACCAAATTCAGCTAAAATACGAGCGCGTAATTGTTGCCTATTCATAAATCTATAATGCTGTATATTATTTAATTTATCTACGATTGGAATCATCTTTTCGACGATTTCCTAAACGATATTCTTCTAATCTTTCAAGAGCCATTACTAAGCTAACTTTCATTCTTGTAAAAGCTTCTACAAGAATACCAACTTCATTGTTCGATGCACTTTTGAACTCAGCATCCATATTACCTATACTCACAGCTTCTGCAACTTCAACAACCTCCCTAACAGGGTTAACAACATATCTTTTTAGCCAAAAATTAGCTGCAAAAATAGTAATTGCAAAAATAAGGGCTATGCTTCCTAATACCCATAACAATGCTTGAATAGCCTTTCGCATAACAATATTAGCTGGAATATAAACTATTTGAGTTCCTAAAACTTCATTTAATTTCCAGCCAAAACCATTATTAGCCCCATATAAGCGAATCATTTCTTCTGGAGCTTCAGCAGGAATACTATGGCATTTAAGACAGCTAGAGTCTTTAATAATTATAGGAGAAGCAGTATAAAAAAATTTTTCTCCAGATTTAAGAAAAGTAAAATCTTCAATCTGTGGAATATCTGGTTTGAGAGTAAAATGCTTAATTATTTTCCTTTCAAATTCATTTGCCTTATCCTCAGGATTAGTGGGATTGAGCATTGCTTCTTTATATTTATATTCTGCATAGGATGAATGGTTTTGATGTAGAATTTTAAAAATACTTTTTGCGTTATAAGAAGGAATTACTTGAGGTACAAATTCATTAGCTTTTATACGTTCTTGAAGTTGAGAAGCAAGTTCATTGTTTGTATAATCACGAGCAGAACTCAAAATATCCATAACTACATTTGCAGTCGAAGCAACTTCATGTTGTGCTTTTGAATTTAAAACACGAGCTAAAGTTATACCACTCAAACTAATTCCAACAACAAAAATTAGCAACATCAATAAAGTGAAACTTTTAGATAAAGTGGTTTTTTTACCAGTTACTATTCGTGTATAAGGCATAAATTAATTAAACTTAGCTGTGAATGAATTTTTTTATGAAATAATATGTTTAACTATTCCATCTATGGCTTGAGAAATTGGATGATTTGGATAGGTTAGGCAAAATATACTGCTACTACCAAGTCGCAAGATATCTTTTGATTCAGGAATTATCCCTGCGACTGGAGCTTCATAAGTTGATTCAACTTTCTTTTTCAAATCGTTAAAGTCGTAATCAGTTAAGACTTTATTAATCGTAAGTAATAGTAGTGGTGTTTTTAGCCTGCGAGCAACATCAACTGTGACTGCAGTACCTTGAAAATCTTGTTGATCTGGTCGAAGTATTAACATAACAATATCTGAAGTTGTAAGTGAAATCAGGGTTTCTTGGGTCAGACCAGGATGGGTGTCTACAAATAAATAGTCAAGCTTGATGTCTTTAATTAAGTCTTTAAAACCTTCTAGCAGCAGTTCAACATCAAACCTTTCGCGTAATACACGGGAAATATCGTTCAATTTTGTGCTACAAGGAACCAAATAAATACTGCCGTGATTGTTTACTTTCTCTTGAAGAACAGATGTAACATCGTAAACTGCATCGCGGATAGGACATTGACCCCAGAGATAGTTATTCAGGGTGTGTTTTATAGTGTTGTCATTTAAACCGAAGAGAATATGAATCCCAGGTGACTGAATATCCGTATCTATGACACCAACTCGATATCCTTTACGAGCAACTATTGCAGCTATATTTGCTGTTAAATTCGACTTACCTGTACCACCTCTGTATGAATGAATAGAAATTATTCTAGGCATAATTTAAACAACCTCTTCAATATTTGTAGTTAATTTTGTGTCCCTAGGATTTAAATAATTTTGAAAGTTATTGTCTATTTATCAGCAATCCTGAGTGAATTATTTGAGTTTGAACCAGCTTAAAGTCAAGTAGACCTACTGTACTACTAACTAGCTTCTTTGTCATTGAGAAATTTGTAATTATAAAGTGAACTTCCAATTAAATTATTTGGTATGTGACAAATTAAATTGAAAATATTTTCATATAAATATCCACATTTATCCTCATAATATTTCTCAATTTCTAAGTGAAGATTTTTTAGATTTTTTCCTAAATCACTTTGGTTTTTAAATATAGTAATTAGTTTTTCTATTACTGTTTTAGTTATAAGATTAATATGAGCTTTTTTGGTTGAACAATGAATTTCAATTTTCAACAAAACGTGGGTTTTGAGTAAATCTAATTCCCCTGTTACAACTTCTTCACAAACTCTATCAATTAACGAGTTTATAACATATTCCATAACGATCTGTTTTAATGTAAATTTATTACCCCTATTTTCAACTAAGGAAGATTGAACCAAATATTTCAGTGTCTCCATTACCTTTTGTCGCGGAACTGAGGGATAGATTTCTAATAATAATTGAGCTATGGATACTGGTTCGCGATGAATTGCTAACCAGTATAAAATAGATTTTGCCAAGCTAGATATTCTATAAAAATGCTGTCCTAAAAGGTTACAAATTTCATCAAGTAACAAGGTTTTATATTGAATAAATTCTTTTATATCTCCTTGGAATAATTCTTTAATTGCAACTGCTGCTATTTTGAGCGCTAAAGGATTTCCTGAATACTGCTCTACCAGGTATTCATATCCATCTTCGCCAGAAGAATAGCAACCTTTAAATTGCAATAGCTTTTGTCCTGCTGAAGTACTCAAACCACTTAAATGTATACATTGAACTGATGAATTTTCCCCTTCCATCAGAGCAAGTTCTTTTGGTTTTTCACGACCAGTGATGATCAAGTGACTAGTGTGATGACATTCTCCTAAAAGTTTGAAGAAGTTACCATAATCTTCAAAACCTGGCTTGTAGCAACCTGTATTTTCTCCATTACACAGAATAGTTTCTATATTATCCAATATCAACAAACAACGATGTTTACGTAAAAATTCAAGTAGAAGAGATATTTTCCCATCTACACTTTCAGGTAATTCTACTCTCTCTTTTTTACGAATAGATTGCAGTAAACTGTTTAAAATATCTTCTAAAGAGGGTTCATTTTGTAACGAACGCCAAATGAGAAAATCAAATTGATTCTGCATCCTTTTTGCTAATTTTACGGATAAATGGGTCTTACCAATTCCACCCATTCCCACAATACCGATGATTCGAGAATTATAGGTATTTATCCATTCTTCAAGAGTATTTTGCTCCTTATTACGCCCATAAAATACAGAAACATCAGGAGCTTCTCCCCAATCATGGCAATAATTATTTACCAAGTTTTTATGAACATCTAAAGTTAATGTATCTTGATTGAGTGAACTAGCAAAATTTGTTTGTTTTGAAGTCTCTTGCTGTTCTCTTATATTTGTGTTCGCTGGGTCAGGAGATGAAGAAGAAAAGCGATTTACAATACCTAACTGTCTCTCAATCGCACTTTTAAAAGTGTTCTTTTTAACTTTTTCCCCAAAGACACTAGAAAGAAGTTGCCATAATTTCGGTCCAACATCTTGCTTCAAGTAATTTGGTGAATAGCCATGTGTTTTGGCTATCTGTTCGTAACCTTGACGAGAACCAGAGCAAGTAGATTCAATTATAAGTCTCTGTAAGTCATTCAAATGTACTCCTAGCTTGGTAAAAACTAAGGTATCAGTAAATTGAAGCACTTCTTTTGGATTCATAGAAGAACTTTCTGCCTCTAATATTCTCATATATCGCACCTATGCCTATAGGGTAATTTTGTAGATGAGTTAAACTGACTAACAGAACTTAGACATTTTTTAATTCAAAAAATAGCTTCAAAGCTTTATAAGTCAATACTTTTACATAGAATTGGTTGTTTTATTTATAAATACATCTAGGTTATGGCTAACGCCACACAACGCTAAGAGCGATTTTTAGCACTTTGAAGTTAACCCCTTGTCATGATTGGCTTTAAGGCTGTTTCCCACTCCTTTTTTGTCCGAGTCCCGTTAGCCAGTATTGAGAAAATAAGGTTATAAGTCTAAAAGCTAAAAAGCTTTTCTTGCTTTCTATAAATTAATTATGATTGACTATCCAACTTAATAGTTCAGGGTGAATTCAGTAATATTGACTTAAGTTCAGCCTGATATTACTGAATTTAAATTCAGGTAATTCAAATAAATTCAGGTAAAAATACCGTCTTTTTTACTGCTACAATGCTAACTTTACTAAGTTTTCGACTTATATTTGATCGCAGCAAATCTAAAGGTTTTTGAAATTTTATATCCCCTCAGATATATATTTTTATAGTAAAAGTGATTATATTAATCAATAATTGACTCATTGTTGACAAGTAAACATTTATCTTGAAAAAGTAATTTATTCAATTTTTTTATTTTGCTAATCTGATGATCGGCGAAATAATTAAGATAAATATAGCTAATGTAGTAAGCTCGAACTTCAAAATCCCACCCTCATAGAGGGATATGGTATAAAACATTAATTATGAAAACTTCACTCAATGCCCCCTATCAATATCAAGTCGGAGGAAGTTTACCTCCTGATGCTCATACCTACGTCGTACGCCAAGCAGATAATGAACTCTACAATGCTTTGTTAGCAAGGGAATATTGTTATGTTCTTAATTCCCGACAGATGGGCAAGTCTAGCTTACGGATACAGACTATGCATAAGTTACAATCTCAAGGTATTACTTGTACAGAGATTGAATTGACCGGAATTGGTTTTCGGAAAATTACGCCACAACAATGGTATGGCGGTATCATTCAGGAATTAATCAGTGGTTTTAACTTAAAGGTAAATCGCCGTAGTTGGTTGCGCGAACAAGAAGACTTATCACCTATCCAGCAGTTGGGGAAATTTATTGAAACAGTATTGTTGGTGCAGATTAGTCAAGATATTGTTGTATTCATTGATGAAACTGATAGTGTTCTGAGCTTAAGTTTTCCTACTGATGATTTTTTTGCCTTAATTCGTAATTGCTACGATAAGCGAGCAACTAAACCAGAATATAGAAGACTTACTTTTGCATTGTTAGGTGTTGTCGCACCTAACAATCTGATTCAAGATAAATATTCTACTCCCTTTAATATCGGTCGAGGAATTGAACTCAAGGGTTTTCAATTAAATGAAAGCAGTGTTTTAGCTCAAGGATTGACACACAAAGTTGAAAATCCCCAAGTTATCTTAAAAGAAATTTTGTATTGGACACAAGGACAACCATTTTTGACTCAGAAACTTTGTTCCTTAGTTCAAAACAGTCAAACTGTTATCCCTGCTGGTGCTGAGAAAGAATGGATCAAGCAGTTAGTACAACAAAGAATAGTTACAGATTGGGAATTTCAAGATGAACCAGAACATCTTAGAACAATTCGCGATCGGCTTTGTCACAACAGAGGCGATACCCGTAAAGTTGATGGGATTTTAACACATAGGAATAATTGTTCCAGTGAAAAATTGCTGCAACTATATAGAAAAATACTTACAGAGAAGAAAATCACTGACAAAAAATCTCAAGAGTATGTGAAATTGTGTCTATCTGGTTTAGTTAGTCAAGAGAGGGGAAGCTTAGTCGTTAAAAACCAGATCTATGCAACTATCTTTAATCTTGATTGGGTTAGGGAAAACCTCAAAGCTTCAGAAAAATCCCGACCTACTTCAGTATCACCTTGGACTGCAGTTGCTGCAAGTATGGTAACTGCTAGCTTAGTGGTAGGTATGCGATTTCTGGGTTTATTGCAAGCATGGGAATTAAATGCTTTCGATCATCTAATGCAACTTAGACCCATCGAAGAATCGGATCAAAGGCTTTTATTAGTTACTATCACAGAAGAGGATGTTAAATCCCAACTTAAAGATGACGATAGAGAAGGCTCATTATCTAACCGTTCTTTAGAGCAACTATTGACAAAATTAGAAAACTATGGAGCGAAAGTTATTGGCTTAGATATTTTCCGCGATCGTCCTGTAAAAGGGAACTACCAGGAATTAATTAAAAGAATGCGAAATAGTAATAAATTATTTTCTATTTGCAAATACGGAAGTCCTGGTGTTCCCCCTCCTCCAGAAGTCCCTGGAGAACGTCAAGGATTTAACAACATTTTATTGGATTCCGATGATGTAATTCGTCGCCATTTATTAGCTGTAAATGAAGCATCACCTTGTCAAAGTAAATACGCTTTTAGTTGGCAATTAGCAATGAAGTACTTGAATGATAAGGGGATACAACTTGAATTTACTCCAGATAATTATTTGAAGTTAGGTAATACTGTCTTCAAAGTTTTGGAAACAAATACGGGAGGTTACCACAAGATTGATAACCAGGGTCACCAAGTATTACTTAATTACCGAGCGAATTCAAGAATTGCTGAGAAACTTAACCTACAACAAGTCCTCAATAATCAGTTTGATACCAATTTAGTAAAAAATCGTATAGTCCTTATTGGTACAGTCGCTCAGAGTTTCAATGACCATAATTGGCGCACACCCTATAGTGGTGGGTGGTCGGTCAAAACAATGAGTGGTGTAGAAAATCAGGCGCATATGGTGAGTCATATTCTCAGTGCAGTACTGGATAATCGACCTTTGATTTGGTCTTTATCAGAAGCAGGTGAAATCATCTGGATTTACTCCTGGTCATTTATAGGAGGTTTACTGGTTTGGAGTTTGCGAACGCCACTGAAAATTAGATTTGCTGGGTGTGTGGCTCTAGGGATTTTATATGGTAGCTGTTGGGTGTTGTTGGTAGTAAATGCTGCTTGGTTACCTTTAGTTCCCTCAGCTTTAGTGTTGGTGGGTAGCGTTGCCAGTGTAATGATTTGTAATAACTATTTTAAAAGTTTTTGATGATATTATTACCAGTCTGCTTTGTGACTGCATTAGATAATTGAATATATATAATTGAAATTCATATTGATTAAAAAAACAATTACTAAATCATAATTTTGAATACATTTAGAAAATCAAATATTTTTTATCCAGTCTTATAGATCCATAACATTATTAAGGATTATGGAGAAACCTTAAAAGGTACTGTTGGGCAAGCAAGAGCTAATGTTCGGGGAGTTGCAACCTATACTCTGTTTGGTGAGACAGCGCGGTCTTGGGGGTCTCCCCCATGAGCGACTTGCCGAACCCGTAAGGGTGCAAGTCTGGTGGAGCAAGTGGCGATAGTGAATCGTTAGTACCCATCTATGGTGAATAGCTTGCTGCGTTCAAATATCCCTCGACTTACTTGATAAACCAAGAATTAGCGAGGTTTAAAGAGTCAGGGAAGTGTCAATCCCAACTACTTGACATGATATAAATTCACTGAGTTTTCAAACTACCCCTATTTTTGTATGAAACGCTTGATTAAATTTACATTTATTGCTGTTTTAGGATTTGTTCTTAATTTCAGTATCCAATTCTTTCCTCAAATTACGGCACTACCAGCGACTCCAACTCAGAATTCTCTACTGGCTTCAGTGCAAACAGGCAAAAAATATTATGATGCAGGACAATTTTCTCAAGCTGCAAAGGTATTGCAAAAAGTTGCCAAAGTTTACAAGGCAAGAAGAAATGTACTTGGGGAAGCACAAACCTTGGGCTTCATATCTTTAGTTTATCAGGAGTTAGGACGCACTCAAGAAGCTAAGACAGCAATCAACACAAGTTTATCTTTGTTAGATCAACTAGACATTCAAGGTAAAGATTTTAAGCGGGTTCGTGCTCAGGTTCTCAACAGTCAAGGACGTTTACAGTGGAAGATTGGCGATCCTCAAAAGGCTCTAGAAAGTTTTCAAGTAGCTGAATTGCTTTATACTTCTGCGAGTGACTCTGAAGGCGCGATCGGCAGTCAAATTAATCAAGCTCAAGCTTTACAAACTTTAGGATTTTACCGGCGCAGTTATAACTTATTAAATTCGATACAAGAAAAGCTGCAAGCATTACCAGAATCTCCAGTAAAGGTAGCTGGTTTGCATAATCTCAGTAATATTTTCAGACAAAAGGGAGAATTAGATTCTTCTCAAAAACTTTTAGAAGAAAGTTTAGAAATAATAAGAAAAATAGATGATACCAAGGAATCATCATTACAAAATTCACCACAAAATGAAAGTAAAATTTTGCTTAGTTTAGGCAATACAAATTTAGCCTTGGCAATGAAAGAAAAAGAATTAAAAAATCCACAAGGTGCAGAAAAATATATTCAATCAGCTTTAAGTTTATATCAACAAGCAGCTATAAAAACTAATTTGCCAACTATTGAAGTTCAAGCAAAGTTAAATCAGTTAAGTCTGCTAGTTAAAACGAAGAAAAATGAACTAGCTTGGAGTTTATTACCCGAAATATTTAAATCACTCAAGCAGTTACCTGTGAGTCGCTCTTCAATATATGCATGTGTAAATTTAGCAGAAAATCTAATGAAGCTGGACAATGAGCAAAAAAAATCAATTGATAATTATTTTAATACTTATCAAAGTATTTCTCAAATATTAGATACTGCCATCCATCATGCAAAAAAATTAAATGACCAAAGAGCAGAATCCTATGCTACTGGAACTCTAGGAAGTTTATATGAAAAAAATCATGAATGGTCAAAGGCGAAGAAAATGACTGAGCGTGGGATACTTATTGCTCAAGGGATTAGTGCATGGGATATAGCCTATCAGTGGCAATGGCAAATGGGAAGAATTTTGAAATTTGAACATGCGATTCCCGAAGCAATTAAATATTATACTCAAGCTTTTAATATCATCACAGATTTACGAAGTGATTTGGCTGTTCTGACCCCAGATATTCAGTTTTCTTTTCGTGATAACGTAGAACCAATATATAGAGAATTAGTTAATCTGTTATTAGATTCTCCTGATCCTAAGAAGGAAAATTTAATCAAAGCTCGTGATGTTATTGAAAAACTTCAGTTAGCAGAATTAGATAACTTTTTTGGAGATGCTTGTGCTAAACCGGAGGTAGTAAATATTGATAATTTGGATCCTAATACAGCAGTAATATATCCAATGTTTCTCAAAAATCGCTTAGAGGTGATATTAAAACTACCCGGTGAAGATAACCTCCGTAATTTTACAAATAAAAATATATCTCTAAGTCAAATTGATGAAGTCATCACAGAATTACAAGAACTTGTGAGAATTAGAAGCACCCATCCCAGCAAAATTAAACAATTATCTAAAACAGTTTACGATTGGCTAATTAAACCCTTCGAAACCGAACTCGAAAAGTCTATTGTTCGAGATAAAAGTAAAATCAAAACTTTAGTTTTTGTCTTGGATGGTTCATTACAAAATATTCCTATATCAATACTATTTGATGGAGAAAAGTATCTGATAGAGAGATATGCTGTTGCTGTAACCCCTGGTTTACAATTATTAGCTCCCAAACCTTTATTAAAAAAACAGCTAAATTTATTAGCTGCTGGAGCAAATAACGCTCCGAGCTTTGAACAAAAGGGCTTCTCTCCCTTAAAAAATATTGACGATGAATTATTGGGAATTAGCCGTGAGGTTAATCAGAGTCGAAAGCTGGAAAATCAAGATTTTCTTCAAGAGAAGATCCAAAATCAGCTTGAAAAAGAAAAATTTAATGTCCTCCACATTGCTACCCACGGTCAATTTAGTTCTAACCCCAAGCAAACTTTTATTCTAGACTGGAATAAGCCGATCAAAGTCAAAGATTTTGATACTTTGGTACAGGTAAAAAACCAGAGTATAATAAGTCCGATTGAACTATTAGTTCTGAGTGCTTGTGAAACAGCCACTGGCGACAAACGAGCAGCTTTAGGATTGGCTGGAATTGCAATTCGTGCAGGAGCAAAAAGTACTTTGGGTAGTCTTTGGCAGGTTAATGATGCTTCCACAGCTGAATTTATGGTTAAATTATACAAACAGTTTAAGAATCCCCAAATAACAAAAGCGGAAGCACTACGAAATATTCAGCTTGCTTTTCTCAAAAACTATCCGGATACAGACTACAATCGTCCTTATCATTGGGCAGCTTTTATTTTAGTCGGAAATTGGTTATAGAATTAGATTTTACGTTTCCCAAAATTGGCTCTGAAGCGATTTTTTCTAAGCCAACTTGAGGTTGACTTAATAGTTCAAACCATATTTTATTTAAAGCACTGTTGTGTGGTTTATTTTGCTTTATTTGAGCTATTTCTGTTAACGTTTCATACCAGATGCCATAATTTGCGTAAATCTTCATGCGTTCTAATGATGTTTTAGCATTTTTTAACTTGCTTTGAAAAGCAGAAGATTTTGCAACCCGTTTGACTACTCCTGTTAAAGAAATAGGAATCGACGACTTCTCGGATACCTCTGAAACAGAACATTTGATATCAAAATACCAGCGATATTGTTTCCCTACTGCGATTGAGGCTGTAGATGGGAGATTGATACTGACAATTCCTGGTTTTTCAGGTAGTTCGAAATCTGTCCGATACACTTCCGAATCTTCATTTTGTAAGGTAAATACTGCCTCAGAGACTTCTTCACGTGTATAAGGTACATATATCCAAAAAGTTGGATATTGACTGACAGTTAAGTTTAGATTTCTACTACCGACCAAACGAGTTAGTGGTGGTTTATTGTGTTTGTGTAGACAATCACCTCTACTTCCTGTCCCATCATTAGTTATAGGGGTTCCTCTATTGGGTGGTTCTTTCTGCTTTGAGGCTGCTTCTTTTAATTTACTATTGATTGGATTATTAGATTTCGCCCGTACGAGTGTAGGATAGTTAATTAAAATACCAATGCTTAAGCCAATGAAAAATATACTTTTGATTTGAAGTAGCAGTTCTGGTATTTTTTCAACTGCATCTTCAGTTTCTCCTCTAAGCCTTCGTGTTGTTCCCATCCGCTGCCAAATCCTTTGAAATTTTATAATTTATTGCATTTTTGTGCTACTGGTTATATAACCATAAACTATTAGCTTGAGGTCCAATCGTGAGTGATTTTACCTTAGATGAAGCAATCAAAATAGTAAATAAATTATTATATGTCAACCTCCAAAGATATTTGACAAAAGTTGAGATTATTATTATTGAAGGAGCATGGAACAAAGAAGAGTATGACACAATCGCGGCACAGCATCAATATGCTACAAGCTATATCAGTCAAGATGTAGCTCCAAAACTTTGGAAATCTCTGACAGAGTCTCTAGATGAAAAGGTTAAAAAAAGTAATTTTAAACAAGTTTTAGAAAAATATTGGTCACAACAATCTACTTGTAGAGAAACTTCAAGTTTTATAGAAAGTATTGCTAATAAAAATCAAAATCATACAGTCTCGCAAATAAATCTAGATTTGGATTCTATAAATTCAGATTCAGTAAAACATAACTTAGGAGAAAAACAGCTTTTAGTTGAGAAAAAAACAACAAATTTTACTTCCAAATTGGATATATATGTAGAGCGCCCTCCCATCGAATCAATTTGTTATGAAACAATCAAGCAACCTGGCTCTCTAATCAGGATAAAAGCTCCTAGCTTTATGGGGAAAACATATCTTGTTACAAGAATACTGAATCAGTTGTCACAGGAGAATTATTCCACTGTTAACTTAAGCTTGGAACTAGCAGATATTCGCACTCATTTTACAGATATTAATAAATTTTTGCGTTGGTTTTGTATTAACTTAGGTCGAGAACTGAGATTAGGCAATAAATTAGATGAATACTGGGATGAAGAAGGAATGGGGGCGAAGGTTAGTAGCACCACTTATTTTGAAGAATATTTATTAGCTCAGTCAGAAAATCCTCTGGTTTTATGTTTGGATAATTTAGATTTGCTCTTTCCTCATCCACAAATTTACGAAGACTTTTTTGGCTTATTACGCTCTTGGTATGAAAAAGCAAGAAGTCGTAAAATTTGGAAAAAGTTGCGATTAATTATCGTTCATTCTACAGACGTTTACATCCGGCTCAATATTGAACAATCTCCATTTAATGTTGGTTTACCTATTGAGTTAATGGAGTTTAACCGGGAGCAGGTAATAAATTTTGCTAGACAACATGAAGTTCTACTGGATCTAGATAAGCTAGAAAAACTAATGGAACTTGTAGGAGGTCATCCCTATCTATTGGAGTTAGCCTTCGCTCACCTGAAAATTTATCCAGATATTTCCCTGGAACAAATTTTAACGGAAGCGACTACAGAAGCCGGGATTTATGGTCATCATTTACGAAAACACTGGTTAAACATACAACAAAATCTGGATTTAGCAAAGGCTCTTAAGCAGATTGTTACAGCTCAAAATCCAGTGCAATTGAAAATGATGTTAGCTTATCAGTTGCACAGTATGGGATTAGTCAACATTTCTGGTAATAAGGTGACATTACGATGTAACTTGTATAGAGAGTTTTTTGGGGCATCTTTCTCTGATAGTGATGTATGGAAATGGTAAGTTAACAAATCATAATCTCGATGGCGTTGCTGAGGCGTTGCTGAATATAATATTGTTTACTAATTATTTGTTTGGGGTTGCTGCTTAAAAAAGAAATTTTGAGCAAGGAATTTTATACTCCTCAATATTTGAATCCTATTTTTGCAACATAACTGGTTGAAAAGATACCAAGCGTTTTTCAATTTCGGCGTTAAGAGAAGCAATCTCTTTTTTAGAACGCTTCGCCGCATAATTTCTGAAGATGAGCCAATAGTATAACTAGAGGTTTTAATAAATTCATCATCCTGCGAAATTATGACAATTCAAAGCATTTAAGCCAGAATTTAATGGTTCAGAACTATTAGGAGTTGCCGTTAAGACTACCTCACCATTGGAGTTAAATGTCACACCTTGAGCTTGAACAATTTTTTTGGGTCGTTCTTCCTTGATTTTTACTTCAGATTTATTTACTTTCTGTATTATTTCTGCTGTGGTTTTTTCTTTGAAAGGGATTAGCCGCCAATCTTCCCAACCTGCATCAGTTTCCAGAGTCTCTTTGGGAGATTGAGGTATACCACCACGCCCTGTAATAACAAATTCACTGTTTTGACTGGCTTGACAGAGGTTTTGCTCAATTAGCCGCGACACATCAACAATATCTGTTTGTAATTCTTCCTGTTCTTGAGTAGGGTTTTCTGGTACATCTATTTCAATAGTGCCGCTCAAGTTGGGGTTTTGTTGAGAAACTGCTGTGATATCGTTTGTTGGTAATTCGCCTGGTTCTAAATCCTCTGGACGTAAACTGGAGAGTTGTTTTAAACTTAGTGGAGCGATGCCAAAAATACCAGTAGCGTTGATATTAACTCTTCCACCATTACCCTCAGATGCATTAGCAGTAATGTCACTATTTTGATTTGGAGTAGCAATAATAAAGCCATCGGGAATATTGATTGTGATGTTACCTCCGTTTCCCTTTGTTTCAGTTACACCCGCATTTGTAGAAATCCGGCTACCATTGCTCATCAGCAATAAATCTGCAATGTCGAGTTTAATATTGCCAACCTTCTTGTTAGAATTGGTGTCAGCTTCAATCTTGCCATTGTCAAGTTGTACGGAACTAGCGTTGATATTAATATCACCTGGTGCCCCTGTTCCATCGTTAGTAACTGAAATGGTTGCTCCATTGGAAATTAATAACCTATCGGTGGTAATGAACAGATTTTTTGCATCTCCTGTTGTTCCGGATTCTGCCTTAGTAAACAAGCCAGTGAATCTATCATTTTTGCCTTCACCAATAAGTTGGATGTCTTTAGCATCAATAGTTAAATTACTTGCTTGACTAGCACCAAATGTGCTACCACTCACCTGTGCTCCATCTTTAACTAACAATGTATTAGTGTTTATGGTCAAATCTCCCCCAGTTCCTTTTAAGTCTTCAGAAAATGGTTCAGTATACAATCCACTACGAAAACTACCATCTTTGCTTGTACCAATAAGCTGAATATCTTTAGCATCAATGGTCAAATTACCTCCCTTACTTTCAAGAAATGCTCTAGTACTTACTTTTGCTCCACCTTTAACTAATAATGTATTAGTTTTTATGGTCAAATCTCCTCCATCTGTTTTTGAGTTTTCAGAAAATGGTTCGGCAAACAATCCACTAGGAGAATCACCATCTTTGCTCGTACCAATAAGCTGAATATCTTTGGCATCAATAGTCAAATTACCTCCCTGACTAGCACCAAACGTGTTAGTACTCACCTGTGCTCCATCTTTAACTAATAATGTATTAGTTTTTATGGTCAAGTCTCCTCCACCCCCTTTTGAGTCTTCAGAAAATGGTTCGGCAAACAATCCACTAAGAAAAACACCATCTTTGCTTGTACCAATAAGTTGAATATCTTTGGCATCAATGGTCAAATTACCTCCCTTACTTCCAGCAAATGTGCTAGTACTCACCTTTGCTCCATCTTTAACTACTAATGTATTGGTTTTTATTTTCAAATCTCCCCCATCTCCTTTTGGGTCAAAAACTGGCTCGGTAAACAATCCACTACGAAAATTACCATTTTTGCTTGTACCAATAATTTGAATGTCTTTAGCATCAACTGTCAAATCACCTGCTTGACCAGCACCAAATGTTCTAGTACTTACCTTTGCTCCATCTTGAACTAGCAATGTATTAGTTTTTATTTTCAAATTTCCCCCATCTCCTTTTAAGTCAGAATCTGTTTGAGCGAACAATCCACTAGGAGAGTCACCATCTCCGCTTGTACCAATAAGTTGAATATCTTTAGCATCAATATTCAAATTACCTCCCTTACCCCCACCAAAAATCAAAGTACTCACCTTTGCATCTTTAACTAATAAATTGCCAGTTTTGATGTTAATATCCCCTCCCTGTGCTGTTGCACCAAGTCCTATTGAGTCGCTGATTATACCTCCTCCCTCCAAATCGATCGCTTCAGTTGCATTAATATCAATATTTCCAGCTTTAGTATCAATTGAGTCTAGTTCTTCTTTTATACCTGCCTCCAAAGAACTTTTTTCTATAATTTGAACATTACGGCTATTAATAGCTATTTCCCCACCGCGATTCCCAGCCACATCGACTTGCGAACCATTACTTAAAGAAACATCACTTCTTTCTATCCCCTGAGGAAAATTAAAACTGAGATTACTTCCATCCCGACTCAATCCAACTGTTCCTTCATCCTTGAGCCCTCCTAACTCCACTCTTCCATCAGGAGCATCTACTGTTCCATTGTCAAAGCTGACATCACCACCTATTAACCCCAATGTTTTTCCTGGTTTTACTCGCAAACCAACAACTTCACCTTCACTGTCTGTTACTTGAGATTGATTGCTAATTTTTCCTGAATTGGAAGCATATTGCAATCCCGAAGGAACATTTATACTCAATAAACCTGTTGTTTGTGTCTCAGCAGCACTAAATTCTTTGCCATCAGCAAACTTAAAACTATTAGCTGTGCTCCCCACAAAGGAACCACCAATATCCAACGAAGCATTTTTACCGAATACTATTCCATTGGGATTAATTAAAAATAAGTTTGCATTACCATTTGCTTTTATTAAACCATCAATATTAGAAATTGATTTACCTGTGACTCGACTGATAATGTTACTGACATCAGCACCATTACTGAAGTAAGCTTCTCCACCTGTTGGAACAGAAAATTCTTCAAAGCTGTGAAATAAATTACTTCCTGCTCTTGTTCCTCCTTTAATAATGCTTCTATTACCTTCTAATTTAATCTCAGAGTTCTTCGGTAGAGTTTTGTCCGGAATTATTTGAGCATGAACTGGCGTACTAATTAATGTAAGAAAACTACATGTGAAGAGTTTTCGGAGACGATTTTGTTTGTAATTCATCGTTATATAGAACCCCATTTGGTATCTTTACAAAAGATGTATGATTAGGGAAAAATTTTATATTCAAGGAGTTTAACAGATAAGCAGTGGGAAATTGTTGAATCCCTCTTAGCAAAGAAGAAAAGAACTAGAACCCTAACATGGACTAAGAGAGAAATTTGGCGTTGCAGAATTGAGGGATGAATCTTTAAAATTTATAGTCGCCAGTGTAGCTCCCTAAATTCCCCAATTATGGGGGACGCCGGAGATTTTATTCTCCTCAAATTATGGCTCTCTGACTAAAAATCGACAATCGATCACCAATAAGTTTAATAATTAATTGTGGAAGTATTGAAACTCAACAAACTAACATGATGAAATACTGGCGGGTGTTTTTTGCTTTTGTTTTAGCTTTGGCTGTTTTGTTCCATCCTTTATCAGCAGAAGCTGCAAATAAGCGTGTAGCGGGTAAACGTGCAGTAGTAAATAAAGATTTCTCAAATAAAACTTTAATCGCTTCTGAATTCACCAAGTTGAATTTAGAGAATAGTAATTTTAGTAATTCCGATTTACGGGGTGCTGTTTTCAACGGTTCAACACTAGCAGGAGCAAATCTTCATGGTGCAGATTTGAGTGATGGTATCGCTTACTTAGTAGATTTTAAAGGTGCGGATCTCAGCGATGCAAACTTAACAGAAGCAATGATGTTATATTCCACCTTTGATGATGTAGATATCACAGGTGCTGATTTCACAAATGCTGTTTTAGATGGTTTTCAAATTAAAAAACTCTGCGCGGTTGCAAGTGGAGTTAATTCTAAAACAGGTGTTTCAACTCGCAAGTCTCTGGAATGTGACTAAGTTCGCGGCTAATATTTAACTGTAAGTGGGTTACTTTTAATCGCGAATACAGTTATTACTCTTAATTCTCCACTATGGGGAAGGTAAATCATTCCTTTCCCTTTTATCAGTTACCAATTACCAATTACCGATTACCAATTATCAATTACCAATTATCAATTATTATTTCAAACCTTTACAGGAACGTTCAATTGCATCTCTAATAAAGTTATATGCATCAACAAAAGTTCTAAAGGATTGACGTGAGAAAATTCGTTCTTGAAGTAAGGTATCTGCAGCTTCATTACGAATTTGATCTAATTCAATTAAAAGTAAATCAGGTTTTTCTCCACTATCCAATCGATTTAGTAATTCTTTAAGCTGATTTACATAACTCGAAACAACTTTTCGTTGACGTTCCTCAACAGCTTGCTCGATAGTCTCCCGAGCAGATTTATAAGCTTCACTAAATACCCGGAAACCCGACTGGGATATCTCTTCAATATCAAGGGAATGACTAGCTCTTTGAAATTCCTGATTGAGTTTTTCTTGACGTCCGAATAAGTCCTCTAGGGATCGGGTTATCTCAACAACTGTAGAATAAATTGCTTGATTTTTGGCATTAAGCTTCATTAACTGAACAACGTTTTCAATGTAGCGATCGACTTTTTCATTTGCTTCACATTCTATCCGTCGATCGCGCCACACTTTTATCCTTAACAACCACGAACCAACCAACAAAACAATGGTTAATAACAATCCCAAAAAATCAGCATTTTCTTGAATAAAGGAAGGGTCGTTACGGTCATAATAAATGAGTGCACCTTTATGAATTTGCACATTGCTATTATCTTCTGGTCGTTCGAAGCGATTAACTAAAGGATAAATGGTTTCTGGATCGAAAATTTGGGGGGAACCATAACGCTCTTGAGCGATCGCTTGAATTTCTTTTTTTATCTCCTGACGATACTCACTCAAAATAGTTACTATCTTTTCAACAACCCAGTCAGGTACATCTCTTCTGGACAATAAAGTTCTTTGCACCGCAATTGTTTCTAAGTCCACTTCTGGAGCAGCAGGTGAACCTCGATAAACTCCCTCAGGAATTGTAGAAGGTGAATAAGCAGGATATTTTGTTTGCTGAATAGCATTCACTTGTCCGATCGGTACTAATCTCCAACCAGTAGCGATCAGCTTACGAATTTGCTCGTTACCAAGAACGCGGACGCGAAAGACAGCATCTGCTTTTTCTGGATTGGAATCTATAAAGTTAAAATTAATTTTGTAGTGCTTATTTGCAATGTTTTCAAAAGATTTACGTTGTCCTCCTCCTTGAGGTGTTTCAACTGTTTTACTTCTGAGGGTACCAATCTGAAAATTTTCTATTTGTTGAGGTAAGGGAACTTTTTGAGGATTAACAAGTAAATGAAAATGGTCTTGATAAAGATTAGTTAAAACCCGTGCATCCGAACCAGGATAAATATCAGCTTGAGCAGTTCCTAAGTGGGCTTTGAGATATTTTGTTGATACTCCTGATAAGCATGTAGATTTTGTTGTTAACCTCTCACCTCTAAGGCTTTTAATGTTATCCCCTGTTCCGTCTGTTTCACAAACATCAATTTTGATATTGCTATTTTGTCGAGCAACTCTCGCGATCGCCGAGCTGAGAATATAACTTTCTCCTGTTTTTTTCCCTGCAGTTAAAATAATTTTGTAAGGTAAAAGGTTGCGTTGAACCTCTACAAAACCAACTATAACGATAGAAAGAAAAATAAAGACTCCAAATCCACTCAGAATATATTTTTCTATTCTGTACCGCGTGAAATTTTGCAAGCTTCCTTGAATATTTTTAATAATTGACATACCTGCTGTTGCTGAGTGAAGTATCAATCAATATGCACGCTAATAGTGAATACAATCTAAGAAATTGCATTCCTAAATTTCAAGGTAAAATCTTACAAATTGCGAATGCTTAGTTTATAAAAGGGATCTACGAGTAACAAGGAATGCTAAGGATGTAATCCAATCCCTAATCCCCAATCCCCAATCCCCAATCCCTAATCCCTAATCCCCAATCCCTAATCCCTAATCCCCGATCTCCAATCCCCAACTCAATGCTCAAACAAATCTTTAAACTGTAATAAATCTAAAGTAACTATGGTAGGTAAACATTCAAAACATTTTTGAGCAAGCTCCAATCTTTCCTCTCTTTGCAACCTAGTTATAAGTTTTTGGCGCAGACTAACCAAATAGCGGACATCATTCGCAGCATAACTTAACTGTGCTTCCGATAGATTATCAGCATTACCCCAATCAGAACTTTGGGAACTTTTATCCAATTCAACTTGTTCCAATTCCATTACTAACTCTTTTAGCCCATGACGTGGTGTGTAGGTACGGACTAATTTACTTGCAATCTTGGTGCAAAATACGGGTTGCACCTGAATATTCAAATAATGACGCAATGTTGCAAGATCAAAACGAGCAAAGTGGAATATCTTAACTATATTTGTTGCTTCTAAAAGTTTTTTGAGGTTGGGAGCTGTAGTTTGTCCTTTTGCAATCCGAACTACACTAACTTTTCCTTGTTCGTTGCATAGTTGCACTAAACATAAGCGATCGCGGTGGGGTAAAAGTCCCATTGTTTCCGTATCTACAGCTAAAGCTTCACTCTGTAAATAATTCGATAAAGTCGCTTCATCAAGATCGCGTTCGCAAACCTGAAAGTCCTGCAAATCCATAAATCTGAAAGTAATAAAAATATTATTCTATAGGAATCACGCAAACTAAGTATAAGTAATTAATAGCTGCGCAGAAAAATCTGTGTTAAGTACACTTCACCATCATCATTTACAGCAACACCAATACCGGTAAGGTCATAATTTCCCACTATATTCTTCAAATGTGAAGGACTCTTTATCCAACCATCCATAGCTTCCACTGCGGGATCGTCATACCCTTGGTTAAAGGCAAGATTTTCTGCTGCGCTAGTGTAAGTAAGGGGAATAGCTTTAACTCGCTTTTCAAATCCACTATGACTAAAGGGTACTTTCCACTTAGCCATATTCTGACTATGAATTCTTGCTTGTTGAGATATCTTGTTATCTAACTTCAGTGTTGGTAAACCCTTTGAAGCTCGATATTGATTTATTTTTTGAAAAACTGACTTTTCTAGGACACTTAAGTTGAAATTATTATAGCTGTGTTCCTGCGATGAAAGCGACAAAGACTTATGTTTGTGAGTCCCGATTTGTGTAGAACTATGACTTGGCAAAGGCTCTGATGCTAATCCACTGGCAAATATCACCGAACCTATGGCTAACCCTACAGCAGTTTGTCGAATCATGGAAAATTATGTGAGTAATATTAACAATGAAGGAATGAATATCTAGGATTTTATTTAAGAATTTATATTGCGAATAGTAATTTATGATACAACTATACTGTTAGTATTTAATAGTATGAAAAAATATTTGCACATCTATGTATTCCAGTCAAGACAAGCCTGTTTCCGAACTTTAGGTGTGAAATAATTGAAAAATAAAAGTAAAAAATATATAAAGTTAATTATTTACAACAGCGATATTTCTGAATTAAGACTTAGTAAAAATATTACTTTAATTAGAAATCAAAGAAGATAGTATCTGTGAGAAAAAGGCATATTGGTGAGAAAAATAATTTAGAGTTTAGATTTTATTGGGACAGCTTTTGATAAACAGATTGATCGCGGGTATACCTGGGTGGTTATGATATATAGTCGCGAGAACTTTCGATTTCTTGCCAAACATCTACCCACAAGAAAGCAAACTTATGGCGCAACAATACCGCATTACTCTTTTACCTGGCGATGGGATTGGACCTGAAATCATGACCGTAGCGGTAGAAGTGCTTAAGGTCGTTGGGAAAAAATTCGATCTGCAATTTGAATTCCAAGAAGCATTAATTGGTGGTGCTGCAATTGATGAAGCAGGTGAACCCCTACCAAGTACAACTTTAGATATGTGTCGCAATAGTGATGCTGTTTTACTAGCTGCAATTGGCGGTTACAAATGGGATTCTTTACCTTCTAATCTACGTCCAGAAGCTGGTTTATTAGGTCTGCGAGCTGGCTTAGAACTCTTTGCAAACTTGCGTCCGGCGAAGATTTTGCCCGAATTAATCGATTCTTCCACACTCAAACGAGAAATTGTTGAAGGTGTAGATATCATGGTAGTTCGGGAACTAACTGGTGGAATTTACTTTGGTAAACCCAAAGGTATTTTTTCTAGCGAAACCAATGAAAAACGCGGTATTAACACAATGGTTTATGCCGAATCAGAAATTGAACGTATTGGTAAAGTTGCTTTTGAAGCCGCTCGCAAACGCCAAAGTAGACTATGCTCTGTAGATAAGGCCAATGTTTTAGAAGTTTCCCAGGTATGGCGCAATCGTATAACCGATCTAGCCAATGATTATCCTGATGTAGAACTTTCTCATATGTATGTTGACAATGCTGCGATGCAGCTAGTGCGCGCACCAAAACAATTTGACACTATTGTTACTGGTAATTTATTTGGTGATATTCTTTCTGATGCTGCAGCGATGCTTACAGGAAGTATAGGTATGTTACCTTCTGCAAGCTTGGGTGCTTCAGGACCAGGAGTATTCGAACCCGTTCATGGCTCTGCTCCTGACATTGCAGGACAAGATAAAGCTAATCCCTTAGCTCAAGTTTTAAGTGCTGCAATGATGCTACGTTATGGTTTAAATCAACCACAGGCTGCAGATGCAGTCGAAAATACTGTGTCTTCAATCCTACAACAAGATATGCGTACAGGGGATATAATGTCTCCAGGAATGAAGCTTTTAGGGTGCAGTGCGATGGGTGAAGTGCTGATCGAAACTCTAGAAAAATTATGATGACGTAGCTTAATAATTAAAGCTTCATAATTAAAGCTTTATGTCGAAGCTTTGTTTTGAAGTTTTATTTCGAAAATTTTACAAATAACGTCATGAATTTTGGATAGACTAAGAGAAACTCAAAATACAAAACCCAAACAGTTGTGTATAACTTTCAGCAAAACCAGACTATTTATCCGGAGCAGAACCCCCCATCAACTTTAATCGACGCTGCTCTGATTAAAGCTGCTGGTAATATTTATCACACTCACTGTGAGGTTCATCCAGAAATCACTGGATATGCTTCTGGAGTCGCGATTCACCGCGAGAATCATCGGGGTAAAGTAATTTTTAAAAACCAACCCGTGCTGTTACCAGAAGAACGTTTTATACCTCTTGAGCAAATAGAATCTTGCGTGTATTAGTTGTTTTGGTGATTTGTCATATCAATCTTCTTTTTGGTTATAACAGGTTCCTAAGGTAGAGATTTAGCGGTGCTAGGTCTCTACAATTTTTTGGTGTTTGCAATGGATAATGGGTAATGAGTAATGAGTAATATTAGCGTAGCGGGGCGCGTTAGCGCACAGTAATAAGTAATGAGTAATGAGTAATAAGTAATGAGTAATGAGTAATGAGTAATGAGTCTTCCCAGACTTCCCAGACTTCCCAGACTCCCCAAACTCCCCACACTCCCCACACTCCAAACATCTCGCCAATTTCCATTCGCCAATGTTATAACCCTGTAAATAATACTTTTGGCAGATGGACTAATAAGCGGGAATATGAATGAAATTTTAGTTATAATTCCGGCAAATATAATTATCTTTGCCTTGGGAGCATCCATTGGTAGTTTTATTAATGTTGTAGTTTATCGAATACCTGCTGGACTATCTTTACTTTTTCCACCTTCTCGCTGTCCCAAGTGTTTGAATCAGCTAAAACCCTATGACAATGTTCCCGTAATTGGTTGGATCACCCTAAAAGGACGTTGTCGTTATTGTCGAACGAAGATTTCTGCTCGTTATCCTGTAGTCGAAACTGTTACAGGATTAATGTTTTTACTCGTGTTTTCCATATTTGAATTTTCTCCCTTAACAATTGGTTATTGGATTTTTTGTAGTTGGTTATTAGCTTTGTCACTGATCGATCTTGATACTATGACCCTACCCAATCCTTTAACTACCTCTGGTTTAGTCCTAGGAGTAATATTTCATGTATGTATCGGTTGGTTAACGGGAAACTCTACCGAAATTATTAATCAAATTATGTTCTCAGTTGTAGGAGCAATTTTGGGTTTGTGGTTATTTGATGCGATCGCAAACCTTGGTTCAGCTATTTTAGGTAAAACTGCAATGGGAGCGGGAGATGCAAAGCTAGCAGCAATGATGGGAGCTTGGTTAGGATGGAAATATTTATTGTTAGCTTGCTTTCTTGCTTGTTGTTCGGGAGTCACTATTTATGGTGGGGGGAAGATTTTTTCTGTTTCGTCAACAAAGCAAAAAACAAGTAAAGCTTTTCCATTTGGTCCACACTTAGCAATTGGTGCAACTATTTCTTTAATCGCTGGTGAGGTAATTTTATCAAGCTATTTGCAACTCTTTGTTCGCTGAGGATAATCAAAGCTACCGATACAATAAGTTAGAAAATAAAATATCGAGAGAAGTAAAGAATTAAAAAAATTTGTCACAAGCAATAAAAAATGATTTTTTTGAGAAAAATTACTATATTTCCCATATTAAACCTGCAGTAGAAAATTTTGATATTGTTTATTTAATACTCGTAGCACTTATTTACTTTTTTCACAAAACTAGTAACACTGGATAGACATACAAAAGTATTCATAATTATTCGGTGTTTGTATGAGCCTCTGCATCAACCCACGCTGCTTTGCTCCTGATAACAATCTTAATATGCAGTTTTGTCAGGCTTGCGGTTCGGAATTATTACTAAAAGGACGCTTCCGAGTTGTGCGCGAGTTAGGGGGTGGTGGCTTTGGTAAAACTTACGAACTGATAGATAATACTGGTAAAATCAAGGTACTGAAAGTTTTAATTGATAACGGTCCTAAAGCAGTAGAGTTATTTGAACGAGAAGCAGAAGTACTAAGCCTTTTAGATCATCCAGGTATCCCTAAAGTGGAGAAAGATGGTTACTTTCTTTATGTACCAAGAAATAGCAAGAGAAATTTACACTGCTTGGTAATGGAGAAAATTGAAGGTTTAACTTTGCATAAATATTTAAAGCAGCAGGGGAATAGACCTATCGATCCAGAATTAGCTATCAAATGGTTACGAGAATTAACAATCATTTTGCAGCAGCTACATAACCAACACTTTTTCCATCGCGATATTAAGCCTACTAATATAATGTTGCGGACTGATGGACATTTAACACTGATTGACTTTGGTACAGTTCGACAAGTTACCAGAACTTACGTTGCAAAAAAAGCTGTTGGTGATGTTACTGGTATTATTTCTTCTGGTTATACCCCGTTAGAACAAATTAACGGTCAAGCAGTACAGCAATCAGATTTTTTTGCTCTGGGACGCACATTTATTTATTTATTAACTGGTAAAGATCCCAATAAATTTTATAACCCATATACAAATATATTAGAGTGGCGTGATGTTGTACCTGGTATATCACTTAAGTTTGCAGATCTTCTCGATTGGATGATGGCTGTTTCAGCAGTTAAACGTCCACAAAATACTCAGGTAATTTTGCAGACACTGGGAGAAATTGATGGAGTTTTTCCCCCAGAAGTTAATGTTAAACCCTCAACAAATAGCCTCATACATCAATTTAGTCCAGTAATAGTAAATGTTAAATATGCTAGTTTATTGGAACGCTTTTGGGCATTTACAATTGATTTAATTATTCTATTTTTCATTGGTAATGTTATTGGCGTTCTATCACCCTTTGTTTTATCTTTCATTGGTATTCCTGTCAGAGATGATGACATTCATACTTCCCTATGGATGGGTTCAGTTGGATGGTTTTCTGGAACAATTGGTTTATTAATCGATAATGAACTAGAAAAGACAATTGCCACTATCTTTGGAATCGTTATCAATTGGCTTTATTTTACGTTGTTTGAAAGCTCTACGAAACAAGCTACTCCCGGCAAACAAATCCTAAATATTAATGTCACGAACTCAAGTCAAGAAAAAATTTCTTTACTCCAAGCAAATATTCGATATTTTGCGAACATTATATCTACAGCTACGCTGATGTTAGGATATGTTCTTGCTGCATTCAGCCTTCAAAAACAAGCTTTACATGATAAGATATCTAGTACTTTTATTATAAAAAAAAGATAAGTTTACGATCAAAGAGTTTTTTTATACTTGTTATGTTGTTAATTTAATACTTTAAGTTACTGATTTACTTTTGACACAAAGGTCGTAACACTATAGACACACAAAAAATTAGCAATATCAAGTATCCTTATGAGCATCTGCATTAATCCGCATTGCTCCGAGCGTAATAATCATCGTGACATGCTATTTTGTCGAACCTGTGGTTCGGAATTGTTGTTACAGGGATCCTATCGGGTCAAAACTAAGCTAGGGGGTGGTGGTTTTGGCGAAACCTATGAATTGGCAGACAAAAATGGTAAACGTAAAGTATTAAAAGTCTTAATAGATGAGCGTCCCAAAGCAATAGAGTTATTTAAACGGGAGGCTGAGGTACTAAAGGTTTTAAATCATCCGGGTATTCCCAAAGTTGAAGAAAACGGATATTTTCTCTATCTTCCCCGCAACACTCAAAAACATTTGCACTGTTTGATTATGGAGAAGATTGAGGGCTTGAATTTATCTAAGTATATTCAACAACAGGAAAACAAGCCAATACATCCCAAGTTAGCTCTTACATGGCTAAGAGAATTAACACTTATTTTACAAGAAGTACACAGCCAACACTTTTTTCATCGCGATATTAAACCTTCCAACATTATGTTGCGAGCTGATGGACGTTTGGCGCTAATTGATTTTGGTACGGTGCGAGAAGTAACTAAAACTTATGTTGCAAAAAAGGCTGCTGGAGATATTACAGGAATTATTTCATCTGGTTATACTCCAATAGAACAAATTAATGGTCAAGCGGTACAACAATCAGACTTTTTTGCTTTGGGACGTACATTTATTTATTTATTAACAGGTAAGTCTCCAAGTCAATTATACGAACCATGTACGAACGTATTAGAGTGGCGCTATCTAACGCCTGAAATTTCACCGGAATTTGCAGATATCCTTGATGAAATGATGGCGCATTCTGCATATCAACGCCCGAAAAACACCCAGATAATTTTACAAAAATTGGATGCAATAGATACAGCTTTACCTTCAGCAATAAATGTTAAGCGTTTAACTAAAAAAGCAGTTAAGCAAGAATCTCAAATTAAAAAAGGTATTAGATATGCTAACGCTTGGATGCGGTTTTTAGCTTATTTAACCGATCTAATTATATTATTTTTTATTGGTATATTTTTCGGTGGTTGTGCGGCATATTTAGCATATTCAACAGGATTTATAACTGAGTCGGAGAATTTATTTGATATCGGAGGAATCGTATGGATAAGTTCAGTCTGTGGATTTTTTCCTATTCTTTTTAGTTTAATAACATCTCCTGAGGAAATAGGTACAATAGATATCGTTGCCAGTTTATTTGGAATCATAATTAATTGGCTTTATTTTATTTCATTTGAAATGTCTGCTAAAAAAGCCACTCCGGGAAAGCAATCTTTAGACATTCATATAACTGACTTAAGTCAAAATAAAATTTCATTTGTCCAAGCTAATATTCGGTATTGGACTAAATCATTATCTATATCTTTATTGATGATTGGATTTTTGATAACTGCTTTCACACGAAAAAGACAAGGTTTACATGATATTTTTGCAAAAACTATTATCACAAAAAAATTTAATTAACTCGTTTATTTATTTTGAGAAATATTTAGCTAAAATAGTAAAAATTATTCTCTAAAAAAACAAATAATAATCAATATTCAAGAAGTATATTTTAGATAAAATAACAATATATCTGATAATCATTAATTTGATAATATTGGTGTTAATTAAACAGATTAAATAATTACTGTTAAATCTATAGATACAAAAATTAATACAAATCTAATTAAGTTCATAAAAATTACACTTTTGATAATACTTTCTATTTTGAATAAATCTCGTAAAAAAAAGCAAATCTCAAAATATTTAGTGTAAGAATATATATGTTTAAGAAGTTAAGACGGTCGGTGTAGGAATGAAGGAAAATCATGCGATTGTTATAGGTGGTAGTATAGCTGGAATGCTAGCAGCAAGAGTGCTTGCCGATAGTTTCAGTTCGGTTACAATCCTGGAAACAGACAAATTACCCGACAAACCCGATCGTCGTAACGGGGTCACACAGTCTTTGCAACCACACATTTTATTTGCTAAAGGTTTCAGAATTCTAGATACTTTATTTCCTGGAATTGGCAAAGACCTTGCAGATGTTGGCGCATTACCGATAGACTGGCCAAGAGAATTTCATCTGTTAATGAAGAATGGAGAATGGGGCACAACAGTAGATTCTCCAACTGATATAACTTCCGTCACTTGTTCTCGCCCATTATTAGAATGGACAATTAGACGCAGGTTGGCAAAATTTTCCCAAATAAAGTTTGTAGAAGAATCTCGCGTCACTGGGTTGCTCGCAAATCCTTGTAAAACTCAAATTTGTGGTGTAACAGTTTTACAATCAGTTAATGGAGCTAAACAAGAGCAGCGTTTAATGGCAAAACTAGTAGTAGATGCTAGCGGACGTCATTCTCAAACACCTTCTTGGTTGGAAAGTTTAGGCTTTAACCCCCCAACAGAAACTGTAATCAACCCATTTTTGGGTTATGCAACGCGTCGTTACAAACAACCTGAAAATTTTGCAGATGACTGGAAATTAATCTTAATTTCCCATTCTCCTCCTAATGCAACTCGCTTAGGGTATTTAGCAAAAATCGAGAATGGCGAATGGATTGCAACTTTGGGAGGTTATGGAAAAGATTTCCCTCCTGCAGATGAACCTGGTTTTCTAGATTTTGCTCGCAGTCTACCTTCAGACAAATTTTATCAAGCGATCGCACATGCGGAACCTACATCACCTATTCATGGTTATCGTGACACTGCTAACCGGTTACGTCACTATGAAAAAATAAAAATGCCTAAAGGCTTTGTATGTTTGGGTGATGCAGTTTGCGCTTTGTGTCCAGTTCACGGTCAAGGGATGACAGTTAGTGCATTATCAGCATTGGTATTGCAAAAATGGTTGCAAAATCCAAAATCGAATTTCCAAAAAAGTTTAGCTCAAAGTAACTCGCAACATTGGAATTCTGCAACAAATAAAGATTTGCTTTTTCCCACTACAGTTACAACCATGGGTTACGGTAAACAAACTAAGTTACCAAAAGTACTAAAATGGTATTCTGATAGCTTAGTGAAACTTGCACATTCAGATCCTGATATTCTGTGTTTATTTGTAGAAGTATCTCAGTTGTTGAAATCCCCCTTTGCTTTATATCACCCGAAAATTATGTGGCGCGTACTGAGTCAGGGTTTGGTTTGAGTTGGGGACTGGGGACTAGGGACTAGCGATTGGTGATTTGGTTCAAACTAATGTTATTAGTTATTTTCATTAGTTTTGACATGTTGTAGAGACGTTGCATGCAACGTCTCTACAGGGTTTTGTGGAAAAAAGCTACCAAAATGAATGGAACAAAGCACTAGTTAGGGCTTGCTGTTCGCATAGCGTAGCGTTAGCTAAAAAAGTAGAGTTTCGCGAATCCAGAAGCCACACAGCTTGCAAAATATTAGTTTCATCCCGCTTGTTTCTAATTTACCCAGGGATATCAAGGACTAAAGTGCAAGGTTTTTGAGACTATAAACGTTATTTTCTTGCACTTGTTTAGTACAAAAAACCTTAAAACCCTTGCCTGTTATGGCTTTCAATTTTATTCAGCAAGCCCTAGTTAACTTTTGAGTTTTGTGTTTTGTGTTTTGATTTTTGTGTAATACTGTGTTACTCGTTAGCATATGCCTAAAGAGTTTAACTGAAACGTATTACCCCTAAATCCTTGGAAAGGGGGACTTTGAAACAAACTCCAAATTCCTAATTCCCACTCCCCAATCCCCAACCCCAAATCCCCAGTCAAATTATGAAACGCCCTATCTACCTCGACTGTCACGCAACTACCCCAGTTGATGAACGGGTAGTTGCTGCGATGTTACCGTATTTTACGGAGCATTTTGGTAATCCTTCTAGTATCAATCATATCTATGGTTGGGAGACGGAAGCTGCTGTCAAGAAAGCACGGGAAGTCTTAGCAGGAGCTATTAATGCTACACCAGAGGAGATTGTTTTTACCAGTGGTGCAACGGAAGCAAATAATTTAGCTATTAAAGGTGTAGCAGAAACATATTTTCAAAAGGGTCAGCATATTATTACTGTCTCCACAGAACATAGTGCAGTAATTGATCCCTGTAATTACCTTAAATCTCTGGGATTTGAAATCACTTTTCTTCCTGTTCAAACAGATGGATTAATTAATCTCAAGCAGTTAGAAGAAGCTTTCCGCGATGATACCGTTTTGGTGTCCGTTATGGCGGCAAATAATGAGATTGGAGTATTACAAGCATTAGCAGAAATTGGGAAAATCTGCAGGGAACGTAACGTATTATTTCACACTGACGCCGCCCAAGCCCTTGGTAAAATAGCTTTGGATGTCGAGTCAATGAATATTGATCTGATGTCAATGACAGCCCATAAGTTATATGGACCTAAAGGTATTGGTGCGCTGTATGTTCGTCGTCGTAACCCCAGAGTTAAGGTTGCACCACAATTACATGGTGGAGGACACGAACGGGGAATGCGATCAGGTACTTTATATACACCCCAAATAGTTGGTTTTGCGAAAGCTGTAGAGATTGCTTTACAAGAACAAACTACAGAATGCGAACGTTTAACTCACCTCAGAGAAAGTTTATGGAAAAAGCTTTCCCAACTCGAAGGAATTCATCTGAATGGACATCCCACCCAAAGACTTCCAGGAAATCTAAATGTCAGCGTTGAGGGAGTGGACGGAGCCGCATTACTATTAGGATTACAACCAGTGATGGCGGTATCTGCCGGTGCTGCTTGTTCTTCAACTAATACTGCACCTTCCCATGTCTTGATGGCTTTGGGTCATTCAGAAAAACTGGCTTATGCTTCCATCAGGTTTGGGATTGGAAGATTCAATACCACTGAAGAAATCAACCAAGTAGGAGAACACTTTGTCTCTACAGTTCAAAGTTTGCGCAAGCAAGCAAGTTTAGTTTGAGATCATAAGTAGGTGGACAAAAATATTTACCGTCATTGCGAACAACGTGTTCGCGGAGCGCGTCCTCAGCAATCCCAAGCTCCTGCGATTGCGTCATTTCGCTTTGCTCCATATGCGCTTTGCGCACGCTACGCTAACGCAATGACATTGTGTAATTAATTCAGTCCAACTACTTAGTTACCTTGAAGTCACGATTCGATCGCAAGATATATAACTATACATCAATATAATTCAAAATAACCGGATTGCACTGCCTTGAATCAGTAAAATGCTCTGAGGAGAATTTTACACGACCAAACGACAAATTAACGCAAGTGTAACCAAACCTGTACTCGTATGAGTGTGGGTTTTTTTATTTCAAAAGTGGTAGATATGTAGCAGAGGCTGAGCCGCACCTGCGGTGAACACCGACACCGTAGGCTCTGCTACGTCTTTAAAGGAATTAGGAATGGAAATTTAACTTTTTACTTTTACACAGTCAAGCTAATAAATGGGTAAATCCGATATATTCTGAATAGATTTATTGTTATATGTACTAATGACTACAGAAGAACTGCTACAAGTAATTGAAAGAGCAGCAAAAGAGGGGTGGACAGAATTAGACCTCTCCGGCAACAAATTGACAGAATTACCGCCTGAAATTGGTAAGCTAACTCAACTCAAAAAGCTGATTATTGGTAAATATGAGTATGACTTTCAAGAATTTATAGTTGTAGTTACTACCATCAGTAACAAGTTGACTACCTTACCAACAGAAATTGGATTGCTAAATCAACTTGAATATCTTCAGATAGTCAGTAATCAACTCAGTAGTTTACCAGCAGAATTTGGACAACTCACCAACTTGCAAACCCTCAACCTCATCGGAAATCAACTCAGTAGTTTACCAGCAGAATTTGGACAACTCACCAACTTGCAAACCCTCGATCTGAGCAATAATCAACTCAGTAGTTTACCAGCAGAATTTGGACAACTCACCAACTTGCAATCTCTCGATCTGAGCAGTAATCAACTCAGTAGCTTACCAGCACAAATTGGACAACTCACCAACTTGCAATCTCTCGATCTGAGCAGTAATCAACTCAATAGCTTACCAGCACAAATTGAACAACTCACCAACTTACAGACCCTCAATCTGAGCAATAATCAACTCAGTACTTTACCAGCACAAATAAAAAAACTCACCAACTTGCAATCCCTTGACCTCGGGGGTAATCAACTCAGTACTTTACCAGCACAAATTGGACAACTTACCAACTTGCAATCCCTTGACTTCAGGGGTAATCAACTCAGTACTTTACCAGCACAAATAAAAAAACTCACCAAACTTAAAAGACTCGATTTACGTGGGAATCCAGTTCCCGTTCCACCGGAAATTTTAGGACCAAAGGGACCATGGGGAGATCCGGGTGATGTTAAAGAAATCCTTGATTTCTATTTCCGGGTACAAGACCCCAATGAAACAGAACCCCTCTATGAAGCAAAATTACTGATTATTGGGGAAGGAGGAGCAGGTAAAACTTCTTTAGCTAAAAAAATTGAAGATGAAAACTACAAACTTGACTCTGATGAAAAATCAACAGAAGGAATTGACGTCATCCAATGGAAATTCCCACTCGACAACGGTAAAGAATTTCGGGTTAATATCTGGGATTTTGGGGGTCAAGAGATCTACCATCAAACCCATCAGTTTTTTCTGAGCAAACGTTCCCTTTATGTTTTAGTTGCTGATACCCGCAGAGAAAACACTAATTTTTACTGGTGGATGAAGGTCGCAGAACTTTTGAGCGATAAAAGTCCGATTTTGATTATTAAAAATGAAAAACAAGACCGCGATTGTGAAATAAATGCAGGGGAGTTACGGAAAGAGTTTAGTAATCTAAAAGAAGTTTTAGCAACGAACTTACAGACAAATCGTGGTTTAGCAGAAATAAAAGCAGAAATTCAAAACTACATTACCAGACTTCCCCATGTTGGGGACAAATCACCTTTACCAAAAATCTGGGTAAGAATCCGTTCCGCTTTAGATAACGATTCTCGCAATTACATTAGTATTTACGAATATTACCAACTTTGCGAAATTAATAAATTAACTGACCGTCAAGACATGCTACGACTGAGTAGTTATTTACATGACCTCGGTGTTTGTTTGCATTTCCAAGACGATCCAACCCTCAAACACTATGTAATACTCAAACCAGAATGGGGTACAACAGCAGTTTACAAAGTTCTAGATAATAAAACCGTCAAGCAAAATCTGGGATGTTTTACTCAAGAACAACTCGCAGATATTTGGAAAGATAGCGAATACGCTGATATGCAAGATGAATTGCTGCAATTGATGATGCGGTTTAAACTTTGCTACCCAATTCCAAATCGTCCTGGTAATTACATCGCACCACAATTACTCGATAATGAGAACTTACCTAATTACACTTGGGATAAATCTTATAATCTGATCTTGCGCTACAAATATGAGTTTATCCCTAAAGGTATTATTACCCGCTTTATTGTAGAAACACACCCTTGGATTGAAGAACAAAAACTGGTTTGGAGAAGTGGTGTTGTTCTTAATAAAGACAAAACTCGTGCGGAAATCATAGAAAACTATAATCAAGGAAAAATTAAAATCAGCGTATCTGGAAACCGGAAAAAAGAATTACTCGCAGTCGTCACCCACGAGTTAGAAAAAATCCATAATTCTTTTGAACGCTTGAAATATCAAACTTTGGTTCCCTGTAACTGTAGAGAATGTGCGGGAAGTGAAAATCCTTATGCTTATCCTTTAGAAAATTTGCGTAAACGTTTAAATAGGGGTAGATATGAAATTGAGTGTGAAAACAGCTTTGAAATGGTTGATGTCCGGAGATTAATTGATGACGTGAATTTGTCAACTCAGCCAGAATATCGAGAATCTCAAGTCCAAAGTACACCATTGCAACGAGAACTAGAAACCGAGAGAAACCAATCTTTGAAGACAAGTCAACTCATTATAAAGCATCAAGATTTTCAATATCAAGATTTTGAAATAATAGTCGATCGCAACAAGAATATTCGCGCGTCCTCAGACCAGGGTGAGGTATCAGGTCAATTACTCTTGAAAATGGACGACATTGAATTGGAGTTAGAACTGATTGAGTACAACAATAAAAATGACAAATTACTTAAAAAATTAGGAAAGAAACTTTACCAAGCACTTTTTCCCAACGATGTTAACGCTCAATTCCGAGCTATAATTACAGGCGCACAAGCAAATAATTACAGCGTCCGCTTGCGTTTAATCTTTCAATCTCCCGACTTAGCCGCTCTTCCTTGGGAGTTTCTCTACTACGAAGGAACAAATACTTTTTTAGCAAACGACAAACAAACCGTAGTCTCCCGTTATATCGATCTTCCCCTACAGAAAGGCGAAATCAAAGCCGCTAATCTACCCCTCAAAATTCTGTTAGTCATCTCCACTCCCAGTGACTTAGCAAATTTAGACGCAACTGCTGAAGAAAACCTGATTCGAGAAGCACTGAAAAAATATATAGAAGCAGGTCTAATCGAATTAGACGTATTAGCAGAAGCTACAACGCGCAATATTAGACGTAAGCTTGATGAAAAAGCTTATAACGTATTTCACTTTATCGGTCATGGTGATTTTAAAAGTGATAAAGGTTATATCTACCTTGTTGATGAAGATGGTAAAGCTAAATCATTTAATGATGAAAACTTCGCTAATTTCTTTTTAGGCAATAGAAACCTCGGATTAATAGTCCTAAATTGCTGTAGAGGTGGGACAGTATCCACAAATCAAGCATTTGCAGGTACAGTACTAAACTTAGTACAGAGAGGAATACCCGCAGTCATCGCCATGCAATATGAGATACTTGATGATACTGCCAAATTGTTCGCAGACGAATTTTATAGTCACTTAGCACAGGGTAATCCCGTAGATACAGCTATCCAGAAAACCCGCAATGCTATCTCTCAAGAATTCGGCTTAGATCGACGCGATTTTGCGACACCAACACTTTATATGCGGGCTAAAGATGGAGTAATTTTAGATTTGTGAAGGGAACAGAGAACGGGGAATAGTAATAAATAATCCGTTGTGTGACTTATCCTTACCTACTTACCCGGTAGAAAAAATTATCAAGACGCGACGTATCACGTCTCTACGAAATACATTGAATTAAAAAGCGGGCGCGGCAGGACTCGAACCTGCGACCGACTGCTTAGAAGGCAGTTGCTCTATCCGGCTGAGCTACGCGCCCAATTAGTGCAGAAAAAATATTCTACTTAGTTATTCAGACAATGAGATGCTGACAATAATTTCAGCATTTGGATTATATATCTATTTCTAACAAAAAGCAATATTCAGAAATTTACGTATGGATCCTATACCCGAGCGCAGTTAGTATGATGAGTGACAGTCAATAAAATTTATACATTATAAGCTTTCTATTCATAAGGAAATTTATGTATATTGTGATATCAAACAAAATGTAATTAATCACCTTAAAACAAAAGACTAACTGCAAATAACAACCCTGCAACTTAAATATGGTGTTTTGAATTTTTACTCCTGTACAGACGCGTTAGTACAGCGTGACCGCAAGGTCATCATGTCGCGTCTCTACAACTTCTTACTCATTACTTATTACTGTGCGCTGTCGCGCCCCGCTACGCTAACATTACTCATTACTTAATTTCCTCAAGCCATGTTTATTCTTAAACGGGAGGATGTTGAAATCTCCACGGTTCTACACCCCAAACGAGACCAGCAAGTACCAATCCTGTACTATCAAGAACAAACTTTTCGCCTAATTAAAGTATTTCCAGCTTCCCAAGAAGAAGAAGCAAAATCTTTATGGCGAGAATTAACTGATAACCGGGGTAAAGCATGCGTATTATTAGAAGAAATCGAACGCTATAGTATTTGGGGTAAAGTCCGTATCGAAAATTTAGGTAATGATTCCGAGGAACGCCAAAATATTGCGGTCTTGGTTCAAGGTAGTATTTTGCTATTACAAGCAATTTACCTCGATATTGAAGAATTCTTAGGTTCCAAGCAAGCCTCATTATTCGAGAAAGATATTGCTGCATTTTTCGGCGAACATAAATTTCCTCAGGTAACTGCACCTCAAGGAGTGAAATTATTACTAAATTTCGATCCATTCCAAACAGTACAGGTTCCCATATGGCAGGAAACACATATCGTGACATTCTTACAGGAATTACATCGATTGGGAAAATCTTACTTTGGTAACACTAACTTTGCACATCCCGTAGCAGAAAAATTACAAGACATGCCACAAGAAGAGCGATCGCAGTTTACCCAATGGTTGAATGAATCTTCTTTAAAGAAACTTTGGCATTAACTTTAGCATCAAAATCAGGTATTATCTCTGAGGTCAGAATTGTGTGTTTATCCCAAAAACATTCACTTTAAACCAATGCATTCAGAAAGGGTGCGAACCAGCTCAAATATAAGCTAAAACACGGAATAGAGGATGTTTCGCACAATAAGATCTGATGATTAACGTTTACAAAAATTCATATAGAGAAAAATCTATTTTTAATACACAAAACATTGTATTAGCCAATATTGCTTGGGCAGTGCTAGCAATTTTATATTTTTTACTATTCAGTGCTAAAGTTCCAAATACAGAAGGAATTCTTAGACGTGCCGAATGGTATGTACTAGGAACAAATGTTCTTGAAGCCTTCGCTTATTTATTCGCAGGAATTTTATGCTTGCGCAATTGGCGAAGTAGTAAAATTGTCAGCAGTCGAAATGTTTGGCTTGCGATTGGGATGGGAATGCTTTCTTATTTCCTAGGAGGAATCTTCTTTGGATTTCAGGAGATAGTCTTAAAAAAAGAACCCACTCTTTCCCTAGGCGATATATTTTTTGTGCTGACTTATATTTTACTGGGTGTAGGTATGATTGTGGCAGTAGCTTCTCGACGAATTAATCTAGAAGCATGGCAATGGATTATTGTTTTAGCCATTGGCGCTTTTGGTAGCGCCTTAGTTTGGCTACTTTCTAATTTGCCAGAAAACCAACAACTAGCAGCCCAATTAAGTCCATGGGAGCAAAATGTCTTTCAATTTGTAAATTGGTTTTATGTGGTGAGTGATGTTTTACTAATTATGATTGCTACTACTTTGTTACTGGCATTTTGGGGTGGAAGAATAGCCATGTCTTGGCGAATGATTGCATTTGCATCGTTTTTTCTCTACATTGCAGATATGTGGTTTAAATATGCTGGTAACAGACCAGATTATCAAAGTGGTGACATATTAGAAGTATTTTGGGTCTTGAGTGGAGTTTTATTTGGGATGGGTGCAGCTTTAGAGTATGACGCATCATTAAGTCGTTCCCGACGGGAGCGCGGGCGCAAAAGAGCTTAACGTAACAAGCAGGTGTCTACAGGTGAGAAAACTAACTGATTCAGACAAAAAAGAGATCCTTAAGTTATACCGGGAGAGTGCTGAAACAACTTCAACTCTGGCGGAGCGTTATGGTGTGAGTAATTCGACCATTAGTCGATTGCTCAAAAGTACTCTTCCTGAAGACGAGTACGAATATCTCGTTTCTTTAAAGCGAGCGGCTAGAACTCCGGAAGGAAGAGCACAGGTAAATTATGAGAATATACCTGTATTCGCCAAAGAAGAAATAGAAGAGCAAGAGCCGAAGAAATCAGAAAAACCAAAGAAACGGGAAAAACCCGCACCGGTAAAGAAAAAAGCTGTTACGAGTGGGGAAAGAAGAGTAAAGCGGCGTTCTTCTGCGACGACTGCTGCTCCGACTCCTACCCCCAGTCCGGTAGCATACTCACAACAGTTAGAAATATTTGGCGATAATGAACCAGAAGCAGAAATTGCTAATATTCCCTCACCGTTGTTGGAAGAAGAAGATGATGATGATGATGATGAGCGTCGCACTCCGAAAATCATCGCTGAAATGCTCGGTGAAGATTTGCTCGATGAGTCTGAAGAATTAGATGATTTAGACGACGATCTCGAAGATGATTTCGACGATGACTTTGATGATGAAGATGACTGGAATCGTCCCTTTGTTACCAGGACTCGTTCTAGCGGAGATCCATTAATCAAAGTTTTGCCACTTTCTGCGGCTAGTTTACCTAGAACCTGCTATATCGTTATAGATCGTTCTGCGGAATTAATTACCCGCCCCTTAGAGGAATTTGGCGACCTGGGTGAAATTCCTAACCTGGAAAACCAACAAAGAACCTTACCTATATTTGATAATCACAGAATCGCCAAGCGGTTTTCTACCAAGCGCGATCGCGTGATTAAGGTCCCCGACAGCAAAATGCTGCATAAAGCCCGCTATCACTTGCAGGCTAAAGGTATTACTCGGTTGTTAATTGATGGTCAAGTTTATTCCTTAGCTGTCAGCGTTTAGTGGTAGGGTGTATATCTATGCTCCTATGATTTAGGCGCATTAACCATTAGTTGTAGAGACGCGATAGCACTTAGTACAAATACACTACATGTGTTGAGTGACCGCAAGGTTGCTTCGCGTCTCAAATTGGTAGATGTAGCATTACCCAGAATTAGGCAAGTGTCACAATAAAAATTAAATTTAAGGTTGTACCAGGTTTTTTAATACCCCAGTTAAGGAATGAATCACTAACTACGAACTGTTTAGTTGCTGCAAATTTTAAGGATGGAATAATGGATGGGGATAATAATTGCACAGTAGTACTGGTAACCGCAGGTTCTCAAGAGGAAGCAGAAAATATTCCTACTGCGTTGGTAGAACTCAAACTTGCTACTTGCGTTAACATCCTACCAATTCACTGTTCTATTTATATTTGGGAAGGTAAGGTAAGTAAGGATCGAGAATGGCAGCTTATTATTAAGACAAAGCTCAGTCAATTTCCAGCATTAGAAGCAAAAATCCAAGAGCTTCATTCCTATGATGTACCGGAGATTATTGCTATACCCATAGTTGATGGGTCTCAAGCTTATTTGCAGTGGATGTTAAATCAAATAGCTCAATAACGCTTCACATTTTTGAGAAAGACCTGTTGACCAATCCTTTTGACACCGATCTTGAGAGCGACCGTGAGGGCTAATTCACGGATAGCTTGACAAGGGACTAATTATCAGTGGTGAATTAAACTCATTGCCAATCTACATTAACCTAATTCACCTCAACTTAAAAATAACCTGTTATCAATCAGCTAGTTTTGGTAATATAGCAATTCTTTCCTTATTGCAAAATAAAGCTTCTCAAACTTGAACTATTAAAAAAATAGCGCACATTTGTAGTATTACCGAAAAATTTCCCGATATTTTTGCTCCAAATTACCTCCTCTATTAGGAGTAAAACATCAAGCTTTAAACTACATTTCTATTGCAAGAATAGGACAAATATATATCTTATTTCATGATTATAGATTTTTATCAAATTCATCATGATTTTTTTGATATCACACCATTGTGCAAGTATAAAAAATGTCTACAGACTGAGGGCAAATCAAGATATTTGAAGTAAGGAATCATAAAAAATCTAAAACCTAGTAAATTCACTATAAAAACCGCATAAATATTATCAATCAAAAATCAGAAAATCATCGGACACTTGTGGAACCTTCTGGTCTATTTTTCGACATGGTACTTAAAGGCAACTCCTACAAAAAATATTTTGAATTATGCATAAATTATTCAAGTCTTTTGTCGTAATTTCTGCTTTGTCAGCCGTTTCCATTACCGCAGGATTTATGTCAGCAGAACAAGCATCTGCTCAACCCAAAAAAGGTACTGATGCAAGTTATGTTGGTGCGGGTTTTGCAGCAGGAGTAACTAATGGTGGGCAAAGTGGAGGCGCAGCAACTTTTGGTGGTAACATAACAGGTCGGGTAAAGCTAGGCGAATCTCCATTTTCTGCTCGAACTCAAATTCTATTTAGTGATGACACAACTGCCATCGTGCCTCAAGTTTCCGTAGATGCAGGAATTGCTAAAAACACCAATGCTTACGTTGCTGCAGGCTATTCTTTTGTTGAAAAAAATGGTCAGCCAACACCCTTAGGAAATAAAGATTCCGTAGCAGTTACTGCTGGTGTAGAAACCGAAGTTGGCAAAAATTTCCTCATTTACTCTAATGCAACTGTAGGTGTTGATGCTTATGAAAATAGTCCCGCTTCTGCTATTAATGTTGGTGGTGGTTTAGGTTATCGCTTCAAATAAATCATTCCTGAGTTTTTATCTGACTTCAAAAGATACCTAATAATCACATTATTCCCATCACAAGACATTAGAAATATCTGAATAACTATCAATTTATTTATGCTCGGAAATTAGTTGACTCTAAGTTGCCGTTTGGTCTTTTCATTGTTTATTTTTGGCCTTGAGATAAACTTTTTCTACTACTCCTCTTAGATATGTTCAATGTCTTGAAGTATTATTTGTTCTCGCTTACTCATAAATCTTAATGGGTAAGTAAAAGTTATTGCTGGGTTTGTTAAGTGTTGCATCACTGAAAAACCCAGCTTTTTCGCATGTTAAGATAAGAATATTATCTAATTTGCTATTGCTATTAGATTACAAGAAATTATTAAACCGAAATGGTTCTTATTCTCAGTTCCTAAATTCGGTTACTGTGGTGCTTAATTTAAGAAGACGATAAAACAGCAATGGTTAAATCCGCTCCTCCCGAGATTGCAAATCGTAAACCTTCCAAAATCGAAGGTATCAAAGAAAATAGTAATTTTTTACGCGAACCTGTAGCAACTGAATTACTTGAAGATACAAACCGTTTTAGCGAAAAGGCAATTCAAATCCTCAAGTTTCACGGTTCTTATCAGCAGGATAACCGCGATAACCGAGTTAAGGGGCAGGAGAAAGATTACCAGTTTATGTTACGGACGCGCAGTCCGGGAGGATTTATTCCACCACAGCTATATTTGACTTTAGATAAATTATCTAATGAATATGGCAACAATACGATGCGGGTCACAACTCGCCAAGGTTTTCAGCTACATGGAATCTTAAAGAAGAACCTGAAAGCAACAATCGCTGCCATTGTTAAAAGTATGGGTTCTACCTTAGGTGCTTGCGGCGACCTTAACCGTAATGTTATGGCACCACCTGCTCCATTTAAAAACCAACCCGAGTATCAGTACGCTTGGGAATATGCAAATAATATTGCTGACTTGTTGACACCCCAAACAGGAGCTTATTACGAAATTTGGTTGGATGGGGAAAAAGCAATTAGTGGGGAAGAAGATCCAGAAATCAAAGCAGCAAGAGAACGTAACGGTAATGGTACTGTATTCCATGACAATCCGGAACCAATTTACGGCACCCACTACATGCCACGCAAATTTAAAATTTGTGTTACCGTCCCCGGTGATAATTCCGTAGATTTGTATACCCAAGATTTAACCTTGGTCGTCATAACCAACGATAAGGATGAATTAGAAGGTTTTGACATCTTTGCAGGTGGTGGCTTAGGAAGAACTCATAATAAAGAAGAAACATTTGCTAGAGCCGCAGATCCTATCGGTTATGTTGCGAAAGAAGATGTATACGATTTAGTTAAAGCCGTTGTTGCAACCCAAAGAGATTATGGCGATCGCGTTAATCGCCGTCATGCCAGACTAAAATATCTAATTAATGACTGGGGTGTAGAGAAATTCCAGTCTATGGTAGAAAAATATCTTGGCAAGCCATTAGAAGCATTTAAGCCCTTACCGGAATGGAAATACAAAGATTTTCTTGGTTGGAACGAACAAGGTGATGGTAAGTTATTTGTTGGAATTTCCATTGATAACGGACGGGTGAAAGACGAAGGTAGTTTTCAATTAAAAACAGCCGTACGAGAAATTGTTGAGCAGTTCAACTTACCGATTCGCCTCACACCAAATCATAACTTAATTTTCTACGACATCGATCCAGAAAATCAAATCGCAATTGAGAAAATACTCAAAGATAATGGTGTTAATAGCAACCCAGAAAAAGTTAATTCTTTAGTACGCTACGCAATGGCTTGTCCTGCATTACCAACCTGTGGTTTAGCTATTACCGAATCAGAAAGAGCAATACCCAGTATTTTGCAACGCATTGAAAAATTGCTGAATAAAGTTGGTTTAAAGAACGAGCATTTTGTGATTAGGATGACAGGCTGTCCTAACGGTTGTGCCCGTCCTTACATGGCTGAACTTGGTTTTGTGGGTAGCGCTCCCGAAGCTTATCAAATTTGGTTGGGAGGTTCGCCGAATCAAACTCGTCTTGCAGAACCATACGTTAATAAACTCCCTATTAATGAATTAGAAAGTTTCCTCGAACCAATTTTTGTCTACTTTAGAAACTCTCGGGAACAAGAAGAAAGTTTTGGTGATTTTTGTGCTCGAGTAGGCTTTGATGAAATTCGCAAGTTCTCAGAAAATTACAAGCCTGAGACAAGTAATAATAAACGCAAGCCCAGTCACAGAATAACTGTACGCAATGAGATTTACACCCATCTCAAAGAGATTGCTAATTCTCAGGGTAAGTCAATGACTGATTTAGTCAATGAAGCAGTCGTAGAATATTTGAACATTAAATGTTGATATATCTCCCTTGAAAGCTCTTTGCTAACAGCTTTTTGCTAACAACTTTCTGCTAAAATTTTTAACTAGATTTTTTGGCAAAAAATATTACTATCTAGGGGCGCACTGCGGTGTGCCCCTAAAATTAAACCTAAAATTGAAAATCATACGCTTAAAAATCACAAATCCTCTTTCCACACTCCTAAACTACCCACACTTCCCTCTCTTGAAATACCCTCCCAAGACTGCATGAGACAACTGCAAAGGATTGCGATCGCACCATTCCAAAAACAACAAGAACAGATTGTACTGACAGCAAAACAAAAACATTATCTCTATCGCGTGCTGCGCTTAGGAGAGGGTAGTAAATTCATCGCCATGGATGGTGAGGGTCAATGGTGGTTAACACAACTTAGAGGCGAAGAAGCACGGGTATTAGAAAAACTAGAGGTCGAAAATCAAGAATTATCTATTTCAGTTACACTCATCTCAGCTTTACCAAAAAATGGATTTGACGAGATAGTACGTTGTTGTACTGAATTGGGAGTAAGCTGTATTGCTCCAGTAATCAGTAAGAGAACTTTACTTAAACCCAGCCCTCAAAAATTTCAACGCTGGCAAAAAATAGCTCAGGAAGCTTCTGAACAGTCAGAACGAACTTTTGTTCCTAATATTCTTGAGCCAGTAAACTTTGACCAAAGCTTATCATTGTTCCCAGATTCAGAAAACTCTGCCGCTCAACATAAAAAATATATTTGTACAGCCCGCAGTGATTCTCCTCACTTGCTAGCTTATATTTCCGGTCAAAAATATGCCATTGAGCAAGAAAAACCTTGTCAAATCTGGCTTGCAACTGGACCAGAAGGGGGATGGACAGAAAAAGAAATAGAATTAGCAACTGAAGCTGGCTTTCAAACAGTTTCTTTGGGAAAAAGAATTTTAAGATCTGTGACTGCACCAATTTTTGCTTTATCTGTAGTAGCTGCTGCATTAGAATCTATTGCAATAGAAAATGTTGATGTTAAATTTTAGGCATATCATCTAATATCTATCTATAAACCAGCTATTTTGGTGCTAAGAGTATGATAAAGCAAGTTACTGACGCATTCAAAACCAAAGATTATCGTACCGCAGCTAAATTAATCAAAAAACTTCTCAAAGAGTCACCAGAAGATCCTTGGGTACTTTTTCACTTGGGACAACTGTATGAAGTCACAGAGAAATACCAAGAAGCAGAAAAGGTTTATCGACAATTACTCAGACATACAGTGGGTGCGAAAATAGTTATTGCTGCTCGTGAAGCCTTACAAAGGCTAGAAAAAATTCGGGAACAAAAAAGAAAAGAAGCCATAGCTGAAGCTACATCTAAGCCAGATAACACCGAACAAGGAGTATTAGTCTTAGAAGCTCTCAGCAACGAAATAAAAACTCAAGCAGCGCAAAAATTTGCTCAAATCATGCAAATAGATGCTTATAGTGCCAGATTATTATTACCGAGTCGTGGATGGCGCTTATACCGTAGCGGGATGGTGGGAGAATTAAAATTTTATGGTCAACAATTATTGAATGCCACAATACCTTGTTTTTGGGCAAAACTAACAGATATTCAGAAAATACAAGTTTTTCAAGTTAATTATTTTACTCAATTAGATTCAAAAGCTACTGTTGTTTGTCGTGATCGAGAAAATCAACTTGGTTCCCTTAGTTTTGATTGGTCAGAAGTCAAACAATGTGTTAAGGGGCTATTACCAGTCTTTGAAGAGGTTGTAGATCGAGATGTGCGGGGTAAATTGGAACGCAAAACTCAAACTCAGGATTATTTTCAATTTTATGATTTACACCTTCCCAACCGAAATTGTATTTTGCGACTTTATGATAATGGCTATGAATATCAACAAGGCATAAATATAGCTCCTCAAAACAGCCAAAATACAATTAGAATCAACTGGAATAATTTACTTACATCTCTGGAAAAAAAATTACAGAAGATTCAAATTTGTTCAGATTTTAATACCTTTGCAGAAAATATACTTGACCGAGCAGAATTACTAAATAAAATTCAGCCCCACATAAATTTAATCAGGCGGGAAAAAACTAATTGGGATGCAGCATTTCAGTTATATAGTGGATTAGCTTTTGTTAAAAACTCTCAGTAATATAAATGTTGCTGAAGAAATATTTTACTAAATAAGTAAGTAGGCGAAAAAAAAGTAAACTATGTAAATAAATATAAAATATCTGTATTTGGTTAGTAGTCGCGCTTTAGCGCTAAAGCGCTATTACAAACAAGTTATGATTTTTCTTACTAACGTACTTAAATAATTTTCAAAGGTTAGCCTTGAATATTCAATTTAATTTAATTTAATTTAATTTAATTTAAGGATTTAATGTCAGCAGGAGCATCAACTATTTCAAATTAGTTATTAAATCCTTTGAAAGCACTTGCTATGATTAATAAATATTCTCCGCCGAGTTAATCTGACTATAACAACAGTACCGAAAACCAGTATTAATAAAAATGAAATTATTTTTCCTATAAATTTATAGTTAGTTAATATTTACTATATTTTTCTTATTCCCAATATGCTTCCCAATCGTGCTTGAATGCTTGTTGCAATCTCCGCATATAATCATTAGTTTTGACTTTTACCATCCATAAATTATCTGGGTCGCTACCTCCCTTACACACAACACCTTCATTAACACTATATTTTCCTTGGCGAACATCATCAATAAACTTGCCAGTGAGCTTACCACGATAAATAACTCGTGGAATCTTTAGCTCACTAAAGTCCTGGACAAATCGGTCGGGCATAATAATATTTTTATCAACTTGTACATCAAAGAGAATGATTTGTTTTGGATCCTCCTTTCTGTGCATTCCCGCAAATGAGTTAGAACCAAAAAACTCTGTAAATACGGTAATTTCAGGATAGCGATATTGCTGATTTTGTCGAAATATATCTTCTAACTGGCTCGCAAAGTCTTTTTTGAATATGTCAGGAGCTTCTTCTAAACCTGGATGGGCATTATTGAATTCTGCAATACCCATATCATCTAAGTCAAACCTGTTACGACGGGTACCAAAAGCATACCACCCAAGTTCAGTTTCCCATACCCAATGGAGATTAGTACCATCATATTTCTCAAAAGCTATACATTTCTTTAGAGGACAGTTTTTACTGTCTGGAATTTTGGGATAGGCAAGCTCTATTCGTGTCATCTCAATACCAACAGAGTTACAATCAGCTTTTGAATTACGATTGTAACACATTGTATGACTTGATATTTCTAAGTTTTATAAAAAACCATCAGAGTATTGGGAAAAAGATTTATTTGGCTAAACATAAAAACCCGGTCACTTAAGTAACCAGGCTTCCCTCATCATAAATTTTGTTTTTAATGATGGTTTCAGCTCTAAATCTATGAAATACAGATTTTTTACCATCAATATTTAAGTTTTTAAAGCTGAATTAAATATACTCAGTTCTACAAACAATAAACCCAACTATTTAACAATAGGAGTTTTGACGGTACGCGCCATTTCCAAAAAGGAATTCATATTTGCCCCAGGACGTCGTCGACCATTTGTACTATTTGGCATCAAATATTTTGTTGAAAAGTTAGTTTCCACAGGTTCCTGTGGCTTAACAGTTCGAGCAGGTGCAGTAGAAGTAGTCTGTGGCGAATTTTCTGACTGAGATTTTTTCGCCTTTTCTGCTTTTCTCCGCTCTTTAATTGATACTTTCTTAGATTTTGGCTCAGCTTCTTTCTTTTCTGCAGTGTTGCCATTAGATGCAGATGTGTCTGGAGCTACACTAGTTTCTGCAGTTGGTTTTACAGGTGCTACACCATTTGATGACTCTGGCTGTGACTTAGCTACCTTTGAAGTTGCTGGAGACTTTACTTCATCTTCCTTCAATTCTAAGTAGTAACCATTATCTTTATTTTTTCCTGGAAGAATTCCAGTAACTAAATCTAAAATTTTACTCATCAGAGATTCTCCTACCCTCTAAACCTAAAGAACCCACCATAATTATGAAAAAAATTATGGAACAATGTTACCTTTTATCAAGAATCCACCCACTAACCCATTTTCTACGACACCCAGCTTGGATGACAACTGTTGACTAATTAAAAAATAGTCAGAGTTCATCTGTAGATAGCGATCTAAGTATGGAGTAAAAATTGCTAAACTTCCCAGTCTAGGAATTTATAACCCGTACATATACAGATTTAATTATTAAATTTCCTAGTGGCTCTGAGCAAGATTATGAAAGGTTCCTTAACAAAAGTTAACTGTTACTTTTGTTATCTCCGTATTGATATTTATTCAGTTGTCTAAAAGTAGTCATTCAGTTGTCAATGAAAATTTAATCGAACTGCTTCAGAGTTACAGCTGCAGAAGTACAATTCAAATAGAAAAATATTAAATTCTTGGATTAACATCAATTTCGTCTAAAACTGCTTAAGTATTAAGATGTTAAGCAGTTAACTTTAACTCTGTTTAAGTAAGTGTAATTATCTAAATGAATACTGGACAAAAGCAACGCAATCCTGTATTGCTTGTGCATGGAATTTGGGACACGGGTAAAGTTTTCCGCAAAATGAGTTCTTACTTAAAGCAACAGGGTCGTGATGTATACGATGTTGACCTAGTACCAAATAATGGTGATGCTGCTTTAGAAGAATTAGCACAACAGCTAGCCAATCATATCAAAACTAATTTTAATTCAGATCGAGCTTTAGACTTAGTCGGCTTTAGCATGGGGGGAATAGTTAGCCGATATTACGTACAAAGGTTAGGGGGGATTAAACGCGTACAAAAATTTATTACTATTTCATCGCCACATTATGGTACGCGGGTTGCTTATCTATCACAACGTCCGGGTGCTAAACAAATGCGTCCTGAAAGTACATTTTTGAATGACTTAAACCAGGATATGTCGATATTAAAACAAGTAGATTACACCTCAATCTGGACCCCCCTGGATATGATGATTGTTCCTGCAAATAGCTCCAAAATGCCTGTAGGGAAAGAAATTGTCATACCAGTATTACTTCATGCTTGGATGTTAATTGATTCCAGAAGTTTAGCCGCAGTTGCAGAGGTTTTGAGTGGGGTTAGGAATTGGCGACTGGGGATTGGGGATTAGCGACTGGGGATTAGCGACTGGGGATTGGGATAATACTGAAAATTAAGCTGTCGTGCATTTTTAATGCACAACAGCAAGTTATTAGCGCCTAGCGCAGCGTACCGTAGGTATTGCGTGTCCGTAGGACATAAGTANCGTAGGACATAATTGAAGAAAGTTTGAGGCTTCGCTATCGAATTGAATAATATACAAATTAGATGCGTAACAACTTATTGAATTATTACTCATTACTTATTACTCATTACTCGGTATTGGTTAATAGATAATTGATATAGCTTTTTGCGCATAAATATTTTTTTGACGTTAAAGCAATGCAACAGCAAACAATATTCCATCTTGCATTTCCTGTTACTAATATTGCCAAAGCTAAAACTTACTATGTTGATGGTTTAGGCTGTATTCCCGGACGAGAAAGTCGTCACGCCTTAATCTTAAATCTGCATGGGCATCAAATTGTTGCTCACCTGACTAAAGAGCCACTCTCGCCACAACGGAATATTTACCCCAGACACTTTGGAATTGTTTTTACTCTGGAGCAAGATTGGGAAAATTTATTGGTAAGAGCAAAAAAACAGGAATTACTTTTTCGGGAAGAGCCCAAAGACCGCTTTCTCGAGTCACCTTTAGAGCATCGTACTTTTTTTCTGGAAGATCCGTTTTATAACCTAATGGAATTTAAATACTACCGCCATCCAGAAGCAATTTTTGCCAGCGCCCAATTTACCCAAGTTGGTGATAGAGATTAGTTTTTTTGTCTTATCAGTTTATGGCTAACGCCACGCCCTTACGGGCTACAGTTATCAGTTACCAGTTAACAGTGAATTGTGAACTTATACCCAATCCCTATATGCCGCAAGGCGGCACGCAGTGCTATCCCCAGTCGCAAGTCGCAAGTCGCCAATCCCTAATCCCCAACAATTGACTCCAACGATAAGATAAGGATATATATTTGTTGCGATTTGTATATCGACTTATTATTTGCCATGCCCCCTGCCGTTTTAATTAAAAGTCTCCAAAAAAAATACGGCAATGTTGAAGCCGTTAAGGATGTTTCTTTCGAAATCCAGCCAGGTGAAATCTTTGGCTTATTAGGTCCTAACGGTGCAGGCAAAACTACAACATTACGTATTTTATGCACTCTCACAACACCTGATGCAGGTAAAGTTGAGGTATCTGGAATTTCCGTAACAGACAATCCCAAGCAAGCAAGAAAAAGACTTGGTTATGTCGCACAAGAAGTAGCTTTAGATAAAGTACTTACTGGAAGGGAATTACTACAACTCCAAGCCGCACTTTATCATTTACCCCATTCAGCTAAAAAACAGCGTATTGACACCGTATTAAAGTTACTTGGGTTACAGGAGTATGCCGATAAAAAAACTGGTACCTACTCCGGTGGTTTACGCAAACGTTTGGATTTAGCTGCAGGTTTGCTGCATGCACCAGATGTTTTAGTTTTGGACGAACCTACTGTAGGTCTGGATATAGAAAGCCGTTTTGTTGTGTGGGAATTTCTCCGACAATTACGTAAAGCTGGAACCACAGTATTAATTACCAGCCATTACCTAGAAGAAATTGATGCTTTAGCTGACCGAGTTGCAATCATTGACCAGGGAACAGTCATTGCAACTGGAACACCATCGGAATTAAAGGACAAACTAGGAGGCGATCGCGTTACTCTAAGAATTCGGGAATTTTCTCCTGTAGAAGAAGCAGAAAAAGCTAAAAGCTTACTAGAATCTCTACCTTTCGTTCAAGAAATAATTATCAACACTGCCCAAGGAAATTCTTTAAATTTAGTTGTTACACCACAAAGTGACGCTCTAATTAGTATTCAAAAGGAATTAAATTCTGCAGGTTTACCGACTTTCGGAATTGCCCAATCCCGTCCCAGTTTAGATGATGTATATTTAGCTGCAACTGGACGTACTCTAATGGATGCCGAAATCGCTGCAGCTAGTAACCGCGATCCAAAAGCTGAACGTAAACAAAATATGAGATAGGAGTCAGTTAACAGTTAATTGTAATTTACACCTAATCGCTAGTCGCTAATCCCTAATCCCCAATCCCTAATCCCTAGTCCCCAATCCCCAAAACATTATGAGCGGAACTATTACACCTCCCAAGCCAGATATTAATTGGCAGCAAGTCGCATCACCACAGCTTTATGGTGATGTAACCCCAAATTTCTTTGGTGAATTAGTGCAAGAAACTTTCGCCCTTACTCGCCGTCTATTTATTCAGTTGCAACGACGTCCATCGAGTTTAATTGCAAGTCTCGTTCAACCAGTTATGTGGTTGATTCTATTTGGAGCCTTGTTCCAAAACGCGCCCAAAGGTATTTTTGGGGACACTACAAACTATGGACAATTCCTTGGTGCAGGCATAATTGTATTTACAGCATTTGCTGGTGCACTTAATGCAGGTTTACCGGTAATGTTTGATCGCGAATTTGGTTTTTTGAATCGGTTGCTTGTTGCTCCCCTCGCCTCTCGGTTTTCAATTGTTTTAGCTTCGGCAATCTTTATTATTAGCCAAAGTTTTCTCCAAGCTGCAGTCATTATTGCTGCTACAGGATTTTTAGGTGCAGGGATTCCAAGTTTAGCTGGTTTAGGAGCGATCGCACTCATTGTATTCCTTTTAGCATTGGGTGTAACGGCATTAAGCTTAGGTTTATCCTTTGCTCTCCCCGGACACATTGAATTATTAGCAGTAATTTTTGTTGCAACCTTGCCTATGTTATTTGCTAGTACCGCATTAGCTCCGTTGTCATTTATGCCCGAATGGTTACAGGTTATTGCAACTTTGAATCCCCTCAGCTATGCAATCGAACCCATCCGTTATCTCTATACTCATCAGGATTGGGGATTAAGTAGCATAGTAATGCACGCTTTCTGGGGTGATGTTAGCTTTGGTGGAGCAATGTTGATTTTACTGGGTTTTGCTTCCATCGCACTTTTAATTATTCAACCCCGGTTACGTCGTACCCTTGCTTAATTTTGTAGTATTAATTATAACAATTCTTTAGGGTATATCCATAAGTAGATAATCCATCAGCATTAACCTCTTATTTCGATGTGTTATGCTCTGCACCTAAAATAAGCCAAAAAATGGCATATTTAAGTGGCATATTGAACAATTGGATTTCTCTTAAGCCCTAAAGCATTTCTCTCAAAAATATCAATTTTACAAACACTATCTGGGATTTAAGCTTCATGAAAATCTGGTTTACATCACTAAAGCAATTAATGTTTGCAACTGTAGCGGGTATAAGTTTAGCTACATTAACTTTGCCACAAGTTAGTTTAGCTAACCCCAACAAAAGCTATGATAACGACCGCTACGATCCACAAAATAATAATTCACAGTTTGGAAACAAAAACGATCCTTTCAATCAAGGTGTGGAACAAAACCCCTTTAGCTTATTTCAGTTAATTCACAACGCCCAACTCGGAAATCTTAACCCTAATTTTGCGAGTGACAGTGGTCAGCAAATTAATGATGCTGCAGCCGAATTTCGGAAAAAACAGCAACAACAAAACCAACAACCCCAGCAGACGGGGGTACAGCAAAATAACAATCCAGCAAATTCAATAATTATTAGACCTACCTACCAAGATTAAAGTTATTAAAATTAATGAAACAAAACTAGGCTCTGTCCAAAAGTTATATTTTTGGTAGAGCCTTTGTTTTGGCATTATCAAATTCTAGCTTTGAAAATTTACTACTATTGATACTGGCATTTACATCTCTGTCTTCCACGTACCCTAAAACTATGGCAGGATAAATCCTGCTATCAGTATTCATCCCCGGGCTAATAGCTTGCGTGCCGTAGGCATAGACCGGGGTTTTCTCCATAATTCTTATAAATTATGATTGTCTGTATACGAATACCTGACTACCCGATCGCTGATAAGACATCTTGAGCGTGGGTAGTTGTGTTTACAGTACCGTCAACGTGAATAATTTTTCCATTGGGATCTATCACGTAGGTAACACGCTTAGCATAGCCGCCACCATCAACATCGTAAGCCTTGATTAGAGATTGATCTGTATCGGCTAGCAATGGAAAATTAAGACCGTATTTTTCAGTAAATGCTTGGTGAGAAGCTTCATCATCTGCACTTACACCGAGCACTACAATATCTTTGCCTTGATATTCAGGTCGTGCATCCCGAAAACTACAAGCCTGTTTAGTACAGCCAGGAGTGTCATCTTTGGGATAGAAATACAAAACAACTGTCTTACCCTTGAAGTCAGATAGGGAAACAGTGTTACCGTTTGTGTCTTTAGTAGTAAATGCAGGTGCATCAGTACCAACAGCTAGAGCCATGATTAATTCTTCCTGTTTGCTAGCGCCGCCTTAGATTTTACGATATTTTGCGATCGTAATAACGTCTGTAATTCAGGCAATTGCATGTTTAATCATCTTTTTTTGTTATTAGTGCTATTGCAATCTTTGTTGTTTTATATCAAGTTCGGATCGACAATTATAATAAAGTTCATATTTTTGCTTAAGCGCTGAAATCAATGTCAAATGTTCATTCCCCCCAAATCGAGAAAAGTTTTTCCTATTCGCAACAGACAATTTTGAGAGCAGAACGCGCACTAATTTGTTCTCCCTTCAAGGCTGCTTTATTTACGAAAATGCTTGAAGAACGGGTGGGGATGAGTGAAATTGCTGGTAAAGCCGGCGTTATGAATGATTACACAATCAAACCCATGTCGGAGTTAGTTGTAGATAATGCTTTGGTTTGGTTAATCCAAGTTGGTATCTTGCGTCGAGAAGTTGACGGACAAGGAATTACTGATAGTTTTCGCCTGACACCTCTAGGTAGACAGTTAGCCAAGCAAACAGAAACTTGGCGCACTCCATCATGGCGTGATCGTATATCTAATTTTTTCGTTCGTTGGTTGAGGTTACCTTTTTGGGTTGGTAATGGAGATAAGTAATTGGTAATTGGTATATGCCCGCACTGCTAACGCAGTGTTAGCAAGGCGTGACGCGCAAGCGTCATATGGTAATTGATAATTGGTAACTGGTAACTGGTAATACTTAATGGGATTGGGTAAAAATAAAAAACTTAAAAACTAAAAATTTTGTTTTTTATCTTCCTTTTCCCTAGTTTTTTATATTCATATCTTACTGAATAACTCTTGTGATAATACTGAAAATTTCCCTTCATTCTGATGTTTTGGCTGATAACTTCCGATTCTCATTTCACCTCAAAAGTTAGGAAGTAGGCCTCAAAGGGAACAATATATACTGAAAGCAAAACCGAGTTTAACAAATATTTGCTATCTTCATACTACCCAAGTATTTACTTTGGATAGATACTTCAGGGAAACGTAAATCTCCTGAAACATAGCGCCTTGCTAATTTTCATGTGATTTATTGACGAAGAGTTGTATTTTTACAAACAGGCTTATATTTGAAGCAAACACATTAAAATTAAACGATCCCATTAATAATAACCTCTATGGGGAAAGGGTATGGTAATTTTAAATTTTGTTTCTGCGAGGAAATACTTTGAATTGGCTATCACCCTTTACTCTCGAAATCTCAAATTCAGTTAGTAAAAGTGAAGTTTAATTATGAAAGGAATTATGGTAGTGGGGACTACGTCCCATGCAGGAAAATCATTAGTTGCAACGGCTATTTGCCGAATTTTATCGCGACGTGGTTGGCGAGTCGCTCCCTTCAAAGGTCAAAATATGGCTTTAAACGCCTATGTAACTGCTAATGGAGGAGAAATTGGTTACGCTCAAGCAGTGCAAGCTTGGGCTGCAGGGGTAGTACCTTGGGTAGAAATGAATCCTATTTTGCTCAAGCCCCAAGGGGATATGACATCCCAAGTAATTATTAAAGGTAGACCTGTTGGTAAAATTACTGCGAAGGATTATTACGAGCAATATTTTGAATTAGGGTGGCGAACAATTGAAGAATCCCTAAAACATTTATCTACTGAATTCGACCTACTAGTTTGTGAGGGAGCAGGTTCCCCTGCAGAGATTAACCTCAAGCACCGCGATTTAAGCAATATGCGGATTGCTAAACATTTACGCGCTCCCACCATATTAGTTGTAGATATTGAGCGAGGAGGGGCTTTTGCTCATGTAGTAGGAACCTTGGAATTACTCGATCCTGAAGAAAGAGCATTAATTCGCGGTGTGGTTATCAATAAATTTCGGGGACAAAGATCCATTCTCGAACCAGGTATTAAATGGTTGGAAGAACGCACAGGTGTTCCAGTTGTGGGAGTAATTCCCTGGATGGAGCAGGTATTTCCTGCAGAAGACTCTTTGGATCTCTTAGAACGCAGATACAGAAAATCTTTTAGCGAAATTAATATTGCAGTTATTCGTTTACCCAGAATTTCTAATTTTACAGATTTCGACCCACTAGAAGCCGAACCATCAGTATCAATTAGATACCTCAGTCCCAAGCATGAATTAGGACATCCTGATGCAGTAATTTTACCGGGTACAAAAACCACAATTGCCGATTTGATATTGATGCAAAAAACCGGTATGGCAGAAGCATTACAAAACTATGCCGCTGCTGGTGGAACAATTTTGGGGATTTGCGGTGGTTTCCAAATGATGGGGCAAATGATTGCTGATCCTGAAGGAATTGAAGGACAAGCTGGTAGATATCAAGGATTAAACCTTTTACCAATCAAGACCGTAATTACCGGTCAAAAAATTGCTCGCCAACGTCAAATAACTTCTAACTATCCTCAAGAAGGTTTACCCGTTACTGGTTTTGAAATCCATCAAGGGCGATCGCGTGCTGAGTTACAGTCCGCTCAACCCCAAGTTTTCCATACTTTGTTTGACGATCCTAATTTGGGATTGGTAGATAGTTGTCAATCAATTTGGGGAACCTATCTCCATGGAATTTTTGATAATGGTCCATGGCGACGGGCTTGGTTAAATCGTTTGCGTCAGCAAAGAGGTTTGAAATCTCTACCTACAGGAGTTGCAAATTATCGCGAACAAAGAGAAAATCTGTTAGACTCTCTTGCAGTTCAGGTAGAACGTCACTTAGATTTAACTCCATTTCTCTCATAGTTTCTCTCATAAAAACTTAGGAATCATGACTGTTCGTATCCGTTTTTTACCAGATGACATTACTGCTGAAGCAGAGGTTGGAGAACCTCTGCTAGATGTCGCCGATCGTGCAGGGGTACTTATTCCTACAGGTTGTTTAATGGGTTCTTGTCATGCTTGTACTGTGGAATTAGATAATGGAGATATTATCCGTGCTTGTATTTCCTCTGTTCCATCAGGGCGTAAAGAAATGACTATTAATGTGTTTAGCGATCCAACTTGGTAGATCTTGATGTTTTCATTATTTGGTTTTTCCCATGCCAATATCTTTATGAGTATGGGGAACAGGGAACAGGAAATAGGAAACAGGGAACAGAGAACTTGAGGTGTTTGTACTAAAAATTTAAATTTAGGGTTTTTTCAGTGGTGCAATGCCAAATTTATAGCAGACTAAAAAATTCACTAGTCATAAAAAAGTATCCGCTCAGTAAGTCGGGGTAAGAAGAAAAAAGAAGAAGGAACAAAAGTAGAGCATGTGTCGTAGAATATG
>NZ_LMTZ01000148.1 GCF_001456025.1 Mastigocoleus testarum BC008
TTGGAACACTGCGAGAAGCCATGGAGCATGTCTTGACTTTAGCGTCCTAGCTAACCTGGCGGTTGCTATAATAAAGATTAGAGTTTGTTTTAATTCCTGATTTTGTAATACCAAGGTTGAATTAGAACTATTGGTTGTTTTAGGTAAAAAAGATACTCATTTATAGAATTCATAACGCCATACAGCAACCAATTTTTGGGTTAGGAAAATTTTTCTCTCTTCCCTGTTTACTGTTTCCTGTTCCCTTTACATAACCTTACTGCTATTAATTCACCTGCGTCGAGGAAATTGGTAATGATCCCCAGTATGACAGATTCAGCTGTTAAAGCAGCGATGAAAGCTATTACCGAAACTTCAGCAACCACATCAGAAAAAATTGAGATGCTGATTGAGATCGCACAGGGGGTTCTTAAAAAGCCCAAAACTGCTAATGATGTATGGAATGCAGTTGCACTGTACGATAAAGCTGATGAACTATGTCAAGGGGAACATCCTCTTCTAAAAGCTCGAGCTAAACTAGGTAAAGCCAATGCTTTAAGGACAATTCCAGATAATGGAACACAATTACTTTTACAAGCTAAAACCAATTACCAAGAGGCTTTACCAGTTTTACAAGAGTTAGCTTCACCCCCAGAATTAGCAGAAGCACAAATGAATTTGGGTTTGGTATTGCAATCACTTATACCGTTTAAATTAGCTCAATTTACGGAATGCATCCAAATTTATCAACAAGCTTTGCGAGTCTTTACCTATCAAGAGTACCCCCAGGAATACGCTATTTTGCATAATAATATTGCGATCGCATATCTTTCTATGTCTACAGGTTCGCAACAACAATATTTATATGAAGGTTTAGCGGTACAGTCATTTGAAACTGCATTGAAGCACATTAACCTGATCGAACACCCGAAAGAATATGCAATGTTGCAAAATAATCTGGGTAATGCACTGCAATATTTACCATCTTCCCATCCCTTCAAGAATAATTTGCGGGCTGTTACCGCTTATGACGAGGCGCTAAAAATACGTAACGCTCAAGATACACCTTTAGAATATGCAAATACAATTGCGAATAAAGCTAATGCTCTAATTAACTTACCAGATAATCCAGAAAAACCGGAATCAGGAAATAGTAGAAATCTCCAAGAAGCAATTAATTATTATCAACAAGCATTTGAGATTTTTATTAAAAATAAACAAGATGAACAGGCACAAGTTGTCAGTCAAGCATTACAAGAATTGGAAGCCGGGAATGAGTAATAAGTAATAAGTAATGAGTAATGTTGACGTAGGTGAGGCGCGTTAGCATTCGCCGCTCGCGGCGCGGTCTAGCGGGACACGTAAGTGTACACAGCGCACAGTAACGGGTAACGGGTAATGGGTAATTGGTAATTGGTGATAAAGAAATTAAATAAATATTAATTCTATATAGTGTTTTAGTTTTTCTTTGTGTAACTCCTAGAAGTAAATATCTTTATTCTGTAGTTGCTATTCAAAAGGAGAAAAAATATGTCTGAAATTTTGGCTAACCCAACAGTACAAGAATTAGTGACGAATTTAGCCGCTGGTGAAATCAATTTAACTACAGGATTAGTGTGGTTAATATTGGCAGCACTTGTATCTTTAACTGGTGGTGCTATTGGGGGAATGATTTTAGCCGGAAAAGATTTGGGCTATAAGTTCTCCGCTATTCTTGGTGGAATATTTGGTACTGCTAGCGTAATTCCCGCAACACTTGTAGGTTTATTTGTTCTCAATTTCTTAGCTGATTTATAGGAGGATTTATGTTAGAGATTGGCTGGTTTTCTACCAAGTTATTTTTTAAAGGCAAAATGCTAAGAGATCCAATCTACTTTTTCCAACAGATTGGAATTGGTTTTAGTATTTCCCTGTTATTACTAATGTGGTTGTCCCAAACTTCAATTCCTTTTTGGGGTACAATCGCAATATCTAGTTTCATTCCTGGGAGCATGATGCCATTCTTACTTAAGGATTTCAAAATTAAGTAATTATTAGGTATTGGGGATTATGGATTGGGAATTGAATATTACACATCAAACAAATAGTTCTTTCCAGGTCTCAAACATTTTCTACGGGTAACTCATTACCTTTCCCGATTCAAAAGCACGGGTTTTCTCTTCTTCCCAAAATATCTCTTATGAATTTTTATCATACCGAACAAAAATGAATGATACTGAATTGGAACCTGCAAGCATTGATGAATTGGTAAAGGAAATCAATCGCTTTGAAACTATTATTTCTGAATGGGATGAAAGCCAACGGTGTGTGGTAGTTGGTATACAAAGGGCTATTGAAGACTTGCATAAAGAAGCATTGACACGATTGATTAAGAATATCAAACAAGAATCAATGCCAGTTTTACGTCAAGCTGTTGAAGATGAGGTTGTCTACGGAGTGTTGCTATACCACGGACTAGTTAAATCTCCCTTACAGCTACGGGTTCAAACAGCTCTTGATCAAGTTCGACCGCGCCTACAAAGCCATTATGGTGATGTAGAATTGGTTTCAATCAAATTACCAGATACAGTGGAAGTCAGATTGACTGGAACTTGTAGTCATTGTTCTGCCTCTGAGTTAACCCTATCCCAACTTGTTGAAGAATCTATTCAAGACCACTGTCCTGAAATCAAACAGGTTATTGCAGTTCGATAAAGAAACGACTTAAATCTCATTCTCCCTCCATAACAAGATTTAAGTTTTAAGGTTTTTTACTGTTCCTCCTTAAAAGGAGGATTTTCAACCCTCAAGAATTTCACAGTTAATTTAGACAGTTAATTTAGCTCGTTGATTTATTTCCTATGTCCGATTCCCCATGTTCTATACCTATTTCCCATACCCCTCTAATGTCACCTAAAGGTGCGGCAGTTATTTTAGGACATAGTATTAAGCCAGGGGAATTAGCTATTCCGATCGCACCAAGCAAAATAAATATGTTTGGACCTCGAGGAGCTTGTTTAATATCGGAAAATGGTCCTTTGTGGGTTGCAGATACAGGACATCATCGCCTATTGGGATGGCGAAATATTCCGGCTACCGATTATCAACCGGCTGATTGGGTAATCGGACAACCAGATTTTTGCCATGAGGGACAAAATGCTAAAGGTATAGCAGGAAAAACAACTTTTAGTGTTCCCACAGGTATATGTAAATTTGGAGAAGGTTTAGCAGTCGCCGATGCTTGGAATCATAGAGTTTTGATTTGGAGAACCTTACCAGAAGATAATAATGTTCCAGCTGATCTAGTTTTAGGTCAAGCTAATTTTACTGATAACCAGGCTAACCGAGGTCAAAAAGATGCTGCCGCCAATACCTTAAATTGGTGTTATGGTGTTTTTTCCATTCACAATAAATTGTTTGTTGCCGACACTGGGAATCGACGAGTATTAATTTGGCATCAGTTACCGGAAGAAAACGGTCAATCTGCAGACTTAGTCTTAGGACAACCTGATATGATTTCTCACAATGAGAATGGTGGTGATCGCCCTTCAGCATCAAGTATGCGCTGGTGTCATGACATTACCTTATGGGGAGAGCATCTGGTTGTAACTGATGCAGGCAATAATCGCGTTATGATCTGGGAAGGAATACCAACAGCAAACAATACTCCTTGCAAAGTAGTTTTGGGACAAAAAAACTTTATTTCTGTAGAAATGAATCAAGGGGTTTATTTTCCTAATGCTAGTAGTTTAAGTATGCCCTATGGAGTTGCTGTAATTCAGAATCAAACTCAAAGTCAAACTCAAAATAAAAACCAAGATTGGTTATTAGTTGCAGATACGGCAAATTCTCGATTATTAGCTTGGAAAAAACCCTCGTTGATAGAATCTTTGCAGGGAAAAGCAGCTGATATTGCGATCGGACAAAACAACTTTCAAAGCAAAGGAGAAAACCGAGATTATGGATTACCAACTAGAAATAGTCTTAATTGGTCATACGGAATTAGTACATGTGGTAACAAGACAGTAATCAGCGATTCAGGCAACAACCGCATTTTAATATATTCCCCTCTTTCTTTTCTCTAAAGAGGATGTATTGGGAAGACCACGGACGACATACTTGAGCACCTAAAATAAGTGCAAATTAATTAGCAGCTTCGGTTATGTACTGCTTTAATTTTTTTGTCCGTGCTTGTGTAGTTTCTCCTAAACAACCATAATAAATAGTAGGAGCCAGTGTACCTCCCTCAACCGAACTTCTTTCAAAATCACAGCTAGTATCGCGAAATCTTATCCATACCTGCTGTGCTGCGACCAGTTTTTTGCGTCTTGATTCCTGTAATTTTGGTAGCAACTCTTGATAGGCTTGATTCAATTTTTTATCGTCTTCCTTATAAGATATTTGAGCGCATTGATTCATTTGTTGCTGATTTAAATTTCCAGCATCATCGCAGTTAAGTCCTTGAGCTATAACTGTTTCTTTTACTGGCGTTAATTCTGATGTTTCTTTTGTTTTTGATACTTGTGATGCTTGAGGTATTTCTGAGGTTTTCTCTAGCTTAGTAGTAGTTTTTGCAACGCAACCTACAGATACAATGCATATTAAAACGGGTAATATTCGGCGCATAGAATCATCCCATAATCTTGCACTAATAAGATAAAAGCATAAAAAATAACCATATGTTTGAAAAATTTACATTGCTTATTGGCTTTGATTAACACATTAAGAATATTGAAATTAATACTGAGATATTAAAAGTAATTAATGTTTTATGATGCGAGATGTTAATACTCAAGGGACACAATAGCCTCACTGCGGCACTTTAGCACCTATAGCAACCAACAATGAATAAAATAAACATATTACTCTTGTTCCCTTTTCGTTGTTAAGCAAGATATGATGTCCTAACCTATACACTGACTCCTATGTTACTGAATTGACATTTGTTTATAATGCTTAAACCTTTTGTAAATACTTAAACTTATGCGCTTCACATCCTACACAATTAATCAAAATAAAATATGCCTATAGAAGAAATTAGAATTTGCGGTACAGTCCAAGGAGTAGGTTTTCGTCCTACTGTCTATCGTCTTGCTAAAGCTTGCGAATTAAAAGGAAATATTTGCAATGATGGTGAAGGGGTTTTAATTCAAGCATCTGGTAGTAAAACATCTATAGAAAAATTTATCCATAGGTTGTACGCAGAATGTCCGCCATTAGCAAAAATTGATCGACTCAAACGAACTCCCTATCAAGGAAAATTTGACTATGATGATTTTGTCATTTCTGACAGCATCACTACAAAAGTCAAAACAGAAATAGCTCCCGATGCAGCAACTTGTCCCCAATGTCAAAAAGAAGTCTTCGATCCACTCAGCCGTTACTATCGTTATCCTTTTACCAACTGTACTAATTGTGGTCCGCGTCTGAGTATTATTCGTGCTATACCCTATGACCGTGACAACACGAGCATGGCAGCCTTTTCTATGTGTCCGCAATGTAAGCAAGAATATAACGACGTGACAAACCGTCGCTTTCACGCCCAACCTGTTGCTTGTTATACTTGTGGTCCTCAAGTCTGGTTGGAGCGTGCTGATGGTAAACCCATTACAGCAGCGATGTTTTCAATGGTAGATGACATTGATGCTGTTTGTAGCCTGTTGCAGAAAGGTGAAATAGTAGCAATTAAAGGTTTAAGTGGATTTCATATAGCTTGTGATGCGACCAATGAAGCCGTAGTGCAAAAACTACGCGATCGCAAACGACGCGTTCGTAAGCCTTTTGCTTTAATGGCAAGAGATATAAAAATAATTGAAAAATACTGTATTCTCAATCCAAAAGAACGAGAATTACTTGAAAGTCCTGCAGCACCCATTGTGTTATTGGGGATTAGGGAATGGGGATTGGGGAATGGAAATCGGGAAATTAGTAGTCAAGAAAAGTTTCCTGCGATCGCTAAATCCGTCGCACCGGGTCAAAACACTTTGGGTTTTATGTTACCTTATACGCCCTTACATCACTTAATATTGCGACGGATGGAGCGTCCAATTGTTTTAACTAGCGGTAATATTTCTGATGAGCCACAATGTATTGATAATAATGAAGCAAAAACCAAATTAAATAAAATTGCTGATTATTTTATCTTCCATAACCGAGATATTCTCAATCGCGTAGATGACTCAGTTGTTCGAGTGGTTAACGATAACTCAAAGGGAAATACACAAAGTAAAAGACTTTTAACTCTGCGTCGGGCTAGGGGATATGCACCAGCACCCCTTAATTTACCACCTGGATTTAAAAAAGTAGCGCCAATTCTCGGTATGGGTGGAGAGTTAAAAAATACTTTTTGTTTATTACAAAATGGACGAGCAGTTTTATCCCAATATTTAGGCGATTTAGAAAATGCTGCCACATTTCAAGCCTATCAAGAAGCATTACATTTATATTTGAATCTATTCGAACATCACCCCAAGATCATAGCTATAGACAAACACCCAGAATATCTTTCCAGTAAACTGGGAAAAGAACTCGCGAATGCGAATCAAATAAAGTTAGAAAATATCCAACACCATCACGCTCATATTGCTGCTTGTATGGCAGAAAATAATATCCCTTTAAATACTTCTCCGATTTTAGGTATTGCTTTAGATGGCTTAGGTTACGGCGAGGATGAAACTATTTGGGGTGGAGAATTTTTATTAGTAGATTACCGCCAATTTACCCGCCTTGCAACCTTTAAACCTATAGCAATGATTGGTGGAGAAAAAGCTATTTATCAACCTTGGCGTAATACCTATGCTCATTTAATATCTGATTTCAATTGGCAAGAATTAGAACAAAAATATAGCAACTTAGAAATTATCAATTTCCTAGAATCAAAACCACTATTCTTGCTGAATCAATTACAACAAAAACAAATTAATTCTCCCCTCGCCTCATCAGTAGGACGCTTATTTGATGCGGTCGCAGCAGCTATCGGTATTTGCCCAGAAGAATGTAGCTATGAAGGACAAGCTGCTATAGAAATGGAAGCATTAATTAACAATAAAAATTTAGAGAATTGTGAAAAAAATCAAACTTATCCTTTCCAAATCAAAAACTTAGATAAAATTTACTATATGGACCCACATCCCATGTGGAAAGCCTTACTAAATGATCTCCAATTTCATGTAGGTCAACAAATAATTGCGACAAAATTTCATTTAAGTTTAGCGAACGCTATTACACGAATCGTTGATTTACTCCGCCAAAAATATCCTATAGATCGAGTTGCACTCACAGGAGGAGTATTTCAAAACAAAACTTTGTTACAACAAACAACCAGATATCTCAGTTCCTTAGGAATAAAAATATTAACTCATAGTTTGATTCCACCAAATGATAGTAACTTGTCTTTAGGACAAATAGTAATTGCAGCAGCAAGAAATGTTAAAGAAAAAAGTTAACGGGGAACAGAAAAATGTGCTTAGGAATTCCCGGTCAAATTATAGAAATTAATGACACCAACGATAAATTAGCAACTGTCAGCATCGGTGGAGTCAAACGCCAAATTAACATTGCTTGCATCGTAGATGAAGAACATCCTCCTCAATCCTGTGTTGGGGAATGGGTGTTAGTTCATGTTGGTTTTGCTATGAATCGTATTAACGAAAAAGAAGCAGCAGAAACATTAGAGCTATTAGAAGAAATGGCGGAATTGATGGTTGATTATTGAAGAGGTAATTGGTAATTGGTAATAAGTAATAAGTAATAAGTAATGAGTGATGAGTGATGAGTGATGAATTAATTTTTCTGACTCCTGACTTCTGACTCCTGACTTCTGACTTCTGACTTCTGACTCCTGACTTCTGACTTCTGACTTCTGACTTCTGACTCCTGACTTCTGACTTCTGACTTCTGACTCCTGACTCCTGACTTCTAACTCCTGACTCCTGACTTCTAACTCCTGACTTCTAATAAATATGAAATATGTTGATGAATTTCGCGACAATTATAAATGTGAAGCCTTATTGTGGCAAATAGGAAAACTATCTCACATGATAGGTAGACCCCTAAAAATTATGGAAGTCTGTGGGGGTCACACTCATTCGATTTTTAAATATGGAATTGAGGAGATTTTACCAAATACAATTGAATTAATTCACGGTCCTGGTTGTCCGGTATGTGTAATGCCGAAAGGTAGATTAGATGATGTTATTTCTATTGCTGAAAATTCTAATGTTATCTTAACAACTTTTGGCGATGCCATGCGAGTGCCTGGTTCTAAAAATAGTTTGCTACAAGCGAGAGCGAAGGGTGCAGATATTCGTATGGTTTACTCACCCTTAGATTGTCTGCAAATTGCTAAAGATAATCCCGATAAAGAAGTAGTATTTTTCTGCATTGGTTTTGAAACTACTGCTCCTAGTACTGCTTTAACTATTTTGCAAGCAGCAGCGGAACATATTCCAAATTTTAGTATGTTTTGCAATCACGTACTTGTGATTCCTGCTCTAAAAGCATTACTAAATAACCCTGACTTACAGCTCGATGGTTTTATTGGACCCGGTCATGTGAGTATGGTTATAGGAACTCAACCGTATGAATTTATTCCCCAGAAATATCACAAGCCAGTTGTAGTTTCCGGTTTTGAACCTGTAGATATTCTCCAGTCAATTTGGATGTTGTTGTGGCAATTTTTAGAAAAACGTTGTGAGGTTGAAAACCAATATAACCGTCTAGTAACAGAAACTGGAAATCATCAAGCTTTAGAAGCAATTAATCGAGTATTTGAAGTTCGAGAAACTTTTGAATGGCGAGGTTTAGGTGAAATACCTCATTCTGGGTTAAAAATTCGTTCCGAATACGATCAATTCGACGCCGAACAAAAATTTACTATTCCCTATTTTACAGTTGCTGACCATAAAGCTTGTCAATGTGGGGAAATCCTTAAGGGAGTATTAAAACCTTGGGAGTGTAAAGTTTTTGGAACTGCTTGCACTCCAGAAAACCCAATTGGTGCTTGTATGGTTTCTTCCGAAGGTGCTTGTGCAGCTTATTACAAATATGGGCGATTATCTCAAATTCGTAATGCTGATCGCTCCATTCCGGAAAAATTAATCAAATAAAATAAATTTAAGTTAAAAAAATCGCTGAAAAATCTTCCTACTTATCTTAATAAGAACTATTATTTGAGGATTTATTATGCCATTTGTTACAGTTCAAATTGCTAAAGGTCACTCCATTGAAAAGAAGCGAGAATTAGCAAAAGCAATTACTGACACTTTGGTTGCGACTATGGGTACAAAGCCTGAATGGGTAACCGTTCACATTGATGAGTTTGAACGAGATAATTGGGCTGTTGGCGGTACGCTCCACTCGGATAAACACAAAGGTAGACACCTTGAAAAAGGTGTTTAATTGGAAAAGGTGTTTAGAACTAATCAAAATATTAACTGTAAAATATTTTAAATTTGAGGTGCATTAGTTTTTAAATTAATGTACCTTGAAAACCTAAAATTATAGCAAATGCAATTACGGGCTGCTAACTTAAAAGATATTGAATTTATTCTTAAGCAAGAAAACCGAGATGAATTCATTAACTTTGTTTTTTAATGGACCAAGGAAGAATATACACGAAACTTAAATCATCCTGACAAGCAATATTTCATCATTGAAAATAGTTCTGCCGAAACAAAAGGTTATGCTATTATATCTGGTTTAACATCTTCTAATAGTTTTATTGAATTAACTCGAATTATTATTACTGAGCCAGGAAAAGGATATGGGAAAAAAGCATTAATACTCATACTAAAAAAATATTTGAAGAGCACAAAGCCCATAGCTTATATTTGGACATAATTGAAACAACCAGCGTGCTATAAATATTTATCAATCTCTTGGTTTTAAGGAAGAAGGAATATTACGGGAATCTGTAAAGTGAGAGAATTAATATGATTCATTAGTACTGTTCTCAATGCTAGGAAATGAATATTTTCTAATTTACAAATGATTAAAATAAGTCATAAGTTGTAAGCGGTCAAAATCAAAGTCATTAAAAAAACAAATTAATCCTATTAAGTAGTTTTACTCTGTATTTAAGAACAGGAAATTAATATGAAAATAACTTCACATAATGCATCACATAATTCGTTATTTCAAAATATAGAAAGAGTCCGCCGTCGCCGAGGTAAAGTACGCGAGCGTAACATCACCCTCGCACATGGTAGTGGTGGGAAAGCCATGCAAGATTTAATTGATGATATTTTTGTTGATACTTTTGATAATCCGATTCTTTCCCAGTTAGAAGACCAAGCAAGTTTTAATATCGCAAGTTTAATGGAACATGGGGATAAACTGGCTCTTACCACTGATTCCTATGTTGTAGATCCTTTATTTTTTCCTGGCTCTGATATTGGGGAGTTAGCTATTAATGGAACTGTTAACGATTTAGCTGTTAGTGGTGCTAAACCCTTATATCTTACTTGCAGCGTTATTTTAGAAGAAGGATTTTCTGTAGAAACTTTACGACGTGTCGCCACAAGTATGAAAAGTGCGGCAAAAAAAGCAGGCGTTCAAATAGTTACTGGTGATACTAAAGTTGTCCACCGTGGTGCGGCAGATAAACTATTTATCAATACCACCGGAATCGGCATAATTCGCCCTGATGTTTGTATCTCTGCCAACAATATTCAACCTGGAGATGCGGTAATTATTAATGGTGAACTAGGGAATCATGGTGCTGCTATTTTAATTGCCCGTGGGGAGTTAGCTCTAGAAACTGATATTGAAAGTGACTGTCAACCACTACATGATTTAGTCAAAACAATCCTTGATATTTGTCCTGAAGTTCGTGCAATGCGGGATGCTACTCGGGGTGGTTTAGCAACGGTTGTAAACGAATTTGCTCTGAGTTCTAATGTGGGAATTCGCTTAAAGGAAGAATGTATTCCCGTATGTGAAGAAGTCAAAGGTGTTTGCGAAATTCTTGGTTTAGACCCCTTATATCTTGCAAATGAAGGTAAATTAGTAGTCGTCGTCGGATCTAAAAATGCCGAAACTGTTTTAGCTGCAATGCACTCCCACCCCTTCGGGAAAAATGCTCGGATTATTGGCGAAGTCATTTCCTCACCGACCGGTGTAGTCCTATTAAAAACTAGTTTCGGTAGCGATCGCATACTGGATATGCTTGTTGGCGAGCAACTACCGAGAATTTGTTAATTGTTAATTGTTAATTGTTAATTGTTAATTGTTAATAGGTAATTGGTAATGGGTAATGAGTAATGAGAATTACTTAATAATTACCAGTCACCAATCTCCAATCCTTGGTCCCTAATACCCATATGCCGCAAGGCGGCGGGCGGGCTATCCCCAGTCGCTAATCGCTAATCCCTAATAATGCACGAACTTGGAATCACTAAAAACATTGTGGCTATTGTCACAGAACACGCTCAAGGAAAGAAAGTAAATCGCGTGTTATTAGAAATTGGTCAACTTTCAGCAATTATGCCTGAATCTGTACGATTTTGCTTTGATGTGGTGTCTCAAGGTACTGTTTTAGCCTCAGCTAAACTGGAGATTTTAGAAACTCCCGGTGTAGGACACTGTTGTGAATGTGGAGCGGAATTTACTTTAGAGCAATATGTTTTTAGATGTAATTGTGGAAGCTCAAAAATAGACGTAGTTGCCGGTGAAGAATTAAAAATTAAAGAAATAGAAGTGGAGGAAATATGTGTGTAACTTGTGGCTGTTCTGATAATGGAAATACAAAAATAACCGATCTCCACAAAGGTGAAGTAGAGACAATTCATTCTCATACTTTAAGTGATGGTACAGTCATTACCCATTCTCACAGCCACGAGTACCATGCCAAACCAGCTTCAGAAATTCATGCTCAGCAGCATGGTACAACTATATCTTTAGAAAAAAATATTCTGGCTAAGAATAATTCAATTGCAGCCCAAAATCGCAGATGGCTCAATCACAGAGGTATCCTAGCATTAAACTTAATGAGTTCTCCTGGTGCGGGGAAAACTACCCTTTTAACTCGTACTATTAATGATTTAAAACAACATTTGAGTATTAGTGTGATTGAAGGGGATCAAGAAACCTTCAATGATGCAAAAAAAATTCAAGAAACTGGTTGTCCTGTAATACAAGTCAATACGGGAACAGGTTGCCATCTAGATGCGACAATGATACAGAAGGGTTTGCAAAAACTCCAACCGCCCAATAATTCCTTAGTGGCGATCGAAAATGTAGGAAATTTAGTTTGTCCTGCTTTATTTGATTTAGGAGAGAACTTCAAAGTTACCATACTTTCTGTAACTGAAGGAGAAGACAAACCAATCAAATATCCCCATATTTTTCGTAGCAGCCAAGTTATGATTGTTACGAAAATTGACTTAATCCCATATCTACAATTTAACCTGGAAAGTTGTATAGAATACGCACGTCAAATCAACCCACAAATTAAAATATTTCAGTTGTCAGCATATACTGGCAATGGTTTAGAAAGTTGGTATAATTGGATTGTTAAAAATGCTACTAATAAACGTTCAGCTTAAAACTTAAAAAATTGAAAACTTGAAAAATTGAAAACTTGAATTTTTAATTCAAGTCAAATTATATGTAAATGCGATTGGAATTTAATTAATGATTTCATCGCAAATTATTTTTGCTCTGTAATATATTTCAATTCAATCTCAATTTAATTGCTACATACTAGGAGGCAAATACATATGCTGTAAAGCATTACATTTACCTATCCTTCAGTTTGGTGTGTTGCATCTAAAGATTAGGCGACAGCTTAAATAGTTTTAAATCAGAGTTTTAAGTTAGATTTCTTGACACTTAAGATTTCTATAAACGATTCCCTATTATTTATCAATAATTTCTTAATTACTCCTTATTCTCTTCTTTATCGCCTAACAGCGAAATCTTATTACGAGAATAATATAATTGCATGTGTTTGCAACGGTTGAGTTTGGTTCTTATTTGCTAACATTTTTTAGCTATAAACATGGTGCCTAAAAATAATAAATCTTCCCGACCAAATAAACGTTACAGATACGTTGCTTTCTTCGGTCTTGCATTGGTAGTTCCAGGTTTAGTTCTTCCTTTAAGTTTATTTATTAGTCGAATTGGTAATTTTTCTTTATCATTAAATGAATTAGAAGTACCTAAGACTTTAAACGTTAATAATTATATTAAAAAGCCACTTGCATTAGAGCAATTTTGCGATAAATACGAAACTGTCGGGAGGAATTTTGAGCCCGATAACGATAAAACATCAGTTGCAGCAGAAATAACCTTCAAAAGTACTGATTACCCCGATACTTTGACTTTGACAGCTGCACCTTTCCCAAATATCCATGAGCGAGCGCAAAAAGCTAAAGTTCCGGTAGTCATGTATCATGACATCCTACCGAAGAAGGAAGTATTTTTTGACGTTACCCCTAAAGAATTAGAAGCGGATTTTGAACTAATTAAATCAGAAGGGTTAACCCCCATTAGCTTACATCAACTAATTACTCATTTACGTACTGGAAATCCCTTACCAGAAAAACCGATTCTATTAACCTTTGATGATGGTTATGGGGGTCACTACGAGTATGTTTATCCTTTATTGCAAAAATATAACTATCCAGCTGTATTTTCTGTTTACACCAAAAATATGGGGATCGATACAGGTCGTTCCCATGTAACTTGGGAGCAATTAAAAATAATGTCAAAGTCTCCATTAGTTACAATCTCCAGTCACAGTAAAACCCACCCTCAAGACTTGACAAAGATGTCTGATGAGGAACTCCAGGAAGAAATCGTAGAGTCTAAAAATATTCTGGAAAGGGAATTAGGGGAATCTATTGATTACTTTACTTATCCAGCCGGGAAGCACAATGATAGAGTAAAAGAGCTTGTTAAAGAAGCCAGGTATGTAGCTGCATTAGCAATGGATGACAATAAGGAAATATTTGCTGGTGAGTCTAAAGACTTATTTGCAATCGGTCGTTTTGGTCAGTCTAGTTTAGAGGAAATTGTTAAGCAAGCTTCAGGTGGTCCATCATTACCAAAGTGTGGTTTCGACTTCCAAGCAACAATCCACAAAGAAAAAGTTAGAATTGGTAGAACTCCCCTAATCTTAATTTCTGGCGGTAAACCTGAAACTATTCATGCTGATACTCGCTATCAGGTTCCAGACATTATCAAAAATACAGGTGCTGTTGCTGCAGTAGATGGTGGTTTCTTCTCTCTTAAATACCTCAACTCCAATGTGATGATTGGACCAGTTTTAAGCCAACGAGGTGAAGGTTTTATTCCTGGGAATCCTGGAGAAATTCCCAAATTAACAGGTCGTCCTCTAGTTTTGATTAACAACAAAATGGCAAAATTTGTGTTTTTTAATTCCGAGAAACATAACACCTTGGAAGGGATACAATCGGAACTAAATTCTGTTAATGATGCTTTTGTCGCTGCTGCTTGGTTAGTCAAAAACGGAGAACCTCAACCTAGAGAAACATTTGGTGACCTTTATGGTTTTGACGCAATACGTTTCCGGGCTTTTTGGGGTATTAATCAAAATGGACAACCAACTATTGGAGTTAGTGCAAAACCAATTGATTCAGTAAGACTAGGAAAAGTATTAGCTGAAGCTGGTTTACAAGAAGCAGTGATGTTGGACTCTGGTGCAAGTACTTCCTTAGCTTATAAGGGTGAATCGCTGGTGGGATACAAACCCCGTCCAGTTCCTCATGTAGTTGCTTTATTTCCAGCTAATACTCCTATTGAGTCTTCAGAAACGGATGAAAATTTAAGTAAACAAGAAGATAATGGGAAACAAAAAGCAGGGAACAGGTAGACATCACCTTTTTCCTGGTCCCTAATAAATAAAAATATTGGGTTTAAGTCCCCCACAAGCGTTGATGGTAAATGTTGGTGGGGGTTTTCAAAGCCCCATCACACGCATTCACTGTTCCGTTTTTGTTTATTTATTTTGTTTATACAGCACTTTGCAAGTAAATGAGGTACATTTCCCCTGTTCCCTACATTATAAAAAATATGTGTACTTCACTTAAATGAAATCAGTTGTATGTAAAAATCGTGGAACTTTTTAATTTAATTTTTAGTTAATATTTTACTAGTTCATTAAAAGCTCTACAATATCGGTTCTTACCTACGGTACGCTTACGCGTTCATCTTTGATGCGGCTAACACGAATGATTTAGGATTGCTATACAAGTAATATCAATATAAAAGCTAATTCTTATTTATGTTTTAATTGAAAAAAATTTGTGATTCCTTCTTTGTCTAATTTTTATTTAAATTCTTATACTACTTATAGTAAAATTAAATGTATTTACCTTTGTGCTTTTTTTGCTCAGTTTTAGTCTGTAACTAAGCCCGTCAGTACGACAAAGCAGTCAAAAATGTCACATAGTTTTAACATTAACTTTTGATATTATTAAAACAATCAATTATTTTAATTCTTTATTGTCGTTTTATTACGTCCACACTTTTCAGAATCTATTTGATAGTTAATATTTGGGGAAATTGTTTTAAATTTTACGATACTTAAATTAATACATCTTAATTGCAAGGTATTACATTTAACAACTTAATCCTAGCTAAATTGAATCAGTATAAAAAAATGACAGAAGATTAGATTTTTTAGTCATCTGATGGATGTATATTGTTACTAAATGTTCCCTACCTTAAATTTTTAAATATCTGCATGTTTCAAATAGTTGATATTACTAGAACTCCTTCGTCTGAGCGCATGATTGAACTTTGGGGAAAGCGTTACACAGTTGACATATCTTCTCTCTCCCAAAATCCTAAATTCTATGGAGAATTGATAAATGCAGCTTCGCCGGAATCTCGATCTCTAACAGCTGCTAAATTATTGAATAATTCCTTAGATCGCACAACCAATCAGATTGCCACTCAAGCACAATCTCTATACGACTATATCCCCGAGATTATTGGTGAATTTCATATGGGGCAGCGAATTACTGAATTCGCGTTTCAAATTTATCAAAGATTATTAGAGTCCTATCAACAGCAGTATGGAGTTGTTGTCAACACTACAAAAAATCTAAAAGCAACAATCAATGACTCTGATCAATTTAATCTTACCTTATCTACAATCCCAAAAGTAGAAGATTTAGCAAATCAATTAGAAGCTTTGCTGTTTAAATATCAAGACTTACACTTGATGGCAAAAAATTGGCGTGTGGTTGGCTTTCTTACAACATTATTCAATTTTACAAACAAATTTCTTGTCAACCAGTTGACGTCAGTTGAAAAAGTATTGGTATGTCCTTACTTTAAATTTATTGAAGAACATGTCGCCATTCCCTGGCAACGAATCTGTGCAGCAGCAGCCCAACATGAACGAGACTCAGAGCCTTTAGCTTTAGTTGAACAAATGTTTCCTCAAACCTCTGAAATTAGCTCGACAGTTTACTGGAAACTTTTAGAATCGTTTCCCGCTCATCGTAGTGCAAGAGGAGGATTGGGCAATCCAGATGTAGCACACTCTTGTCTTCGTGACTTCGACATGTTCCAAGCTTACTTGTGGCTATGTGTACTAGAGGGAAATCAGCAATCTGTAAAACAGGAATTGGTACGCTTGTGTGTAATGGTTATGCCAAATGTTGGAGTGAGATGGGAAATGATAGATAAATCCAAACAAATCTTATTTGAACAGATAGAAAAACGCACCTCTCCAAAATACAAACCTCTTTTGCTAAATTACACTCAAAATATTGAAGCAGAGTTTTACCACATGCGTAAGGAAATGTGTCAAAAGGATGAGTTAGTCGAAGTTCCTTTTTACCCCGAAGAAGACTCAAATTATCATCCGATGACGGGAGAAACTGATTCAGCACTATTGAAAGCACAATTGGAACCTTGATTTTCTCCACAGCCCACTTTTACCTGTTGCTATTACCGCTGACCAGGTAGCTCGGAGTAATCTTTCTGCATGATATCTTTTGAATATAAACCAGTGTTTTATGATGGGAATTTAACGATTGTTGAGTGTTGGTACCCATCCTCAAAAATATATATAAATCTACAATTTTGCGTAGTTTTTATGAAATGCAAATAAACTATCGATAAAGACGTAGCATTGCTACGTCTCTACATTTTGATTACTAATTGTGTGAGTAATTTGTAACCCATTCAATGAGTGCTTGATGTAACCCATCTAGGGTATGTTCTTGTGCCTCAACATCAACGCGCCCAATTAAGGAATTGCAGGTTTTAGAAGTTTGTGGACCAATAGAAGCAATACAAACTCCTTCTAAACAATGGGACAACAAAGATGATTGGGTATCTCCAGTATTTTCAGCAAATATTTTTTCTGCTAATTCATAGAAAAATGCTACGGTTTTAGAACTAGCAAAAGTAATCACATCTACCGCTCCACTTTGCAAAGCCAACTCAGCGGAAGGAGGAACACCCTGGGGACAACAAGATTGGTAAGCTGCAACTTCTAGTACTTGTGCACCCTGTGCAGTCAATCCCCTAACTAAAACTTCCCTACCACCACTTTCAACTCTGGGGAACAAAATCTTTTTACCTGTTAGTTCTTCTGGAAAATGTTCTATTAAAGAATCAGCAATGAAATTTGGTGGAATAAAATCTGGTTGTAAACAACGTTTTTTAAGGCTTCGAGCAGTTTTTTCCCCCACTACAGCAATTTTAGTATTAACAAGTGCGCGTATATCTTTACCCCGTGCGATCAATCTTTCAAAGAAATAATCTACACAATTAACAGAAGTCAAAATTAACCAATGGAAATCAGCTAAATTCGCGATCGCAGCATCTAAAGCCTCCCAGCTAGAAGGTGGAGCAATTTCCAATGCTGGCATTTCAATAACATTGCCACCTGATGTACTTAAAAGTTTTTTAAATTCACTTGACTGTCCAGTGGCACGGGTCACTAGAATTGTTTTACCATTAAGGGGAAGCTGCGAATTTTTAGAAGTAACAGCTTGTGAACCGGTAGATCGGGGTTTTTCTGTTTCATGAATAGCCATTTTCTTCGAGTGTAATGCTCGCTTAAGTGGATTCCTTAGATACATAGTCTCAAATTCTAGAAACGAGCGTAACCCCACGACCTCACCAATAACAACCACTGTTGGTGAGAGATTTATTCCGGATACTTTTTTCAGAATAGTTTCTAAGGTTCCCGTCCACACTTCTTGTTGTGCTGTTGCAGCCCAACGAATAATAGCAATTGGTGTATTTTGTGAACGCCCATGTTGTTGTAGTCGCTTCACTATTTCAGTAATGTTGCGTCCACCCATCAAAACTACTAATGTGTCTATTTTTGATAGTGCTTCCCACTCAAGGTTATTTGGTTCGTGACCGCTAAATACAGCAAAACAGTGGCTGAGAACTTTATCAGTGAGAGGAATCCCTGTCAATAAAGGTGCAGCTAAAGCCGAGGAAATTCCAGGTACGACTTCAAATTCACAATCTTCTTTGCGCAAAGCATTAATTTCAATTGCACTGCGTCCAAAAATAAATGGGTCTCCTGACTTCAGTCGAACGACTTGTTTACCTTCTTGACAATACTTAACTAATATTTGATTAATTATATTTTGGGGAGTACTAGGTTTTCCACCGCGTTTACCTACATCCAACTTCAAGCAATTATTTGGTACCAAATCCAGTAAACTAGCATCTACAAGGGCGTCATATACCAATACATCAGCATGATCTAAAAGCTGATAAGCCCTCAAACTTAAGTATCCTATATCTCCTGGTCCAGCACCTACAAGGTAAACCTTACCCTTATGTTCTCCCATTCACCTATCACCAGTTGTCAGTTAAAGTTGTCAGTTAACAGTTTATGGCTTGCGCCACGCCCTTACGGGCTACAGTTAATGCGCAATACTTACAGTACCCTTACACTAGATTGCGCACGCAATACCTAGAGCTTTTATGGCGACGGCAGATCCGCAGGTAAGGCATTGCTATTGCTACGCTAACGGCGCAAGCCGCGTGCATTCGTCTTTAGACGCGTCCAAACCGGTACGCTTACACTAGCCGCTAACGGTTCTCAGTTAGCAATTAACGATAACCAATTATCCATTAGCAATCCTCAGTCGCCGTCGCTATATGCCGCAAGGCGGCACGCAGTGCTATCCCCAACTACCACTTATACTTGTTGAGATTAATTTTGCCTTCTGCACTAAATTCAATACCTTCATTTTCAAGTAAATTTCGTTGCAGATAGTCCATACCTCGACGTAGTGGAGAATAGGAAATTTCACCTTTAGCATTGATTACCCGATGCCAAGGAATATCTGAATCCTTATCAACTTGATAAAGAGCATAACCTACCAAGCGCGCTTTACCATAGAGTTCAGCTAAATCAGCAACATTACCATAAGTAGTTACTTTTCCCTTAGGAATCTGGCGCACTACTTCATATATCCGCTCGTATGTAGACATTGTTCTCAGTTATCATTTACTCATTACTTGTTACTTGTTACTTATTACTTATTACTCATTACTCATTACTCATTACTTATTACTTATTACTCATTACTTATTACTCATTACTCATTACTTATTACTTATTACTTATTACTTATTACTTGTTACTCATTACTTATTACTTATTACTTGTTACTTGTTACTTATTACTCATTACTTATTACTTATTACTTGTTACTTATTACCAATCCCCTACTTCTGACTAATTTTCTGCAATAATTCTTCAACTTTCTTAGCTTTTATTGGTTGGCGTTGTGCTTGTAATAATTCCTGGGCTTTTTTGAGATTACTAATTGCTTCTTCTTTCTTTTCTTCTTCCATCAAAGCATTACTTAAACGTAAATAAGCTTCAGCTTTTTTCGGTGCACGATTAATGATTTCTTTAAATTCAGTAGCAGCTTCTGCAACTTTACCTTGTTTCATCAAGCTATCACCTAAGAATAGATGAACAACATCATTTGTTGAATTAATTGCAATTACTCTACGAAATGCAGCTTCTGCACCTTTATAATCTTGTTGCTGATATAAATCTATGCCTTTCTGAAAGCGATTAGAGGTGATTAAAGTCTTAATAGCAAAGTAAATTAAGAGAACTATACTACCCGCAACTACAGCAACCGCAAAAATATTATTTGATTGTAAATTTTCCAGCATCATTTTCAATTATTACGTCTTGATAGTAAGGGTAAAAAATTTTGTTTTCCCAAAATTTAGGAATTAAAGAACTAAATTAATAACAAGTAGCGATTGAAATAACTACTAAGAAGTTAGTTGATTTAAGCCAAAAGACACGCAAAAGGAAAAATCAAATATTCAACAAAGAATAACTTCCAAATAAATTGGTAGTAACTAGTTGTATCAATTTTGTCTTGCAAATCTAGGTCTCTACTTTTAAACCACATTAAAATCAACGCAGTTAAGTGGGAAAACATTAGAAAAGAGGAGTTAACAAACTCAAGATCCAAAAACCCAACTAAAATTATGCCGACATAAGAGACGCTTAAAACCCAACGTGCCAAATTAAAAACAGTTTCTTTTCCTAATTGAATAGTAAAAGTAGTGATATTGTACTCAAGATCGCCATCAACATCAGGGATATCTTTAAAAATAGCGATCGCAAAGGTAAAAACTAGGATAAACCAAGTTAGTGCCCAAACTGGTGGTGGAATAATTTGTGATTGTTTAAATACCCAACTAAAGTGCAGAAATAAACCCAAGTTTACAATGGTTCCTCGCACTGAGAAAATACATAATGCAGCTAAAAAAGGATAACGTTTTAAGCGAATTGGTGGTGAAGAATAAGCGGTACCAATTGCCAAACTAATAGATACCATTCCCAACAGAAACGGACTCAGATACCAAGCAAGAAGCAGAGATAAAATACCTGTACTTGTAACAATTATCCTACCTGTACGCAGCGATAATTCTCCCGAAGCAAGTGGTAAATGTGGCTTGTTAATTCTATCAATCGCCACATCTTCAAGCTGATTCAATCCGACAATATAAATATTTCCAAGCAAACAAGAAATCCAAGTACCAAAAAACACTCCTAACTTTAATTCAGAATCTGGTAGTAAAGAAATTACTATCAAATATATGCCTAATACGCTTAAGGTTGTACCAATAATCGTATGTGGGCGGGAAAATTTCCACAAAGAATAAAACCAATTACTTTGAGATCTTAATTGTTTAGTTATTTGACTCATGATTTGGGGATTAGCGTTAGCGGTAACGTGGTGTTAGCCATATGGTGATAGCACTGCGTGCCCGCCATGGGGATTAGAGATTGGCGTTAGCGCAGCATATAGCGACTGGGAAATGAATAACTCATTACTCATTACTCATTACTCATTACTCATTACTCATTACTCATTACTTATTACTTATTACTCATTACTCATTACTCATTACTTATTACTCATTACTTATTACTCATTACTTATTACTCATTACTTATTACTCATTACTTATTACTCACTTCGTCCCGTAAAGTAAGCCAAAGCGAATTAACCCACTTTTGTAACCTTCGCTCATTAAACCTAAAGACAAAGCAGCTTGTATTGTGTCCCAACCAGATGTCAACAAACCGAAAATTGCTTTGGGATTGAAGGCTGATTGAATCACTAAATCCCAAAATGGCGCTACAGCTTGCGACCAATCAGCAGTACGAATATTGTTTAAAGAGATATTCCGAGCGATCGCTTCATATTCTGGTAAAGAAATCACGTAAGGTAAGTGATAAACCCGATAAATTTCAGCTAAATGTTTTTCTTCTTGTGCTGTTAGGGGTAATCGATCCGTAGGTCGATGACACCAAGTTACTACGATAAGTTTTCCGCCAGGTTTGAGCACGCGATAGCATTCTTGGATAAACTTGGTTTTATCTGGCATATGTTCGCCACTTTCAAGTGACCATACCAAGTCATAAGAATTATCTGCAAATGGCATTTCTTGAGCATCTGCAACTTGAAAATTTGTTCTAGCAGCAAAACCTAGTTCACGAGCGCGTTGGTTTGCTCGTTTCGCTTGTACCGGACTTAAAGTAATACCTGTCGCCTTAGCACATAATTTTGCTGCAAGATATAAACTGCTACCTCCTATCCCACAACCTACATCTAAAATGTTTTCTGCTTGTTCTACCCCCGACCAACTAAGTATTTCCTCAATCAGGTCTATTTGTGCTTGTTTGCGGTCTTTTTCCTCTTTACCATCTACACCATAGAAACCATGATGCATATGTTCGCCCCAAGTTTCTTCCCATAATGAAGAAGAAGCATCGTAAAATTGCTGGATTTGTTGGTATATTGTTGCACTCATGAAGTAAGCAATGTTAAGAAAAGTTAGAATTTAAAACTACATAAAGTTAGGCTACCATGTGTTTTTATTTGAATTAGGGTGTTTTTCTCCGTCGGGATAGTACCAACTAAATCATCCTGTATAATCATTTGTTTTTGTATTTTTAAATGACTGTTTCTCGTACAATTTGTTTTGGTTTTCTCACAGTTATTGCTGTTGGGACTATTTTATTGATGATGCCTTTTTCTACCAGCAGCGGTAATTGGAATAACCCTATTGTTGCTTTATTCACGGCTACTTCGGCTGTTTGCGTTACTGGTTTAGCTGTGGTGGATACTGGCACATATTTTTCATTTTGGGGTCAACTGTTCATTTTGCTGCTAGCTCAGATTGGTGGTTTGGGTTATATGACCACTACGACCTTTCTGATTCTGCTAACTGGGCGTAGATTTGACCTCAGACAGAAGATGGCTATTCAGCAAGCTTTAGACCGTAGGGGGATGCAAGGTAGCGCCAAAATTATTCGTTCGATTATTGCTACTACCCTAATTTTTGAGATTACAGGCATATTATTATTACTTCGGGGATTCGTACCCGAACATGGATGGGCTAAGGGACTATGGCTAGCTATTTTCCATAGCGTTAGCGCTTGGAATAATGCTGGTTTTAGCCTGTTTGCTGATAGCTTGTCGGGATATCAGTCTTCAAAACTAGTGATATTGACTATTAGTGGGTTAATTATTTTTGGCGGTATTGGTTATCAAGTAATTTTAGAAACTTTTGTTTGGTTGCGCGATCGATTTCAGGGAAGAAGAGAAAATCAAATTTTTTCTTTAGATTTTAAAGTAGCTATTAGCACCACTGTATTTTTGTTAGCAGTTGGAACTGTTGCATTTTTTGGTGTGGAATTAAGAAACATTGAAACATTAAAAAGCTTAAATTTTGACGGAAAGTTTTTAGCAGCTTTGTTTCAATCAGTTACTACTAGAACTGCTGGTTTTAACAGTATTGATATTGGTAGCATGACTAATACCGGGTTATTTATCACAATAGCTTTTATGTTTATTGGTGCATGTCCTGGTGGTACTGGTGGGGGAATGAAAACAACCACCTTGAGAGTGTTAACTAGTTGTACCAAAACTATTTTGCAGGGAAAAGAGGAGGTTTTGCTGTATAAACGTAGAATCCCAATTCCTTTGGTCCTCAAAGCCATTGGTGTTTTAGTTGGCTCAGTTGCAACAGTGATTGTTGTTACTACTGTTATTTCCCTTACTGATTCGAGTTTATCATTTTTAGAAATATTCTTTGAAGTAGTATCTGCCTTTGCTACAGTTGGTCTTTCAACTGGTATTACTGCTGCTTTATCAATTCCAGCTAAGTTGATTTTAGTTGTCACCATGTATATTGGTAGAGTTGGGGTGCTGCTATTAATGTCTGCGATTCTTGGCGATCCCCGACCTACTAGTATCCACTATCCTGAGGAAAATTTACTTGTGGGATAGATATAGCGCTACGTGCAAGTAAAAAGTCATTAGCATCGCGTGTCCGTAGGACATAAACTTACTATATATAGACTTTAGGATTTATAAATGTCCTAACCTCGCGATGTAGTGCTATACAGGTTTTAGTACGTCTATGAAGAACAGCATTTAGCAATGTCCTAAACTAATTACGTAGTGCTATACATTTAATAAACAGAGAAATAACAAATTCTAAGCTTTACGATGCATAGCCTTACGAGTTAAATTGATCGCAGATGATAATATTTCTGCTGCACATTTAATTTCTTCGTTTGTTGTAAATTTACCGATACCAATTCGCAGCGCTCCTTCCATCACCTCCAGTGGTAAATCCATTACTTTGAGCACGTGGGAGGGAGTTTCTATACCGGATGAGTTATTCATCTGACGTACTTAATTTAGTCAATTATGTATTCTGATATGACCAATCTGCCATAAAGCCCTGTGTAGTAGCCAAAGATAATAGAGGAAGAAATGTATTTCTATATGCAGAATGAAGAATCTCTAAATCAAGCAAGTTATTTTGATCTGATATTTTTAAGTCAGTTAGATATGATTCAATATATTTATTCCATTGTCTTTCTGGAAGATGCTCAGAAGAAATCATCAAACCAATATGCTGAAGTTCAACGAATTTAATAAAATACTTATCTACTGATGGGATATTATTCGATTTACTAGAATTAACTGATGGAATTGTCGGAATCAAATTCCAAAGCTGATCGTGAGCAACAAAAGACCAAGGTAAATAATGGTCAAGAGATAAATTGTCTGTATTTAAAGCAAAGTTAGAGTAAATACAGTGAGCCTCTGTATTTTCTAAAACAAGTTTCCAGAATTTAGTCTGACTTGTTAATGATTCTCTTTGCTGTGGGGGAAATAGTTTATTTGCGATCGCTGGTACATTTGGATTACATCTTTGCATATAGCAAAGCCATTTCCAAGATACCCAGCCTCTAATAACTGAATAGTTTTCTGCAATATATTCTACCCAGTCTTGATGTAAAACAATTGCCGTACAATTTTTTAATTTTTGAGAGTCAAAGCAATAAATAGGTTTTGTTAATTCAAATTTATCATAGGTTAGACTGACAAGAATTTGATTTATTTTTGCATCTGCTAAACCCTTAGTTTCTGAGGTAAAAAACGGACGAATAAGGCGAAAGGGAACATACCTACTTATAAAATTAATAATGTCATCAATGTTTTGATAATGAAGTGTTTTTCGTAAAAACTTTTTATCAGCATCTCTAAATTTTAAGATTGGCCCGCTAATTTCTAAGTTTAGAGAATCTAATTTATTTGTAACTTGGTCTTGCCTTCCAAAGGAAAGTTTAAAGTAAGTGTGAGGATACCAAGCATTTGCCAACATCTCTACAACTATTTCTCGAAAGCTAATAGGTGATAATGTATCAAATTTTCTTCTTGCGATGATATCTAATATTGAGAGAAAAAATAGATACTTGTAAGAGTTAGTTGTATTGTGAAAAACTTGAGACAATATTGAGACATTAACTCGTTCTGATTGAGGTAGCTTTTGTTCTGAATTTATCTGAGTTGTGTGTGTCACATTTCCTAAGTATGCTTCTACAAAATCTGTCGCAGCAGATATGTTGATATGTCGTAAAGTTTGAACAATCTCCACCACTCTTTCCGCTGTAGGGTCTGTACGTTCATGAAACCAACGAAAGACAATGGGACGTTCAACACCCAACTCTCTAGCTAATAGGCTTTGACTAATGTTGTAAGACTCTAATACTTTCCTTAGTGCTCGACCTGCTTTTCCCATACTTCCAGTGATTAAATAGCAGGTGGTATTTTAACATTCACGTTTACTTAAATGTTAACTAAAACAGAATAAAAAGTTATCGTGTATGATAACAAAATAGTTACTAATAAATATTGATAGGTCGGGTCAATGAAAATATTTGAGTTCAAGCTAAAAGGAAGAGAAAAGCAGTTTTGCTGTGTCGACGATGCTATTCGTACAAGTCAATTTGTGCGTAACAAATGTTTAGGGTACTGGATGGACAACAAGGATAAAAAAGTCAATAAATATGCATTGAATAAATATTGTGCAGTGTTATCTGCTGAGTTTCCTTTTGCGGACGAACTCAATTCAATGGCTTGTACTTACGCTTGGGGAGATTTGCCCTATGCAGTCAGTTGGCGCAAGTCTGCTGTCTAACGGCGAGTTACCGAACCAAGAATCTCTGCGTCTTTAGACCAGGGAGTGTCAACCAACCATGGCGAGGATGAAATGTCTCGTGACGAGCAAAGACATAATTGATATCGAGTACTTTTTCTGTTGCTTCTAGTTTAGAACTAGGAAAACTCGTTGCTTTCACGATGGTTATAACTCCTAGATTTAGTGTAATAGGTATAGATATTAATAAGAATTGACAATAGTCATAGTATTTAACTTTATTCTTGTCAGTATTTACCCATAGAAAATTTAACTCTAGCAATTATATTTACTAGTTAATACTTACCTACAAGAAAAATCATACTTATCTTTGTACATTTATTTTATTGTTACAATTTTTACGTATATTGTCGATTGATACTGTTTTTTTTAAACAAGAAGATACATTTATTCAGATAAACTATAAACAAGCTGAAAAGGCTAATAAAGCAAATATTTATCAAGAAACTTCATTTAAAGACCTGAGAAGATAGTTTTTCGAGCGAACAAGAATTAAAGGTTCTTCAAAAAGATTAAAAAATTCTCTCAAACAAAGGAGAAATATATTTTATGGGTGCAAATCATATTAGACGACTTGCAATCATTGGTGGAACTCACGGTAACGAATTTACGGGAGCTTATTTAGTAAAAAAGTTGGAACGTTTTCCCGACTTAGTAAAACGCTCCAGTTTCGAAACCATAACTCTGCTAGCAAATCCCAAAGCATTCGCAGTTGCAAGACGCTATGTAGATCGGGACTTAAACCGTTGTTTTTCTATTAAAGACCTTGAAAATCCTCAGCGTTCCAGTTATGAAGATAAACAAGCCAAGGTAATTCATCAAGTATTAGCTGCAGAAGAAAATTCTAAGGTTGATGCGATTTTCGATTTGCACAGTACGACCGCTAATATGGGATTGACCATCATTCCAGTTAGCGATAGTCCATTCAATCTACAATTAGCAGCTTATTTAAGCAATATCGATCCAACAATTAAAGTTTACCAGTGGGAGCAAAGTCACGATCGCTGCTTTTTGCGATCAAGATTTGAACTGGGATTGACCATTGAAATTGGACCAATTGCTCAAGGAGTATTGAATGCATGGTTTTTTGAGCAAACAGAAAAACTACTTTGTATGATTCTCGACTACATCGATGCTTATAACCGAGGTCAAGCACCAACAGCACCTTCCCAACTAACCATTTATCGATGTACCGAAATTGTTGACTATCCACGAGATGAAGAGGGGATACAAGCAATGATTCATCCACAATTACAATTTAAAGATTACGCACCTCTTAATCCTGGCGACCCACTGTTTCTCAACTTTGAAGGAAAAACCATTTTTTACGAAGGTGAATCAACAGTTTATCCGGTTTTTATCAATGAAGCTGCTTATTATGAAAAAGGTATTGCTGTATGTTTAACTAAAAAAGAACAAATTCCTATAAAGTCCTTCACTCAAGTTGAAAAGTAGTTTTAGTATGAAGCATGATTTAACTAGTGCAATTAAGGTTAGAGTTATTTAAACTAGATATTATCGGACTCAATCAAGAATGAAATCAACAACTGATTTTAAATGTCCGATTTTATGTCTTTAATCTAAACAGCAATAATTAAGGAACTATAGAGTGAGTCTGTCATCATTTGCGTTTTTTCGCGGCTTGCGTAAAGACAATCAGCAATTTGCTGTAATTGGATTAGGTCGTTTTGGTCGTTCTGTTTGTTCGAGTTTACATAAGATGGGCTACCAAGTACTAGCCACTGATGTAGATGAAAAGCAGGTTGCAAAAGCCCTGACAGACGAAATTACCGGTCATGCTTTACAATTAGATTCTACAGAAGCCAGCGCTCTAGAAGAAGCAGGAATTTTTGAATTTGATACCGTAATAATTGCCATTGGTAATTATATCCAAGAAAGCATCATTACTACTCTTAATTTAAAGGAAGGGGGAGTATCCCGGGTAATAGCCAAAGCTTCTAGTGAAGTTCACAGCAAATTATTGCGCCGAGTCGGTGCGGATCATGTTGTTTTCCCTGAAGATGAAGCAGGTTGCGCTTTAGCAAGAACACTGACTAAACCATCAATTCTGGATAGATTTGAACTCGATCCAGATAATAGCATCATTGAATGTATTGTTCCCGAAGATTTTCATCATAAAACTATTGCTGAACTGCAACTTCGTAATCGTTACGGTATAAATGTTCTTGCAGTCAGCCACGATGGTAAATTTCAAATTAATCCGGAACCAAGTCAACGTCTAGAAGCAGGTACAGCAATTGTTGTGATTGGCTGCAATCAGGATATTAACCGTTTGCCAATTTAAGTGATGGGTAATAGGTGATTGGTGATTGGTAATTTCTTATTAGGGGGATAGTAACTAATTAACTGAACTTGAATCAAACATCTTCATAGGAAACATCTTTTACAAAACAAAGAGTTGTATAGATTTTTCGGAAACCGATGGATTCATAGAGTCCCAATGCACCATTAGGATTATCTGCATCTACCCCTAACTTGGCGACATCCATCCCAGCAGCTTTAAGTTGATGCAAGTTGCTCAGTAAAATCGCTTTTCCTATTCCCATACGACGGAACTCACGTCGCGTTGCTACAATACTAATCCACCCTTCTTTATATTCTTTATGTAGATTGTCTTCTGGAAAGATTTCACCATAACAGCAGGCAACGAATTTACCATTAGAATCAACTGCAATCAAGTCTAAGTCAGATCTATAGTTTTCACTCTTAAGCCAGTGCTGCAAGTTTTCCAATGTCACATCATGATGATTCCAGTGGTCTTGAAAAGAATCATTGAATAGCTCCATCCACTTGATTACATCCTGCTCTGGGTTTGTTTGACGCCAAGTAAAACCTTCCGGAAAATCTGGTTGAGGAATTTGCTCAGATAGTGATCGCTCCATCCGTAAAAAGTAGCGATCTATAGTGAAGTCGCGATTTTTTAAAGTCACAATGCGTTCAGAAAAAGAATCTCGACAGCGAGAACGCAGCTTAACTTCAAAACCACGCTCTTGTCTTACCTGACGCATTCTTGATTCACCCCATCGAATAATCTCAGACTGCAGAGCACTATTCTTAAGATTAGGATGAACGTAAATTGATAAATAACCGTCAATAGAATCGCTTGGTTCAGTTATCCATAAAGAACCGAAACCAATAAGCTTTTTATCAATATTTTCCCATAAGCATATATCGCTTTCTTGGTCGAAACTAGGAGTATTGAAATCATCTCTTAGTTCAGAAACTGATGTTTTTTGATCTAACTGATAAGTCGCATCACAAAAATTAATTAGATTAGCGATGGCTTCTAAATCTACTTCCCCTGCATAAGGACGCATATTTATATTATTAGTATTATTTTCCATAAGACATATACGAATAAAAAACTAACCATTACCCATTACCCAAACCCGAATTATTGTTCTCGTAAAATTCCACGCACCTTCATTAAAATTTTTCCTAACTTATTTTTTCCAGTACCATCAGCACCGCAACCCCAGTAATAATCACTTCGTGCATTTTCAACAATTAACTCATCACCAGTAGCAAACAAAATTTCTTGAATTTCGAGATGATTTTGAAACTTACACAATACTGCTCGGCACATAATTTCATCTTTCACACTTTCCCAATCATTCCGTAGTGGGTGTTTGCGAGAACGTCCCATATTTGCAGCATCTTTTGGAGTTGTGACATCCCGTATTCTCTCAAACCAAAGGCGATCGGTTTCTACAAATTTTTGGGCTTGAAAATAATGTTCGCTAGTTATCCACCAATCTCCATCCAACTTAAAACCATGTTGAGAAAAATTAGAAAAACAGCCATAAATCTTTTCACGAGCACTGTAAAAATAAATTGTCATAATATTGCTCTATTAAATATTTAGATATTCTTAAAAAAATATAGTAGGGTATATTAGACGTGCAAAAAAATATGTTTTAAGATTACTTTCATCGCCACGCCGTAACGCAACTTAATCAAGGCAGATGTTTTGATATAAACTTATGTATGAAATTTTTTTATTTAAAAATCATGCTTAAAATCTTCTAAAACTTATTTATTCAAAACCTAATTTTTGCCGAGCATCAAGATAAATTTGATAAACAGAATTATTAAAACTGACAAATATAATTTTTTCTAAATCATCACTGCCCTTAATAAAATTCAAAGTTGACTCAAGGGCAATATTACAAGCTTCTTGAAGTGGATACTCATAAACACCACAACTAATAGCAGGAAAAGCAATATTTTTTATCTTATTTTCGACTGCTAATAGCAAACAGGAAAAATAACAAGAAGCTAATAATTCTGCCTCATTTTGTGTCCCACCTTGCCAAATCGGACCGACAGTATGAATGACGTATTTTGCTGGTAATTGATATCCCTTAGTAATTTTTGCTTCTCCTGTCGGACAACCATTTAGCAAACGACATTCTTCTAGTAGCTCGGGTCCTGCGGCACGATGAATTGCTCCATCCACGCCGCCACCTCCCAGAAGAGAATTATTCGCAGCATTAACTATCGCCTCTACTTCAAGGGTAGTAATATCTGCTCGAATCATCTCAATTTGAGTTTTCATATCATCACCAAAAACATTGACGCTCTAAATAATAAATCGATTGCACTTTATTCAGATATTCAGGTGTTTTGTAGTTTACATTCCTCCTTAAATTGGATTTGGCTTGAGAAAGTTTGATATTTTTTACTTGTTTATTGTGGCTTTGAAAAGCTCTAAATTGGAAAGCTCTAAAAGATATATCTAACTTTAAGGTTAAGTGAACTTTCAGCATTTTCTCTTTAACCTATTTTTTGTTGCATCCCTCTTACCTACATGATACTACAATTGTATTACAGAAGAAATTATTTTAATTTTAATAAGTAGTTTTTAATAGATTATTTTTAGTAATTTATTTTATTTATCAGTTTATGACCCTAACGAGTTAAATTTTAAATTTAATAATCACCAATTACCATATGACGCTTTCACTAATCGCCAATTCCTAATCCCTAATCCCTAATCCCTAATCGCCAAAAAACTAATGGGTCGCCAAAAGCAAACCCATTAGCTTCTTAATCACTCACAACTGACGCACAACTCTGTGCTTCCAACCATAGTTTGTGCAGGAAAAATTCAGTGCGATCGTTAATTGCAGTTACAAATAAACCATTTGCATCTTCACAGCCATTTGATAACCAAGCACCCTTGAGACTTACTTCTACGCATTCAGAATCACAAACACAGAAACTGAAGACTTCTCTATCTTCGCGTTTGGCTTCGGCTTGAAGTGTTTCCAATCCCAATACATCAACAGGAAGCAAAAAAGATGCAGTACTTGGTTCCACGCATAGAGGTTGACAAACTCGCAGCGCTAAAATCACTCTAGACTGTACCCAATCCTCCAAGGACTGAGTGAGGTATTCAAGGTGAAAGTTAGTTTCCATATAAGTTAATTTCAGCATTCCTCATGCTCTCCTGTTATTCCAGGTTTGCTTCTTGCGCAACGCTCTTCCAGAATTCTTCAGCAAATAAAATCGCTGGGTGGATTGGAGCCTTGGGCTTTGTGCGTAACTTCATCCCCATCTCTCGGGGACTTTTATCTCCTTTGCGGAAATTACACCTTTCGCAAGCAGTAACAACGTTATCCCAAGTATGTTGACCGCCTCTGGAACGAGGAATCACATGGTCTAATGTTAGGTTTTTAACGCTACCGCAATATTGGCAACTATGGTGGTCTCGCCGCAATACTTCTCGACGATTAACGGAGGGAACTTTCCATATCCGTTCGCCAGAAGCAGTTTTTAAACGGATTTGTCTGGGTACGTAAAGTACTAAGCTTGGTGAATGAACTCGCCATCCTTTTTCTGTTATTAATTCGATGGGTTCTGCTTTCTTTGTAACAAGCAGTACAACTGCTCGCTTAATGTTTATACGAGACAATGGCAGGTAATTTTGAGAAAATACCACCACAGATTGCTCTAAGATTTGTCTTGCGCTCGTCACAGCTTGACTCCTCATAAATAAACCCCCGCTTCAAACATGGTCGGAAGCGGGGGCTTGGAATTGACTGTTAGTCTTTTAGTCCTTTATCGGTACAGTATTTCTCAACCTGTACCTCCCGCGTTTTCGTTCTCGTTGGGGTGTTAAATCTCGCCCACGAATTTTTGTATATATAAAATTGGTATATTCACGATGTTTGTTAAATTCTGCAATTAACCGCCTTTTAAGGCTATTTACACCCACACATAAAAACTCCACTCCCATTACGCCTGATTCCCGACTGTAAAAGCCGTGGGAATAACGCGAGGAAGTAGAGGTGGGTTGAGTTAATATCACAGAAAATTTCACCTATATAAGAATTGTTTGTTTGATCCTTTCTTTAAACATACTACACTTGTATTACTATCCTGTCTATAGTTTTGTACATAAAAGGAGCAAAAATCATGCATACAATTACTCGCACTCCCACCACCGACATGGAAGTTACTAGCATTCGCTTGGAGCGAGAACTCAAAGATAAACTTAAAGAACTTGCGGGCAATCAGGGATATCAAGCCCTGATCAGAAATATTCTGTGGAATTATGTTCAGCAAAAATCGGGAGATTGGAAGCCGCGATTTTCCAAAACTGATATTAGAGCCAGTATCGCTGCAACCGCTCAACAAGAAGAACGTTGTGTTCTCACTGGTCATTTAATTCAACCCCAACAACCAATGCTTTTAGGATTAACAAGAAATGGCGATATGGTACCTTTGAGTGTTGAGAGTTTAGCCGGATAACTATACGGTCCGGCAAAGTGCAGCCCAGCTATCTTTAAGATTGAAATCTTGGGACGGCTGGGCTGCTATTGCAACCAGAATTTGTAGTTGTAGAAATTTTTTGGCAGTTTCTGATTCCAATGTAAAATATTTTAATCAAAAAACTTATAGCAATAATTAATTTTAATTATATTAATTTAAATTATAATTTATTTTATTTGAGTATAAACCCTGTAGACTATTGCCAAATTAACCACAAAGTTCATCGTCACCACTTAATATGTAGTGAGACTTGAGAATATTGGGTTGAGCATTTGTTTTGCTGGAAAATTTGAAGAATATTAAGTAAGTTCACTCAACTTCATCTTTGAGTAAATTTGGCAGTTTAGACTTTGAGGTGTTATCACATTTAATCATAATACTTAAGTAAAAATAAAACCAAAACTAAAAGTATCATATTTATTTAAATTCATCAGTGTTAACGCGGATTCTTTTTGGCGTATCTTGGTCTGAATTATAGAGTATTTACGGTTTATGTAGATTTACTCAAAGGATATTCTGAATCAAAGTTAGGAAGTGGTAAATTCATCATCTTTCTAACCTAATTTAAATTTTTCCCTTGTAGCTTCTTAGGTATAAGCATGGGTTAGTACTTTTACTCAGTATGAACGTGTTTATACAACATGTTAAAAATTATTCAGATTATGTAGCCAAATTATTTGGTCATCTGAAACATAAAAGAGCTATAACAAGTGAGAGATATTGCTCAGAAATATATGAGTTCATCAGGGTGCAGACAAAGCGATCAAGGATTACGGAAATTCCAGGAGTCGGGAACAAATAAAATGGGGTCATTATCCAAGAGTGTACCAGGAAGAAAAAAGCGTTTATCGTCCTTGCCGCAATACTCTGATGAATTAGATATAGATCGACAACACAAGTACCGGGTTAAGCTGATGCTGCATGAGCAATATGATGCCCACCAGTTAGCACAAAAAATTAATCAAAGTATTGCCAATAGCCCAACTCCAGAAGAGATGCTGCAAGAGATTGCCGAGTTATTAGGCTTGGCTTTTAAAGTCGATTGTTGCTGCTTGGTTACAGTTACTAATGGAAGTACGGGAGAGACAATTACAGCAAATTGGTGTGCCCCTAAAGACTTAGATTTACCACAAGCAAACGAAATATTATCCAGCGACCAATGGGAAAAACATGAGTTAGTATTTGCATCTGAACCGCCAAAAATTGAAGACATTAATTCAATTAATAATACTTTGGCAATCGCTCACGGGCATTTACCCTTACCAATCAAATCGGTACTGGTAATTCCCACAAGATTTGGCGGAAAAATTGACGGTGTAGTCTTTTTGATTAAATCCCAGCCCTATGAGTGGAAAGACTCAGAAAAAGAACTGCTCAGGGCGATTGAATCATCATGTGCGATCGCTTTTTCACAAGTAGCGCAAATCCAGTTGATTGCTTCCCAGAAAAAGTATGTGGAAACTTGTGCTCTTCATCAAAGTTTAATTCAGCAGTTAACAATTCTGAGTCGCAGCAACCTGGAGCTAAATCAAATGCTCCAATCTGCGATAGCAGCTACTGCTGAAGCATTGGAAGCAGATCGTGGTTTATTGATATCGTTAAAATATACTAACCCCTTATTTCGCTGGAATCGTTCCAAGGAAAATATTCCTAAAGCCAAAGCGAGAATAGTCGGTAAATGGTCAAAAAACCTAGACAATATTGTCATCGAACAGTCAGAATCTGCCGAAGATGGCTCTTACTGGCTAAAAGATTGTGGTTTATCCCGGCGTGCTTTTTCTGATTCTGGAAAAGCAGTAGTCATTAATAATAATTCTGATCGTCGCCGTGGTGACACATCTGGAATTGCACCAGTGTTTGCATTAGATGTCTTACCAGCATTGCTTTTAGTTCCTTTGGAAAGTCAAGGGAGAGTCTTAGGATTTATGGCGCTACAACAGTCTGTAGCCCGCTGTTGGAAGCCTGCTGAATTAAATATGGTGGAAATGGTATGTGCTCAATTAAGTAACGCGATCATCCAAAATCAAACTTTAAGACAGGTTCGAGCTTTAGTAGATGAACGTACCGATAAATTACAGGGTAGTTTAGAAGTTCAAGCTAAATTGTATGAAAGAACTCGCCAATACGTAAAACAGTTAGCAGAACTCAACGAGCTTAAAGATGAATTTCTCAGCAATATGAGCGATCGCCTACGTTATCCTTTGACGAATATGCGGATGGCGTTGCGTAATCTACGTCAAAAGGGAATAGATCCTGAACGTCAAGCAAGATACTTAAATATTCTTGAAGAAGAATGTACTAAAGAAATTGACTTGATTAACGATCTGCTCACGCTGCAAAAACTAGAAACCCATCAAGAGCGTCCCCAATTAGAAAGCATTGATTTAAATACTAAAATTCAAGATATTACAGAACGTTTTAAGAAAAAGCTCTCAGATAAAGGATTAGAAATTTTATTTGAATTACCAGCAGATTCACTTGAACTGCAAACGGAAATAGAAAGTTTTGAGCGTATTCTTACTGAATTACTATCAAATGTTTGTAAATATTCCGAACCTGATACAAAAGTAGAATTGCAAGCAGAACACCAAATTTCCGACTCCACAGATAAAATATCGATTAAAATCATTAATGTTGGTAGGGGTATATCTCAAGAAGAAGCCACATATATTTTTGATAAATTCCGTCGGGGTAAAGGTCGGTGGACTCCCGGTACTGGTTTAGGATTGGCGTTGGTAAAATCTTATGTACAGCATCTTAATGGAACGATCGCTGTTGACAGTTCTGAAATTCCCAACTCCGAATTAAGCAAAATTTGTTTTACTTTGACTTTGCCACAATTTGCTGAGGAAACTGAACCACCAAATGAAAGTAACTGAAAAACATTACGCGCCTAAAAAAATCAATTTTTCCGCTTTTAGCAACAGCAATACAAATCAGGAGAATTTGACTGCAGACGCGGTTAATTCAGAAGCTGTTGATGTCAAAGTTGAAAAAATTTCTGAGCGACAACGACGCATTAGCGCTAATATCCACATTCTCCGCCCGATAGAACAGGTCTGGAAAGTACTTACAGATTATGAGGCTTTGACTCAGTTCGTCCCTAACCTTGTAAAAAGTCGCCTTTTACCACATCCTACGGGGGGTATTCGATTGGAACAAATAGGTTCTGGGCAATTATTACGGATGAATTTCTCGGCACGAGTTGTTCTCGATCTGGAAGAATATTTTCCTGACAAGATTTGTTTCGAGATGGTTGAAGGAGATTTCAAAGTTTTCTGCGGCTGTTGGCTGCTAGCACCGATTTATTTGGAAGGGGAAGTTGCAACAAGTCTGTGCTACACCATCGAAATCTTACCCAGACTAACAATGCCAGTGGGATTAATTGAACGTCGAATGAGTGATGACTTACGTTCAAATTTGCTAGCTGTTCGCCAACGCACAGAAAACCTATTTAGCTACGCTTAAAATTTGCTATGATTCAGGTAGAGAAAGTCAATACTTCTCTACCTTAAAGAGCATTTTTATGCTTGATTTACAGATTTTTAAAACCAATAACTATATAAAATCAAACTAATAAATTAAACTTATATTTTAAATTATTAGTAAATACATATTTAGAATGAAATCTCTTTAAAAAATAGCAAGAGATTAAAAACTAATAGTTTAACTTTAAACAAGGTCTACGGAAGCTTTAGATTTAAACTAAAACATCAAATAAAACAGTAAGGTTTGCTATTACGTTTATGGTGTTTTAAATTTCCGATAAATTCCTGAGGATTTTAAATTTTTACTAGCCTAACAAAATATAAAAGCTGTAACCCAATAAACTAGGTTACAGCTTTTATAATCTTGTCATTTGTCTTTGTATACCCCCAAGGGAATTCGAATCCCTGTTACCTCCGTGAAAGGGAGGTGTCCTAGGCCTCTAGACGATGGGGGCGCGATGGGGCGCGTGCCTCAGACTTTTAATAATTTAGCGGAGTTTCTTATTTGTGTCAACAGTTTTGAGCAAATTTTTGAGCGGCTCAAAATACAAAATCCTCAACTTCAAAGGAGTATCCTAGTATTATGTCAAGAAAGGAATATCAACCTGTTGATTAAAAATGTCTCATATTACCTTTGAAAAACAGAAGTGAGGATACAGTCAGTAACTAGGGGAATATTGCCTCAAGCTCTAGGTTTTACATTCGCCAATTTTAACTTCTGCCAAAGTTGATTTGACATCATTTATAAGTATATAGACTTTGAGACCCGGCTAATCTTTAAGACAATTCAACGCAAGACAAAAGTATACTATAGGAAACCTTTAGTGTTACTAAATTAAAATAGATGTATATGTTAAATGAAAACGTCAAAACAGATTACATTTAATTGCCGTATATCAAGGATTAGAGCTTATGTACAATCGATGGGAAATTAAATCCTAATGGGCAAATATTTCTGCCTAACGTTTGACAAAGGGGGTAAAATTTTGTTTATTTCCCTAAACATGAGTATAAAAACTATCTGTATTTCCCCGTCTAGCAAGGGTATAGTATTGCAGCCAGTGCAGTTAGTCTTTACTATTCTTAACAAAAGATTTTGAAATATATGGCTCAAAATCTCGAATATGGAAGAATCTTTTGAAATCACTTTGCAGATGGTGATAACCATCGTCGCGGGCATTAGTGCTCAAGTGCTTGCTGCCTATCTTAAATTGCCTGGCATTGTATTCTTATTGTTCTTTGGCATTTTGCTTGGCTCTGATGGCATTGGGCTACTACATCCTCAAACGCTAGGAACTGGCTTAGAGGTAATTGTTGCCCTTGCCACAGCGATTATTTTGTTTGAGGGTGGATTAGATTTAGACCTGCGTGAGTTGGGTAAAGTTTCTACAACCTTGCAATTACTGGTAACTTTAGGGACTCTGGTGACACTGCTCGGGGGTAGCATGGCCGCACACTGGCTAAGTGAGTTCCCTTGGCCAATCGCTTTCCTATATGCCTCCCTAGTTGTAGTAACTGGACCTACAGTAGTAACTCCCTTACTCAAACATATAAAAGTTGACCGACAAGTAGCAGCAATACTGGAAGGAGAAGGAGTTTTAATTGACCCTGTTGGGGCTATTCTTGCCGTTGTCGTCCTCGACACAATTTTGAACAGTGATGCTGGTCCAATTAACGCCGCCATTGGTTTGTTACTGCGTTTGGGAGTAGGAGCAGTAATTGGTGGTGTTGGTGGTTGGGTCATGAGCTTAGTTTTCAAGCGTGCGAATTTCCTCTCCTTCGAGTTAAAAAACCTACTAGTGCTGGCAGGATTATGGGGTCTATTTGCGCTATCCCAAAATATTCGCAGCGAATCTGGACTAATGACCACCGTAGTTGCAGGGATTGTATTTGCCAATTCTTCAGTCCCTGAAGAGCGCCAACTACGTCAATTTAAAGGTCAATTAACCATACTAAGTGTATCTGTGCTGTTTATATTACTAGCCGCAGATCTATCAATTGACAGTCTATTAGCCTTAGGATGGGGTAGTTTATTTAGTGTTTTAGCACTAATGTTTATCGTGCGCCCGATAAATATTTTGCTATGTACTTGGAATAGCAATTTTAATTGGCGACAAAAACTATTTTTAAGTTGGATCGCACCAAGGGGAATTGTTTCAGCCTCTGTTGCTTCTTTGTTTGCAATTTTGCTAACTCAGCATGGTATCAACGGTGGTGATGCCATTAAAGCTTTGGTGTTTTTGACAATTATCGTAACGGTAGTTTGTCAAGGACTAACAGCAGGTTGGTTAGCTAATTGTTTACAAATCACTTCTAAAGAAGCTACGGGAGTTGTAATTGTTGGCTGTAACCCCTTGAGTATGTTAATTGCCCGCTTCTTCCAAGAGCGGGGAGAAAAAGTCGTAATGATTGACACCAACCCGGAGTCCTGCGAACAAGCCCAAGATCGAAACATTCAGGTCATTGCTAGCAGTGCATTTGATGTAGAAGTATTAGAAGGAGCGGGTCTGGGATCGATAGGAACTTTTTTGGCTGCGACCAATAATGGTGAAGTCAATTTTGTCTTGGCACAAAGAGCAGCAGAAGAATTCGATCCTCCAAGGGTTTTGGCTGTTTATCCGAGAGATCCTACCGCTAAAGTTCCTGCAAATAATAGTCAGAAGGTCAATCAAGCATTTGTATCCGACTTGGCAATTAAGCGATGGAATGAATACCTAAATAATGGACAAGTAAAATTGCTAACTACTACACTTAGCCAATCGGATATTGAAAACCAAAAAGAATCTCTCAAAGGCTTGGTGGAAGGAGGGGACTTAGTACCCCTACTTATAGAGCGAGAAAAACATCTTATGGTTATGCCCGCCTCCCAGCAATGGCAGATTGGTGATCGGATTATTTATCTGCTACACGATCCCAGACCAACTTTACTTAAGCGTCTTTCCGGAGGAACTCAATCAAATCGTCTATCTTTAGACAAACTACCTGAAGTAGAAGAATTTCCACTGGCAAAGCTATCTCAACTTTCAGCTAGCGATACATCAACAGCCTGATTTAATCTTTCTCGTTCTTCTACTGAAACTCCATTTTTGGCCCTCATTTGTTTTTCTTGCCAAATCAAACTTGATAGGTGAACTACAGCCAGCACAACTACACCTACAGAGAGGAGATAACTATGGATAGTGTAAAGGTGTTGTATTGTTACTGAATTAATTGCTCCACCGCCAGTAAGAATGTTTTTTAACCAAACTCCAACCAGGGGAATCGCCTGAATTGTACCGAGCTCAATATTAAATCTCCAGTATCCTTCCTGGGTCCAAGCCAAAATAATTGCTGTCCAGGAAAGCCCAATTGCCGTAAGAGCTAAGAGAATACCACTAATCCATGCACCCAACCAACTACGGCGAAATTGTCTACCTAAAAACATCACCACGATTTGTATTAAAGCGATCGCTATTATTCCATTCCCAGCCAAGCTGTGAATTTTACGAAAAAACCAACCATAAGGAACTTGGAGAGTTATCGCCTCCAATGATGTATATGCCCCACCTGCGGTTGGTTCGTAGTAAAAAGATAGCAAAATACCACTAAAAGCAGCGATTAAACTCAAAGTTAAGACTACGACCGATAAAATTGTTGCAATTCTCCTAATAACCCAATCGAATTGATTGATTTGCATTACTGAAGCTTCCTTACCAAAAAAATTATAGTTTTATTACAATTTTAACTAATAATCGTTAAGAAATGTTTCAGAATGTAAACAGGATAACTTAACTTAGATAATTAGCCCAGGTACTAAGTATATCTGGGGAGCCATACCACCTTTGCGGGCTTTTGGGGGAATGGCGAACATCTTCAATCACAATATTTTGAGCGCCTTCTAAATGGGCTGCTTCAATGGGGGTGATGCCATCACCCCACGTATTTCCTTTGCCGCAAGTTAATAAATAACTGTTATAAGCTAACCAACTACCTAACTTTTTATTACCAAAAACTGTTTTCCCCGCCACACAAATGTAATTTACATCCTTATAAAATGCTCCAGGGTAGTTTTGATTAACAAAATCAATAGTCCGGCGCGTCCAGCGTTCTTGACTAAAATGGGGTGTACCTAAAGTAATTAGATTTGCAACCAGTTTATGCCCATTGCATAGTAAAGATTTGTCATTACCTCTTCCGGAGTAAGGCAATTCTCCTAAATAAATTCGGGATATCCATCCTCCTGCGGAATGGCCGATTAAATTAATCTGGGGAACATTAAATTCAAAAAGGACATTTTTGACCGTTTGATCTAATTTTTGGAGAATATTAATGAAAGATCTTCCTCCCAGTGTCGGTATCCAGTCCCTTCTTCCCAAGGGCACAGTTACAGCAGGGAAACCTATTTCTTTGAGGGATTGTTCTAATTTTTGGTAGGATTTGGCAGACTCAAAATATCCCGGCAAAATAACTGTTGGTAGTGGCATTGCAGTCTTATTTTGAAAGCTTGATTTTTTTGTATTATTTTTTGTATTTCTTTATTAAGAATATAAACTTATAGGTTAATTTTACTAACGTGTGCCAATGCCAATAGGCAATTTTTACGGTCTGAGCGTAGGAACCGGCGATCCAGAATTAATTACTGTTAAAGGATTACGAATTTTACGAAATTCTCCAGTGGTAGCATTTCCTTCTGGTTTACAAGGCAAACCCGGAATCGCGGAAAAAATTATTAGTCAATGGTTGCAACCAGAACAAATACTGTTACCTCTGAACTTCCCCTATATCCAAGACGAACAAATCCTATTAAATGCTTGGGAAGAAGCAGCAAAACTTGTTTACGAATGTTTAAAAACTGGTCTAGATGTGGTTTTTGCCTGTGTTGGGGATGTCAGTTTCTACAGTACATTTACATACTTAGCGCAAACATTGAGAAGACTCTATCCTGATGTAACAGTTGTGGTGATACCAGGAGTTTGTTCTCCAATGGCTGCTGCTGCTGTATTAGGTATACCTCTCACAGTCAAAGATGAAAAATTAGCAGTTTTACCAGCCATCTATTCAATGAGCGATTTTGAAACTGCATTGGAGTGGGCTGAGGTTGTTGTACTGATGAAAGTTAGCTCTGTATACGCTAAAGTTTGGAAGATTTTGCAACAACACGACCTGCTAAAATCAAGCTTCATAGTAGAAAAAGCAACTTCAGAGGAAATGGTATTGCATCCCGACTTAACCAATTTAAGTAACTTGAAATTACCTTATTTTTCAATTTTGATTGTGCAATTACAATCTGGATATTTTTAAGATTCATGATTTTGAAAGCAAAATCACATCCATGTAGACTGAATCCCAGTAGTATATAAATTAAACTAATAAAATAACGACCAAAATACTCTTAAACGTGTTCTGTTTTCAGTATCTTTATAAGAAGTTATTATTTGTAGAGGGGTGCTCCTCCTCAGCCATTGTTGGAAATAATTAAGAACTTTAGACAATAAAATTACACAATTTCCATAGAGCCGAGTGAACGAAAACAAGTTACTATGTCTTACGTCTCATTGCTGAAAACCATACCAGATTTTTTTAGTCAACCTGTAGGGATAGCGGCACTAGCATCCGTTGGTATTCATGGTGTCATTGCTTTTCTGCTGCCCTTAATGCCGGTAGAGACAAAAAAAACCAAAGAAGTCAAAATTCCGAAAACTGTTGGACTTGTTGAACTCGACCAAGCCGATCGGCAACGTATTCCTCAAACAAATTCGACAAACGTAACGCCTAATCTACAGCCCAATATCCAAACGGCTGTCCAATTGCCTGAATTTGCAACAAAAGCCACTCCGTTACCAAGATTAGCTCCTCCTCCATTGGTAACACCTCCAGTTGCTTCGAATCAAATCATGCCACCTTTGCCTGTATCACGAAGTGAATTGGGAATAGATCCACTACCCAAAAATCGGCAAGTTAAAACAAGACAAAGTAATCCCTTTCGTATACGTCCAGAAGATAGGTTTGGAGCTAAAAAATCTTGGAGTGCTAGTAGACCGGAACTTAATTTTGAGGATCCTGTTAAGAATTCCAATGCTGGAGCGAATCAGAAGCTAAGAGCAAAAGTAGCCACTGGAACTAATACTAGGAATAACACTCAAAAAGATTTACAAGCTAGTTTACCTAAGGTAAATCCAGCTGCAATGCCTGCTGGGTTACCAGGAAAACCAATTCCGGTTTCTGGGGATGTTACTTCTGTTAGTGCTTTACCTCGGGGTAACCAAGTTTTAAATGACTCGTCAAGGGGATTTAATGTCACAAATAATACTAATCCTCTGACTTCTGGAACAAGATTGGTTACGGGAGTAACAAATTCACCACAGGTAAATAACGTTCAAACAGCCCAGGTCAAAGTTAAGTCTCCATCTCGGAAGAAAGTCATTACTGAACCCGAACTTATTGCTAGGGCAAAACAGATTACTCCCAACATTCAAATGCAAGCGGTTCCACTGCAACCCAGTCTTGACTTACCAACAGGTGAAAAGGCTACCAATGTTAAGGGAGGTTTAGTTGTTGATGGTGATGGTAAAATTAATTACTTTGAGTTATTAGACAAATCAGTATCATCTAATCTCAAAGTTGCTATCAGAGACTACTTCAAAAACTACTTCCAGAAAAATCCAATCAAGGCAACTGGAAAACCTAAGTATTTTTCTTTTAATGCTGTTTTCGAACCTAGTGACACCCTAAATCTCCGCGAACGTTTGCGTGCTATTAAAGACCAACGGGGTTTAAAAGTTAGTCCTTCACCAAGTGGTGCAGTCCCTGGTAGCAGAATTACTAACACAGAAAAATTATCTTCATCACCAATTGTTATTCAATCGGTAGTTAGAACAGACAAAGCTACTGATAATCCTGGAAATAATCAAACTTCTTATAATCAAACTTCTCAGCCGGGGTTTTTATCTCAGCGTTCACTAATTATTCCAGAGAATAGTAAAGGTAATTTAGAAAACCGTACCCAAGTCTCATCTTCTTCCAAAGAAAACCAGAGAAATTTGATTTTGCGGCTTCGCAAACTACGAGAGCAAAGACAAATAAAAACAAAAACCTCAGATTTTCAATAATCTCAGGTCATAGGGTTCGATTATTAAGTTTGATTAGTTAGTCATGTGGTGGTTCCAAATCCATCTCTTTATTATCCGTACCGTTAGGGTAAAGCATTATAAAAAATAGAATTCGGAACCACTTACCAAATTTTTTTGTATGCACTTAAATCGGAGATGAGGTATCGAATATCCCAATCCTATTACGTGCAAACAAAAATTATTTCTGTTGGACTAAACAAGTTACCACTAAGGTCAAGAAGTAAGCATTAATAACTGTTAACCTTCAACTACGACCTTACCAACCATACCAGCACCGCGATGGGGTTCGCAGTAAAAAGTGTATTCGCCAGCAGGAGCATCAGCAGGTATAGTAGTTTCAAATTCTTGACCTGGGCTCATTAGTAATTGCTTATGAGAAAGTTCTTTTGCTAGATCGGCACTTTTCGCAGGGTTTTGGGTTTTGTCAAAAACCACATTGTGGGGAGGAACTTTATTATTTACCCACTTGATGGTGTCACCAGGCTTGACTGTTAGTTTGGAAGGTTCAAATGCCAACATTCCTTTGTCATTGCCAAGCTTGATTGTGTATGTTTCGGCTGCAGCACTATCTACGAATACAACAAAGCTGCTGACAAAGAAGAAGATAGCACAAATAGCTAAACCAATACGTTGTAGATTTGCTGCAAATAATTTCATAAAACCTCTCGGAAGTGTTGAAATCCTAACTCTTGGAAGCAGGGTGGAAAAATTTAAATTTTTCAATATCATTCATTGTAAATAAAATTGACCAAAATATGACGCTTTGTCATAGATAGAAATTTTTTTTTAATGATTGCCTACAATTGTGAAGCTGAGATCGCGATCCTAAACTCGTGGAATTGGGAGTGGATGCTCGGGGATCGGGGTTCAAAAGTCAGAACATAGCGGTAAGTTCACAACCTGGCAGTTGAGGTATCGCTTTAGAGTAAGATGTCGTTGAAGAAGCTTTTGACTAAACTCAATAAATATAAATACTTTACGCTGGAGCAGAAGGGCGTCGGCAGAGCCTCTGACTAACGTCACGCCGGGCTAACCGTTAGCCACTAGCCGCTAACAGAAACCCCAAATAGAAAAGCAGAAGAATGTAAATCTGTGTTAAGATATTACCTCCTGCTGCTTTATTGAATATACCTAGGCTTAATCAAAAAAGTTTATAAATGTACTTTGACCTTTGTAAACCTAGAAGTATATTTTGCCACCACCCCATCTTTTACCAACAACCTTAGGTTGCAAAAGGATGTAACCTGCGATTGCTTCAAAGTCTTCTTCATTTAGGTTTCTCATTTCTGTGAAAATATCTGCACTTTTCATACTGGGGTGCAATTCAGAAATTTCAATTTCACCATCATAGGTAGTGGGATTTTTCATATAATCCACAAGCCCTTCAATGTTGTTCCGAGCAGGTGTAGCTAAAGCCAGAGTTTCTGGATCTAGCCCAACGTTCTGGTTAGTTTTGGTTACACCACCAAGATGACAATCGGCACAAGCGAATCTGAACAACCGCTTACCTTCTTTAATCTGTTTCAGACTTAGGACAACATCATCACCCTTATCATTTAAAGGTACCGTGCGTGTAGCTGTATCTAATTCTACTGCTGTTGCACTACCCAGGCAAAACTGAAATGTTAATAATAAAGTAGCTACAAAAATGCCAACTAGTTTTCTAAACATATTTCCCCTTAAGGATTTCGACTCTCAACACAGCAATGAATACCAGCGAGACTTAATCTTTTGAGTGTTAACTATTCTTGTTAACTGCTAATCGATCGATGACTGATTCTTTATTAACTGATTAATTCAGATTAAGCTGCTTTTATACAATTATCACGTGAATAGTGCAATTTGTTGCCCAAACTACCAGGATATCTTGTCTTAAGTATCTGTGATGGGGAGGTAAGGGAGAGTAAAAAAACTTAGATTAACAGTATTTTTCTTATTGCTTTGCTTTTAAGTTACTTTTTTCTCTCAGTAATTTGCGTCTTATTTTAACCTTTACCACCTGTAAATTTTACACTTTGAATAAAATACCGATTGAAAAAGCTATAGATTATTAAAACCGGTAATGTGAATACCATTGAAGCCGCCATGATGTAATTCCAATAGCTGATATATTGACCTTTGAAAGTGTTAAGCCCCAAAGGTAGGGTAAACATTTCAGGGTCGAACAGAATCACCACAGGTAATAAAAAATTATTCCAGCTATTCATAAAAACAAAAATTGCTTGGGCTGCTAATGCGGGTTTGGCGAGGGGAAGAACTATGTGGCGAAAAATTCCGAAGGTTGTCAAGCCATCAAGTGCTGCAGCTTCTTCTAATTCCCGAGGAAAATTCACAAAAAATTGTCGCATCATAAAAATAAAAGTAGCATTGACCATCCCTGGAACAATCATCCCCTGATAGGAATTAAGCCAGCCAAAGGCTTTTAAAATCAAGAAAGTAGGAATTAATGTTACCTGGACTGGTACCGCTAAAACTGCCAAAATTAGCAGAAACCAAAAACGTCTTCCAGTAAAACTCAGTCGAGCTAGGGCATAACCAGCCATTGAGTTGAAGAGTAAATTAGAAACTGTAATACTAATAGCTATAATTACGCTGTTTAGTAGCCAACGAAAAAATAAAGGTTCTTGGAGAAAAATTTGTTTGTAATTATTGAGAGTGAAGTGTTTTGGGAAAAAATTGGGTTCCCCACCAACTATTTCCGACAGGGGTTTAAAGGAAGCAGAAAATGCCCACAAAAAAGGAATGAGGGTGAGAATTGCATATAGAGCCAATACTAAATAAAGTATTATCTGTACCCAGGAAATACTCAGACGCTTAATCACACGCCTTCACCTCCGAATAACCGTCTCCCAAATAAAGTAACTATGATGATTAATATCGCTAATAAGAAAGCGATCGCTGCAGCGTACCCCATTTGCAAGTGACGAAATACAGCTTGGTATATTAATAAAACTATTGTTAATGTGGCATTGTTAGGACCACCCGTACCACCAGAAAAAATATAAGATTGGTCAAATAATTGGAAAGTACCGATGATACCGATCGCCACCACAAAAAATGTCACTGGCTTGAGCACGGGAATAGTGATATGAATAAACTTTTCCCACCAATTAGCACCATCTAATTCTGCAGCTTCATATAATGTCCTAGGTATATCTTGTAATGCTGCTAGGTAAATAACCATATAGAAAGGAGCAGTTGACCAAATATTCATCATCATGATGGCTTTGAGGGCTACGCCAGGATCGCCTAACCAGTTGTAAGTGGGTAGTCCTAAAGCAGTAAGCAAATCATTTAATAAGCCATTGGTGTTATAAATCCACATGAAGATGAGAGTCAGTACAGCGGAAGAAGTCACTGTGGGTAAAAAGTAAAGAATGCGCCACCAGTTTTTACCGCGAATCCCAGAATTAAGGGTAACAGCTAAAATGACTGCCAAAATTGTTTGTGCGGGGACAACAATGACAACATACTCTGCTGTATTTTTTAGGGCGATCCAAATTCGTTCATCATCAACAAGTTGAGTAAAGTTACGAACGCCAACAAACTGATACTCAATACTGCCCAGTAATTTTACATTATGCAAGGAAAGAAAAACAGCAAATACAATCGGCAACACTACAAAAATTCCTAGTATTAGAATAGTTGGTGCCATAAAAAAGTAGGCAGCCAAATTTTCTGTAATGTTGTACTTCCTTGGAAAGGGAGAAGTTTTCACTGTGAGAAGTACTTAATTATGATGTTAAATATCATATTGAATTTTGTACCACTGTAGGTCGATGTTTTTGGATTTGTTAAGTTCCTAAATCAAACTTTTTATTATCTCCAACCGTTTCTGTTTCGGTGATTTATAGTTGACTTTCAAGAATATTACTTAATAATTCCAGAATGTCCTGACGTATTGGTCATTGGTTCAATTCTTCCGCCTAAATACTTCCCCAAGAACTCTTCAACCTTTGCATAGAAATGCAGTCGATTTTGAGGACGCGTAAAACCGTGTCCTTCATCAGGATAGAGAATATATTCAACATTCTTATTAGCATTTCGCATCGCAACAACAATTTGTTCGCTTTCTACCTGTTTAACTCTTGGATCCTTAGCACCTTGTGCAATCAGCAATGGAGCTTGGATACGGTTGACAAAAAATAATGGTGAACGAGATTTGAGTAAATCCGCTTCTTTTTCTAAATTACCTACACGATAGTAGAATCTGGCTTTGACCATATTCCATTCAGCAGGAATACTTTCCATTAAAGTCAGCAAATTACTAGGACCAACCATATCAACACCAGCAGCAAACACGTTGGGTGTGAATGTTAAGCCAACTAAAGTTGCATAACCACCATAAGAACCACCCATGATTGCGACTTTTTTTGGATCTGCAATACCCTGAAGAATTGTCCAGTTCACTCCATCAATCAAATCTTCATGCATTTTTCTTCCCCATTCTCTGTTACCAGCATTGAGAAATTTTTTCCCGTATCCAGTAGAACCCCGGAAGTTAATTTGTAAAACTGCATAGCCACGATTTGCCAACCATTGCACCATGGGATTGTAACCCCAGGTATCTCGAATCCACGGTCCTCCGTGGACTAGCAATACTGTAGGTAGTTTATTTGGTGAAATTCCAACGGGTGTTGTCAGATAACCACGAATCCTGAGCCCATCGCGGGACCGATAGGATATTGGTTGCATTTGTGCAAGTTTGACATTTTCTAGAGCGGGCTTATTGCTAAACAACCGCTGACTTTTTTTAGTAACTCGGTTGTATTTATAATAATGTGTTGGTCCATTATCTGCGTTATAAGCTACCAACCATATTTTGTCTGCAAGGTCGCGGTCGAGTATGCGAAACTCACCGCCGTGAATTTTTGATAGAGCCTGAAAATCAGCAGTAATACTTTTGTCTAATACTTGCCATTGCAATTTATCTTTATAAAATCCAACAGCCTGGACGTATCGCTTTGTTGGGTGAATAAAAGTAGCATTAACGTCGTATTGTAAATTTTGAGCAATAATACTTTCTTTCCTGGTTTTCAAGTTCAATGCCGAAAGTCTAATTGTTTCAGCATTGTGATTACCTAAAATATAAAGTACTTTCCCATTCTCGGAAAATCCTAAGGCTGTACCGCTCTCATCTGGACCCCAACTACGAATGACTTTCCAGGGTTTTTGATAGTTATCTTTAATCGATAAAGTTGAGCCACCATCGGGAGTCATTCCTATCGCCGCACGTACTTTAAACTCCGCATCCGCAATTGTGTGAATGAAGTTACCAGTATTTTTCACCCTCAAGGTTGTTTTACCTGTTTTGAGGTTAACTTGATAAACATCATGTTTACGTTTATCCCTAATATTTAGACCTACTAATAATTGATAGGGAAATTTACGATCTAAAGCAATTATTCGTGCCTGGACATTTTTTTTGGGAGTTAAATTTGTAATTTTTCTAGTCTTGATATTTAGCGCAAAAATCTGGAAATTTCCATTATTATTTACATCTTGACTATAAATTATTTGCTCGTAATTATAACTCCATAAATAACTTCGAATGCAATATTTTTTATTGGTAGTTAAAATTTGATCGTTTGGTTTATCAATATTCCTAATCCATACTTGCAGTAAATTATTTTTATCCGGTGCCATGTATGTTATATATTTACCATCCGGTGAAATTTGTAGATTTAATTTATCTGGATTAGCAAACAAAGTTTCACGCTTAATTAATGGTGGCAAATTAGCCAAAGATAAACGAAGATTATTTGATATCTTAGCTGCTACTGATAAAGACAGAGGAAGTAACGACTTATACCTCCCATTCATTTCAAGTTTTGGATTTTGCATATTCATTAATATCCAGTTGGTAATAAAAATAAATGTTAGTTAAAAACCAATGTTTTTGAAGTTAGTTTTCAGACGTTTGTTGGTATTATGTTTTTAAGTATAATTATTTACGCTAAATTTTAATTACGAGTTATGCAAAACTTTCCTAAAAGAAGAATTTAGTAGAATTTGAAAATTTCACAGATTTTTCCCCAGGTTAAGTTGGCATCAACTCCGTTAATTTGGTGTATCTGTTGTCAGATTTTGCAATGTAATAGTCATTTTGTGAAATACTTTACAGAATCTTTAATTTATGTATGGGAACTACAGCTATCTTATATTGCTCTCAATTTAAACTAAATTGCCAAACTTTTTTCATAAAATGTTTTTACACGAGCAAAATATAATAATAATTCTAGATGAATTTATGCTTGCAAAAATCTTCCAGAGGCTTGATATGTGATACCTTTATAGTCAAAATAAATTACATCTTCGTACAAACTATATGCAAACCATATAACAGAATTAAGAATCCAAAATCCTATATTTACAAGTATTTCACTCCAAGTTCCAGCAAATTTATTCCGTACCTATTAGCTGGTAAACTGCCGTAGTCTCCGCGCTAAATAAAACCCGTCAGTCGGATATAAATTAAGAAAATCCGACAGTAAATTTCATCTACTGTCGCTCGAAAAACATAATTTTAGGTGATATAAAAATTCCCACCCCCAGTGATGATTTGGGGTTGGGAATTAATTCATTGATTATGAAAACTTCTACTCTTCAACACGATATCCTAATTCTGCTAAGCGAATCCGAGACTGACGCCACTTAGGTTGTACTTTTACAAATAGTTCTAAATATACTTTACCTGCAATTAACTTTTGAATCTGTTCTCGAGCGGCGCTCCCAATAGCCTTAAGCATATTACCACCCTTACCAATGAGTATGCCTTTCTGGGAATCACGTTCCACGTTAATAGTTGCGAGGACGCTAGTAATCGTTGGTGTTTCCTCAACTTTTTCAATTGCGATCGCAACCGAGTGAGGAATTTCTTCACGCGTCAATGATAATATTTGCTCGCGAATTAATTCACCCATAATAAAACGCTCTGGTTGATCGGTCACTAAATCGGGTGGATAATAAAGTGGTCCTGGCTCTATGTTTTGTATTAATAAATTTTGTAGTTCCGGAAGTCCTACTCCAGTTTTAGCTGAAAATTTAGTGGTCTGCCATTCTTGCGAGCGCGCCAAACTATAATAACTTTCATCCTGTTGGGAAGATAAATCCGGTTCTTGTTTGTCAATCTTATTTAACCCTAAAATTACCGACGTCGTGCTGCGACTTAGTAATTCTCCGATATAACGATCTCCTGTACCACAGGAAGCTGCTGCATCAACGACAAATAAAACAACATCAACAGATTCAATCGCTATTTTGGCATTTTGTACCAGAACTTTTCCCAACTGGTGATGGGGCTTATGGATTCCTGGAGTATCTACAAATATCAGTTGCGCTTCAGGTGTAGTTAATATGCCACGAAGGCGATTACGTGTTGTTTGGGCAACTGGAGATGTAATCGCAATTTTTTGCCCTACCAATTGATTCATCAAAGTTGATTTACCAACATTTGGACGACCAATAATTCCAATAAATCCAGATTTGAATCCAGGAGGAGATGAGGGAATAACCCCTTCTGACGAGCCTAATACTATGTTGTTCTCTATACTTTTCATTCGGAGTATCACTTTTATCTTTTATGAGCTGTAGCTCGTTATTTTGTGAAAAACTAGCAAATAAACTATAAAAATATTTTTTAGATTTAAGGTATCACGCTCTAAATATTAGTCTAATCCAAAAATAATAAATCTATTTAATATAGTGAAGTATATTCAATATAATAAAACTCAAAAAAATTCAAACATAAGTTATCATTTTTATATTTGCATTTACAGAAAATCTGTGGTTGATATTTTATCCTGTAATACCAACAGTCTCTAAAATTAACATATGTTTACAAAACAAAGCACTTTTTTGTGAATATTTTACTTTTGCATACTTAATCAATATATTTACTAAACTTGATTAGCCACTTTTTTAGAAAATACTTACAATATTCGTTCTCAGTTAAGAATAATAGAATAAAAGCGAATTCAGAAACAAAATCATATCACCTAACTGTAGTGCCATTTAAAGAGTACTTATATTTATCTATAAAATTTATTCGGGGTTATTTAAGCAAGTATCCAATAAAGCCGACTAATTGAGTGTTAGTCAATTTTAATGACATAATTTTAATCGGGCTGTTTACTCAAGTCATAAGGTGATAATTTTACCGGCCTGTTTAAGAATTAACTTGTCTCAATATGAATAACATTAGATTTTATCAATTATTCTTTTTATTACTACTTGAGAATAGAACCTGAAGTTTACCTTAACAAGGGGGATTTGGGGGGATTTAGGAGGATATGAAAATTCACAGCCTGAAATGTACAACTTTACGGAATAAATTATGATTATTAAATGCTATATTTAACTGAATTATTACAAATACATATTTATCTTGATATAAGACATCGATTATTAGTCAAACTATATAGTGATTAATCGTTTTGGAAGAAAATATCAATTAATTGTGTTAATTTACTTTTTTCACTAAAATAAAATTTTTGATATCGTTCTTCTCTAACAATTATTTTGCTAATTCAAGTTGAAACGCAAAAAATCATTCCTCTAGTAGTTGCACCGTATTTAGGAACTTTGTTTTTAATACTTAAAGCCATTTCATGTGATAAATTGAGCGAAGAAAGGCAGAATAAAGAAGACCTACTTATAATTAATATCAATAGTCGTTCTAAACTCTGTTCTTTTTAAAGGTAAGCCTTTCCTCGCACTTGCACCTGTATTTATTTCGAGAGCAGATTGCAATGTTTACAACCAGATATGTGTTAACGCTTGGTCATAGACAAAGGAATCACACAATCTCGGAAAAATTCAGTTTTTGATGACTGTTTTTTGTAACCCGATTTCTATAGGTGATTTGCTACAGAAATAGTTCCTAGTTAGATGCAACTCAACAACGTCCATGCCGTATAGTCACGTACGTTCGCGTAAAGCTAACAAGATTATCTTTTGTTTTAACTGCTACTGATTTATGTTCCTTGGAAATATCAAGACTTACGTCAACTCTCTAAATCAAACCTCATATTTTTGCTGGAGAAGCAGAAATTGTGTAGTAAGGTGCAGGAGATGAATAGGTACAATGTGGCTGTTTCCAACAAATTCCAGCCCATTCACTGAAATAAAATTAAACTGTAAGTCTTAAGTACAAAAATTTAGAAATCATCTTTTTTTTCAAGTACTGGTGCCTTTATTTAAGGACAACGGTTAAAATCTACGAAATTACTCGTCATGAAAAATGTTAAAAACACCTTGGTATCCTAAAATTCTTTTCTCATGTACCCTTACTTACATGCTTAGGCGGTGAAAGTTTGATTAAATATACATGACAAAATATTAATTTGATTTAACTTTTGTAAAGCATTTTGAATTTTATGGTCATTTCGTGGGGCAAAAATGTAAAAAATAAAAAAATATTAATTTTTTGAATAATTATCTACCATCATTCTTGCTGGCTAGTTAATTCCTTCTAGCTGGGTTAATATTGGGCTTTATTAGTTCGAATGTTAAAACAATCCAGATTTGGAGAATTCGAATTAGATCTTTCTAGATTTTAAGCAAATTCTTCCAAAATGCACCTTACGGTTAATAAAGATGTACCTTATGGTGAACGGGGACTTGAGTAAATACAAGCAAGAAAGACGAAACATTTTAGCCAATAAGCTTTTGGTTTATCTCTTTCACTTAACTTAATGAATTTATTATTTTGTGTAGATGACAGTCCTTCCAAAGTTGTCTCTAATCACTTATTTTCGATTAGAGCAACTTTTGCTACTTTACTTAAAATGACAATGATGTACTGAGGAGTCGTAAATTATTATGCAACTACTTCCACGACCTCAGAATGATAGCCAACCATCCGAAAAGTTGGACACTGAGCAACGTTTGGAACAACCAATGTTAAAAGTCATTGAAAAGCCGGAGATTACAACTAGTCCTAACATGATGCCGGCTCCAGCTCCGGGTTTAGGTTATCCTGAGGACTCAAGACTGCGTCAAAGAGTAGCGATTTTTATTGATGGCGCTAACCTATTTTATGCGGCAATGCATCTTGGTTTAGAAATTGATTACACTAAACTACTACGTTGTTTGACCAGAGAACGCCATCTGTTGAGAGCTTATTTTTATACTGGCGTAGATAGGACCAATGAAAAACAACAAGGTTTTTTGTTGTGGATGAGTCGTAACGGTTATCGGGTTGTAACCAAAGAACTTGTCCAGTTTCCTGATGGTTCTAAGAAGGCAAATCTTGATGTAGAGATTGCCATAGATATGATGAACTTTGCTAGATACTGCGATACTTTGATATTGCTGAGTGGAGACGGTGACTTAACTTATGTAGTAGATAACATCACGTATCAGGGTGTTCATGTTGAGGTAGTTAGCTTATCTTCTATGACAAGTGAAAGTTTGATCAGAGTAGCTGATTTTTACACTGACTTGGAGAATATTAAGGGAGAAATCCAAAAAGAACCTGGAAGTTAGCCTATGACCTATCATTTCTCTAAAAACTGCAACCAAGAGTGAAAAATTTATAGGGGATCTTGTGCCAGGTTCTTATGTATCCACGGCGGGGTATCGTATATGAATGCAGCAAATTTTTGCAGCGTTGTGAGGAATCATAAAATAGGGGTTTATCAAAAATCTCATGTTTTGCTCGTAGGCTTAGGAAAAAGTAAAAGTTACTATCCTGTAAGTAGCGAACAGAGAATTGCTTAAGTTAAATTACTTATTTTTTACTGTGGAGTGTTGTAAAATAATATATTATCCACCCCTCAAAAGCCGAAATTGCTATTTATAGTTGTCTGCAATGTATATTTAGATACTAAACACTGTAGAAATTAAAGACAAATAAATTTTCAGTCATCGCTGTGGGGTGTGCGGTGCGTACCAGTAGAGAGTTAATTAATTTAGCCCTCTATTCATAAATAATCCGCATCCATTGATAACCAGGATTCTTCACTCAGAACTACAGTTCAAGATAAATAAGTAAGTGGTTAAAGAGATTTGTTTTTTCCTTTTTTCTTCATTTATTTCAATGACGACTCTTAGGATTAAAAATTAATTTTCCACTGGCAGTGCTTTTACTTCACCGAAGCACAAGAGTGTCATAGTGGTTAACTCCCAATTGTTAATTGCTAACAAAAAATGCTTGTACTCACCAGTTTGTTTGGTATTGCTGTTGCGACTAAACTTATTTGGCTATAGTTCCAGTTCGAGAATGAGTACGTTCATAAATAAACAAAACCCGGTTTTAATAAGTAACCGGGTAATAAAAATTTATTTACCGTTCAAGGGTTTTCTGAGAACATAGGTTTGAAAAAACCAATAAAAAAAGTCTAGTCAAGAAAACCCATTAAGTTATAGCTGTCATCAATTTCATTTGATGCTATTGGTCGGTTACCCATCACAGAATAGGTTTCTGATAATTGGATATTACTCGCAGCAATTGGACGAATTCCAGAAAGGTTCATTGTATCCACAACCTGAATGGTATTCGCAGCAATTGGACGAACTCCCATTAGGTTAACTGTTTCTACTACTTCCAAGGAACTAGTACCAATGGGACGCGCTCCTGCGATGGCCATAGTTCCAGCGACTTCGAGGTCGCTCGAAGCAATTGGGCGAGTCCCAGCAACGATTAATTTACCGTTTTCTTCGTTTTTGGGCTTAGATTCTTCGTTTGCGGACATGTTAGCAGCTTTTCCTCCCTCATCATCTTTATTCAAAGCTTCACTTGAATTCTTTTCTACTTCCACTTTTAATTCTTCCTTATTTTGAGTCGGTTTTTGCCTAGAACTTGCTTTTTCTTCATTGCTGCTAACGCTCATAAGCTAATACCTCAAAATTGATAAATGAATTTTACTTAGGTTTTGAAAATGAAAATTTTGAAAGATTGAAATTTTACTTAGTTTATTAAATTTTAACTTTAAAAATCCTTGACTATATATAAGTATCTTCAAGTTTGATACATAAGTCAAACTTAATGATTAATATTTGTAAAGATTATTGTCTGTTTCTACTATTTTCAGACTGTCGATACCAATTCTAAATGAATTGCTTCACTTAGAAAAAATCAGCTTTAAGGGAGTCAGAGGTTAGAAAGTTAAGAATAGGAAAGAAGTCAGGATTCAGTTTTGCTCTAAAGAGTAACAGTATTCGTTACGATGAGAAGAACTAAAAGCGTCTTAGAAATTCGATGGTAGACTTTTCTTTGCAAGCTCCTTTTCAACCAACAGGCGACCAACCAAAGGCAATAGACCAACTTATTGATAGTATTAACTTTGGAAATCGTTTTCAAACTTTGCTAGGAGCTACTGGTACCGGAAAAACTCACACAGTAGCAAGAGTAATTGAGAATATTGGTAAGCCAACTTTAGTATTAGCTCACAATAAAACCCTTGCGGCTCAACTTTGTAATGAATTACGGGGATTTTTCCCAAAAAATGCCGTCGAATACTTCGTCAGTTACTACGATTATTATCAACCAGAAGCCTATATTCCCGTCACCGATACTTATATTGAAAAAACTGCACAGATCAATGATGAAATTGATATGTTACGACATTCTGCAACCCGTTCTTTATTTGAACGTCGAGATGTTGTTGTTGTAGCGTCAATTAGTTGTATTTATGGCTTAGGAATGCCAACAGAATACCTCAATGCAGCTATTCCCTTTGGGGTGGGAATGGAAGTAAACCAACGCGAAGTTATTAGAAGTTTGGTATCAGTTCAATATAACCGTAACGATCTAGAAATGGGACGGGGACGCTTTCGAGTTCGCGGGGATGTTTTAGAAATTGGACCAGCATACGAAGATAGAATTATTCGAGTGGAATTTTTTGGTGATGAGATTGATGCGATTCGTTATGTCGATCCAATCACAGGAGAAATTCTTCAGAGTTTAGAAGCAGTAAATATCTATCCCGCACGTCACTTTGTCACTCCCAAAGACCGTTTGGAGGAAGCTTGCACTAATATTCAAACTGAATTAAAACAACACAAAGCCCAATTAGAAGAAGTCAGTAAATTACTCGAAGCACAGCGGATCGATCAACGCACTCGCTATGACCTAGAAATGTTACGGGAGGTCGGTTATTGTAATGGAGTGGAAAATTATTCCCGACACTTAGCTGGAAGACAACCGGGAGAACCACCAGAGTGTTTAATTGATTATTTTCCTAAGGATTGGCTATTAGTCATAGATGAGTCCCATGTTAGTGTTCCCCAATTGCGGGGTATGTATAATGGCGATCAAGCTCGGAAAAAAGTATTAATCGATCATGGTTTTCGGCTCCCTAGTGCTGCTGATAATCGTCCTTTAAAAGCTGAAGAATTCTGGTTAAAAGTAAATCAGTGCATTTTTGTTTCTGCAACTCCAGGGAATTGGGAGATCGAAGTATCTGATGGTAATGTTATCGAACAAATTATTCGACCTACAGGTGTAGTGGACCCTGAAATTTTTGTACGTCCTACCGAAGGTCAAATTGATGATTTATTAGGTGAGATTAAAGACCGGATTGACCTGGATGAACGAGTATTAATTACTACCTTAACTAAGAGGATGGCAGAAGATTTAACTGAATATCTAGAAGAGAAAAATATTCGAGTTAGGTATCTACATTCAGAGATTAATTCCATCCAAAGAATAGAAATTATTCAAGACTTACGGGAAGGCCATTTTGATGTTTTAGTTGGTGTTAACCTATTACGAGAAGGTTTAGACTTACCAGAAGTTTCTCTTGTTGCAATTTTAGATGCAGATAAAGAGGGATTTTTACGTACCGAACGTTCGTTAATTCAAACCATTGGTAGAGCGGCGCGTCATATCCGAGGACAGGTTATTATGTATGCCGATCGCTTAACCGATAGCATGAAAAAAGCCATTGAAGAAACCGAACGTCGCCGTAAGATTCAAACTGAACATAATCAAGAGAATAATATTACGCCCCAACCAATTATTAAAAAATCAAATAATGCTATTTTATCTTTCCTAGAAGTTTCCCGCAGAGTAAATCTACAGGATTTAGAAACTGTTGATGAAAATCTTAATGAATTACCTCTAGAAGATATTCCTGATTTGATTAATAAATTGGAAGCAGAAATGAAAGAAGCGGCAAAAAACCTAGAATTTGAGGAAGCTGCGAAATTCAGGGATAGAATTAAAAAATTGCGTGATAAATTAGTAGGACGTTAAATAGTTAATTTTTTGTTTATGGCCTTTTTATTTTTAGTAGCAATTAGAGATTAATAATTGGGAATTGGGAGTAAGTAAAATACGTAAAATATAAATAATGATAGATAAGATTTATGTTTGTTTTGGCTCTTTATTCGTACAATGATTTAAATTTTTAGTTTTCTATTTGCCTACCAAGTTTGTCATTTTTATGAGTAGAAATCTGAGTCTTGATTTAGCCTAACTCAAGTCAATATGTCACAATTTAAACCATTAAAATAGATTTTGCTGTGCTATATTTAACTTGCTTTTATTTCAAGTAAAATTAGGATTTTAAATTATGCTTAACACTATGATGTTTTGACATTAATAATTTCCCAACTGTCTTAAGGTTTACTTCTAAAATTTGACGCATCGATGAAACTTTAAAGTCCAGTCAAACGTCAATTGTGTCAAGCAATAATATAATGTGTGATTTAATCTAGATTGTGTTTCCATAGTCTAGATTAGTTATTTGTGAAAATTAAAATACGGATAGAAATACAAGTAAAAATAACTAAACTCCTAATTACTATGAAACTCCACTATCAGTTATCCAAATTACAAGTACATCGCTTTGGGTTGATTTTGATACTGCCAGTTGCACTTGTATGTGCAATGTCTTTCGATAATCCGTTACGTAACAGCAAACATCCCGTTCAACTGCAAAGTGCGATCGCACAACAGTCAGGTCAAGGTCAACCACTACAAATTGATGGTGACCTAATACAATATGATAGTAAAACTCAGGTAGCAACAGCCCGTGGCAATGTGCAAATGTTGTACAAAGCACGAGGTATTCGAGCAACAGCAGCCCAAGCACAATTGTTTAATCGCGAACGTCGCATCGTTCTTAGTGGTGATGTGTACATTTTGCAAAATGGTGCTAATAGTATCCGGGCTGAAGTTGTCACATACTTAATTGATGAGGGGCGATTTGTTGCTCAACCAAAAGCTAACCAACAAGTACGATCTGTCTACATCGTAGATGATGCTAACCCTAATAGTAACAATACTACAGCAGCACCTTCCACTCCTAGTTTCAAACGCAGAAATTAGTATTGAAAACTCAATAAAGGGTGTGTAAATTAGTTGTGAAAATTTTTTTAGATAATATACATAAATCTTACGGTAAGCGAGAGGTCGTCAAACGCGTTAATCTTTCAGTTGCGCAAGGAGAAGTGGTTGGTTTACTCGGTCCGAACGGGGCTGGTAAAACAACGACATTTTATATCGCTTGTGGTTTAGAAAAACCAAATCAAGGTACGGTTTGGTTGGATAAGCAAGACATTACTCCTTTACCTATGCACAAACGAGCCAGACTTGGTATTGGTTATCTGGCGCAGGAAGCAAGTGTTTTTCGTAACTTGAGTGTTCGGGATAATATCCTCCTAGTGATGGAGCAAACCAGCGTTCCATCCAGGGAATGGTCAAGTCGCTTGCAAACTTTAGTTGGGGATCTAAGCTTAGAAAAAGTCGCTAATTCTAAAGGTATTCAACTTTCTGGGGGCGAACGGCGAAGAACAGAATTAGCAAGAGCTTTAGCTGCGGGAAAGGATGGACCCAAATTTTTACTTTTAGACGAACCATTTGCTGGAGTCGATCCGATCGCAGTTTCCGAAATTCAAGAAATTATTGCTCAATTACGCGATCGCCATATGGGAATTCTAATTACAGATCACAATGTTCGCGAAACCCTTGCTATTACTGATCGGGCGTATATCATGCGTGAGGGAGAAATTTTAGCTTCAGGTACTCCAGAAGAACTATATGCAAATCCTTTAGTCAAACAGTATTATTTAGGCGATAATTTTCAAGCCTAGCAAGCACCGGATGAAAATAGTTCCATATTTTGCTTAAAAATTTTGTCTGTATGAGTCAGGGAAAAGGGAATAGGAAATGAAGAACAAAGAAAAGGTAATATAACTCGATAGTAAATATCTAAACATTTTACTATCTAAATATTTTACTTATCTGTTTATTTGTCATTTTTAATTAATTCCTATTGATTTAGTTCCTCATTCCCAATACCCAATACCCAATCCCCAATACCCATCCTCAGCAACTACTCACTAATGGCTAAACAAAAGTCCTTTTATACCCTAAATTCGCTACTACCATTTTCGATAATGGATCGATACCTTGCAAGCGAATTGCTACCACCATTTTTATTTGGTGTAGGGGCTTTTTCTTCTATTTTGGTATCAATTGGTGCTGTATTTGAACTAATAAGGAAGGTTGTTGAATCTGGTTTGCCCCTAACTCTCGCTGGACAAGTTTTTCTCTTAAGGCTTCCAGAATTCATAGTCTTAGCTTTTCCCATGTCCACACTCCTTGCGACTTTAATGACCTATAGTCGCCTTTCCAGTCAAAGTGAATTGGTTGCTTTGCGTGGTTGCGGGGTCAGTGTCTATCGAATGGTTTTAACTGCAGTAATACTGAGTTTATTTGTAACAGGTCTTACTTTTATTTTTAATGAACAAATTGCACCAGTAGCGAAATATCAAGCAACAATAACTCTTAATAAAGCTTTAAAATCAGAAAGACCCACGTTTAAGCAAGCAAATATAATTTATCCGGAGTATCGCAGAGTCAAACAAGAGGACGGTAGTAAAGAAAAAGTTTTATCCCGCTTATTTTACGCCGATCAATTTGACGGGAACCGAATGAAAGGTTTAACAGTGATTGATCGCTCCCAAGAAGGTTTAGAAACTTTAAGTCAAATTGTTATTGCAGATTCCGGTAAATGGAATCCATCGGAAAATGTCTGGGATTTTTATGACGGTACTATATATTTGGTATCTTCTGATAGTTCCTATCGTAATATAATCAAGTTTGAACACCAAAAACTCAAATTACCCCGAACTCCGCTAGACGTAGCACAAAAAAGCCGAGATTATGGTGAGATGAATATTGCTCAAGCTTTAGAGCAACTGGAAATTGAACGTCTCAGAGGTGATGATAGAAAGATTCAGAAACTCAAAGTTAGAATTCAAGAAAAGTTTTCTTTACCTTTCGTTTGTGTAGTTTTTGGGTTGATTGGTTCGGCGTTGGGAAGTGTACCCCAAAGAAGTGGGAAAGGTACAAGTTTCGCTCTTAGTATTGTAATTATATTCACTTACTATATAGTATCTTTTTTCGCTAGTGCTTTAGGACAAGCAGGTATTCTTTCTCCTTTTATGGCAGCTTGGACATCCAACTTTTTGTGTTTAGGTATCGGTATATTTTTATTGATGCGAATCGCAAAACGTTAGACATTTTTCAGTTATCAGTTACCAGTTATCAGTTAATGCGCTACCGCACACGCTTTGCTAACAGTTTTTGATTAGTGTTTCCCTGGTTTTTATTTTCTGTTCACTGTTCACTGATAACTGTAGCCCGTAAGGACGTGGCGTTGTGGCGTTAGCCATAAACTGATAACTGTTCAATCTTCATAATAAATACGACATTCTGGTGCATCTGGGTTTGCAGCACAGTATTCTTCAAAGGAAGCTTTGGTAGATATAATATTTTCAGCTTTTTGATGTATTGCTTGTGCTTGTAGTTCTTCAACTGCATCCCAAGCTGCAGTGCAGACCTTAGAACTAGCACCATAAATTGCACAAATAGTGCGAGCTTCTTCTACTGCTTTTTGAATTACTTCTTCAAACAAAATAGCTTTGGGACTATCAACAATATCATTTTTTGTAAGAATATCTGTAACTGAAATAATGCCTAGTAGTTCGCCTTGAACCACAGGTGCTGTGTGGATACCGGTATTAGCAAACATTTTAGCTACATATTCTATACCTAGGTCTGGGTTGATGATAATGCAGGGCTTAGACATAATTTCAAAGACCCTTACCTGTCTGGGGGATTTACCGTAAGCTGTTACCTTGTAGATAATATCTGTTTCCGATACTATCCCATAAGCATCATATTCATGGCAGCGCTCGATAATCAAAGCTCGTATTCCATGATTCTTCATCAATGTAATTGCTTCTGCAACAGTCGCTGAACCCTTTATCGTAACTACCTCCTTACTCATGATATCTTCGGCTTTCATCATTGCTCTAGCCTCCGGTTCTTAAACTAATTTGGGGTAATGATTAATTTGCTCAAGAAATTAGAACTTTTTTTGATTGATAATATTTAAGTATTTATAGTGCTATGTGCAAGTCAAAACATGTCTTTTAGATACGCTTTGCTAACAAAATATATCGCGTCTACGGTGGGGCGTTAGCATAGTAAAAGTTTATAAATCATAGCTTTTAGAATTTATAAATTTCTTAATCTTATTACATAGTGCGATATAATTTGGAGCTTAAGATTGAAAGCTCAAAATTTGAAGTGTAAAAATTGAAAGTTTAGATTGAAAATTTAAATTTGAACTTAAAATTTACTGCTGCGATTGTGTAATTATTTTGAAATAACTATTTTTGAGATGATTTTGCCAGAATTTGAATAAAATTAACTAAAATTTATAAATTTTCACTATGAATTGAGCAGTTTGAAATATTTGTTTTGAAGTATGTGGGTTGGGGTTTTCTATTAAGTTCCCTCTAGCTGCAATATTTCTGTTTGAAGATCGCTAGAGAAGGCATAGATAAACTCACTCAAATACTAACCACATTCATATGGTGAATAAATTAAGAATGATGACATCTATCTCAGGATTGGAGATGAAAGATAAAAAACTAAAAACGGAGAGGGGGGGATTCGAACCCCCGTTGACGTTGCCGCCAAAACGCATTTCGAGTGCGCCGCATTCAACCGCTCTGCCACCTCTCCAGACAAGAAATATTTAATTAAACCAGACCTAAGTCTAGAAGGAACTAAAAGTTCCGCATTCTATTCTAACAAGAGTATCACGAGTTGAGAATAACCAACATATTCTTTTTTCTAATTTGTTCCCTATCTATATCTAATGCTTAACAAGAGTTAATTTTATACTTGCACTTGGTAGCAAATTCTGTAACGAGAACAAGAAAAAGGGTATTTAAGCCTAAATTTAAGAAAAAATAGACAATTATCCAAAATAAACATGTAATGCTTTTTCAGGACCTTAGAGACTATCAAATTCTATTCCTCACTTTGTTTTTAGTCTTGGGGATTGGGACAAGAGATTGGACTGTGCGACCGGAATTAATTTTAATCGCTATTGCAACTTGCCTAATAACCCAATTGATATTTAGTCGAGGAAATGAGTCCAAGGGTGATAACTCAAATACTTCTAACTCAAATTTTTCTAGCTCAAATTCTTCTAACTCAAATTTTTCTAGCTTAAGTCTTTCTAACCCACGTTTCTTCTTAAATTCTAATTTTTCCATCCGCAGCGCCTTAATTACTTCCCTAGGGTTAAGTTTGCTTTTGCGTGCTGACCATTGGACAACTATAGCTATAGCAGCATTTAGTGCGATCGCTAGTAAGTTTATCTTTAAGGTAGGAAATAAGCATTTTTTTAATCCAGCTAATTTTGGCATCATTGCAGCACTGATATTAACCAATGATGCTTGGGTATCCCCAGGACAGTGGGGGGAAGATTGGTGGTATGCAATGTTATTTCTCGGTGCTGGTGGAATGATTTTGCAAAAAGTTGGTCGCTGGGATACTACAGCAGCTTTTTTGGGTGCTTATGCAGTTTTAGAGGGTATTCGTAATTTCTGGTTGGGTTGGACTTGGGATGTTTACTCACACCGTTTAATTAACGGATCTTTATTACTGTTTGCTTTATTTATGGTGACCGATCCTCGTTCAATTCCTAATTCTCGTATCGGTAGGGTTCTTTGGGCGATCTGCATCGCCACATTAACTTTTATTCTGAGGAATTATTTTTTGATGTCCACTGCTGTATTTTGGGCACTATTTTTACTTGCACCTTTAACAGTGCTGTTTGATGCTATCTGGTCTGCACAGCGATTCTCTTGGAATAATCAAGGAATTGGGGATTAGATATTAGAGATTAGACATTAGAGATCGGAAAGTATTAATTTCCTTTTCTACATCTATAAAAAATCAGCATTTGATGGAGTAGTAAAAAAGCAAAAGGGCTAACAAAATTAATCGAGAGTTGGGAATTTTATAAAAAGAAGTTTTTTCGTAAATATCAATCGAAAATTAAAAAATCAAAATGATACTCTCAATAAAACAAATATTTCGGGTATTAATTTCATTAGTACTAAGTTTTGTCGTACTGCTTTACTTTACCCCTGCAGCCTGGGCTTTTTGTGGATTTTATGTTGCTAAAGCTGATAGCAAACTATATAACCAAGCTTCTCAGGTTGTGATTGCTCGTAAAGACAATCGCACTGTGTTGACAATGGCAAATGATTATCAAGGTGACGTGAAAGACTTCGCCATGGTAGTTCCTGTTCCAACAGTGCTAAAAAAAGAACAAGTTAAAGTTGCAAAACCAAAAATTATTGAAAGGTTAGATGCTTTTAGCGCCCCGCGCTTAGTTGAATATTTTGACGAGGATCCTTGTAACCCAATTTTGTACGATGCCGCCGAATCTAGAGCTATACAAAATGCTGCTCCTCAAGCAGCAAGACGTTTTAAGAAAAACAATAATTTGGGCGTGACAGTAGAAGCCAAATTTAATGTTGGTGAATACGATATTGTTATCCTGAGCGCAAAAGAATCTAACGGTTTACAAACTTGGTTACGACGCAACGGCTACAAAATTCCTCGAGGTGCAGGAAGTTTACTACGACCTTATATCCGTCAGGGGATGAAATTCTTTGTTGCTAAAGTCAACTTAGATAAATTTGAGGAAAAAGGTTATCAGTTCCTCCGTCCTTTGCAAATATCCTATGAATCATCTAAATACATGCTTCCGATTCGTTTGGGGATGATTAACTCTACAGCAGAGCAAGACTTGTTAGTTTACATTATTTCCCCTAAAGGACAAGCAGAAGTTACCAATTACCGCACAGTAAAAGTTCCTTCGAATACTAATATCCCTGTATTTGTTAAAGACGAATTCAAGGATTTTTACAAATCCATGTTTAAAACAGCATATACAAAAGAAGACAAAAAAGTTGCTTTTCTTGAATATGCTTGGGATATGGGTACTTGCGATCCCTGTTCTGCTCAACCTCTCAACCGAGAAGAACTCAAAGAT
>NZ_LMTZ01000149.1 GCF_001456025.1 Mastigocoleus testarum BC008
AACAACTCGAGAATTTTGGAACACTGCGAGAAGCCATGGAGCATGTCTTGACTTTAGCGTCCTAGCTAACCTGGCGGTTGCTATAATAAAGATTAGAGTTTGTTTTAATTCCTGATTTTGTAATACCAAGGTTGAATTAGAACTATTGGTTGTTTTAGGTAAAAAAGATACTCATTTATAGAATTCATAACGCCATACAGCAACCAATTTTTGGGTTAGGAAAATTTTTCTCTCTTCCCTGTTTACTGTTTCCTGTTCCCTTTACATAACCTTACTGCTATTAATTCACCTGCGTCGAGGAAATTGGTAATGATCCCCAGTATGACAGATTCAGCTGTTAAAGCAGCGATGAAAGCTATTACCGAAACTTCAGCAACCACATCAGAAAAAATTGAGATGCTGATTGAGATCGCACAGGGGGTTCTTAAAAAGCCCAAAACTGCTAATGATGTATGGAATGCAGTTGCACTGTACGATAAAGCTGATGAACTATGTCAAGGGGAACATCCTCTTCTAAAAGCTCGAGCTAAACTAGGTAAAGCCAATGCTTTAAGGACAATTCCAGATAATGGAACACAATTACTTTTACAAGCTAAAACCAATTACCAAGAGGCTTTACCAGTTTTACAAGAGTTAGCTTCACCCCCAGAATTAGCAGAAGCACAAATGAATTTGGGTTTGGTATTGCAATCACTTATACCGTTTAAATTAGCTCAATTTACGGAATGCATCCAAATTTATCAACAAGCTTTGCGAGTCTTTACCTATCAAGAGTACCCCCAGGAATACGCTATTTTGCATAATAATATTGCGATCGCATATCTTTCTATGTCTACAGGTTCGCAACAACAATATTTATATGAAGGTTTAGCGGTACAGTCATTTGAAACTGCATTGAAGCACATTAACCTGATCGAACACCCGAAAGAATATGCAATGTTGCAAAATAATCTGGGTAATGCACTGCAATATTTACCATCTTCCCATCCCTTCAAGAATAATTTGCGGGCTGTTACCGCTTATGACGAGGCGCTAAAAATACGTAACGCTCAAGATACACCTTTAGAATATGCAAATACAATTGCGAATAAAGCTAATGCTCTAATTAACTTACCAGATAATCCAGAAAAACCGGAATCAGGAAATAGTAGAAATCTCCAAGAAGCAATTAATTATTATCAACAAGCATTTGAGATTTTTATTAAAAATAAACAAGATGAACAGGCACAAGTTGTCAGTCAAGCATTACAAGAATTGGAAGCCGGGAATGAGTAATAAGTAATAAGTAATGAGTAATGTTGACGTAGGTGAGGCGCGTTAGCATTCGCCGCTCGCGGCGCGGTCTAGCGGGACACGTAAGTGTACACAGCGCACAGTAACGGGTAACGGGTAATGGGTAATTGGTAATTGGTGATAAAGAAATTAAATAAATATTAATTCTATATAGTGTTTTAGTTTTTCTTTGTGTAACTCCTAGAAGTAAATATCTTTATTCTGTAGTTGCTATTCAAAAGGAGAAAAAATATGTCTGAAATTTTGGCTAACCCAACAGTACAAGAATTAGTGACGAATTTAGCCGCTGGTGAAATCAATTTAACTACAGGATTAGTGTGGTTAATATTGGCAGCACTTGTATCTTTAACTGGTGGTGCTATTGGGGGAATGATTTTAGCCGGAAAAGATTTGGGCTATAAGTTCTCCGCTATTCTTGGTGGAATATTTGGTACTGCTAGCGTAATTCCCGCAACACTTGTAGGTTTATTTGTTCTCAATTTCTTAGCTGATTTATAGGAGGATTTATGTTAGAGATTGGCTGGTTTTCTACCAAGTTATTTTTTAAAGGCAAAATGCTAAGAGATCCAATCTACTTTTTCCAACAGATTGGAATTGGTTTTAGTATTTCCCTGTTATTACTAATGTGGTTGTCCCAAACTTCAATTCCTTTTTGGGGTACAATCGCAATATCTAGTTTCATTCCTGGGAGCATGATGCCATTCTTACTTAAGGATTTCAAAATTAAGTAATTATTAGGTATTGGGGATTATGGATTGGGAATTGAATATTACACATCAAACAAATAGTTCTTTCCAGGTCTCAAACATTTTCTACGGGTAACTCATTACCTTTCCCGATTCAAAAGCACGGGTTTTCTCTTCTTCCCAAAATATCTCTTATGAATTTTTATCATACCGAACAAAAATGAATGATACTGAATTGGAACCTGCAAGCATTGATGAATTGGTAAAGGAAATCAATCGCTTTGAAACTATTATTTCTGAATGGGATGAAAGCCAACGGTGTGTGGTAGTTGGTATACAAAGGGCTATTGAAGACTTGCATAAAGAAGCATTGACACGATTGATTAAGAATATCAAACAAGAATCAATGCCAGTTTTACGTCAAGCTGTTGAAGATGAGGTTGTCTACGGAGTGTTGCTATACCACGGACTAGTTAAATCTCCCTTACAGCTACGGGTTCAAACAGCTCTTGATCAAGTTCGACCGCGCCTACAAAGCCATTATGGTGATGTAGAATTGGTTTCAATCAAATTACCAGATACAGTGGAAGTCAGATTGACTGGAACTTGTAGTCATTGTTCTGCCTCTGAGTTAACCCTATCCCAACTTGTTGAAGAATCTATTCAAGACCACTGTCCTGAAATCAAACAGGTTATTGCAGTTCGATAAAGAAACGACTTAAATCTCATTCTCCCTCCATAACAAGATTTAAGTTTTAAGGTTTTTTACTGTTCCTCCTTAAAAGGAGGATTTTCAACCCTCAAGAATTTCACAGTTAATTTAGACAGTTAATTTAGCTCGTTGATTTATTTCCTATGTCCGATTCCCCATGTTCTATACCTATTTCCCATACCCCTCTAATGTCACCTAAAGGTGCGGCAGTTATTTTAGGACATAGTATTAAGCCAGGGGAATTAGCTATTCCGATCGCACCAAGCAAAATAAATATGTTTGGACCTCGAGGAGCTTGTTTAATATCGGAAAATGGTCCTTTGTGGGTTGCAGATACAGGACATCATCGCCTATTGGGATGGCGAAATATTCCGGCTACCGATTATCAACCGGCTGATTGGGTAATCGGACAACCAGATTTTTGCCATGAGGGACAAAATGCTAAAGGTATAGCAGGAAAAACAACTTTTAGTGTTCCCACAGGTATATGTAAATTTGGAGAAGGTTTAGCAGTCGCCGATGCTTGGAATCATAGAGTTTTGATTTGGAGAACCTTACCAGAAGATAATAATGTTCCAGCTGATCTAGTTTTAGGTCAAGCTAATTTTACTGATAACCAGGCTAACCGAGGTCAAAAAGATGCTGCCGCCAATACCTTAAATTGGTGTTATGGTGTTTTTTCCATTCACAATAAATTGTTTGTTGCCGACACTGGGAATCGACGAGTATTAATTTGGCATCAGTTACCGGAAGAAAACGGTCAATCTGCAGACTTAGTCTTAGGACAACCTGATATGATTTCTCACAATGAGAATGGTGGTGATCGCCCTTCAGCATCAAGTATGCGCTGGTGTCATGACATTACCTTATGGGGAGAGCATCTGGTTGTAACTGATGCAGGCAATAATCGCGTTATGATCTGGGAAGGAATACCAACAGCAAACAATACTCCTTGCAAAGTAGTTTTGGGACAAAAAAACTTTATTTCTGTAGAAATGAATCAAGGGGTTTATTTTCCTAATGCTAGTAGTTTAAGTATGCCCTATGGAGTTGCTGTAATTCAGAATCAAACTCAAAGTCAAACTCAAAATAAAAACCAAGATTGGTTATTAGTTGCAGATACGGCAAATTCTCGATTATTAGCTTGGAAAAAACCCTCGTTGATAGAATCTTTGCAGGGAAAAGCAGCTGATATTGCGATCGGACAAAACAACTTTCAAAGCAAAGGAGAAAACCGAGATTATGGATTACCAACTAGAAATAGTCTTAATTGGTCATACGGAATTAGTACATGTGGTAACAAGACAGTAATCAGCGATTCAGGCAACAACCGCATTTTAATATATTCCCCTCTTTCTTTTCTCTAAAGAGGATGTATTGGGAAGACCACGGACGACATACTTGAGCACCTAAAATAAGTGCAAATTAATTAGCAGCTTCGGTTATGTACTGCTTTAATTTTTTTGTCCGTGCTTGTGTAGTTTCTCCTAAACAACCATAATAAATAGTAGGAGCCAGTGTACCTCCCTCAACCGAACTTCTTTCAAAATCACAGCTAGTATCGCGAAATCTTATCCATACCTGCTGTGCTGCGACCAGTTTTTTGCGTCTTGATTCCTGTAATTTTGGTAGCAACTCTTGATAGGCTTGATTCAATTTTTTATCGTCTTCCTTATAAGATATTTGAGCGCATTGATTCATTTGTTGCTGATTTAAATTTCCAGCATCATCGCAGTTAAGTCCTTGAGCTATAACTGTTTCTTTTACTGGCGTTAATTCTGATGTTTCTTTTGTTTTTGATACTTGTGATGCTTGAGGTATTTCTGAGGTTTTCTCTAGCTTAGTAGTAGTTTTTGCAACGCAACCTACAGATACAATGCATATTAAAACGGGTAATATTCGGCGCATAGAATCATCCCATAATCTTGCACTAATAAGATAAAAGCATAAAAAATAACCATATGTTTGAAAAATTTACATTGCTTATTGGCTTTGATTAACACATTAAGAATATTGAAATTAATACTGAGATATTAAAAGTAATTAATGTTTTATGATGCGAGATGTTAATACTCAAGGGACACAATAGCCTCACTGCGGCACTTTAGCACCTATAGCAACCAACAATGAATAAAATAAACATATTACTCTTGTTCCCTTTTCGTTGTTAAGCAAGATATGATGTCCTAACCTATACACTGACTCCTATGTTACTGAATTGACATTTGTTTATAATGCTTAAACCTTTTGTAAATACTTAAACTTATGCGCTTCACATCCTACACAATTAATCAAAATAAAATATGCCTATAGAAGAAATTAGAATTTGCGGTACAGTCCAAGGAGTAGGTTTTCGTCCTACTGTCTATCGTCTTGCTAAAGCTTGCGAATTAAAAGGAAATATTTGCAATGATGGTGAAGGGGTTTTAATTCAAGCATCTGGTAGTAAAACATCTATAGAAAAATTTATCCATAGGTTGTACGCAGAATGTCCGCCATTAGCAAAAATTGATCGACTCAAACGAACTCCCTATCAAGGAAAATTTGACTATGATGATTTTGTCATTTCTGACAGCATCACTACAAAAGTCAAAACAGAAATAGCTCCCGATGCAGCAACTTGTCCCCAATGTCAAAAAGAAGTCTTCGATCCACTCAGCCGTTACTATCGTTATCCTTTTACCAACTGTACTAATTGTGGTCCGCGTCTGAGTATTATTCGTGCTATACCCTATGACCGTGACAACACGAGCATGGCAGCCTTTTCTATGTGTCCGCAATGTAAGCAAGAATATAACGACGTGACAAACCGTCGCTTTCACGCCCAACCTGTTGCTTGTTATACTTGTGGTCCTCAAGTCTGGTTGGAGCGTGCTGATGGTAAACCCATTACAGCAGCGATGTTTTCAATGGTAGATGACATTGATGCTGTTTGTAGCCTGTTGCAGAAAGGTGAAATAGTAGCAATTAAAGGTTTAAGTGGATTTCATATAGCTTGTGATGCGACCAATGAAGCCGTAGTGCAAAAACTACGCGATCGCAAACGACGCGTTCGTAAGCCTTTTGCTTTAATGGCAAGAGATATAAAAATAATTGAAAAATACTGTATTCTCAATCCAAAAGAACGAGAATTACTTGAAAGTCCTGCAGCACCCATTGTGTTATTGGGGATTAGGGAATGGGGATTGGGGAATGGAAATCGGGAAATTAGTAGTCAAGAAAAGTTTCCTGCGATCGCTAAATCCGTCGCACCGGGTCAAAACACTTTGGGTTTTATGTTACCTTATACGCCCTTACATCACTTAATATTGCGACGGATGGAGCGTCCAATTGTTTTAACTAGCGGTAATATTTCTGATGAGCCACAATGTATTGATAATAATGAAGCAAAAACCAAATTAAATAAAATTGCTGATTATTTTATCTTCCATAACCGAGATATTCTCAATCGCGTAGATGACTCAGTTGTTCGAGTGGTTAACGATAACTCAAAGGGAAATACACAAAGTAAAAGACTTTTAACTCTGCGTCGGGCTAGGGGATATGCACCAGCACCCCTTAATTTACCACCTGGATTTAAAAAAGTAGCGCCAATTCTCGGTATGGGTGGAGAGTTAAAAAATACTTTTTGTTTATTACAAAATGGACGAGCAGTTTTATCCCAATATTTAGGCGATTTAGAAAATGCTGCCACATTTCAAGCCTATCAAGAAGCATTACATTTATATTTGAATCTATTCGAACATCACCCCAAGATCATAGCTATAGACAAACACCCAGAATATCTTTCCAGTAAACTGGGAAAAGAACTCGCGAATGCGAATCAAATAAAGTTAGAAAATATCCAACACCATCACGCTCATATTGCTGCTTGTATGGCAGAAAATAATATCCCTTTAAATACTTCTCCGATTTTAGGTATTGCTTTAGATGGCTTAGGTTACGGCGAGGATGAAACTATTTGGGGTGGAGAATTTTTATTAGTAGATTACCGCCAATTTACCCGCCTTGCAACCTTTAAACCTATAGCAATGATTGGTGGAGAAAAAGCTATTTATCAACCTTGGCGTAATACCTATGCTCATTTAATATCTGATTTCAATTGGCAAGAATTAGAACAAAAATATAGCAACTTAGAAATTATCAATTTCCTAGAATCAAAACCACTATTCTTGCTGAATCAATTACAACAAAAACAAATTAATTCTCCCCTCGCCTCATCAGTAGGACGCTTATTTGATGCGGTCGCAGCAGCTATCGGTATTTGCCCAGAAGAATGTAGCTATGAAGGACAAGCTGCTATAGAAATGGAAGCATTAATTAACAATAAAAATTTAGAGAATTGTGAAAAAAATCAAACTTATCCTTTCCAAATCAAAAACTTAGATAAAATTTACTATATGGACCCACATCCCATGTGGAAAGCCTTACTAAATGATCTCCAATTTCATGTAGGTCAACAAATAATTGCGACAAAATTTCATTTAAGTTTAGCGAACGCTATTACACGAATCGTTGATTTACTCCGCCAAAAATATCCTATAGATCGAGTTGCACTCACAGGAGGAGTATTTCAAAACAAAACTTTGTTACAACAAACAACCAGATATCTCAGTTCCTTAGGAATAAAAATATTAACTCATAGTTTGATTCCACCAAATGATAGTAACTTGTCTTTAGGACAAATAGTAATTGCAGCAGCAAGAAATGTTAAAGAAAAAAGTTAACGGGGAACAGAAAAATGTGCTTAGGAATTCCCGGTCAAATTATAGAAATTAATGACACCAACGATAAATTAGCAACTGTCAGCATCGGTGGAGTCAAACGCCAAATTAACATTGCTTGCATCGTAGATGAAGAACATCCTCCTCAATCCTGTGTTGGGGAATGGGTGTTAGTTCATGTTGGTTTTGCTATGAATCGTATTAACGAAAAAGAAGCAGCAGAAACATTAGAGCTATTAGAAGAAATGGCGGAATTGATGGTTGATTATTGAAGAGGTAATTGGTAATTGGTAATAAGTAATAAGTAATAAGTAATGAGTGATGAGTGATGAGTGATGAATTAATTTTTCTGACTCCTGACTTCTGACTCCTGACTTCTGACTTCTGACTTCTGACTCCTGACTTCTGACTTCTGACTTCTGACTTCTGACTCCTGACTTCTGACTTCTGACTTCTGACTCCTGACTCCTGACTTCTAACTCCTGACTCCTGACTTCTAACTCCTGACTTCTAATAAATATGAAATATGTTGATGAATTTCGCGACAATTATAAATGTGAAGCCTTATTGTGGCAAATAGGAAAACTATCTCACATGATAGGTAGACCCCTAAAAATTATGGAAGTCTGTGGGGGTCACACTCATTCGATTTTTAAATATGGAATTGAGGAGATTTTACCAAATACAATTGAATTAATTCACGGTCCTGGTTGTCCGGTATGTGTAATGCCGAAAGGTAGATTAGATGATGTTATTTCTATTGCTGAAAATTCTAATGTTATCTTAACAACTTTTGGCGATGCCATGCGAGTGCCTGGTTCTAAAAATAGTTTGCTACAAGCGAGAGCGAAGGGTGCAGATATTCGTATGGTTTACTCACCCTTAGATTGTCTGCAAATTGCTAAAGATAATCCCGATAAAGAAGTAGTATTTTTCTGCATTGGTTTTGAAACTACTGCTCCTAGTACTGCTTTAACTATTTTGCAAGCAGCAGCGGAACATATTCCAAATTTTAGTATGTTTTGCAATCACGTACTTGTGATTCCTGCTCTAAAAGCATTACTAAATAACCCTGACTTACAGCTCGATGGTTTTATTGGACCCGGTCATGTGAGTATGGTTATAGGAACTCAACCGTATGAATTTATTCCCCAGAAATATCACAAGCCAGTTGTAGTTTCCGGTTTTGAACCTGTAGATATTCTCCAGTCAATTTGGATGTTGTTGTGGCAATTTTTAGAAAAACGTTGTGAGGTTGAAAACCAATATAACCGTCTAGTAACAGAAACTGGAAATCATCAAGCTTTAGAAGCAATTAATCGAGTATTTGAAGTTCGAGAAACTTTTGAATGGCGAGGTTTAGGTGAAATACCTCATTCTGGGTTAAAAATTCGTTCCGAATACGATCAATTCGACGCCGAACAAAAATTTACTATTCCCTATTTTACAGTTGCTGACCATAAAGCTTGTCAATGTGGGGAAATCCTTAAGGGAGTATTAAAACCTTGGGAGTGTAAAGTTTTTGGAACTGCTTGCACTCCAGAAAACCCAATTGGTGCTTGTATGGTTTCTTCCGAAGGTGCTTGTGCAGCTTATTACAAATATGGGCGATTATCTCAAATTCGTAATGCTGATCGCTCCATTCCGGAAAAATTAATCAAATAAAATAAATTTAAGTTAAAAAAATCGCTGAAAAATCTTCCTACTTATCTTAATAAGAACTATTATTTGAGGATTTATTATGCCATTTGTTACAGTTCAAATTGCTAAAGGTCACTCCATTGAAAAGAAGCGAGAATTAGCAAAAGCAATTACTGACACTTTGGTTGCGACTATGGGTACAAAGCCTGAATGGGTAACCGTTCACATTGATGAGTTTGAACGAGATAATTGGGCTGTTGGCGGTACGCTCCACTCGGATAAACACAAAGGTAGACACCTTGAAAAAGGTGTTTAATTGGAAAAGGTGTTTAGAACTAATCAAAATATTAACTGTAAAATATTTTAAATTTGAGGTGCATTAGTTTTTAAATTAATGTACCTTGAAAACCTAAAATTATAGCAAATGCAATTACGGGCTGCTAACTTAAAAGATATTGAATTTATTCTTAAGCAAGAAAACCGAGATGAATTCATTAACTTTGTTTTTTAATGGACCAAGGAAGAATATACACGAAACTTAAATCATCCTGACAAGCAATATTTCATCATTGAAAATAGTTCTGCCGAAACAAAAGGTTATGCTATTATATCTGGTTTAACATCTTCTAATAGTTTTATTGAATTAACTCGAATTATTATTACTGAGCCAGGAAAAGGATATGGGAAAAAAGCATTAATACTCATACTAAAAAAATATTTGAAGAGCACAAAGCCCATAGCTTATATTTGGACATAATTGAAACAACCAGCGTGCTATAAATATTTATCAATCTCTTGGTTTTAAGGAAGAAGGAATATTACGGGAATCTGTAAAGTGAGAGAATTAATATGATTCATTAGTACTGTTCTCAATGCTAGGAAATGAATATTTTCTAATTTACAAATGATTAAAATAAGTCATAAGTTGTAAGCGGTCAAAATCAAAGTCATTAAAAAAACAAATTAATCCTATTAAGTAGTTTTACTCTGTATTTAAGAACAGGAAATTAATATGAAAATAACTTCACATAATGCATCACATAATTCGTTATTTCAAAATATAGAAAGAGTCCGCCGTCGCCGAGGTAAAGTACGCGAGCGTAACATCACCCTCGCACATGGTAGTGGTGGGAAAGCCATGCAAGATTTAATTGATGATATTTTTGTTGATACTTTTGATAATCCGATTCTTTCCCAGTTAGAAGACCAAGCAAGTTTTAATATCGCAAGTTTAATGGAACATGGGGATAAACTGGCTCTTACCACTGATTCCTATGTTGTAGATCCTTTATTTTTTCCTGGCTCTGATATTGGGGAGTTAGCTATTAATGGAACTGTTAACGATTTAGCTGTTAGTGGTGCTAAACCCTTATATCTTACTTGCAGCGTTATTTTAGAAGAAGGATTTTCTGTAGAAACTTTACGACGTGTCGCCACAAGTATGAAAAGTGCGGCAAAAAAAGCAGGCGTTCAAATAGTTACTGGTGATACTAAAGTTGTCCACCGTGGTGCGGCAGATAAACTATTTATCAATACCACCGGAATCGGCATAATTCGCCCTGATGTTTGTATCTCTGCCAACAATATTCAACCTGGAGATGCGGTAATTATTAATGGTGAACTAGGGAATCATGGTGCTGCTATTTTAATTGCCCGTGGGGAGTTAGCTCTAGAAACTGATATTGAAAGTGACTGTCAACCACTACATGATTTAGTCAAAACAATCCTTGATATTTGTCCTGAAGTTCGTGCAATGCGGGATGCTACTCGGGGTGGTTTAGCAACGGTTGTAAACGAATTTGCTCTGAGTTCTAATGTGGGAATTCGCTTAAAGGAAGAATGTATTCCCGTATGTGAAGAAGTCAAAGGTGTTTGCGAAATTCTTGGTTTAGACCCCTTATATCTTGCAAATGAAGGTAAATTAGTAGTCGTCGTCGGATCTAAAAATGCCGAAACTGTTTTAGCTGCAATGCACTCCCACCCCTTCGGGAAAAATGCTCGGATTATTGGCGAAGTCATTTCCTCACCGACCGGTGTAGTCCTATTAAAAACTAGTTTCGGTAGCGATCGCATACTGGATATGCTTGTTGGCGAGCAACTACCGAGAATTTGTTAATTGTTAATTGTTAATTGTTAATTGTTAATTGTTAATAGGTAATTGGTAATGGGTAATGAGTAATGAGAATTACTTAATAATTACCAGTCACCAATCTCCAATCCTTGGTCCCTAATACCCATATGCCGCAAGGCGGCGGGCGGGCTATCCCCAGTCGCTAATCGCTAATCCCTAATAATGCACGAACTTGGAATCACTAAAAACATTGTGGCTATTGTCACAGAACACGCTCAAGGAAAGAAAGTAAATCGCGTGTTATTAGAAATTGGTCAACTTTCAGCAATTATGCCTGAATCTGTACGATTTTGCTTTGATGTGGTGTCTCAAGGTACTGTTTTAGCCTCAGCTAAACTGGAGATTTTAGAAACTCCCGGTGTAGGACACTGTTGTGAATGTGGAGCGGAATTTACTTTAGAGCAATATGTTTTTAGATGTAATTGTGGAAGCTCAAAAATAGACGTAGTTGCCGGTGAAGAATTAAAAATTAAAGAAATAGAAGTGGAGGAAATATGTGTGTAACTTGTGGCTGTTCTGATAATGGAAATACAAAAATAACCGATCTCCACAAAGGTGAAGTAGAGACAATTCATTCTCATACTTTAAGTGATGGTACAGTCATTACCCATTCTCACAGCCACGAGTACCATGCCAAACCAGCTTCAGAAATTCATGCTCAGCAGCATGGTACAACTATATCTTTAGAAAAAAATATTCTGGCTAAGAATAATTCAATTGCAGCCCAAAATCGCAGATGGCTCAATCACAGAGGTATCCTAGCATTAAACTTAATGAGTTCTCCTGGTGCGGGGAAAACTACCCTTTTAACTCGTACTATTAATGATTTAAAACAACATTTGAGTATTAGTGTGATTGAAGGGGATCAAGAAACCTTCAATGATGCAAAAAAAATTCAAGAAACTGGTTGTCCTGTAATACAAGTCAATACGGGAACAGGTTGCCATCTAGATGCGACAATGATACAGAAGGGTTTGCAAAAACTCCAACCGCCCAATAATTCCTTAGTGGCGATCGAAAATGTAGGAAATTTAGTTTGTCCTGCTTTATTTGATTTAGGAGAGAACTTCAAAGTTACCATACTTTCTGTAACTGAAGGAGAAGACAAACCAATCAAATATCCCCATATTTTTCGTAGCAGCCAAGTTATGATTGTTACGAAAATTGACTTAATCCCATATCTACAATTTAACCTGGAAAGTTGTATAGAATACGCACGTCAAATCAACCCACAAATTAAAATATTTCAGTTGTCAGCATATACTGGCAATGGTTTAGAAAGTTGGTATAATTGGATTGTTAAAAATGCTACTAATAAACGTTCAGCTTAAAACTTAAAAAATTGAAAACTTGAAAAATTGAAAACTTGAATTTTTAATTCAAGTCAAATTATATGTAAATGCGATTGGAATTTAATTAATGATTTCATCGCAAATTATTTTTGCTCTGTAATATATTTCAATTCAATCTCAATTTAATTGCTACATACTAGGAGGCAAATACATATGCTGTAAAGCATTACATTTACCTATCCTTCAGTTTGGTGTGTTGCATCTAAAGATTAGGCGACAGCTTAAATAGTTTTAAATCAGAGTTTTAAGTTAGATTTCTTGACACTTAAGATTTCTATAAACGATTCCCTATTATTTATCAATAATTTCTTAATTACTCCTTATTCTCTTCTTTATCGCCTAACAGCGAAATCTTATTACGAGAATAATATAATTGCATGTGTTTGCAACGGTTGAGTTTGGTTCTTATTTGCTAACATTTTTTAGCTATAAACATGGTGCCTAAAAATAATAAATCTTCCCGACCAAATAAACGTTACAGATACGTTGCTTTCTTCGGTCTTGCATTGGTAGTTCCAGGTTTAGTTCTTCCTTTAAGTTTATTTATTAGTCGAATTGGTAATTTTTCTTTATCATTAAATGAATTAGAAGTACCTAAGACTTTAAACGTTAATAATTATATTAAAAAGCCACTTGCATTAGAGCAATTTTGCGATAAATACGAAACTGTCGGGAGGAATTTTGAGCCCGATAACGATAAAACATCAGTTGCAGCAGAAATAACCTTCAAAAGTACTGATTACCCCGATACTTTGACTTTGACAGCTGCACCTTTCCCAAATATCCATGAGCGAGCGCAAAAAGCTAAAGTTCCGGTAGTCATGTATCATGACATCCTACCGAAGAAGGAAGTATTTTTTGACGTTACCCCTAAAGAATTAGAAGCGGATTTTGAACTAATTAAATCAGAAGGGTTAACCCCCATTAGCTTACATCAACTAATTACTCATTTACGTACTGGAAATCCCTTACCAGAAAAACCGATTCTATTAACCTTTGATGATGGTTATGGGGGTCACTACGAGTATGTTTATCCTTTATTGCAAAAATATAACTATCCAGCTGTATTTTCTGTTTACACCAAAAATATGGGGATCGATACAGGTCGTTCCCATGTAACTTGGGAGCAATTAAAAATAATGTCAAAGTCTCCATTAGTTACAATCTCCAGTCACAGTAAAACCCACCCTCAAGACTTGACAAAGATGTCTGATGAGGAACTCCAGGAAGAAATCGTAGAGTCTAAAAATATTCTGGAAAGGGAATTAGGGGAATCTATTGATTACTTTACTTATCCAGCCGGGAAGCACAATGATAGAGTAAAAGAGCTTGTTAAAGAAGCCAGGTATGTAGCTGCATTAGCAATGGATGACAATAAGGAAATATTTGCTGGTGAGTCTAAAGACTTATTTGCAATCGGTCGTTTTGGTCAGTCTAGTTTAGAGGAAATTGTTAAGCAAGCTTCAGGTGGTCCATCATTACCAAAGTGTGGTTTCGACTTCCAAGCAACAATCCACAAAGAAAAAGTTAGAATTGGTAGAACTCCCCTAATCTTAATTTCTGGCGGTAAACCTGAAACTATTCATGCTGATACTCGCTATCAGGTTCCAGACATTATCAAAAATACAGGTGCTGTTGCTGCAGTAGATGGTGGTTTCTTCTCTCTTAAATACCTCAACTCCAATGTGATGATTGGACCAGTTTTAAGCCAACGAGGTGAAGGTTTTATTCCTGGGAATCCTGGAGAAATTCCCAAATTAACAGGTCGTCCTCTAGTTTTGATTAACAACAAAATGGCAAAATTTGTGTTTTTTAATTCCGAGAAACATAACACCTTGGAAGGGATACAATCGGAACTAAATTCTGTTAATGATGCTTTTGTCGCTGCTGCTTGGTTAGTCAAAAACGGAGAACCTCAACCTAGAGAAACATTTGGTGACCTTTATGGTTTTGACGCAATACGTTTCCGGGCTTTTTGGGGTATTAATCAAAATGGACAACCAACTATTGGAGTTAGTGCAAAACCAATTGATTCAGTAAGACTAGGAAAAGTATTAGCTGAAGCTGGTTTACAAGAAGCAGTGATGTTGGACTCTGGTGCAAGTACTTCCTTAGCTTATAAGGGTGAATCGCTGGTGGGATACAAACCCCGTCCAGTTCCTCATGTAGTTGCTTTATTTCCAGCTAATACTCCTATTGAGTCTTCAGAAACGGATGAAAATTTAAGTAAACAAGAAGATAATGGGAAACAAAAAGCAGGGAACAGGTAGACATCACCTTTTTCCTGGTCCCTAATAAATAAAAATATTGGGTTTAAGTCCCCCACAAGCGTTGATGGTAAATGTTGGTGGGGGTTTTCAAAGCCCCATCACACGCATTCACTGTTCCGTTTTTGTTTATTTATTTTGTTTATACAGCACTTTGCAAGTAAATGAGGTACATTTCCCCTGTTCCCTACATTATAAAAAATATGTGTACTTCACTTAAATGAAATCAGTTGTATGTAAAAATCGTGGAACTTTTTAATTTAATTTTTAGTTAATATTTTACTAGTTCATTAAAAGCTCTACAATATCGGTTCTTACCTACGGTACGCTTACGCGTTCATCTTTGATGCGGCTAACACGAATGATTTAGGATTGCTATACAAGTAATATCAATATAAAAGCTAATTCTTATTTATGTTTTAATTGAAAAAAATTTGTGATTCCTTCTTTGTCTAATTTTTATTTAAATTCTTATACTACTTATAGTAAAATTAAATGTATTTACCTTTGTGCTTTTTTTGCTCAGTTTTAGTCTGTAACTAAGCCCGTCAGTACGACAAAGCAGTCAAAAATGTCACATAGTTTTAACATTAACTTTTGATATTATTAAAACAATCAATTATTTTAATTCTTTATTGTCGTTTTATTACGTCCACACTTTTCAGAATCTATTTGATAGTTAATATTTGGGGAAATTGTTTTAAATTTTACGATACTTAAATTAATACATCTTAATTGCAAGGTATTACATTTAACAACTTAATCCTAGCTAAATTGAATCAGTATAAAAAAATGACAGAAGATTAGATTTTTTAGTCATCTGATGGATGTATATTGTTACTAAATGTTCCCTACCTTAAATTTTTAAATATCTGCATGTTTCAAATAGTTGATATTACTAGAACTCCTTCGTCTGAGCGCATGATTGAACTTTGGGGAAAGCGTTACACAGTTGACATATCTTCTCTCTCCCAAAATCCTAAATTCTATGGAGAATTGATAAATGCAGCTTCGCCGGAATCTCGATCTCTAACAGCTGCTAAATTATTGAATAATTCCTTAGATCGCACAACCAATCAGATTGCCACTCAAGCACAATCTCTATACGACTATATCCCCGAGATTATTGGTGAATTTCATATGGGGCAGCGAATTACTGAATTCGCGTTTCAAATTTATCAAAGATTATTAGAGTCCTATCAACAGCAGTATGGAGTTGTTGTCAACACTACAAAAAATCTAAAAGCAACAATCAATGACTCTGATCAATTTAATCTTACCTTATCTACAATCCCAAAAGTAGAAGATTTAGCAAATCAATTAGAAGCTTTGCTGTTTAAATATCAAGACTTACACTTGATGGCAAAAAATTGGCGTGTGGTTGGCTTTCTTACAACATTATTCAATTTTACAAACAAATTTCTTGTCAACCAGTTGACGTCAGTTGAAAAAGTATTGGTATGTCCTTACTTTAAATTTATTGAAGAACATGTCGCCATTCCCTGGCAACGAATCTGTGCAGCAGCAGCCCAACATGAACGAGACTCAGAGCCTTTAGCTTTAGTTGAACAAATGTTTCCTCAAACCTCTGAAATTAGCTCGACAGTTTACTGGAAACTTTTAGAATCGTTTCCCGCTCATCGTAGTGCAAGAGGAGGATTGGGCAATCCAGATGTAGCACACTCTTGTCTTCGTGACTTCGACATGTTCCAAGCTTACTTGTGGCTATGTGTACTAGAGGGAAATCAGCAATCTGTAAAACAGGAATTGGTACGCTTGTGTGTAATGGTTATGCCAAATGTTGGAGTGAGATGGGAAATGATAGATAAATCCAAACAAATCTTATTTGAACAGATAGAAAAACGCACCTCTCCAAAATACAAACCTCTTTTGCTAAATTACACTCAAAATATTGAAGCAGAGTTTTACCACATGCGTAAGGAAATGTGTCAAAAGGATGAGTTAGTCGAAGTTCCTTTTTACCCCGAAGAAGACTCAAATTATCATCCGATGACGGGAGAAACTGATTCAGCACTATTGAAAGCACAATTGGAACCTTGATTTTCTCCACAGCCCACTTTTACCTGTTGCTATTACCGCTGACCAGGTAGCTCGGAGTAATCTTTCTGCATGATATCTTTTGAATATAAACCAGTGTTTTATGATGGGAATTTAACGATTGTTGAGTGTTGGTACCCATCCTCAAAAATATATATAAATCTACAATTTTGCGTAGTTTTTATGAAATGCAAATAAACTATCGATAAAGACGTAGCATTGCTACGTCTCTACATTTTGATTACTAATTGTGTGAGTAATTTGTAACCCATTCAATGAGTGCTTGATGTAACCCATCTAGGGTATGTTCTTGTGCCTCAACATCAACGCGCCCAATTAAGGAATTGCAGGTTTTAGAAGTTTGTGGACCAATAGAAGCAATACAAACTCCTTCTAAACAATGGGACAACAAAGATGATTGGGTATCTCCAGTATTTTCAGCAAATATTTTTTCTGCTAATTCATAGAAAAATGCTACGGTTTTAGAACTAGCAAAAGTAATCACATCTACCGCTCCACTTTGCAAAGCCAACTCAGCGGAAGGAGGAACACCCTGGGGACAACAAGATTGGTAAGCTGCAACTTCTAGTACTTGTGCACCCTGTGCAGTCAATCCCCTAACTAAAACTTCCCTACCACCACTTTCAACTCTGGGGAACAAAATCTTTTTACCTGTTAGTTCTTCTGGAAAATGTTCTATTAAAGAATCAGCAATGAAATTTGGTGGAATAAAATCTGGTTGTAAACAACGTTTTTTAAGGCTTCGAGCAGTTTTTTCCCCCACTACAGCAATTTTAGTATTAACAAGTGCGCGTATATCTTTACCCCGTGCGATCAATCTTTCAAAGAAATAATCTACACAATTAACAGAAGTCAAAATTAACCAATGGAAATCAGCTAAATTCGCGATCGCAGCATCTAAAGCCTCCCAGCTAGAAGGTGGAGCAATTTCCAATGCTGGCATTTCAATAACATTGCCACCTGATGTACTTAAAAGTTTTTTAAATTCACTTGACTGTCCAGTGGCACGGGTCACTAGAATTGTTTTACCATTAAGGGGAAGCTGCGAATTTTTAGAAGTAACAGCTTGTGAACCGGTAGATCGGGGTTTTTCTGTTTCATGAATAGCCATTTTCTTCGAGTGTAATGCTCGCTTAAGTGGATTCCTTAGATACATAGTCTCAAATTCTAGAAACGAGCGTAACCCCACGACCTCACCAATAACAACCACTGTTGGTGAGAGATTTATTCCGGATACTTTTTTCAGAATAGTTTCTAAGGTTCCCGTCCACACTTCTTGTTGTGCTGTTGCAGCCCAACGAATAATAGCAATTGGTGTATTTTGTGAACGCCCATGTTGTTGTAGTCGCTTCACTATTTCAGTAATGTTGCGTCCACCCATCAAAACTACTAATGTGTCTATTTTTGATAGTGCTTCCCACTCAAGGTTATTTGGTTCGTGACCGCTAAATACAGCAAAACAGTGGCTGAGAACTTTATCAGTGAGAGGAATCCCTGTCAATAAAGGTGCAGCTAAAGCCGAGGAAATTCCAGGTACGACTTCAAATTCACAATCTTCTTTGCGCAAAGCATTAATTTCAATTGCACTGCGTCCAAAAATAAATGGGTCTCCTGACTTCAGTCGAACGACTTGTTTACCTTCTTGACAATACTTAACTAATATTTGATTAATTATATTTTGGGGAGTACTAGGTTTTCCACCGCGTTTACCTACATCCAACTTCAAGCAATTATTTGGTACCAAATCCAGTAAACTAGCATCTACAAGGGCGTCATATACCAATACATCAGCATGATCTAAAAGCTGATAAGCCCTCAAACTTAAGTATCCTATATCTCCTGGTCCAGCACCTACAAGGTAAACCTTACCCTTATGTTCTCCCATTCACCTATCACCAGTTGTCAGTTAAAGTTGTCAGTTAACAGTTTATGGCTTGCGCCACGCCCTTACGGGCTACAGTTAATGCGCAATACTTACAGTACCCTTACACTAGATTGCGCACGCAATACCTAGAGCTTTTATGGCGACGGCAGATCCGCAGGTAAGGCATTGCTATTGCTACGCTAACGGCGCAAGCCGCGTGCATTCGTCTTTAGACGCGTCCAAACCGGTACGCTTACACTAGCCGCTAACGGTTCTCAGTTAGCAATTAACGATAACCAATTATCCATTAGCAATCCTCAGTCGCCGTCGCTATATGCCGCAAGGCGGCACGCAGTGCTATCCCCAACTACCACTTATACTTGTTGAGATTAATTTTGCCTTCTGCACTAAATTCAATACCTTCATTTTCAAGTAAATTTCGTTGCAGATAGTCCATACCTCGACGTAGTGGAGAATAGGAAATTTCACCTTTAGCATTGATTACCCGATGCCAAGGAATATCTGAATCCTTATCAACTTGATAAAGAGCATAACCTACCAAGCGCGCTTTACCATAGAGTTCAGCTAAATCAGCAACATTACCATAAGTAGTTACTTTTCCCTTAGGAATCTGGCGCACTACTTCATATATCCGCTCGTATGTAGACATTGTTCTCAGTTATCATTTACTCATTACTTGTTACTTGTTACTTATTACTTATTACTCATTACTCATTACTCATTACTTATTACTTATTACTCATTACTTATTACTCATTACTCATTACTTATTACTTATTACTTATTACTTATTACTTGTTACTCATTACTTATTACTTATTACTTGTTACTTGTTACTTATTACTCATTACTTATTACTTATTACTTGTTACTTATTACCAATCCCCTACTTCTGACTAATTTTCTGCAATAATTCTTCAACTTTCTTAGCTTTTATTGGTTGGCGTTGTGCTTGTAATAATTCCTGGGCTTTTTTGAGATTACTAATTGCTTCTTCTTTCTTTTCTTCTTCCATCAAAGCATTACTTAAACGTAAATAAGCTTCAGCTTTTTTCGGTGCACGATTAATGATTTCTTTAAATTCAGTAGCAGCTTCTGCAACTTTACCTTGTTTCATCAAGCTATCACCTAAGAATAGATGAACAACATCATTTGTTGAATTAATTGCAATTACTCTACGAAATGCAGCTTCTGCACCTTTATAATCTTGTTGCTGATATAAATCTATGCCTTTCTGAAAGCGATTAGAGGTGATTAAAGTCTTAATAGCAAAGTAAATTAAGAGAACTATACTACCCGCAACTACAGCAACCGCAAAAATATTATTTGATTGTAAATTTTCCAGCATCATTTTCAATTATTACGTCTTGATAGTAAGGGTAAAAAATTTTGTTTTCCCAAAATTTAGGAATTAAAGAACTAAATTAATAACAAGTAGCGATTGAAATAACTACTAAGAAGTTAGTTGATTTAAGCCAAAAGACACGCAAAAGGAAAAATCAAATATTCAACAAAGAATAACTTCCAAATAAATTGGTAGTAACTAGTTGTATCAATTTTGTCTTGCAAATCTAGGTCTCTACTTTTAAACCACATTAAAATCAACGCAGTTAAGTGGGAAAACATTAGAAAAGAGGAGTTAACAAACTCAAGATCCAAAAACCCAACTAAAATTATGCCGACATAAGAGACGCTTAAAACCCAACGTGCCAAATTAAAAACAGTTTCTTTTCCTAATTGAATAGTAAAAGTAGTGATATTGTACTCAAGATCGCCATCAACATCAGGGATATCTTTAAAAATAGCGATCGCAAAGGTAAAAACTAGGATAAACCAAGTTAGTGCCCAAACTGGTGGTGGAATAATTTGTGATTGTTTAAATACCCAACTAAAGTGCAGAAATAAACCCAAGTTTACAATGGTTCCTCGCACTGAGAAAATACATAATGCAGCTAAAAAAGGATAACGTTTTAAGCGAATTGGTGGTGAAGAATAAGCGGTACCAATTGCCAAACTAATAGATACCATTCCCAACAGAAACGGACTCAGATACCAAGCAAGAAGCAGAGATAAAATACCTGTACTTGTAACAATTATCCTACCTGTACGCAGCGATAATTCTCCCGAAGCAAGTGGTAAATGTGGCTTGTTAATTCTATCAATCGCCACATCTTCAAGCTGATTCAATCCGACAATATAAATATTTCCAAGCAAACAAGAAATCCAAGTACCAAAAAACACTCCTAACTTTAATTCAGAATCTGGTAGTAAAGAAATTACTATCAAATATATGCCTAATACGCTTAAGGTTGTACCAATAATCGTATGTGGGCGGGAAAATTTCCACAAAGAATAAAACCAATTACTTTGAGATCTTAATTGTTTAGTTATTTGACTCATGATTTGGGGATTAGCGTTAGCGGTAACGTGGTGTTAGCCATATGGTGATAGCACTGCGTGCCCGCCATGGGGATTAGAGATTGGCGTTAGCGCAGCATATAGCGACTGGGAAATGAATAACTCATTACTCATTACTCATTACTCATTACTCATTACTCATTACTCATTACTTATTACTTATTACTCATTACTCATTACTCATTACTTATTACTCATTACTTATTACTCATTACTTATTACTCATTACTTATTACTCATTACTTATTACTCATTACTTATTACTCACTTCGTCCCGTAAAGTAAGCCAAAGCGAATTAACCCACTTTTGTAACCTTCGCTCATTAAACCTAAAGACAAAGCAGCTTGTATTGTGTCCCAACCAGATGTCAACAAACCGAAAATTGCTTTGGGATTGAAGGCTGATTGAATCACTAAATCCCAAAATGGCGCTACAGCTTGCGACCAATCAGCAGTACGAATATTGTTTAAAGAGATATTCCGAGCGATCGCTTCATATTCTGGTAAAGAAATCACGTAAGGTAAGTGATAAACCCGATAAATTTCAGCTAAATGTTTTTCTTCTTGTGCTGTTAGGGGTAATCGATCCGTAGGTCGATGACACCAAGTTACTACGATAAGTTTTCCGCCAGGTTTGAGCACGCGATAGCATTCTTGGATAAACTTGGTTTTATCTGGCATATGTTCGCCACTTTCAAGTGACCATACCAAGTCATAAGAATTATCTGCAAATGGCATTTCTTGAGCATCTGCAACTTGAAAATTTGTTCTAGCAGCAAAACCTAGTTCACGAGCGCGTTGGTTTGCTCGTTTCGCTTGTACCGGACTTAAAGTAATACCTGTCGCCTTAGCACATAATTTTGCTGCAAGATATAAACTGCTACCTCCTATCCCACAACCTACATCTAAAATGTTTTCTGCTTGTTCTACCCCCGACCAACTAAGTATTTCCTCAATCAGGTCTATTTGTGCTTGTTTGCGGTCTTTTTCCTCTTTACCATCTACACCATAGAAACCATGATGCATATGTTCGCCCCAAGTTTCTTCCCATAATGAAGAAGAAGCATCGTAAAATTGCTGGATTTGTTGGTATATTGTTGCACTCATGAAGTAAGCAATGTTAAGAAAAGTTAGAATTTAAAACTACATAAAGTTAGGCTACCATGTGTTTTTATTTGAATTAGGGTGTTTTTCTCCGTCGGGATAGTACCAACTAAATCATCCTGTATAATCATTTGTTTTTGTATTTTTAAATGACTGTTTCTCGTACAATTTGTTTTGGTTTTCTCACAGTTATTGCTGTTGGGACTATTTTATTGATGATGCCTTTTTCTACCAGCAGCGGTAATTGGAATAACCCTATTGTTGCTTTATTCACGGCTACTTCGGCTGTTTGCGTTACTGGTTTAGCTGTGGTGGATACTGGCACATATTTTTCATTTTGGGGTCAACTGTTCATTTTGCTGCTAGCTCAGATTGGTGGTTTGGGTTATATGACCACTACGACCTTTCTGATTCTGCTAACTGGGCGTAGATTTGACCTCAGACAGAAGATGGCTATTCAGCAAGCTTTAGACCGTAGGGGGATGCAAGGTAGCGCCAAAATTATTCGTTCGATTATTGCTACTACCCTAATTTTTGAGATTACAGGCATATTATTATTACTTCGGGGATTCGTACCCGAACATGGATGGGCTAAGGGACTATGGCTAGCTATTTTCCATAGCGTTAGCGCTTGGAATAATGCTGGTTTTAGCCTGTTTGCTGATAGCTTGTCGGGATATCAGTCTTCAAAACTAGTGATATTGACTATTAGTGGGTTAATTATTTTTGGCGGTATTGGTTATCAAGTAATTTTAGAAACTTTTGTTTGGTTGCGCGATCGATTTCAGGGAAGAAGAGAAAATCAAATTTTTTCTTTAGATTTTAAAGTAGCTATTAGCACCACTGTATTTTTGTTAGCAGTTGGAACTGTTGCATTTTTTGGTGTGGAATTAAGAAACATTGAAACATTAAAAAGCTTAAATTTTGACGGAAAGTTTTTAGCAGCTTTGTTTCAATCAGTTACTACTAGAACTGCTGGTTTTAACAGTATTGATATTGGTAGCATGACTAATACCGGGTTATTTATCACAATAGCTTTTATGTTTATTGGTGCATGTCCTGGTGGTACTGGTGGGGGAATGAAAACAACCACCTTGAGAGTGTTAACTAGTTGTACCAAAACTATTTTGCAGGGAAAAGAGGAGGTTTTGCTGTATAAACGTAGAATCCCAATTCCTTTGGTCCTCAAAGCCATTGGTGTTTTAGTTGGCTCAGTTGCAACAGTGATTGTTGTTACTACTGTTATTTCCCTTACTGATTCGAGTTTATCATTTTTAGAAATATTCTTTGAAGTAGTATCTGCCTTTGCTACAGTTGGTCTTTCAACTGGTATTACTGCTGCTTTATCAATTCCAGCTAAGTTGATTTTAGTTGTCACCATGTATATTGGTAGAGTTGGGGTGCTGCTATTAATGTCTGCGATTCTTGGCGATCCCCGACCTACTAGTATCCACTATCCTGAGGAAAATTTACTTGTGGGATAGATATAGCGCTACGTGCAAGTAAAAAGTCATTAGCATCGCGTGTCCGTAGGACATAAACTTACTATATATAGACTTTAGGATTTATAAATGTCCTAACCTCGCGATGTAGTGCTATACAGGTTTTAGTACGTCTATGAAGAACAGCATTTAGCAATGTCCTAAACTAATTACGTAGTGCTATACATTTAATAAACAGAGAAATAACAAATTCTAAGCTTTACGATGCATAGCCTTACGAGTTAAATTGATCGCAGATGATAATATTTCTGCTGCACATTTAATTTCTTCGTTTGTTGTAAATTTACCGATACCAATTCGCAGCGCTCCTTCCATCACCTCCAGTGGTAAATCCATTACTTTGAGCACGTGGGAGGGAGTTTCTATACCGGATGAGTTATTCATCTGACGTACTTAATTTAGTCAATTATGTATTCTGATATGACCAATCTGCCATAAAGCCCTGTGTAGTAGCCAAAGATAATAGAGGAAGAAATGTATTTCTATATGCAGAATGAAGAATCTCTAAATCAAGCAAGTTATTTTGATCTGATATTTTTAAGTCAGTTAGATATGATTCAATATATTTATTCCATTGTCTTTCTGGAAGATGCTCAGAAGAAATCATCAAACCAATATGCTGAAGTTCAACGAATTTAATAAAATACTTATCTACTGATGGGATATTATTCGATTTACTAGAATTAACTGATGGAATTGTCGGAATCAAATTCCAAAGCTGATCGTGAGCAACAAAAGACCAAGGTAAATAATGGTCAAGAGATAAATTGTCTGTATTTAAAGCAAAGTTAGAGTAAATACAGTGAGCCTCTGTATTTTCTAAAACAAGTTTCCAGAATTTAGTCTGACTTGTTAATGATTCTCTTTGCTGTGGGGGAAATAGTTTATTTGCGATCGCTGGTACATTTGGATTACATCTTTGCATATAGCAAAGCCATTTCCAAGATACCCAGCCTCTAATAACTGAATAGTTTTCTGCAATATATTCTACCCAGTCTTGATGTAAAACAATTGCCGTACAATTTTTTAATTTTTGAGAGTCAAAGCAATAAATAGGTTTTGTTAATTCAAATTTATCATAGGTTAGACTGACAAGAATTTGATTTATTTTTGCATCTGCTAAACCCTTAGTTTCTGAGGTAAAAAACGGACGAATAAGGCGAAAGGGAACATACCTACTTATAAAATTAATAATGTCATCAATGTTTTGATAATGAAGTGTTTTTCGTAAAAACTTTTTATCAGCATCTCTAAATTTTAAGATTGGCCCGCTAATTTCTAAGTTTAGAGAATCTAATTTATTTGTAACTTGGTCTTGCCTTCCAAAGGAAAGTTTAAAGTAAGTGTGAGGATACCAAGCATTTGCCAACATCTCTACAACTATTTCTCGAAAGCTAATAGGTGATAATGTATCAAATTTTCTTCTTGCGATGATATCTAATATTGAGAGAAAAAATAGATACTTGTAAGAGTTAGTTGTATTGTGAAAAACTTGAGACAATATTGAGACATTAACTCGTTCTGATTGAGGTAGCTTTTGTTCTGAATTTATCTGAGTTGTGTGTGTCACATTTCCTAAGTATGCTTCTACAAAATCTGTCGCAGCAGATATGTTGATATGTCGTAAAGTTTGAACAATCTCCACCACTCTTTCCGCTGTAGGGTCTGTACGTTCATGAAACCAACGAAAGACAATGGGACGTTCAACACCCAACTCTCTAGCTAATAGGCTTTGACTAATGTTGTAAGACTCTAATACTTTCCTTAGTGCTCGACCTGCTTTTCCCATACTTCCAGTGATTAAATAGCAGGTGGTATTTTAACATTCACGTTTACTTAAATGTTAACTAAAACAGAATAAAAAGTTATCGTGTATGATAACAAAATAGTTACTAATAAATATTGATAGGTCGGGTCAATGAAAATATTTGAGTTCAAGCTAAAAGGAAGAGAAAAGCAGTTTTGCTGTGTCGACGATGCTATTCGTACAAGTCAATTTGTGCGTAACAAATGTTTAGGGTACTGGATGGACAACAAGGATAAAAAAGTCAATAAATATGCATTGAATAAATATTGTGCAGTGTTATCTGCTGAGTTTCCTTTTGCGGACGAACTCAATTCAATGGCTTGTACTTACGCTTGGGGAGATTTGCCCTATGCAGTCAGTTGGCGCAAGTCTGCTGTCTAACGGCGAGTTACCGAACCAAGAATCTCTGCGTCTTTAGACCAGGGAGTGTCAACCAACCATGGCGAGGATGAAATGTCTCGTGACGAGCAAAGACATAATTGATATCGAGTACTTTTTCTGTTGCTTCTAGTTTAGAACTAGGAAAACTCGTTGCTTTCACGATGGTTATAACTCCTAGATTTAGTGTAATAGGTATAGATATTAATAAGAATTGACAATAGTCATAGTATTTAACTTTATTCTTGTCAGTATTTACCCATAGAAAATTTAACTCTAGCAATTATATTTACTAGTTAATACTTACCTACAAGAAAAATCATACTTATCTTTGTACATTTATTTTATTGTTACAATTTTTACGTATATTGTCGATTGATACTGTTTTTTTTAAACAAGAAGATACATTTATTCAGATAAACTATAAACAAGCTGAAAAGGCTAATAAAGCAAATATTTATCAAGAAACTTCATTTAAAGACCTGAGAAGATAGTTTTTCGAGCGAACAAGAATTAAAGGTTCTTCAAAAAGATTAAAAAATTCTCTCAAACAAAGGAGAAATATATTTTATGGGTGCAAATCATATTAGACGACTTGCAATCATTGGTGGAACTCACGGTAACGAATTTACGGGAGCTTATTTAGTAAAAAAGTTGGAACGTTTTCCCGACTTAGTAAAACGCTCCAGTTTCGAAACCATAACTCTGCTAGCAAATCCCAAAGCATTCGCAGTTGCAAGACGCTATGTAGATCGGGACTTAAACCGTTGTTTTTCTATTAAAGACCTTGAAAATCCTCAGCGTTCCAGTTATGAAGATAAACAAGCCAAGGTAATTCATCAAGTATTAGCTGCAGAAGAAAATTCTAAGGTTGATGCGATTTTCGATTTGCACAGTACGACCGCTAATATGGGATTGACCATCATTCCAGTTAGCGATAGTCCATTCAATCTACAATTAGCAGCTTATTTAAGCAATATCGATCCAACAATTAAAGTTTACCAGTGGGAGCAAAGTCACGATCGCTGCTTTTTGCGATCAAGATTTGAACTGGGATTGACCATTGAAATTGGACCAATTGCTCAAGGAGTATTGAATGCATGGTTTTTTGAGCAAACAGAAAAACTACTTTGTATGATTCTCGACTACATCGATGCTTATAACCGAGGTCAAGCACCAACAGCACCTTCCCAACTAACCATTTATCGATGTACCGAAATTGTTGACTATCCACGAGATGAAGAGGGGATACAAGCAATGATTCATCCACAATTACAATTTAAAGATTACGCACCTCTTAATCCTGGCGACCCACTGTTTCTCAACTTTGAAGGAAAAACCATTTTTTACGAAGGTGAATCAACAGTTTATCCGGTTTTTATCAATGAAGCTGCTTATTATGAAAAAGGTATTGCTGTATGTTTAACTAAAAAAGAACAAATTCCTATAAAGTCCTTCACTCAAGTTGAAAAGTAGTTTTAGTATGAAGCATGATTTAACTAGTGCAATTAAGGTTAGAGTTATTTAAACTAGATATTATCGGACTCAATCAAGAATGAAATCAACAACTGATTTTAAATGTCCGATTTTATGTCTTTAATCTAAACAGCAATAATTAAGGAACTATAGAGTGAGTCTGTCATCATTTGCGTTTTTTCGCGGCTTGCGTAAAGACAATCAGCAATTTGCTGTAATTGGATTAGGTCGTTTTGGTCGTTCTGTTTGTTCGAGTTTACATAAGATGGGCTACCAAGTACTAGCCACTGATGTAGATGAAAAGCAGGTTGCAAAAGCCCTGACAGACGAAATTACCGGTCATGCTTTACAATTAGATTCTACAGAAGCCAGCGCTCTAGAAGAAGCAGGAATTTTTGAATTTGATACCGTAATAATTGCCATTGGTAATTATATCCAAGAAAGCATCATTACTACTCTTAATTTAAAGGAAGGGGGAGTATCCCGGGTAATAGCCAAAGCTTCTAGTGAAGTTCACAGCAAATTATTGCGCCGAGTCGGTGCGGATCATGTTGTTTTCCCTGAAGATGAAGCAGGTTGCGCTTTAGCAAGAACACTGACTAAACCATCAATTCTGGATAGATTTGAACTCGATCCAGATAATAGCATCATTGAATGTATTGTTCCCGAAGATTTTCATCATAAAACTATTGCTGAACTGCAACTTCGTAATCGTTACGGTATAAATGTTCTTGCAGTCAGCCACGATGGTAAATTTCAAATTAATCCGGAACCAAGTCAACGTCTAGAAGCAGGTACAGCAATTGTTGTGATTGGCTGCAATCAGGATATTAACCGTTTGCCAATTTAAGTGATGGGTAATAGGTGATTGGTGATTGGTAATTTCTTATTAGGGGGATAGTAACTAATTAACTGAACTTGAATCAAACATCTTCATAGGAAACATCTTTTACAAAACAAAGAGTTGTATAGATTTTTCGGAAACCGATGGATTCATAGAGTCCCAATGCACCATTAGGATTATCTGCATCTACCCCTAACTTGGCGACATCCATCCCAGCAGCTTTAAGTTGATGCAAGTTGCTCAGTAAAATCGCTTTTCCTATTCCCATACGACGGAACTCACGTCGCGTTGCTACAATACTAATCCACCCTTCTTTATATTCTTTATGTAGATTGTCTTCTGGAAAGATTTCACCATAACAGCAGGCAACGAATTTACCATTAGAATCAACTGCAATCAAGTCTAAGTCAGATCTATAGTTTTCACTCTTAAGCCAGTGCTGCAAGTTTTCCAATGTCACATCATGATGATTCCAGTGGTCTTGAAAAGAATCATTGAATAGCTCCATCCACTTGATTACATCCTGCTCTGGGTTTGTTTGACGCCAAGTAAAACCTTCCGGAAAATCTGGTTGAGGAATTTGCTCAGATAGTGATCGCTCCATCCGTAAAAAGTAGCGATCTATAGTGAAGTCGCGATTTTTTAAAGTCACAATGCGTTCAGAAAAAGAATCTCGACAGCGAGAACGCAGCTTAACTTCAAAACCACGCTCTTGTCTTACCTGACGCATTCTTGATTCACCCCATCGAATAATCTCAGACTGCAGAGCACTATTCTTAAGATTAGGATGAACGTAAATTGATAAATAACCGTCAATAGAATCGCTTGGTTCAGTTATCCATAAAGAACCGAAACCAATAAGCTTTTTATCAATATTTTCCCATAAGCATATATCGCTTTCTTGGTCGAAACTAGGAGTATTGAAATCATCTCTTAGTTCAGAAACTGATGTTTTTTGATCTAACTGATAAGTCGCATCACAAAAATTAATTAGATTAGCGATGGCTTCTAAATCTACTTCCCCTGCATAAGGACGCATATTTATATTATTAGTATTATTTTCCATAAGACATATACGAATAAAAAACTAACCATTACCCATTACCCAAACCCGAATTATTGTTCTCGTAAAATTCCACGCACCTTCATTAAAATTTTTCCTAACTTATTTTTTCCAGTACCATCAGCACCGCAACCCCAGTAATAATCACTTCGTGCATTTTCAACAATTAACTCATCACCAGTAGCAAACAAAATTTCTTGAATTTCGAGATGATTTTGAAACTTACACAATACTGCTCGGCACATAATTTCATCTTTCACACTTTCCCAATCATTCCGTAGTGGGTGTTTGCGAGAACGTCCCATATTTGCAGCATCTTTTGGAGTTGTGACATCCCGTATTCTCTCAAACCAAAGGCGATCGGTTTCTACAAATTTTTGGGCTTGAAAATAATGTTCGCTAGTTATCCACCAATCTCCATCCAACTTAAAACCATGTTGAGAAAAATTAGAAAAACAGCCATAAATCTTTTCACGAGCACTGTAAAAATAAATTGTCATAATATTGCTCTATTAAATATTTAGATATTCTTAAAAAAATATAGTAGGGTATATTAGACGTGCAAAAAAATATGTTTTAAGATTACTTTCATCGCCACGCCGTAACGCAACTTAATCAAGGCAGATGTTTTGATATAAACTTATGTATGAAATTTTTTTATTTAAAAATCATGCTTAAAATCTTCTAAAACTTATTTATTCAAAACCTAATTTTTGCCGAGCATCAAGATAAATTTGATAAACAGAATTATTAAAACTGACAAATATAATTTTTTCTAAATCATCACTGCCCTTAATAAAATTCAAAGTTGACTCAAGGGCAATATTACAAGCTTCTTGAAGTGGATACTCATAAACACCACAACTAATAGCAGGAAAAGCAATATTTTTTATCTTATTTTCGACTGCTAATAGCAAACAGGAAAAATAACAAGAAGCTAATAATTCTGCCTCATTTTGTGTCCCACCTTGCCAAATCGGACCGACAGTATGAATGACGTATTTTGCTGGTAATTGATATCCCTTAGTAATTTTTGCTTCTCCTGTCGGACAACCATTTAGCAAACGACATTCTTCTAGTAGCTCGGGTCCTGCGGCACGATGAATTGCTCCATCCACGCCGCCACCTCCCAGAAGAGAATTATTCGCAGCATTAACTATCGCCTCTACTTCAAGGGTAGTAATATCTGCTCGAATCATCTCAATTTGAGTTTTCATATCATCACCAAAAACATTGACGCTCTAAATAATAAATCGATTGCACTTTATTCAGATATTCAGGTGTTTTGTAGTTTACATTCCTCCTTAAATTGGATTTGGCTTGAGAAAGTTTGATATTTTTTACTTGTTTATTGTGGCTTTGAAAAGCTCTAAATTGGAAAGCTCTAAAAGATATATCTAACTTTAAGGTTAAGTGAACTTTCAGCATTTTCTCTTTAACCTATTTTTTGTTGCATCCCTCTTACCTACATGATACTACAATTGTATTACAGAAGAAATTATTTTAATTTTAATAAGTAGTTTTTAATAGATTATTTTTAGTAATTTATTTTATTTATCAGTTTATGACCCTAACGAGTTAAATTTTAAATTTAATAATCACCAATTACCATATGACGCTTTCACTAATCGCCAATTCCTAATCCCTAATCCCTAATCCCTAATCGCCAAAAAACTAATGGGTCGCCAAAAGCAAACCCATTAGCTTCTTAATCACTCACAACTGACGCACAACTCTGTGCTTCCAACCATAGTTTGTGCAGGAAAAATTCAGTGCGATCGTTAATTGCAGTTACAAATAAACCATTTGCATCTTCACAGCCATTTGATAACCAAGCACCCTTGAGACTTACTTCTACGCATTCAGAATCACAAACACAGAAACTGAAGACTTCTCTATCTTCGCGTTTGGCTTCGGCTTGAAGTGTTTCCAATCCCAATACATCAACAGGAAGCAAAAAAGATGCAGTACTTGGTTCCACGCATAGAGGTTGACAAACTCGCAGCGCTAAAATCACTCTAGACTGTACCCAATCCTCCAAGGACTGAGTGAGGTATTCAAGGTGAAAGTTAGTTTCCATATAAGTTAATTTCAGCATTCCTCATGCTCTCCTGTTATTCCAGGTTTGCTTCTTGCGCAACGCTCTTCCAGAATTCTTCAGCAAATAAAATCGCTGGGTGGATTGGAGCCTTGGGCTTTGTGCGTAACTTCATCCCCATCTCTCGGGGACTTTTATCTCCTTTGCGGAAATTACACCTTTCGCAAGCAGTAACAACGTTATCCCAAGTATGTTGACCGCCTCTGGAACGAGGAATCACATGGTCTAATGTTAGGTTTTTAACGCTACCGCAATATTGGCAACTATGGTGGTCTCGCCGCAATACTTCTCGACGATTAACGGAGGGAACTTTCCATATCCGTTCGCCAGAAGCAGTTTTTAAACGGATTTGTCTGGGTACGTAAAGTACTAAGCTTGGTGAATGAACTCGCCATCCTTTTTCTGTTATTAATTCGATGGGTTCTGCTTTCTTTGTAACAAGCAGTACAACTGCTCGCTTAATGTTTATACGAGACAATGGCAGGTAATTTTGAGAAAATACCACCACAGATTGCTCTAAGATTTGTCTTGCGCTCGTCACAGCTTGACTCCTCATAAATAAACCCCCGCTTCAAACATGGTCGGAAGCGGGGGCTTGGAATTGACTGTTAGTCTTTTAGTCCTTTATCGGTACAGTATTTCTCAACCTGTACCTCCCGCGTTTTCGTTCTCGTTGGGGTGTTAAATCTCGCCCACGAATTTTTGTATATATAAAATTGGTATATTCACGATGTTTGTTAAATTCTGCAATTAACCGCCTTTTAAGGCTATTTACACCCACACATAAAAACTCCACTCCCATTACGCCTGATTCCCGACTGTAAAAGCCGTGGGAATAACGCGAGGAAGTAGAGGTGGGTTGAGTTAATATCACAGAAAATTTCACCTATATAAGAATTGTTTGTTTGATCCTTTCTTTAAACATACTACACTTGTATTACTATCCTGTCTATAGTTTTGTACATAAAAGGAGCAAAAATCATGCATACAATTACTCGCACTCCCACCACCGACATGGAAGTTACTAGCATTCGCTTGGAGCGAGAACTCAAAGATAAACTTAAAGAACTTGCGGGCAATCAGGGATATCAAGCCCTGATCAGAAATATTCTGTGGAATTATGTTCAGCAAAAATCGGGAGATTGGAAGCCGCGATTTTCCAAAACTGATATTAGAGCCAGTATCGCTGCAACCGCTCAACAAGAAGAACGTTGTGTTCTCACTGGTCATTTAATTCAACCCCAACAACCAATGCTTTTAGGATTAACAAGAAATGGCGATATGGTACCTTTGAGTGTTGAGAGTTTAGCCGGATAACTATACGGTCCGGCAAAGTGCAGCCCAGCTATCTTTAAGATTGAAATCTTGGGACGGCTGGGCTGCTATTGCAACCAGAATTTGTAGTTGTAGAAATTTTTTGGCAGTTTCTGATTCCAATGTAAAATATTTTAATCAAAAAACTTATAGCAATAATTAATTTTAATTATATTAATTTAAATTATAATTTATTTTATTTGAGTATAAACCCTGTAGACTATTGCCAAATTAACCACAAAGTTCATCGTCACCACTTAATATGTAGTGAGACTTGAGAATATTGGGTTGAGCATTTGTTTTGCTGGAAAATTTGAAGAATATTAAGTAAGTTCACTCAACTTCATCTTTGAGTAAATTTGGCAGTTTAGACTTTGAGGTGTTATCACATTTAATCATAATACTTAAGTAAAAATAAAACCAAAACTAAAAGTATCATATTTATTTAAATTCATCAGTGTTAACGCGGATTCTTTTTGGCGTATCTTGGTCTGAATTATAGAGTATTTACGGTTTATGTAGATTTACTCAAAGGATATTCTGAATCAAAGTTAGGAAGTGGTAAATTCATCATCTTTCTAACCTAATTTAAATTTTTCCCTTGTAGCTTCTTAGGTATAAGCATGGGTTAGTACTTTTACTCAGTATGAACGTGTTTATACAACATGTTAAAAATTATTCAGATTATGTAGCCAAATTATTTGGTCATCTGAAACATAAAAGAGCTATAACAAGTGAGAGATATTGCTCAGAAATATATGAGTTCATCAGGGTGCAGACAAAGCGATCAAGGATTACGGAAATTCCAGGAGTCGGGAACAAATAAAATGGGGTCATTATCCAAGAGTGTACCAGGAAGAAAAAAGCGTTTATCGTCCTTGCCGCAATACTCTGATGAATTAGATATAGATCGACAACACAAGTACCGGGTTAAGCTGATGCTGCATGAGCAATATGATGCCCACCAGTTAGCACAAAAAATTAATCAAAGTATTGCCAATAGCCCAACTCCAGAAGAGATGCTGCAAGAGATTGCCGAGTTATTAGGCTTGGCTTTTAAAGTCGATTGTTGCTGCTTGGTTACAGTTACTAATGGAAGTACGGGAGAGACAATTACAGCAAATTGGTGTGCCCCTAAAGACTTAGATTTACCACAAGCAAACGAAATATTATCCAGCGACCAATGGGAAAAACATGAGTTAGTATTTGCATCTGAACCGCCAAAAATTGAAGACATTAATTCAATTAATAATACTTTGGCAATCGCTCACGGGCATTTACCCTTACCAATCAAATCGGTACTGGTAATTCCCACAAGATTTGGCGGAAAAATTGACGGTGTAGTCTTTTTGATTAAATCCCAGCCCTATGAGTGGAAAGACTCAGAAAAAGAACTGCTCAGGGCGATTGAATCATCATGTGCGATCGCTTTTTCACAAGTAGCGCAAATCCAGTTGATTGCTTCCCAGAAAAAGTATGTGGAAACTTGTGCTCTTCATCAAAGTTTAATTCAGCAGTTAACAATTCTGAGTCGCAGCAACCTGGAGCTAAATCAAATGCTCCAATCTGCGATAGCAGCTACTGCTGAAGCATTGGAAGCAGATCGTGGTTTATTGATATCGTTAAAATATACTAACCCCTTATTTCGCTGGAATCGTTCCAAGGAAAATATTCCTAAAGCCAAAGCGAGAATAGTCGGTAAATGGTCAAAAAACCTAGACAATATTGTCATCGAACAGTCAGAATCTGCCGAAGATGGCTCTTACTGGCTAAAAGATTGTGGTTTATCCCGGCGTGCTTTTTCTGATTCTGGAAAAGCAGTAGTCATTAATAATAATTCTGATCGTCGCCGTGGTGACACATCTGGAATTGCACCAGTGTTTGCATTAGATGTCTTACCAGCATTGCTTTTAGTTCCTTTGGAAAGTCAAGGGAGAGTCTTAGGATTTATGGCGCTACAACAGTCTGTAGCCCGCTGTTGGAAGCCTGCTGAATTAAATATGGTGGAAATGGTATGTGCTCAATTAAGTAACGCGATCATCCAAAATCAAACTTTAAGACAGGTTCGAGCTTTAGTAGATGAACGTACCGATAAATTACAGGGTAGTTTAGAAGTTCAAGCTAAATTGTATGAAAGAACTCGCCAATACGTAAAACAGTTAGCAGAACTCAACGAGCTTAAAGATGAATTTCTCAGCAATATGAGCGATCGCCTACGTTATCCTTTGACGAATATGCGGATGGCGTTGCGTAATCTACGTCAAAAGGGAATAGATCCTGAACGTCAAGCAAGATACTTAAATATTCTTGAAGAAGAATGTACTAAAGAAATTGACTTGATTAACGATCTGCTCACGCTGCAAAAACTAGAAACCCATCAAGAGCGTCCCCAATTAGAAAGCATTGATTTAAATACTAAAATTCAAGATATTACAGAACGTTTTAAGAAAAAGCTCTCAGATAAAGGATTAGAAATTTTATTTGAATTACCAGCAGATTCACTTGAACTGCAAACGGAAATAGAAAGTTTTGAGCGTATTCTTACTGAATTACTATCAAATGTTTGTAAATATTCCGAACCTGATACAAAAGTAGAATTGCAAGCAGAACACCAAATTTCCGACTCCACAGATAAAATATCGATTAAAATCATTAATGTTGGTAGGGGTATATCTCAAGAAGAAGCCACATATATTTTTGATAAATTCCGTCGGGGTAAAGGTCGGTGGACTCCCGGTACTGGTTTAGGATTGGCGTTGGTAAAATCTTATGTACAGCATCTTAATGGAACGATCGCTGTTGACAGTTCTGAAATTCCCAACTCCGAATTAAGCAAAATTTGTTTTACTTTGACTTTGCCACAATTTGCTGAGGAAACTGAACCACCAAATGAAAGTAACTGAAAAACATTACGCGCCTAAAAAAATCAATTTTTCCGCTTTTAGCAACAGCAATACAAATCAGGAGAATTTGACTGCAGACGCGGTTAATTCAGAAGCTGTTGATGTCAAAGTTGAAAAAATTTCTGAGCGACAACGACGCATTAGCGCTAATATCCACATTCTCCGCCCGATAGAACAGGTCTGGAAAGTACTTACAGATTATGAGGCTTTGACTCAGTTCGTCCCTAACCTTGTAAAAAGTCGCCTTTTACCACATCCTACGGGGGGTATTCGATTGGAACAAATAGGTTCTGGGCAATTATTACGGATGAATTTCTCGGCACGAGTTGTTCTCGATCTGGAAGAATATTTTCCTGACAAGATTTGTTTCGAGATGGTTGAAGGAGATTTCAAAGTTTTCTGCGGCTGTTGGCTGCTAGCACCGATTTATTTGGAAGGGGAAGTTGCAACAAGTCTGTGCTACACCATCGAAATCTTACCCAGACTAACAATGCCAGTGGGATTAATTGAACGTCGAATGAGTGATGACTTACGTTCAAATTTGCTAGCTGTTCGCCAACGCACAGAAAACCTATTTAGCTACGCTTAAAATTTGCTATGATTCAGGTAGAGAAAGTCAATACTTCTCTACCTTAAAGAGCATTTTTATGCTTGATTTACAGATTTTTAAAACCAATAACTATATAAAATCAAACTAATAAATTAAACTTATATTTTAAATTATTAGTAAATACATATTTAGAATGAAATCTCTTTAAAAAATAGCAAGAGATTAAAAACTAATAGTTTAACTTTAAACAAGGTCTACGGAAGCTTTAGATTTAAACTAAAACATCAAATAAAACAGTAAGGTTTGCTATTACGTTTATGGTGTTTTAAATTTCCGATAAATTCCTGAGGATTTTAAATTTTTACTAGCCTAACAAAATATAAAAGCTGTAACCCAATAAACTAGGTTACAGCTTTTATAATCTTGTCATTTGTCTTTGTATACCCCCAAGGGAATTCGAATCCCTGTTACCTCCGTGAAAGGGAGGTGTCCTAGGCCTCTAGACGATGGGGGCGCGATGGGGCGCGTGCCTCAGACTTTTAATAATTTAGCGGAGTTTCTTATTTGTGTCAACAGTTTTGAGCAAATTTTTGAGCGGCTCAAAATACAAAATCCTCAACTTCAAAGGAGTATCCTAGTATTATGTCAAGAAAGGAATATCAACCTGTTGATTAAAAATGTCTCATATTACCTTTGAAAAACAGAAGTGAGGATACAGTCAGTAACTAGGGGAATATTGCCTCAAGCTCTAGGTTTTACATTCGCCAATTTTAACTTCTGCCAAAGTTGATTTGACATCATTTATAAGTATATAGACTTTGAGACCCGGCTAATCTTTAAGACAATTCAACGCAAGACAAAAGTATACTATAGGAAACCTTTAGTGTTACTAAATTAAAATAGATGTATATGTTAAATGAAAACGTCAAAACAGATTACATTTAATTGCCGTATATCAAGGATTAGAGCTTATGTACAATCGATGGGAAATTAAATCCTAATGGGCAAATATTTCTGCCTAACGTTTGACAAAGGGGGTAAAATTTTGTTTATTTCCCTAAACATGAGTATAAAAACTATCTGTATTTCCCCGTCTAGCAAGGGTATAGTATTGCAGCCAGTGCAGTTAGTCTTTACTATTCTTAACAAAAGATTTTGAAATATATGGCTCAAAATCTCGAATATGGAAGAATCTTTTGAAATCACTTTGCAGATGGTGATAACCATCGTCGCGGGCATTAGTGCTCAAGTGCTTGCTGCCTATCTTAAATTGCCTGGCATTGTATTCTTATTGTTCTTTGGCATTTTGCTTGGCTCTGATGGCATTGGGCTACTACATCCTCAAACGCTAGGAACTGGCTTAGAGGTAATTGTTGCCCTTGCCACAGCGATTATTTTGTTTGAGGGTGGATTAGATTTAGACCTGCGTGAGTTGGGTAAAGTTTCTACAACCTTGCAATTACTGGTAACTTTAGGGACTCTGGTGACACTGCTCGGGGGTAGCATGGCCGCACACTGGCTAAGTGAGTTCCCTTGGCCAATCGCTTTCCTATATGCCTCCCTAGTTGTAGTAACTGGACCTACAGTAGTAACTCCCTTACTCAAACATATAAAAGTTGACCGACAAGTAGCAGCAATACTGGAAGGAGAAGGAGTTTTAATTGACCCTGTTGGGGCTATTCTTGCCGTTGTCGTCCTCGACACAATTTTGAACAGTGATGCTGGTCCAATTAACGCCGCCATTGGTTTGTTACTGCGTTTGGGAGTAGGAGCAGTAATTGGTGGTGTTGGTGGTTGGGTCATGAGCTTAGTTTTCAAGCGTGCGAATTTCCTCTCCTTCGAGTTAAAAAACCTACTAGTGCTGGCAGGATTATGGGGTCTATTTGCGCTATCCCAAAATATTCGCAGCGAATCTGGACTAATGACCACCGTAGTTGCAGGGATTGTATTTGCCAATTCTTCAGTCCCTGAAGAGCGCCAACTACGTCAATTTAAAGGTCAATTAACCATACTAAGTGTATCTGTGCTGTTTATATTACTAGCCGCAGATCTATCAATTGACAGTCTATTAGCCTTAGGATGGGGTAGTTTATTTAGTGTTTTAGCACTAATGTTTATCGTGCGCCCGATAAATATTTTGCTATGTACTTGGAATAGCAATTTTAATTGGCGACAAAAACTATTTTTAAGTTGGATCGCACCAAGGGGAATTGTTTCAGCCTCTGTTGCTTCTTTGTTTGCAATTTTGCTAACTCAGCATGGTATCAACGGTGGTGATGCCATTAAAGCTTTGGTGTTTTTGACAATTATCGTAACGGTAGTTTGTCAAGGACTAACAGCAGGTTGGTTAGCTAATTGTTTACAAATCACTTCTAAAGAAGCTACGGGAGTTGTAATTGTTGGCTGTAACCCCTTGAGTATGTTAATTGCCCGCTTCTTCCAAGAGCGGGGAGAAAAAGTCGTAATGATTGACACCAACCCGGAGTCCTGCGAACAAGCCCAAGATCGAAACATTCAGGTCATTGCTAGCAGTGCATTTGATGTAGAAGTATTAGAAGGAGCGGGTCTGGGATCGATAGGAACTTTTTTGGCTGCGACCAATAATGGTGAAGTCAATTTTGTCTTGGCACAAAGAGCAGCAGAAGAATTCGATCCTCCAAGGGTTTTGGCTGTTTATCCGAGAGATCCTACCGCTAAAGTTCCTGCAAATAATAGTCAGAAGGTCAATCAAGCATTTGTATCCGACTTGGCAATTAAGCGATGGAATGAATACCTAAATAATGGACAAGTAAAATTGCTAACTACTACACTTAGCCAATCGGATATTGAAAACCAAAAAGAATCTCTCAAAGGCTTGGTGGAAGGAGGGGACTTAGTACCCCTACTTATAGAGCGAGAAAAACATCTTATGGTTATGCCCGCCTCCCAGCAATGGCAGATTGGTGATCGGATTATTTATCTGCTACACGATCCCAGACCAACTTTACTTAAGCGTCTTTCCGGAGGAACTCAATCAAATCGTCTATCTTTAGACAAACTACCTGAAGTAGAAGAATTTCCACTGGCAAAGCTATCTCAACTTTCAGCTAGCGATACATCAACAGCCTGATTTAATCTTTCTCGTTCTTCTACTGAAACTCCATTTTTGGCCCTCATTTGTTTTTCTTGCCAAATCAAACTTGATAGGTGAACTACAGCCAGCACAACTACACCTACAGAGAGGAGATAACTATGGATAGTGTAAAGGTGTTGTATTGTTACTGAATTAATTGCTCCACCGCCAGTAAGAATGTTTTTTAACCAAACTCCAACCAGGGGAATCGCCTGAATTGTACCGAGCTCAATATTAAATCTCCAGTATCCTTCCTGGGTCCAAGCCAAAATAATTGCTGTCCAGGAAAGCCCAATTGCCGTAAGAGCTAAGAGAATACCACTAATCCATGCACCCAACCAACTACGGCGAAATTGTCTACCTAAAAACATCACCACGATTTGTATTAAAGCGATCGCTATTATTCCATTCCCAGCCAAGCTGTGAATTTTACGAAAAAACCAACCATAAGGAACTTGGAGAGTTATCGCCTCCAATGATGTATATGCCCCACCTGCGGTTGGTTCGTAGTAAAAAGATAGCAAAATACCACTAAAAGCAGCGATTAAACTCAAAGTTAAGACTACGACCGATAAAATTGTTGCAATTCTCCTAATAACCCAATCGAATTGATTGATTTGCATTACTGAAGCTTCCTTACCAAAAAAATTATAGTTTTATTACAATTTTAACTAATAATCGTTAAGAAATGTTTCAGAATGTAAACAGGATAACTTAACTTAGATAATTAGCCCAGGTACTAAGTATATCTGGGGAGCCATACCACCTTTGCGGGCTTTTGGGGGAATGGCGAACATCTTCAATCACAATATTTTGAGCGCCTTCTAAATGGGCTGCTTCAATGGGGGTGATGCCATCACCCCACGTATTTCCTTTGCCGCAAGTTAATAAATAACTGTTATAAGCTAACCAACTACCTAACTTTTTATTACCAAAAACTGTTTTCCCCGCCACACAAATGTAATTTACATCCTTATAAAATGCTCCAGGGTAGTTTTGATTAACAAAATCAATAGTCCGGCGCGTCCAGCGTTCTTGACTAAAATGGGGTGTACCTAAAGTAATTAGATTTGCAACCAGTTTATGCCCATTGCATAGTAAAGATTTGTCATTACCTCTTCCGGAGTAAGGCAATTCTCCTAAATAAATTCGGGATATCCATCCTCCTGCGGAATGGCCGATTAAATTAATCTGGGGAACATTAAATTCAAAAAGGACATTTTTGACCGTTTGATCTAATTTTTGGAGAATATTAATGAAAGATCTTCCTCCCAGTGTCGGTATCCAGTCCCTTCTTCCCAAGGGCACAGTTACAGCAGGGAAACCTATTTCTTTGAGGGATTGTTCTAATTTTTGGTAGGATTTGGCAGACTCAAAATATCCCGGCAAAATAACTGTTGGTAGTGGCATTGCAGTCTTATTTTGAAAGCTTGATTTTTTTGTATTATTTTTTGTATTTCTTTATTAAGAATATAAACTTATAGGTTAATTTTACTAACGTGTGCCAATGCCAATAGGCAATTTTTACGGTCTGAGCGTAGGAACCGGCGATCCAGAATTAATTACTGTTAAAGGATTACGAATTTTACGAAATTCTCCAGTGGTAGCATTTCCTTCTGGTTTACAAGGCAAACCCGGAATCGCGGAAAAAATTATTAGTCAATGGTTGCAACCAGAACAAATACTGTTACCTCTGAACTTCCCCTATATCCAAGACGAACAAATCCTATTAAATGCTTGGGAAGAAGCAGCAAAACTTGTTTACGAATGTTTAAAAACTGGTCTAGATGTGGTTTTTGCCTGTGTTGGGGATGTCAGTTTCTACAGTACATTTACATACTTAGCGCAAACATTGAGAAGACTCTATCCTGATGTAACAGTTGTGGTGATACCAGGAGTTTGTTCTCCAATGGCTGCTGCTGCTGTATTAGGTATACCTCTCACAGTCAAAGATGAAAAATTAGCAGTTTTACCAGCCATCTATTCAATGAGCGATTTTGAAACTGCATTGGAGTGGGCTGAGGTTGTTGTACTGATGAAAGTTAGCTCTGTATACGCTAAAGTTTGGAAGATTTTGCAACAACACGACCTGCTAAAATCAAGCTTCATAGTAGAAAAAGCAACTTCAGAGGAAATGGTATTGCATCCCGACTTAACCAATTTAAGTAACTTGAAATTACCTTATTTTTCAATTTTGATTGTGCAATTACAATCTGGATATTTTTAAGATTCATGATTTTGAAAGCAAAATCACATCCATGTAGACTGAATCCCAGTAGTATATAAATTAAACTAATAAAATAACGACCAAAATACTCTTAAACGTGTTCTGTTTTCAGTATCTTTATAAGAAGTTATTATTTGTAGAGGGGTGCTCCTCCTCAGCCATTGTTGGAAATAATTAAGAACTTTAGACAATAAAATTACACAATTTCCATAGAGCCGAGTGAACGAAAACAAGTTACTATGTCTTACGTCTCATTGCTGAAAACCATACCAGATTTTTTTAGTCAACCTGTAGGGATAGCGGCACTAGCATCCGTTGGTATTCATGGTGTCATTGCTTTTCTGCTGCCCTTAATGCCGGTAGAGACAAAAAAAACCAAAGAAGTCAAAATTCCGAAAACTGTTGGACTTGTTGAACTCGACCAAGCCGATCGGCAACGTATTCCTCAAACAAATTCGACAAACGTAACGCCTAATCTACAGCCCAATATCCAAACGGCTGTCCAATTGCCTGAATTTGCAACAAAAGCCACTCCGTTACCAAGATTAGCTCCTCCTCCATTGGTAACACCTCCAGTTGCTTCGAATCAAATCATGCCACCTTTGCCTGTATCACGAAGTGAATTGGGAATAGATCCACTACCCAAAAATCGGCAAGTTAAAACAAGACAAAGTAATCCCTTTCGTATACGTCCAGAAGATAGGTTTGGAGCTAAAAAATCTTGGAGTGCTAGTAGACCGGAACTTAATTTTGAGGATCCTGTTAAGAATTCCAATGCTGGAGCGAATCAGAAGCTAAGAGCAAAAGTAGCCACTGGAACTAATACTAGGAATAACACTCAAAAAGATTTACAAGCTAGTTTACCTAAGGTAAATCCAGCTGCAATGCCTGCTGGGTTACCAGGAAAACCAATTCCGGTTTCTGGGGATGTTACTTCTGTTAGTGCTTTACCTCGGGGTAACCAAGTTTTAAATGACTCGTCAAGGGGATTTAATGTCACAAATAATACTAATCCTCTGACTTCTGGAACAAGATTGGTTACGGGAGTAACAAATTCACCACAGGTAAATAACGTTCAAACAGCCCAGGTCAAAGTTAAGTCTCCATCTCGGAAGAAAGTCATTACTGAACCCGAACTTATTGCTAGGGCAAAACAGATTACTCCCAACATTCAAATGCAAGCGGTTCCACTGCAACCCAGTCTTGACTTACCAACAGGTGAAAAGGCTACCAATGTTAAGGGAGGTTTAGTTGTTGATGGTGATGGTAAAATTAATTACTTTGAGTTATTAGACAAATCAGTATCATCTAATCTCAAAGTTGCTATCAGAGACTACTTCAAAAACTACTTCCAGAAAAATCCAATCAAGGCAACTGGAAAACCTAAGTATTTTTCTTTTAATGCTGTTTTCGAACCTAGTGACACCCTAAATCTCCGCGAACGTTTGCGTGCTATTAAAGACCAACGGGGTTTAAAAGTTAGTCCTTCACCAAGTGGTGCAGTCCCTGGTAGCAGAATTACTAACACAGAAAAATTATCTTCATCACCAATTGTTATTCAATCGGTAGTTAGAACAGACAAAGCTACTGATAATCCTGGAAATAATCAAACTTCTTATAATCAAACTTCTCAGCCGGGGTTTTTATCTCAGCGTTCACTAATTATTCCAGAGAATAGTAAAGGTAATTTAGAAAACCGTACCCAAGTCTCATCTTCTTCCAAAGAAAACCAGAGAAATTTGATTTTGCGGCTTCGCAAACTACGAGAGCAAAGACAAATAAAAACAAAAACCTCAGATTTTCAATAATCTCAGGTCATAGGGTTCGATTATTAAGTTTGATTAGTTAGTCATGTGGTGGTTCCAAATCCATCTCTTTATTATCCGTACCGTTAGGGTAAAGCATTATAAAAAATAGAATTCGGAACCACTTACCAAATTTTTTTGTATGCACTTAAATCGGAGATGAGGTATCGAATATCCCAATCCTATTACGTGCAAACAAAAATTATTTCTGTTGGACTAAACAAGTTACCACTAAGGTCAAGAAGTAAGCATTAATAACTGTTAACCTTCAACTACGACCTTACCAACCATACCAGCACCGCGATGGGGTTCGCAGTAAAAAGTGTATTCGCCAGCAGGAGCATCAGCAGGTATAGTAGTTTCAAATTCTTGACCTGGGCTCATTAGTAATTGCTTATGAGAAAGTTCTTTTGCTAGATCGGCACTTTTCGCAGGGTTTTGGGTTTTGTCAAAAACCACATTGTGGGGAGGAACTTTATTATTTACCCACTTGATGGTGTCACCAGGCTTGACTGTTAGTTTGGAAGGTTCAAATGCCAACATTCCTTTGTCATTGCCAAGCTTGATTGTGTATGTTTCGGCTGCAGCACTATCTACGAATACAACAAAGCTGCTGACAAAGAAGAAGATAGCACAAATAGCTAAACCAATACGTTGTAGATTTGCTGCAAATAATTTCATAAAACCTCTCGGAAGTGTTGAAATCCTAACTCTTGGAAGCAGGGTGGAAAAATTTAAATTTTTCAATATCATTCATTGTAAATAAAATTGACCAAAATATGACGCTTTGTCATAGATAGAAATTTTTTTTTAATGATTGCCTACAATTGTGAAGCTGAGATCGCGATCCTAAACTCGTGGAATTGGGAGTGGATGCTCGGGGATCGGGGTTCAAAAGTCAGAACATAGCGGTAAGTTCACAACCTGGCAGTTGAGGTATCGCTTTAGAGTAAGATGTCGTTGAAGAAGCTTTTGACTAAACTCAATAAATATAAATACTTTACGCTGGAGCAGAAGGGCGTCGGCAGAGCCTCTGACTAACGTCACGCCGGGCTAACCGTTAGCCACTAGCCGCTAACAGAAACCCCAAATAGAAAAGCAGAAGAATGTAAATCTGTGTTAAGATATTACCTCCTGCTGCTTTATTGAATATACCTAGGCTTAATCAAAAAAGTTTATAAATGTACTTTGACCTTTGTAAACCTAGAAGTATATTTTGCCACCACCCCATCTTTTACCAACAACCTTAGGTTGCAAAAGGATGTAACCTGCGATTGCTTCAAAGTCTTCTTCATTTAGGTTTCTCATTTCTGTGAAAATATCTGCACTTTTCATACTGGGGTGCAATTCAGAAATTTCAATTTCACCATCATAGGTAGTGGGATTTTTCATATAATCCACAAGCCCTTCAATGTTGTTCCGAGCAGGTGTAGCTAAAGCCAGAGTTTCTGGATCTAGCCCAACGTTCTGGTTAGTTTTGGTTACACCACCAAGATGACAATCGGCACAAGCGAATCTGAACAACCGCTTACCTTCTTTAATCTGTTTCAGACTTAGGACAACATCATCACCCTTATCATTTAAAGGTACCGTGCGTGTAGCTGTATCTAATTCTACTGCTGTTGCACTACCCAGGCAAAACTGAAATGTTAATAATAAAGTAGCTACAAAAATGCCAACTAGTTTTCTAAACATATTTCCCCTTAAGGATTTCGACTCTCAACACAGCAATGAATACCAGCGAGACTTAATCTTTTGAGTGTTAACTATTCTTGTTAACTGCTAATCGATCGATGACTGATTCTTTATTAACTGATTAATTCAGATTAAGCTGCTTTTATACAATTATCACGTGAATAGTGCAATTTGTTGCCCAAACTACCAGGATATCTTGTCTTAAGTATCTGTGATGGGGAGGTAAGGGAGAGTAAAAAAACTTAGATTAACAGTATTTTTCTTATTGCTTTGCTTTTAAGTTACTTTTTTCTCTCAGTAATTTGCGTCTTATTTTAACCTTTACCACCTGTAAATTTTACACTTTGAATAAAATACCGATTGAAAAAGCTATAGATTATTAAAACCGGTAATGTGAATACCATTGAAGCCGCCATGATGTAATTCCAATAGCTGATATATTGACCTTTGAAAGTGTTAAGCCCCAAAGGTAGGGTAAACATTTCAGGGTCGAACAGAATCACCACAGGTAATAAAAAATTATTCCAGCTATTCATAAAAACAAAAATTGCTTGGGCTGCTAATGCGGGTTTGGCGAGGGGAAGAACTATGTGGCGAAAAATTCCGAAGGTTGTCAAGCCATCAAGTGCTGCAGCTTCTTCTAATTCCCGAGGAAAATTCACAAAAAATTGTCGCATCATAAAAATAAAAGTAGCATTGACCATCCCTGGAACAATCATCCCCTGATAGGAATTAAGCCAGCCAAAGGCTTTTAAAATCAAGAAAGTAGGAATTAATGTTACCTGGACTGGTACCGCTAAAACTGCCAAAATTAGCAGAAACCAAAAACGTCTTCCAGTAAAACTCAGTCGAGCTAGGGCATAACCAGCCATTGAGTTGAAGAGTAAATTAGAAACTGTAATACTAATAGCTATAATTACGCTGTTTAGTAGCCAACGAAAAAATAAAGGTTCTTGGAGAAAAATTTGTTTGTAATTATTGAGAGTGAAGTGTTTTGGGAAAAAATTGGGTTCCCCACCAACTATTTCCGACAGGGGTTTAAAGGAAGCAGAAAATGCCCACAAAAAAGGAATGAGGGTGAGAATTGCATATAGAGCCAATACTAAATAAAGTATTATCTGTACCCAGGAAATACTCAGACGCTTAATCACACGCCTTCACCTCCGAATAACCGTCTCCCAAATAAAGTAACTATGATGATTAATATCGCTAATAAGAAAGCGATCGCTGCAGCGTACCCCATTTGCAAGTGACGAAATACAGCTTGGTATATTAATAAAACTATTGTTAATGTGGCATTGTTAGGACCACCCGTACCACCAGAAAAAATATAAGATTGGTCAAATAATTGGAAAGTACCGATGATACCGATCGCCACCACAAAAAATGTCACTGGCTTGAGCACGGGAATAGTGATATGAATAAACTTTTCCCACCAATTAGCACCATCTAATTCTGCAGCTTCATATAATGTCCTAGGTATATCTTGTAATGCTGCTAGGTAAATAACCATATAGAAAGGAGCAGTTGACCAAATATTCATCATCATGATGGCTTTGAGGGCTACGCCAGGATCGCCTAACCAGTTGTAAGTGGGTAGTCCTAAAGCAGTAAGCAAATCATTTAATAAGCCATTGGTGTTATAAATCCACATGAAGATGAGAGTCAGTACAGCGGAAGAAGTCACTGTGGGTAAAAAGTAAAGAATGCGCCACCAGTTTTTACCGCGAATCCCAGAATTAAGGGTAACAGCTAAAATGACTGCCAAAATTGTTTGTGCGGGGACAACAATGACAACATACTCTGCTGTATTTTTTAGGGCGATCCAAATTCGTTCATCATCAACAAGTTGAGTAAAGTTACGAACGCCAACAAACTGATACTCAATACTGCCCAGTAATTTTACATTATGCAAGGAAAGAAAAACAGCAAATACAATCGGCAACACTACAAAAATTCCTAGTATTAGAATAGTTGGTGCCATAAAAAAGTAGGCAGCCAAATTTTCTGTAATGTTGTACTTCCTTGGAAAGGGAGAAGTTTTCACTGTGAGAAGTACTTAATTATGATGTTAAATATCATATTGAATTTTGTACCACTGTAGGTCGATGTTTTTGGATTTGTTAAGTTCCTAAATCAAACTTTTTATTATCTCCAACCGTTTCTGTTTCGGTGATTTATAGTTGACTTTCAAGAATATTACTTAATAATTCCAGAATGTCCTGACGTATTGGTCATTGGTTCAATTCTTCCGCCTAAATACTTCCCCAAGAACTCTTCAACCTTTGCATAGAAATGCAGTCGATTTTGAGGACGCGTAAAACCGTGTCCTTCATCAGGATAGAGAATATATTCAACATTCTTATTAGCATTTCGCATCGCAACAACAATTTGTTCGCTTTCTACCTGTTTAACTCTTGGATCCTTAGCACCTTGTGCAATCAGCAATGGAGCTTGGATACGGTTGACAAAAAATAATGGTGAACGAGATTTGAGTAAATCCGCTTCTTTTTCTAAATTACCTACACGATAGTAGAATCTGGCTTTGACCATATTCCATTCAGCAGGAATACTTTCCATTAAAGTCAGCAAATTACTAGGACCAACCATATCAACACCAGCAGCAAACACGTTGGGTGTGAATGTTAAGCCAACTAAAGTTGCATAACCACCATAAGAACCACCCATGATTGCGACTTTTTTTGGATCTGCAATACCCTGAAGAATTGTCCAGTTCACTCCATCAATCAAATCTTCATGCATTTTTCTTCCCCATTCTCTGTTACCAGCATTGAGAAATTTTTTCCCGTATCCAGTAGAACCCCGGAAGTTAATTTGTAAAACTGCATAGCCACGATTTGCCAACCATTGCACCATGGGATTGTAACCCCAGGTATCTCGAATCCACGGTCCTCCGTGGACTAGCAATACTGTAGGTAGTTTATTTGGTGAAATTCCAACGGGTGTTGTCAGATAACCACGAATCCTGAGCCCATCGCGGGACCGATAGGATATTGGTTGCATTTGTGCAAGTTTGACATTTTCTAGAGCGGGCTTATTGCTAAACAACCGCTGACTTTTTTTAGTAACTCGGTTGTATTTATAATAATGTGTTGGTCCATTATCTGCGTTATAAGCTACCAACCATATTTTGTCTGCAAGGTCGCGGTCGAGTATGCGAAACTCACCGCCGTGAATTTTTGATAGAGCCTGAAAATCAGCAGTAATACTTTTGTCTAATACTTGCCATTGCAATTTATCTTTATAAAATCCAACAGCCTGGACGTATCGCTTTGTTGGGTGAATAAAAGTAGCATTAACGTCGTATTGTAAATTTTGAGCAATAATACTTTCTTTCCTGGTTTTCAAGTTCAATGCCGAAAGTCTAATTGTTTCAGCATTGTGATTACCTAAAATATAAAGTACTTTCCCATTCTCGGAAAATCCTAAGGCTGTACCGCTCTCATCTGGACCCCAACTACGAATGACTTTCCAGGGTTTTTGATAGTTATCTTTAATCGATAAAGTTGAGCCACCATCGGGAGTCATTCCTATCGCCGCACGTACTTTAAACTCCGCATCCGCAATTGTGTGAATGAAGTTACCAGTATTTTTCACCCTCAAGGTTGTTTTACCTGTTTTGAGGTTAACTTGATAAACATCATGTTTACGTTTATCCCTAATATTTAGACCTACTAATAATTGATAGGGAAATTTACGATCTAAAGCAATTATTCGTGCCTGGACATTTTTTTTGGGAGTTAAATTTGTAATTTTTCTAGTCTTGATATTTAGCGCAAAAATCTGGAAATTTCCATTATTATTTACATCTTGACTATAAATTATTTGCTCGTAATTATAACTCCATAAATAACTTCGAATGCAATATTTTTTATTGGTAGTTAAAATTTGATCGTTTGGTTTATCAATATTCCTAATCCATACTTGCAGTAAATTATTTTTATCCGGTGCCATGTATGTTATATATTTACCATCCGGTGAAATTTGTAGATTTAATTTATCTGGATTAGCAAACAAAGTTTCACGCTTAATTAATGGTGGCAAATTAGCCAAAGATAAACGAAGATTATTTGATATCTTAGCTGCTACTGATAAAGACAGAGGAAGTAACGACTTATACCTCCCATTCATTTCAAGTTTTGGATTTTGCATATTCATTAATATCCAGTTGGTAATAAAAATAAATGTTAGTTAAAAACCAATGTTTTTGAAGTTAGTTTTCAGACGTTTGTTGGTATTATGTTTTTAAGTATAATTATTTACGCTAAATTTTAATTACGAGTTATGCAAAACTTTCCTAAAAGAAGAATTTAGTAGAATTTGAAAATTTCACAGATTTTTCCCCAGGTTAAGTTGGCATCAACTCCGTTAATTTGGTGTATCTGTTGTCAGATTTTGCAATGTAATAGTCATTTTGTGAAATACTTTACAGAATCTTTAATTTATGTATGGGAACTACAGCTATCTTATATTGCTCTCAATTTAAACTAAATTGCCAAACTTTTTTCATAAAATGTTTTTACACGAGCAAAATATAATAATAATTCTAGATGAATTTATGCTTGCAAAAATCTTCCAGAGGCTTGATATGTGATACCTTTATAGTCAAAATAAATTACATCTTCGTACAAACTATATGCAAACCATATAACAGAATTAAGAATCCAAAATCCTATATTTACAAGTATTTCACTCCAAGTTCCAGCAAATTTATTCCGTACCTATTAGCTGGTAAACTGCCGTAGTCTCCGCGCTAAATAAAACCCGTCAGTCGGATATAAATTAAGAAAATCCGACAGTAAATTTCATCTACTGTCGCTCGAAAAACATAATTTTAGGTGATATAAAAATTCCCACCCCCAGTGATGATTTGGGGTTGGGAATTAATTCATTGATTATGAAAACTTCTACTCTTCAACACGATATCCTAATTCTGCTAAGCGAATCCGAGACTGACGCCACTTAGGTTGTACTTTTACAAATAGTTCTAAATATACTTTACCTGCAATTAACTTTTGAATCTGTTCTCGAGCGGCGCTCCCAATAGCCTTAAGCATATTACCACCCTTACCAATGAGTATGCCTTTCTGGGAATCACGTTCCACGTTAATAGTTGCGAGGACGCTAGTAATCGTTGGTGTTTCCTCAACTTTTTCAATTGCGATCGCAACCGAGTGAGGAATTTCTTCACGCGTCAATGATAATATTTGCTCGCGAATTAATTCACCCATAATAAAACGCTCTGGTTGATCGGTCACTAAATCGGGTGGATAATAAAGTGGTCCTGGCTCTATGTTTTGTATTAATAAATTTTGTAGTTCCGGAAGTCCTACTCCAGTTTTAGCTGAAAATTTAGTGGTCTGCCATTCTTGCGAGCGCGCCAAACTATAATAACTTTCATCCTGTTGGGAAGATAAATCCGGTTCTTGTTTGTCAATCTTATTTAACCCTAAAATTACCGACGTCGTGCTGCGACTTAGTAATTCTCCGATATAACGATCTCCTGTACCACAGGAAGCTGCTGCATCAACGACAAATAAAACAACATCAACAGATTCAATCGCTATTTTGGCATTTTGTACCAGAACTTTTCCCAACTGGTGATGGGGCTTATGGATTCCTGGAGTATCTACAAATATCAGTTGCGCTTCAGGTGTAGTTAATATGCCACGAAGGCGATTACGTGTTGTTTGGGCAACTGGAGATGTAATCGCAATTTTTTGCCCTACCAATTGATTCATCAAAGTTGATTTACCAACATTTGGACGACCAATAATTCCAATAAATCCAGATTTGAATCCAGGAGGAGATGAGGGAATAACCCCTTCTGACGAGCCTAATACTATGTTGTTCTCTATACTTTTCATTCGGAGTATCACTTTTATCTTTTATGAGCTGTAGCTCGTTATTTTGTGAAAAACTAGCAAATAAACTATAAAAATATTTTTTAGATTTAAGGTATCACGCTCTAAATATTAGTCTAATCCAAAAATAATAAATCTATTTAATATAGTGAAGTATATTCAATATAATAAAACTCAAAAAAATTCAAACATAAGTTATCATTTTTATATTTGCATTTACAGAAAATCTGTGGTTGATATTTTATCCTGTAATACCAACAGTCTCTAAAATTAACATATGTTTACAAAACAAAGCACTTTTTTGTGAATATTTTACTTTTGCATACTTAATCAATATATTTACTAAACTTGATTAGCCACTTTTTTAGAAAATACTTACAATATTCGTTCTCAGTTAAGAATAATAGAATAAAAGCGAATTCAGAAACAAAATCATATCACCTAACTGTAGTGCCATTTAAAGAGTACTTATATTTATCTATAAAATTTATTCGGGGTTATTTAAGCAAGTATCCAATAAAGCCGACTAATTGAGTGTTAGTCAATTTTAATGACATAATTTTAATCGGGCTGTTTACTCAAGTCATAAGGTGATAATTTTACCGGCCTGTTTAAGAATTAACTTGTCTCAATATGAATAACATTAGATTTTATCAATTATTCTTTTTATTACTACTTGAGAATAGAACCTGAAGTTTACCTTAACAAGGGGGATTTGGGGGGATTTAGGAGGATATGAAAATTCACAGCCTGAAATGTACAACTTTACGGAATAAATTATGATTATTAAATGCTATATTTAACTGAATTATTACAAATACATATTTATCTTGATATAAGACATCGATTATTAGTCAAACTATATAGTGATTAATCGTTTTGGAAGAAAATATCAATTAATTGTGTTAATTTACTTTTTTCACTAAAATAAAATTTTTGATATCGTTCTTCTCTAACAATTATTTTGCTAATTCAAGTTGAAACGCAAAAAATCATTCCTCTAGTAGTTGCACCGTATTTAGGAACTTTGTTTTTAATACTTAAAGCCATTTCATGTGATAAATTGAGCGAAGAAAGGCAGAATAAAGAAGACCTACTTATAATTAATATCAATAGTCGTTCTAAACTCTGTTCTTTTTAAAGGTAAGCCTTTCCTCGCACTTGCACCTGTATTTATTTCGAGAGCAGATTGCAATGTTTACAACCAGATATGTGTTAACGCTTGGTCATAGACAAAGGAATCACACAATCTCGGAAAAATTCAGTTTTTGATGACTGTTTTTTGTAACCCGATTTCTATAGGTGATTTGCTACAGAAATAGTTCCTAGTTAGATGCAACTCAACAACGTCCATGCCGTATAGTCACGTACGTTCGCGTAAAGCTAACAAGATTATCTTTTGTTTTAACTGCTACTGATTTATGTTCCTTGGAAATATCAAGACTTACGTCAACTCTCTAAATCAAACCTCATATTTTTGCTGGAGAAGCAGAAATTGTGTAGTAAGGTGCAGGAGATGAATAGGTACAATGTGGCTGTTTCCAACAAATTCCAGCCCATTCACTGAAATAAAATTAAACTGTAAGTCTTAAGTACAAAAATTTAGAAATCATCTTTTTTTTCAAGTACTGGTGCCTTTATTTAAGGACAACGGTTAAAATCTACGAAATTACTCGTCATGAAAAATGTTAAAAACACCTTGGTATCCTAAAATTCTTTTCTCATGTACCCTTACTTACATGCTTAGGCGGTGAAAGTTTGATTAAATATACATGACAAAATATTAATTTGATTTAACTTTTGTAAAGCATTTTGAATTTTATGGTCATTTCGTGGGGCAAAAATGTAAAAAATAAAAAAATATTAATTTTTTGAATAATTATCTACCATCATTCTTGCTGGCTAGTTAATTCCTTCTAGCTGGGTTAATATTGGGCTTTATTAGTTCGAATGTTAAAACAATCCAGATTTGGAGAATTCGAATTAGATCTTTCTAGATTTTAAGCAAATTCTTCCAAAATGCACCTTACGGTTAATAAAGATGTACCTTATGGTGAACGGGGACTTGAGTAAATACAAGCAAGAAAGACGAAACATTTTAGCCAATAAGCTTTTGGTTTATCTCTTTCACTTAACTTAATGAATTTATTATTTTGTGTAGATGACAGTCCTTCCAAAGTTGTCTCTAATCACTTATTTTCGATTAGAGCAACTTTTGCTACTTTACTTAAAATGACAATGATGTACTGAGGAGTCGTAAATTATTATGCAACTACTTCCACGACCTCAGAATGATAGCCAACCATCCGAAAAGTTGGACACTGAGCAACGTTTGGAACAACCAATGTTAAAAGTCATTGAAAAGCCGGAGATTACAACTAGTCCTAACATGATGCCGGCTCCAGCTCCGGGTTTAGGTTATCCTGAGGACTCAAGACTGCGTCAAAGAGTAGCGATTTTTATTGATGGCGCTAACCTATTTTATGCGGCAATGCATCTTGGTTTAGAAATTGATTACACTAAACTACTACGTTGTTTGACCAGAGAACGCCATCTGTTGAGAGCTTATTTTTATACTGGCGTAGATAGGACCAATGAAAAACAACAAGGTTTTTTGTTGTGGATGAGTCGTAACGGTTATCGGGTTGTAACCAAAGAACTTGTCCAGTTTCCTGATGGTTCTAAGAAGGCAAATCTTGATGTAGAGATTGCCATAGATATGATGAACTTTGCTAGATACTGCGATACTTTGATATTGCTGAGTGGAGACGGTGACTTAACTTATGTAGTAGATAACATCACGTATCAGGGTGTTCATGTTGAGGTAGTTAGCTTATCTTCTATGACAAGTGAAAGTTTGATCAGAGTAGCTGATTTTTACACTGACTTGGAGAATATTAAGGGAGAAATCCAAAAAGAACCTGGAAGTTAGCCTATGACCTATCATTTCTCTAAAAACTGCAACCAAGAGTGAAAAATTTATAGGGGATCTTGTGCCAGGTTCTTATGTATCCACGGCGGGGTATCGTATATGAATGCAGCAAATTTTTGCAGCGTTGTGAGGAATCATAAAATAGGGGTTTATCAAAAATCTCATGTTTTGCTCGTAGGCTTAGGAAAAAGTAAAAGTTACTATCCTGTAAGTAGCGAACAGAGAATTGCTTAAGTTAAATTACTTATTTTTTACTGTGGAGTGTTGTAAAATAATATATTATCCACCCCTCAAAAGCCGAAATTGCTATTTATAGTTGTCTGCAATGTATATTTAGATACTAAACACTGTAGAAATTAAAGACAAATAAATTTTCAGTCATCGCTGTGGGGTGTGCGGTGCGTACCAGTAGAGAGTTAATTAATTTAGCCCTCTATTCATAAATAATCCGCATCCATTGATAACCAGGATTCTTCACTCAGAACTACAGTTCAAGATAAATAAGTAAGTGGTTAAAGAGATTTGTTTTTTCCTTTTTTCTTCATTTATTTCAATGACGACTCTTAGGATTAAAAATTAATTTTCCACTGGCAGTGCTTTTACTTCACCGAAGCACAAGAGTGTCATAGTGGTTAACTCCCAATTGTTAATTGCTAACAAAAAATGCTTGTACTCACCAGTTTGTTTGGTATTGCTGTTGCGACTAAACTTATTTGGCTATAGTTCCAGTTCGAGAATGAGTACGTTCATAAATAAACAAAACCCGGTTTTAATAAGTAACCGGGTAATAAAAATTTATTTACCGTTCAAGGGTTTTCTGAGAACATAGGTTTGAAAAAACCAATAAAAAAAGTCTAGTCAAGAAAACCCATTAAGTTATAGCTGTCATCAATTTCATTTGATGCTATTGGTCGGTTACCCATCACAGAATAGGTTTCTGATAATTGGATATTACTCGCAGCAATTGGACGAATTCCAGAAAGGTTCATTGTATCCACAACCTGAATGGTATTCGCAGCAATTGGACGAACTCCCATTAGGTTAACTGTTTCTACTACTTCCAAGGAACTAGTACCAATGGGACGCGCTCCTGCGATGGCCATAGTTCCAGCGACTTCGAGGTCGCTCGAAGCAATTGGGCGAGTCCCAGCAACGATTAATTTACCGTTTTCTTCGTTTTTGGGCTTAGATTCTTCGTTTGCGGACATGTTAGCAGCTTTTCCTCCCTCATCATCTTTATTCAAAGCTTCACTTGAATTCTTTTCTACTTCCACTTTTAATTCTTCCTTATTTTGAGTCGGTTTTTGCCTAGAACTTGCTTTTTCTTCATTGCTGCTAACGCTCATAAGCTAATACCTCAAAATTGATAAATGAATTTTACTTAGGTTTTGAAAATGAAAATTTTGAAAGATTGAAATTTTACTTAGTTTATTAAATTTTAACTTTAAAAATCCTTGACTATATATAAGTATCTTCAAGTTTGATACATAAGTCAAACTTAATGATTAATATTTGTAAAGATTATTGTCTGTTTCTACTATTTTCAGACTGTCGATACCAATTCTAAATGAATTGCTTCACTTAGAAAAAATCAGCTTTAAGGGAGTCAGAGGTTAGAAAGTTAAGAATAGGAAAGAAGTCAGGATTCAGTTTTGCTCTAAAGAGTAACAGTATTCGTTACGATGAGAAGAACTAAAAGCGTCTTAGAAATTCGATGGTAGACTTTTCTTTGCAAGCTCCTTTTCAACCAACAGGCGACCAACCAAAGGCAATAGACCAACTTATTGATAGTATTAACTTTGGAAATCGTTTTCAAACTTTGCTAGGAGCTACTGGTACCGGAAAAACTCACACAGTAGCAAGAGTAATTGAGAATATTGGTAAGCCAACTTTAGTATTAGCTCACAATAAAACCCTTGCGGCTCAACTTTGTAATGAATTACGGGGATTTTTCCCAAAAAATGCCGTCGAATACTTCGTCAGTTACTACGATTATTATCAACCAGAAGCCTATATTCCCGTCACCGATACTTATATTGAAAAAACTGCACAGATCAATGATGAAATTGATATGTTACGACATTCTGCAACCCGTTCTTTATTTGAACGTCGAGATGTTGTTGTTGTAGCGTCAATTAGTTGTATTTATGGCTTAGGAATGCCAACAGAATACCTCAATGCAGCTATTCCCTTTGGGGTGGGAATGGAAGTAAACCAACGCGAAGTTATTAGAAGTTTGGTATCAGTTCAATATAACCGTAACGATCTAGAAATGGGACGGGGACGCTTTCGAGTTCGCGGGGATGTTTTAGAAATTGGACCAGCATACGAAGATAGAATTATTCGAGTGGAATTTTTTGGTGATGAGATTGATGCGATTCGTTATGTCGATCCAATCACAGGAGAAATTCTTCAGAGTTTAGAAGCAGTAAATATCTATCCCGCACGTCACTTTGTCACTCCCAAAGACCGTTTGGAGGAAGCTTGCACTAATATTCAAACTGAATTAAAACAACACAAAGCCCAATTAGAAGAAGTCAGTAAATTACTCGAAGCACAGCGGATCGATCAACGCACTCGCTATGACCTAGAAATGTTACGGGAGGTCGGTTATTGTAATGGAGTGGAAAATTATTCCCGACACTTAGCTGGAAGACAACCGGGAGAACCACCAGAGTGTTTAATTGATTATTTTCCTAAGGATTGGCTATTAGTCATAGATGAGTCCCATGTTAGTGTTCCCCAATTGCGGGGTATGTATAATGGCGATCAAGCTCGGAAAAAAGTATTAATCGATCATGGTTTTCGGCTCCCTAGTGCTGCTGATAATCGTCCTTTAAAAGCTGAAGAATTCTGGTTAAAAGTAAATCAGTGCATTTTTGTTTCTGCAACTCCAGGGAATTGGGAGATCGAAGTATCTGATGGTAATGTTATCGAACAAATTATTCGACCTACAGGTGTAGTGGACCCTGAAATTTTTGTACGTCCTACCGAAGGTCAAATTGATGATTTATTAGGTGAGATTAAAGACCGGATTGACCTGGATGAACGAGTATTAATTACTACCTTAACTAAGAGGATGGCAGAAGATTTAACTGAATATCTAGAAGAGAAAAATATTCGAGTTAGGTATCTACATTCAGAGATTAATTCCATCCAAAGAATAGAAATTATTCAAGACTTACGGGAAGGCCATTTTGATGTTTTAGTTGGTGTTAACCTATTACGAGAAGGTTTAGACTTACCAGAAGTTTCTCTTGTTGCAATTTTAGATGCAGATAAAGAGGGATTTTTACGTACCGAACGTTCGTTAATTCAAACCATTGGTAGAGCGGCGCGTCATATCCGAGGACAGGTTATTATGTATGCCGATCGCTTAACCGATAGCATGAAAAAAGCCATTGAAGAAACCGAACGTCGCCGTAAGATTCAAACTGAACATAATCAAGAGAATAATATTACGCCCCAACCAATTATTAAAAAATCAAATAATGCTATTTTATCTTTCCTAGAAGTTTCCCGCAGAGTAAATCTACAGGATTTAGAAACTGTTGATGAAAATCTTAATGAATTACCTCTAGAAGATATTCCTGATTTGATTAATAAATTGGAAGCAGAAATGAAAGAAGCGGCAAAAAACCTAGAATTTGAGGAAGCTGCGAAATTCAGGGATAGAATTAAAAAATTGCGTGATAAATTAGTAGGACGTTAAATAGTTAATTTTTTGTTTATGGCCTTTTTATTTTTAGTAGCAATTAGAGATTAATAATTGGGAATTGGGAGTAAGTAAAATACGTAAAATATAAATAATGATAGATAAGATTTATGTTTGTTTTGGCTCTTTATTCGTACAATGATTTAAATTTTTAGTTTTCTATTTGCCTACCAAGTTTGTCATTTTTATGAGTAGAAATCTGAGTCTTGATTTAGCCTAACTCAAGTCAATATGTCACAATTTAAACCATTAAAATAGATTTTGCTGTGCTATATTTAACTTGCTTTTATTTCAAGTAAAATTAGGATTTTAAATTATGCTTAACACTATGATGTTTTGACATTAATAATTTCCCAACTGTCTTAAGGTTTACTTCTAAAATTTGACGCATCGATGAAACTTTAAAGTCCAGTCAAACGTCAATTGTGTCAAGCAATAATATAATGTGTGATTTAATCTAGATTGTGTTTCCATAGTCTAGATTAGTTATTTGTGAAAATTAAAATACGGATAGAAATACAAGTAAAAATAACTAAACTCCTAATTACTATGAAACTCCACTATCAGTTATCCAAATTACAAGTACATCGCTTTGGGTTGATTTTGATACTGCCAGTTGCACTTGTATGTGCAATGTCTTTCGATAATCCGTTACGTAACAGCAAACATCCCGTTCAACTGCAAAGTGCGATCGCACAACAGTCAGGTCAAGGTCAACCACTACAAATTGATGGTGACCTAATACAATATGATAGTAAAACTCAGGTAGCAACAGCCCGTGGCAATGTGCAAATGTTGTACAAAGCACGAGGTATTCGAGCAACAGCAGCCCAAGCACAATTGTTTAATCGCGAACGTCGCATCGTTCTTAGTGGTGATGTGTACATTTTGCAAAATGGTGCTAATAGTATCCGGGCTGAAGTTGTCACATACTTAATTGATGAGGGGCGATTTGTTGCTCAACCAAAAGCTAACCAACAAGTACGATCTGTCTACATCGTAGATGATGCTAACCCTAATAGTAACAATACTACAGCAGCACCTTCCACTCCTAGTTTCAAACGCAGAAATTAGTATTGAAAACTCAATAAAGGGTGTGTAAATTAGTTGTGAAAATTTTTTTAGATAATATACATAAATCTTACGGTAAGCGAGAGGTCGTCAAACGCGTTAATCTTTCAGTTGCGCAAGGAGAAGTGGTTGGTTTACTCGGTCCGAACGGGGCTGGTAAAACAACGACATTTTATATCGCTTGTGGTTTAGAAAAACCAAATCAAGGTACGGTTTGGTTGGATAAGCAAGACATTACTCCTTTACCTATGCACAAACGAGCCAGACTTGGTATTGGTTATCTGGCGCAGGAAGCAAGTGTTTTTCGTAACTTGAGTGTTCGGGATAATATCCTCCTAGTGATGGAGCAAACCAGCGTTCCATCCAGGGAATGGTCAAGTCGCTTGCAAACTTTAGTTGGGGATCTAAGCTTAGAAAAAGTCGCTAATTCTAAAGGTATTCAACTTTCTGGGGGCGAACGGCGAAGAACAGAATTAGCAAGAGCTTTAGCTGCGGGAAAGGATGGACCCAAATTTTTACTTTTAGACGAACCATTTGCTGGAGTCGATCCGATCGCAGTTTCCGAAATTCAAGAAATTATTGCTCAATTACGCGATCGCCATATGGGAATTCTAATTACAGATCACAATGTTCGCGAAACCCTTGCTATTACTGATCGGGCGTATATCATGCGTGAGGGAGAAATTTTAGCTTCAGGTACTCCAGAAGAACTATATGCAAATCCTTTAGTCAAACAGTATTATTTAGGCGATAATTTTCAAGCCTAGCAAGCACCGGATGAAAATAGTTCCATATTTTGCTTAAAAATTTTGTCTGTATGAGTCAGGGAAAAGGGAATAGGAAATGAAGAACAAAGAAAAGGTAATATAACTCGATAGTAAATATCTAAACATTTTACTATCTAAATATTTTACTTATCTGTTTATTTGTCATTTTTAATTAATTCCTATTGATTTAGTTCCTCATTCCCAATACCCAATACCCAATCCCCAATACCCATCCTCAGCAACTACTCACTAATGGCTAAACAAAAGTCCTTTTATACCCTAAATTCGCTACTACCATTTTCGATAATGGATCGATACCTTGCAAGCGAATTGCTACCACCATTTTTATTTGGTGTAGGGGCTTTTTCTTCTATTTTGGTATCAATTGGTGCTGTATTTGAACTAATAAGGAAGGTTGTTGAATCTGGTTTGCCCCTAACTCTCGCTGGACAAGTTTTTCTCTTAAGGCTTCCAGAATTCATAGTCTTAGCTTTTCCCATGTCCACACTCCTTGCGACTTTAATGACCTATAGTCGCCTTTCCAGTCAAAGTGAATTGGTTGCTTTGCGTGGTTGCGGGGTCAGTGTCTATCGAATGGTTTTAACTGCAGTAATACTGAGTTTATTTGTAACAGGTCTTACTTTTATTTTTAATGAACAAATTGCACCAGTAGCGAAATATCAAGCAACAATAACTCTTAATAAAGCTTTAAAATCAGAAAGACCCACGTTTAAGCAAGCAAATATAATTTATCCGGAGTATCGCAGAGTCAAACAAGAGGACGGTAGTAAAGAAAAAGTTTTATCCCGCTTATTTTACGCCGATCAATTTGACGGGAACCGAATGAAAGGTTTAACAGTGATTGATCGCTCCCAAGAAGGTTTAGAAACTTTAAGTCAAATTGTTATTGCAGATTCCGGTAAATGGAATCCATCGGAAAATGTCTGGGATTTTTATGACGGTACTATATATTTGGTATCTTCTGATAGTTCCTATCGTAATATAATCAAGTTTGAACACCAAAAACTCAAATTACCCCGAACTCCGCTAGACGTAGCACAAAAAAGCCGAGATTATGGTGAGATGAATATTGCTCAAGCTTTAGAGCAACTGGAAATTGAACGTCTCAGAGGTGATGATAGAAAGATTCAGAAACTCAAAGTTAGAATTCAAGAAAAGTTTTCTTTACCTTTCGTTTGTGTAGTTTTTGGGTTGATTGGTTCGGCGTTGGGAAGTGTACCCCAAAGAAGTGGGAAAGGTACAAGTTTCGCTCTTAGTATTGTAATTATATTCACTTACTATATAGTATCTTTTTTCGCTAGTGCTTTAGGACAAGCAGGTATTCTTTCTCCTTTTATGGCAGCTTGGACATCCAACTTTTTGTGTTTAGGTATCGGTATATTTTTATTGATGCGAATCGCAAAACGTTAGACATTTTTCAGTTATCAGTTACCAGTTATCAGTTAATGCGCTACCGCACACGCTTTGCTAACAGTTTTTGATTAGTGTTTCCCTGGTTTTTATTTTCTGTTCACTGTTCACTGATAACTGTAGCCCGTAAGGACGTGGCGTTGTGGCGTTAGCCATAAACTGATAACTGTTCAATCTTCATAATAAATACGACATTCTGGTGCATCTGGGTTTGCAGCACAGTATTCTTCAAAGGAAGCTTTGGTAGATATAATATTTTCAGCTTTTTGATGTATTGCTTGTGCTTGTAGTTCTTCAACTGCATCCCAAGCTGCAGTGCAGACCTTAGAACTAGCACCATAAATTGCACAAATAGTGCGAGCTTCTTCTACTGCTTTTTGAATTACTTCTTCAAACAAAATAGCTTTGGGACTATCAACAATATCATTTTTTGTAAGAATATCTGTAACTGAAATAATGCCTAGTAGTTCGCCTTGAACCACAGGTGCTGTGTGGATACCGGTATTAGCAAACATTTTAGCTACATATTCTATACCTAGGTCTGGGTTGATGATAATGCAGGGCTTAGACATAATTTCAAAGACCCTTACCTGTCTGGGGGATTTACCGTAAGCTGTTACCTTGTAGATAATATCTGTTTCCGATACTATCCCATAAGCATCATATTCATGGCAGCGCTCGATAATCAAAGCTCGTATTCCATGATTCTTCATCAATGTAATTGCTTCTGCAACAGTCGCTGAACCCTTTATCGTAACTACCTCCTTACTCATGATATCTTCGGCTTTCATCATTGCTCTAGCCTCCGGTTCTTAAACTAATTTGGGGTAATGATTAATTTGCTCAAGAAATTAGAACTTTTTTTGATTGATAATATTTAAGTATTTATAGTGCTATGTGCAAGTCAAAACATGTCTTTTAGATACGCTTTGCTAACAAAATATATCGCGTCTACGGTGGGGCGTTAGCATAGTAAAAGTTTATAAATCATAGCTTTTAGAATTTATAAATTTCTTAATCTTATTACATAGTGCGATATAATTTGGAGCTTAAGATTGAAAGCTCAAAATTTGAAGTGTAAAAATTGAAAGTTTAGATTGAAAATTTAAATTTGAACTTAAAATTTACTGCTGCGATTGTGTAATTATTTTGAAATAACTATTTTTGAGATGATTTTGCCAGAATTTGAATAAAATTAACTAAAATTTATAAATTTTCACTATGAATTGAGCAGTTTGAAATATTTGTTTTGAAGTATGTGGGTTGGGGTTTTCTATTAAGTTCCCTCTAGCTGCAATATTTCTGTTTGAAGATCGCTAGAGAAGGCATAGATAAACTCACTCAAATACTAACCACATTCATATGGTGAATAAATTAAGAATGATGACATCTATCTCAGGATTGGAGATGAAAGATAAAAAACTAAAAACGGAGAGGGGGGGATTCGAACCCCCGTTGACGTTGCCGCCAAAACGCATTTCGAGTGCGCCGCATTCAACCGCTCTGCCACCTCTCCAGACAAGAAATATTTAATTAAACCAGACCTAAGTCTAGAAGGAACTAAAAGTTCCGCATTCTATTCTAACAAGAGTATCACGAGTTGAGAATAACCAACATATTCTTTTTTCTAATTTGTTCCCTATCTATATCTAATGCTTAACAAGAGTTAATTTTATACTTGCACTTGGTAGCAAATTCTGTAACGAGAACAAGAAAAAGGGTATTTAAGCCTAAATTTAAGAAAAAATAGACAATTATCCAAAATAAACATGTAATGCTTTTTCAGGACCTTAGAGACTATCAAATTCTATTCCTCACTTTGTTTTTAGTCTTGGGGATTGGGACAAGAGATTGGACTGTGCGACCGGAATTAATTTTAATCGCTATTGCAACTTGCCTAATAACCCAATTGATATTTAGTCGAGGAAATGAGTCCAAGGGTGATAACTCAAATACTTCTAACTCAAATTTTTCTAGCTCAAATTCTTCTAACTCAAATTTTTCTAGCTTAAGTCTTTCTAACCCACGTTTCTTCTTAAATTCTAATTTTTCCATCCGCAGCGCCTTAATTACTTCCCTAGGGTTAAGTTTGCTTTTGCGTGCTGACCATTGGACAACTATAGCTATAGCAGCATTTAGTGCGATCGCTAGTAAGTTTATCTTTAAGGTAGGAAATAAGCATTTTTTTAATCCAGCTAATTTTGGCATCATTGCAGCACTGATATTAACCAATGATGCTTGGGTATCCCCAGGACAGTGGGGGGAAGATTGGTGGTATGCAATGTTATTTCTCGGTGCTGGTGGAATGATTTTGCAAAAAGTTGGTCGCTGGGATACTACAGCAGCTTTTTTGGGTGCTTATGCAGTTTTAGAGGGTATTCGTAATTTCTGGTTGGGTTGGACTTGGGATGTTTACTCACACCGTTTAATTAACGGATCTTTATTACTGTTTGCTTTATTTATGGTGACCGATCCTCGTTCAATTCCTAATTCTCGTATCGGTAGGGTTCTTTGGGCGATCTGCATCGCCACATTAACTTTTATTCTGAGGAATTATTTTTTGATGTCCACTGCTGTATTTTGGGCACTATTTTTACTTGCACCTTTAACAGTGCTGTTTGATGCTATCTGGTCTGCACAGCGATTCTCTTGGAATAATCAAGGAATTGGGGATTAGATATTAGAGATTAGACATTAGAGATCGGAAAGTATTAATTTCCTTTTCTACATCTATAAAAAATCAGCATTTGATGGAGTAGTAAAAAAGCAAAAGGGCTAACAAAATTAATCGAGAGTTGGGAATTTTATAAAAAGAAGTTTTTTCGTAAATATCAATCGAAAATTAAAAAATCAAAATGATACTCTCAATAAAACAAATATTTCGGGTATTAATTTCATTAGTACTAAGTTTTGTCGTACTGCTTTACTTTACCCCTGCAGCCTGGGCTTTTTGTGGATTTTATGTTGCTAAAGCTGATAGCAAACTATATAACCAAGCTTCTCAGGTTGTGATTGCTCGTAAAGACAATCGCACTGTGTTGACAATGGCAAATGATTATCAAGGTGACGTGAAAGACTTCGCCATGGTAGTTCCTGTTCCAACAGTGCTAAAAAAAGAACAAGTTAAAGTTGCAAAACCAAAAATTATTGAAAGGTTAGATGCTTTTAGCGCCCCGCGCTTAGTTGAATATTTTGACGAGGATCCTTGTAACCCAATTTTGTACGATGCCGCCGAATCTAGAGCTATACAAAATGCTGCTCCTCAAGCAGCAAGACGTTTTAAGAAAAACAATAATTTGGGCGTGACAGTAGAAGCCAAATTTAATGTTGGTGAATACGATATTGTTATCCTGAGCGCAAAAGAATCTAACGGTTTACAAACTTGGTTACGACGCAACGGCTACAAAATTCCTCGAGGTGCAGGAAGTTTACTACGACCTTATATCCGTCAGGGGATGAAATTCTTTGTTGCTAAAGTCAACTTAGATAAATTTGAGGAAAAAGGTTA
>NZ_LMTZ01000150.1 GCF_001456025.1 Mastigocoleus testarum BC008
AAGGAAGCAGCTTTCCCCTGTTGGTCACCAATTTTTTCTTTTATTTGCAAAGATTTTTGGAAAAGTGCGATCGCATAATCCACCTTACCTTGTTGGGCGTAAATCCGTGCAAGTTGGTGCAAGGAAGCAGCTTTTCCCTGTTGGTCACCTATTTTTTCTTTTATTTGCAAAGATTGTTGGAAAAGTGCGATCGCATAATCCACCTTACCTTGTTGGGCGTAAATCCGTGCAAGTCGGTGTAAAGAAGCAGCTTTCCCCTGTTGGTCACCTATTTTTTCTTTTATGTCCAAAGATTGTTGGTGAAGAGCGATCGCTTCATTCACCTTACCTTGTTGTTGATAAATAATTGCAAGTTGGTGTAAGGAAGCAGCTTTCCCCTGTTGGTTACCTATTTTTTCTTTTATGTCCAAAGATTGTTGGTAAAGAGAAATCGCTTCATTCACCTTACCTTGTTGTTGGTAAATGATTGCTAAATGATGAAAAATGAATGCTGTTCCTCCTTCATCTTCCGACGGACAAAGTTTTTTAGCTTGCTGATAATTCTCTAATGCTTGTTCAACTTCACCCAATACAAGTTCACAATAAGCCATTTCCTTGAGAACGCGGTAATCTTTTGTTATTTCTAAGGTTGACTTACAAAACTCCACTGTTTCTCTGTAACGACTTTTTTGACACCAGTTATTTGCTAGATTAGATGCTAATTCACCAGCGATTTCCTTTTCTTTCCCCAGCAAAGCTAAGCGATGAATTTCTAATAATTGTTCTTCTGTGGAAGTTTCTCTACTTTTCCACCACAAACGATATAAAACCTGGGAAGCTGCTTTAAATGGGAAGCTGCTTTAAATATTTCGGGACTGATTTGTGATTGTTTGGGATTGCTTTCTTGCGCCGTAATGATAGTGGTGTCTGTTTCAATTACAGTTGCTTGGGGATTGCTATTTCCTTGCGGAAACGCTGCCCTAACCTGCGTTGCAATGACATCTTGGGGATTGTTTCCTACTGTCGCAATGACTGGTAACTTCAAAGGTAAAATTCTCGGTACTCGTAGCGACTGTTCAGGACTAACTTCCAACAATCCCAAGGCTACAGCTTTATCTATATAGTTATCTAAATCAGCAATATTTTCACAAACTACTTCCAAAGCTTCCCTAGGTACGGGTAACTCAAACACCAAACCCCGTTGTAAGATACCTCGCATGGTATCATCCATTTGTTGCAACAGTTGTTTCGCTAAAACTTGTTCGCGTAGTTCAACAGGATCTGTTTCCAGTCGATTTAAAATTTCTGCGACATCGACGTCTGATCGCAATAATACTTTATCTAACCATTCCAACAACCGGGGATTACCATCTGCTAACCGTTGCGCTTGCGCTTTTAATGTCTCATCTACCTGGGATTGTGCTTGATTATCCTGATTATTTTGATTAAAAGCAGTGAGACGACTAAGCTTTTTTCGCAAATCTGCACCCCGCATTCCTTCTAGGGGTTGTTTGTAGAAATCTTGCAAATGGCTTGATTCAAAATCATAACGACAGGTAATTATTATCCGGTGGGGTGCGTAAGTTTGATTAATCGCCCAAACTAAAGCTGATAATACCGCTTCTGCTTCCGTTTTCAGTATGTAGCTGTCGTTGCGGGGTTCTAAGTTGGTTTCAAAGTCATCTAAAACAAGTAAGAAAGGTTTATCCCCATTTTCTTGTAACCAAGCAAAAACCCTTTTTAAACGAAATTTTAATTCTTCATCTGGGTTTTGTAGGGTTTCTCGCAAATCTTTACTATCTAACTTCTCCGTTAAACGACGGACTAAACTTGTTTCGTCAATTCTTCCCACCCAAACAACGCGCTGAAAATTGGTTAAGCGATCGCATAACCTCGCGGCTAAACTGCTTTTTCCTAAACCACCCATTCCATGAATTAACACCCCAATTTCTTCTGCTGAGGGGTTCATTAAAATTCTCAAACAATTTTGTAACTGTCGTCGTCTTCCGACAAAACTTTCTCTAGTAGGTACTTTGACCTTACCCGCAGGATCTAAAAATTCGCTACTGAAGGAACGGGGTGGTGCTGGTTTTCTTCCCCTGGTTCGTAAAGGTGTAACCAAATTACCCGGTAAAGTATCCGCCACATATAAGCGTAATAAATGCCAGTCCCGTGCATTATTCTTAATTAAAGCCTGGTAAGTCAGCGCTAAAGCTTCAGTTAACAACTTTCCTGCAGATAATGCTTGATATAAAGCTGCAGCAGCAGAGGTCGCATCTGTATCTAAAACGCTTTGTCCCCAACCCAAAACACTTTTTGCACCTTGTTCCAGCAAAGATTGCGCCATTGAAGGTACAGTACCAAAATTCCCTGCTTGTCCGGTGCGACAACCAGAAAGGAAGATTAATTTGGGTAGCTGAAATTGTAATTCTGTAGCGATATCATCAGCAGTGGAATATACAGCCTCACCCGTGGGCGATTCTGTAATAAAAGCTGGTACTCCATCATCTATTGTTGCATGACCGGTGAGATGTAAAACATCAAAATACTGTTTATTATCTTCTTTCCCGTATTCTTTGCCATAATTTTCGACTAAAAATCCCAATTCTTCCAAACAACCACTTTCTTCCACCGTCAAAGTCAAAGGTTGTCGCGCTGTCACCTCCAGAATGTTTGCTTCTTCCCGCTCAAAATCCAATACCGGTTCCAAATTCAAAGGGGAAGTCGCCATAAATAACATTTGCAACGCCCGATTTTCTGGTTGTGGCTTGATAGATAATTGCTTCACCTCATCCGATGACACCCACCGCACCGGAATTATCCCAGGTTTTCTTTCGACCAGGAAGGACTTACCATCGTGCAGTAATTCCCAAGGTAAATGGGAGATGTTTCCCAAAGTACTAATGGCTAAAACAATCCCTTTACCCCGTTGTTTATTCAGCAATTGTTGAAAAAACCTATCATTCCCATCTAACCAATCAAATAATCTTTCGCCAGTTATTTGATGGTCTTCCGGCAAAACCGTGTAGTAATCGCGTTCTGCAATTTGAATTAAATCCGTAATCTCAGTTAAAGGAAGAGAACGACTTTGATAATCGTTGGGATTACCTTCAAAGTAACGTAATTCTACATAATTATCCTGAATTGGCTTGAGGTCAAGGTGAAGGACTTGCATAAATCCGGGAAATTAGGGATATCAAATATTATCTCCAATGTTAGCGAATGTAATTTCGGACATTTTTGAGATTATTCGGCTAGCAAATATCAGTTTATTTTGTTTATTCTGACAGGTTACTTTTCATCAAAAATTCCCGCCATTCCTCCCAATACTGACGCAAAGACTTACGTCGAGCGCGCATACGGCGAACACTATGTTAACGCTTCCGCTAACTGGGGAGCTTAGCAGGAGGTTTAATCTGGGGAGCTTAGGAGGGAGTTTAATCTGGGAGGCTAAGAGGGAGTTTTATCTGAGAGGTTAGGGTACAAGAGAAAAAGTATATAAGACTTAAAAACCTTGCATCTACAATTTTTTGGACTGCAAGAAATTTGAAAAAATAGGGGTAAAACTTTTCCTTATTACCTCCCCCCCACCAAAGGACTTTTTTAACAGCAAGCCCTAAATAATCATAATCAATTGCAGATATCTTGTAAAAATGATGTTAAAGTTCTAAAAAAAACAAGTAATATCACTATTCTAAAAAGTCTATTTAAACACAATTATGCGAAAATCCTTACAAAGCCTGAAAGCTTACATCCGTCATCTTCGCAAATCTGGAGAAAATCTTTTACATGGCTATCCTTTTTACTATGCAAACAAGCAAAATTATACAGAACTTTATAACTATCCATATCAATGGAGTGGGTTCACTACTCCCATCAAACAACGTTCTGGATCAGCCGATATAAACGAAAATCGTATCTATAATATGCAGCTAGCTGCAGATCAAATAAATGGATTGATTATCCAACCAAAGCAAATTTTCGGTTTTTGGAATCGCGTCCCTCGTCCCATAATAAAAAATGGTTTTCGTTCTGGACCCATGTTACTCAGAGGTAAACTAACTCATGATGTTGGTGGTGGGTTATGTCAGATTTCTACAACCCTATTTAATGCTTTACTTTGGGCTAATTTTCAAGTGCTAGAACGCTATAACCACAGCATTGATGCTCACGGAGAAAAACGCTTTTTTACCTTGGGTCAAGATGCAACTGTAGCTTATGGCTATAAAGATTTAATTGTAAGGAATTTGAGCGATATACCTTTAGTATTGCGTTTAGAAGTTTTTCCCGAAAAAGCCGAAGTTACAGCGAGCGTTTGGGGCACTGAATCTATACCATTTACTGTAAAAATTGAATCAAAAATATTACAAGAATTAACGCCTTTATCTCAAGGAATATCCGGTTGGGAAGTAGAAACTAAGCGTTTTGTACAGCAAAAAACCACATCCCAGTTCAAGAAAGAAAACGAAAAGAAAATTGATGCAGGCAGCAATACAAATATTGATATAAATACACAATGGGAAGTGAATTATAAAACCATTGATATTTATAAACCTTTTGAATCGGAAATTGAAAGTTAAGAGCGCCACGAGGGAGAATTCAAATTACTTTATAAGGATTTTGAAATATGTTTCCTGAAGGGTAGACTACTAGTAAATCGCAGCGGAAATAAAATACTAATTCATAAAAGGTCAAAGCTAGAAGAAACAGTATTTCTTACTGTTGACTTTTGTTAGCAAAACTATTTTAACTTTTGACTTCCGCATAGCGGTACTAGTACTAAGTTTTAGCTGATTATGCAAACCCTATCAGTGCGATCGCCAACCTTACTCGAATTCCTCTCAAAAGTACTCAAATCCCATTTTTTATCATCAGAAGCCCAAACAGCATTAATTATTCATTTAGTAGAAGCAAATTTATGTGGAATTGATTCCCACGGTTTACAGCAAATAATTGGTTACGATAAAAGTTTAAAAAGCGGACGAATTAACCCCAAACCACAAATCAAAATAATTTCCCAACGTCCTAGTTTGATTCGCATAGATGCAGATGCAGCACCAGGACAATATGCAGCTAAGTTTGCAATGGAAATGGCGATCGAAGCAGCAAGTAAAACAGGAATTGCAGTTGTTGGCGTTACTAACAGCAATCACTTTGGTGTCGCCGGATACTACACCCGCATGGCTACCGAAGCCGGAATGATTGGTTTTGCAACTACAGATACCAATGCTGTGGATTTAGCACCCTTTGGTGGAAAGGTCGCGAAGTTAGGTAATAACGCCATTTCTTGGGGTATTCCCACAGGTACAAATAAACCCGTAATTATCGATATGGCTGCAGGTGCGGTAAGTGGAGGAAAGGTAAAACATTTTGCTTACCAAGATTTAGAAATTCCTTTGGGATGGGGGATAACAGCAGAAGGTAAACCAACGAATAATCCCTGGGAAGTAGCAGTTAATATACCAGCTTCTTATAAAGGTTCCGGCTTAGCATTCATCTCAGATTTATTATGCGGACCCTTATTAGGAACTACAACTGCGATGTTTAAAAATAAAGCAATTCATGATGCAGCAAACGGTACTGGTCATTTATTGTGGGTACTAGATGTCGCAGCATGGACCGATAGAAAACAGTTTGAACAAGAAGTGCAAAAAGCAATCAGCTCTCTAAAAGCAACTCCACGAATCCAAGCAGAGGAACCGATTTATTATCCCGGTGAGTTAGAAGTAATTACCCGCGAAGAACGTTTACAAACAGGTATTCCCGTACCTTTAGTCCTAGTTGAAACCCTCACCACACATTTTGGTCAAAATATTATTTCAGAATATTTTAGGTAATAATTTTAAAGTTTGAACTTGAAATTCGAACTCAACGTTTTGTTAAAAAAGGATAATTAACAGCTTACAGCATCTTTTTGGCATCTAATTACTCAAAATCGTTTAGGATCGCTATAACAAAAGTTCTTAATTGTTTTTTTCGTAGACTTGGCATCAATCTGTTTTGGATATTGGGGGGTTCAGATAAATATGGCAGATATTTTCGGTACAAAAGATAACGATCTACTTTTTGGTACTCCAGAAGATGATTTCATCAATGCATTAGAGGGTAATGATGATGTCGTCAGTGCTGGTGATGGTAACGACACAGTTAAAGCTGGGAGTGGAGAGGATAACGTTTTCGGTGGAAGTGGTGACGATCGCATAGAAGGAGAAGGTGGAACTGATTTTATTAGAGGGGGAGATGGTAATGATTCTCTCTATGGTGGTGCTAAACCTGATATTTTAATTGGGGAAAATGGTAATGATGTTGTCAATGGGGGTAAGGGGAATGATTTATTGTTCGGTGATGTAGATGACGTCACGGGAATCGGAGATGATGTTCTCAGGGGTGGAGCAGGGGACGATAAAGTTAACGGTGGTCCAGGAAACGATCAAGTTTTCGGTGACAAGGGTAAAGATATTCTTAGTGGTAGCATGGGTAATGACTTGGTTAGTGGTGGTGCAAATGACGACCAAGTTTTCGGTGCAGCAGGGAACGATTTAGTTTTTGGCGATCGCGGTGACGACCGAGTTAATGGTGGTTCGGGTAATGATTTTGTCTCGGGTGGTGATGGTGACGACACTTTGAGTGGAACTACTACTTTAAGTCCCCAACCTGGTTTTGGTGAAATAGATGTATTGATTGGTAATGCTGGTAATGATGTCTTTGTGTTAGGACAACTATTACGAAATGCGATCGAGACTGTCTTCTATAATGACGGCGATCCTAATACTGCTGGAACTGACGATTATGCTGCGATCGCAGATTTCGAGCTTGAAGGGAAAACTAAAGACAAAATTCAACTAGTAGGGGAAGCAAGTAATTATTCCTTGGGTACATCTCCTGATAATTTACCACCCGGAACAGCAATATTTTTAAATGATGGTTCAACACCTGAGTTAATCGCAATTGTGGAAGGAGTTTCCCCTGAAGAACTTAATTTAGAAGATCCAAATCAATTTATATTTTGATTTTTGGATAAGGTTAATTAAGGGATATTAGCAAGTCTGCAGAGGGTTGCTATATATCAATATTGTAGCCTTTCTTTCCGGCATCACCTCAGGAATACATTTGTCGGGGATTGGCTTCAGTTTTCTATTCAACGCCAAGTATGATATGGCACTTTGCAATTAAAAATTAAATAAGATACAAAATCATATCCTCAAACTCTTTTGGTAAAGTTATTACTACCCATGTAAATGTATCTCATCAACCTGAAATGTGCTGTATAGCCCATAGAAGCACCAATTATGTTATGTGCGCTTAAATACCTATCGTATTTGTGAGGGCTAGTAACCCTCACGAATACTTCTAAATTTTTTTATCGTAGTCATACCGACTTCGTATATACTAAATTCATCATCTACCTAAAAAGTAACAGGGTAAGAGAGAGCACACACATGGCTAATTTAAATCTACGTCATCCGCAAAATACAAAAGGCGATTTTTACGTAGACACAACTTGTATAGACTGTGATACATGTCGCTGGATGGCTCCTGATATCTTTAATCGTACTGACGAACAATCCACAGTTTACAATCAACCGAATAGTGAACCAAAAAGATTGGGTGCACTACAAGCACTTTTAGCCTGTCCAACTAGTTCTATTGGTACTGTTGAGAAACCCCTAGATATTAAAGATGCTCAGTTAACTTTTCCAATTCTCGTTGCAGAAAATATTTATCATTGTGGTTACCATTCGGAAAAATCTTTTGGTGCTGCAAGTTATCTTATTCAAATGCCAGAAGGTAATATTTTAGTAGATTCCCCTCGGTTTGCACCTCCACTAGTCAAGCGTTTGGAACAGATGGGGGGAGTTAGCTATATGTACATGACTCACCGTGATGATGTTGCAGATCATGATAAATTTGCTTCACATTTTAACTGTCAACGCATTCTTCATGAAGACGAGATCTCCCATAATACTCGCGATGTGGAAATTAAACTCACAGGTTTGGAACCATTTCAACTCACACCTGAAGTTTTAATTATTCCCGTTCCCGGTCACACTAAGGGACATACAATATTACTTTATAAAAACAAGTTTCTTTTTACTGGCGATCATCTAGCATGGTCAGATTCCCTTAAACAACTAATTGCTTTCCGTCGCGCTTGTTGGTATTCTTGGTCGGAATTAGCCAAGTCTATGACTAAATTAACTCAGTACTCTTTTGAATGGGTTTTACCGGGACATGGTCGTCGCCACCATGCAGATTTTAATACTATGCAGCAACAACTACAAGAATGTATTGAGTGGATGAAAACTGTTTAAAAAATATCATAAGTCAGGAGACAGAATATGACCTGCGGTCACGCAATACCTATAGCTGCGCTAAGAGCGGTTAAGCCTTACGGCATTGCTGCGCTAACGTCGTCAGACGCGTGCATTCGTCTTTAGACGCGTCCAAACCGGTACGCTGTCGCTAGGCGCTAACAGGAGAGATTAGGTACCACTGTAGAAATGTAAACGTCCAAAACCAAGAAACTGACCGCGAGATTTTTCACCTACGGGAAACGCTGTGACTCCGAAAAGATAAATTCCTTCCGATGTAGGGTTTTGTCTTGCTTGTAGGTCAACTGTGATAGTTTTACCAGGTGCAACTGCTGGATCGAATACTAGTGATACTGTTTTTGCTTTTTTATCGCTAGTTATATCTTTGAGTTGCAGCCTCTTTCCTTTTTTTGAACGCGTCCCTTCAAAGACAAAACTCTTTTTGAGATTAAAGCGAATGTATTCTAAGCCTTTGCGTTGCTCAATTGTGATTTTTTGCAATGGTGTTCCAGCGTTCTCTGGTAGCTTAACAGTGAAATAATATGTTACTGCCCATTCCCTGATGTTATCATGGGTGGCAACTGCGTAAGTCAAACGCGGTGGTTGAGTAAAATATCTAACTTTTGGGGAAGTTGTAATTGTTGGAGTCGGAGACGGAGTAGGACTTATTGTTGAAACCGGGGTTGTTGAGCTAGGTTTTACATAGGTATTGTAGGTATTAATGGGAATTGCAAAAAAATCTGTTGTACCAGTTCTTGGATCCCTTATACCTCGTCCATTAATCCCCACTAATCGTCCTTTTGCATCCAGTACGGGACCACCACTCATCCCTGGCTTAATAATATTGGTATATATCCAACCATAGCCATCTTTTGCATTAGGTAAACGTACGGAAAGAGTTCCAGGTCGGGATTGGAAGCAACGTTGGGGACAAATAGCATCGGGATCTAACCAACCAGCAGCATAAACTGTTGTTCCTTCCGTTACCTTGCCAGAATCAGGGACCATATTCGCAGGTTGGTGATTTCGGTTGCTCTGAAATTGGAAAAAAGCTAAATCTACATTTGGTAAGCGTTTGATTTCGCTAGAGTTAATTCGGTAAGATGCCCCATTTTGGGTTTGGATCCTGTAAATTCCTGTGGTATCTACTACATGCCAATTAGTCAGGACAGTATAAGTGTTACCTTCCTTGTTAACTATTATTCCACTACCAGCTTCAGGACCGCTAATACGAACTGTAATTTTTTGAGCGATCGCATTAACTTCTGTTGGTTCTAATGCCACTACAAATCGATATGATTGCATTACATTGAACACAGCGAAGAGCATTGCAGGTAGTAGATAACCAAACTTCATATCTATCCTTAATGTAGCTTTTTTATTATAAGAATCAATTCTAACTGTATTGAATAATTTAACATTCCTACACTGAGACTAAGAGAAGTAAAGTCAAACTGGAATGTTTTCTTAAGAAGCTTCAAAGACGAGAAAACGTTTCTTTAAAGTAATCTATTTAGCAATTGCAAAAAACACCACTACACATCAATTCTTTGAATCTGTTCCCCGTTTCCTCTTCCCTGTCTTGGTCAGCATTTCCACCCTGTGGGGTGGCTAGGTTGGATGACGCCTGTTGGCGGCGCGGGATCTCGTGTTCGTTGTTTCCTTCTATAAACATTCGGCTTGCCGCGTTCTAAGTGTAGCAACATTAAAGGAAACCGGTGTATTACCATCAGATTATTACCATCAAAGGTCAATTAACGGTTATAGTGGTTATTTTCAGCATTAGTAGTTTTTGCAATTGCCACCTTAACCCTCAGAAATTACTAGGACAAGAAAAGTATAATATATTGCTATTTTGTGATTATGGAGAATCAATTATGAATAACACAATCTTGAAAAATTCTCCCGACATTGCAATTTTTCTACGTACCCTTAACGGTGGTGGAGCCGAACGAGTATGCTTAAATTTAGCTCAGTTTTTTTTACAACAAAATCTAAAAGTTGATATGGTCCTTGCAAGAGCAGAAGGTCCTCTTTTAAAGCAATTACCACCAGATATTCGACTTATAGACTTACAAGGTCAATCTAAGTTTAGCATTCCCTTAAAGTTAGCTAAATATCTGCGATTTGAAAAGCCTGCAAGCTTATTAGCTGCTTTACACTATCCTTGTGAAATAGCCATTCTAGCGAAGCATATTGCTAGGGTTTCAACGCGAATTATAGTATCAGAACGTAATACTATTTCTGTAGAAGCAAAACGTATTCCCAGACTATCAGTACGTTTGACACCCTTCGCAGCAAGACTTTTTTACCCTTTTGCGGATAATATTGTGGCTGTTTCTGAAGGAGTCGCTGAAGATTTAGCCAATGTTACCCACTTACCTCGGGAACGTATTGATTTAATTTATAATCCGGTTTTAACTTCTGAAACTTTTATAAGAGCCAAAGAAGCGGTTCATCACCCATGGTTTCAACCGGGAGAACCACCAGTTATTCTTGCTGTCGGAAGGTTAAAACCCCAAAAAGATTATCCGACTTTATTACGTGCATTTGCTCTAGTACGAAAAATGCGTCGTTGTCGGTTAGTAATTTTGGGAGATGGATCGGAAAAATATAATCTAAAAAATTTAATTTCTGAATTAGGCTTAGAAAAAGATGTTTACATGGAGGGTTTTGTAGATAATCCTTATGCTTACATGAGTAAGGCTAACGCATTTGTACTTTCTTCATTATGGGAAGGTTTAGGTAACGTATTAATTGAAGCTATGGCTTGTGGTTGTCCGGTAATTTCCACAGATTGTCCTAGCGGTCCCAAAGAGATTTTAGCGGGAGGTAAATACGGAGAATTAACCCCAGTTGGCGACCCTAAGGCTATGGCTGAGGCTATTTTAAAAGTACTTTCTGGAAATACAAAGCAAATAGATTCTGATTGGCTAAATCAATTTACTTTGGAATATAGTGCTGAAAAATATCTTAAGGTGTTAGGTATAAACTAATGATACTAGGTTAAACAAGATAAGGTTAATTCTCTTCTGTTATTCTGGGGAAATAAATACATGGAGCTTATTTTGAGTTCTAGATGTAACAATAGTTTTGGCGTTCGTACTAAGATTAATGCCATTTATACCCTATTATTGCGAAAACTTTGAAACACGAAGGTTGTAGATTATTATCTGCCGAAAGTGACAAAAGAGGATTAAGTACTTGGGAGTTGTTTATAAACAAAAAATAAAATTGCTGCAGTTATATCGGTGCGCTGCAGCAAATTTTGAATTATTACACGATTAAATCCTTATTTTGCCGTAACATACCCTACTTTATAATTTACTTATAAACATTCTCTTAAACAAAATTAATGTAGTATTCTTTTGAGAATAGATTGCGATCATAAAGTCAAAACAATTAGTAAATAGAATCGCTTTCGAGCACCAATATTGTTATATTAACTTCACAGTAACCAAGAAAGTTGGCGAAATACTGCAAAACGAATCAATCGACCCGGTACATTAGAACCTTGAATGACTTTGATTCTGAGAAAGCGTGCACTCAGTAATCTTGCAATACCTTTGAGGCGTGCTTTTAATCTAACTTTCATTAATTCTAATTTACCTTGATTCTTATCTAGGGCATATATTGGCATAAATGCTAATTTTCCATATAAAACATCTGCACGGTGGCTAGAACTGAGATTATTTTGTCGGTGTTCGGGATTGGGTATACCACCATGTTCCCCATAGTTGCGCCAAGGAATATAATTTTTTAGGTTCCGTTGACGAAGGAATTTATCGATCGTCGAATCCCAACTCGAATATTGATCGGTTCCATATTTTTGCTTAATTTCTGTAGCTAGTTCCAATAGATAAGTTGCAGCTTGGGGAGTAACAATATAAGCAACTGTAGAAACGGAAAAGCCTTGAGCATAACCCTCACAATCAATACTGTATACTTGGGAAGCACAGGTATAAATCCAACTAACTCCCACATCAGAATGCTCGGGATTAAAGGGTAAGGGTAGTTGACCCATACATGTGACGGGAACAAAATCTGCTTCAATAATCAAAGTCAATTTGGTCTGATTTTGTGCCTCTTCCCAAGCTCGACGATGATTCATCAAACACAGATAACTACGAGAATATTGTTCTAAATTCGGCAAAGGTTCTTGTCTGAGAATTTGATAATCAAAACCTTCTTTTTGCAAAGCTGCTTCTAGCTGTTCGGTGGGTTCTTTATTAGCAATGATAAAAACTTTTGCAACACGATCAAGCAAGCTATTGGAGGGGACAGGTGCTGAATTGATTGTCTGATGTTTGAAATAACTTATTTTCATAGAAGACTTAAAGCTAGCTAAATTTTTACTTCTGTAATAAATCTTTTATACTCGCTCTACTTCTTCAATCACAAGTCAGGGAAATACTGATTTTGAGGCAAACGCTTTCAGTAGAAAGGGAAAAAATGGGGGTATATCAAATTTAAAGATGCTAGCTATTTACTATATCTTCCAATCATCTATAAATTATCTATTATTTCATCACATTAATAACGAAGACAGACTAATTGTGACGGAATTAATTTCTTACTATAACCCCGTATAAAGCTTATAAAGTATCTCTTTGGAAAAAATATAAATTATGTGGACCGCATAAATTCAATAACCGTATAAACGTTGATGCTATGTGGTAACAATTATAGCAATATACTGAACGAATGAAAATAAGTAAAACTAAAACAGGAAGACCGCGCTAAAAAAATAAAAAATAAAATTGATAGATTTATTTGATTATATTTGGTTTGATTATCATAATTTTTCCACACAATTATCAGAAATTTTTAAACATTTACTGTATATATTAAATGTCAATTCAATATAAACTCAATATTAAACATATATTAACAGCTTAGTATTTCGTTTAAAAAATTATTGAGATTGTGAATTGTTTGTAGAATTTCGTGACATCAGCTCGACAGAGTCTGTCTGTAATTTTATACTTACATAAAAACACGGTAGTAGGAGTACTATTATTGCTCAGATTTAATTAACAAGCTAGTCAACAAACTCCCTAAAATAAAGTATAAAAAAAAACAGAATAATATTCATATCCTGAAAACTGCGTAAGCATATTTATGTTAGGAGCAAGTCTGGTAGGGGAAATACTTCAAGGACATTACCAAGTTACAAAAAAACTAGGTGAAGGTGGTTTTGGGGAAACCTATTTAGCTGTAGATACCTCAAGATTCAATCGACCTTGTGTTGTTAAAAGACTAAAACCCCAGAATCAATCAACCTTTAAATGGGTGCAACAAGCCTTTGAGAAAGAAGCAAAAACTTTAGAAATACTAGGAAAACATTCCCAAATCCCCGAACTTTTAGCTTATTTTCAAGAACAGCAAGAATTTTTTCTCGTCCAAGAATTTGTTGACGCCGATGACTTGCGAAAAAAAATAGTTCGCGGTCAGAAATGGTCTGAGAATCAAGTTATTTTTTTATTACAGAAAATATTAGAAATACTAGCTTTTGTACATCAACACGGAGTTATCCATCGCGATTTAAAGCCAGAAAACATATTATTTTATCAAAATAACCAAGTAGTAATAATTGATTTTGGCGCTGTTAAACAAGTAAGCACAAAAGTTTTTAATACTCAAGGGATGATAACATCTACAACAGCAGTTGTAGGTACTCAAGGATATATGCCAGTCGAGCAACTACGGGGACATCCAATGTTGTGCAGTGATGTTTATGCCGTAGGAATGATTGGTATTGAAGCACTGACAGGTACATATCCTTTGGAATTAGATATTGATACCAACACATTAGAAGTTGTTTGGCGTCATTTAGTTCAAGTAAGAAGCGATCTAGCGGATGTTTTGGATCGCATGATTAGCTATCATCCGAATCAGCGATATAATTCAGCATCAGCTGCATTACAAGCAGTTCAAGAATTAACAAAGACAGTTTATCCAGGAACACCTCAAGTACCAAATGTTACGAATGTTAACTCTACTGTACCCCCAACTTCATCATCACAAGCAAAATCAGTACCATCACGACAACCAACACCAACCCCAACACCATCTTTAAAACAGCAACCCGCACAAAATTTATCCAGTAATACTTCATCTAGTACTGGTTCATCTAGTACTGGTTCATCTAGTAATAGCTCGTTTAGTAATTCGTCAAGCAATTCATGTAATAATTCATTTAATAATTTACCTGTTCCTATTAAGTATGCGGGTATTTCGAGAAGAGTAGTTGCCGACATTATAGACAAAACAATTTTAATTGTTAGTGCTTTAATATTTGACTTAATTACCAGTGGAATTGACAATAATGAGGGATTTTGGCTGAGGTTTTTAGCTGAATATATAATTTTGGGCTTTATATATTCTTTAGTAATGGAAAGTTCTCCCACCCAAGGAACCTTAGGGAAAATGTTATTGGGGATTGCTGTTACTGATATCAATGGAAATCGAATTACATTCGAACAAGCTGCCAAAAGATATATCAGTAAATCTCTTTCATATTTAACTGCTTGCTTTGGTTTTTTTATGGCAGGAGTTACAGATAAAAAACAAACCCTGCACGATAAAATTTCTAATTCTTTAGTTATTAGAAAATAGTAAAATGTCTATTACAAATAATTATGCTGGCTTTTGGAAAAGATTTGTCGCAGTTTTAGTTGATGGTATTATTCTACTAATATTGCAATTCATTGTTGCTTTTGGTGTACCGCCGACCTGGGGTAATTCTAACAATGGTTGGGATAACCCAAAAGTAATTGCTTATAACATTTTTACACTTGTAGTTGGCTGGATGTACTTTGCAATTATGGAAAGTTCTCCCTTGCAGGCTACATTTGGTAAAAAAATCTTAGGAATAATGGTTACTGATGCCCAAGGTAATAAAATTTCTTTTGGTAAAGCTACTGCAAGGTATTTTGGTAAATCTTTTTCGATTCTAATTTGGCTTGCTGCTGGCTTAGTAGCATTAATGGCTCAAAATATCGGGGGAGGAGAATCGCCTTACCAATATTTAGCACTCTTATTATTTTTAATTGGAGCAGGAGTTTTCTTTTTTGGCTATTTAATGGCGGCTTTTACTCCAGAAAAACAAGCGCTTCATGACATTATTGCAAGATGTTTAGTTGTTAAAGGTCAAGACCAAAACGTTAAAATTCCTTGGAAACCATTAGTTGGATTACTTGTTGGTGCGATCGCAGCAGGAAGAGTTGTATCGCAAATACCACAAAAGAGTTTTACAGCAAATTCTAATGTTAATCGTCGTAGCACAAATAGAGTTAACACCCAAAGCACTTCTTCAGAACCGCAAAATAGAAGTAATTCAATTAGAGCAAATAACGGTGTTTTTGCTTCTAACAGTCGTAAAGCTAATATCTGTGGTTCTCAGGAACTATTGATCGATCCGGGGAGAAACAATATAGATGGAAATTGGCGACTGCAATGGACCGGTGGTACTGCTCTTTATGTCGCGACACTACAAATGCAAGGACGTAGGGGAAACATGTTAGTTAAATTTCCCGATGGTAGAGGAGGTAGTAATACTGTTCGGCAGAATATGCAATTGTATACTTCTTCACACGGATTAATTTTACTTGGTTCCAATCCAATTAATACAAAAACTGGCTCGCGCTTTGCTACTTATTTCCCAGATAATTTTTTGATTAGAACAGAACTTGATGGTTCTTTAACCGTTATTAATTGCGACAATGGCGGTAATCGCTCTCCTGTCAGACTCACAGCATTAAATAATATTCCCAGAAACTTCCAAAACTCAATTCCTCCCTCAAGAAGTTCACAAGCATATAATTCTCGACTAAGAAGTTCTCGGCTGAGAAATTTTCGTTCTAGATCTCAAACTAGAAATTCTCAACTTAGAAACTGGTATTCCTATACTTCAGGTGATGGTAGCTATACTGTTAAATTTCCTCGACGTCCAAAGCAACAACGTCGCTCTAATAACAAAGGACAAGATTACGTCTTGGTAACCTATGAAGACAGAGCAACAGGTCGGGGATATTTCACTTCAAGTATTAAATATTCTGGTAGTTCCTCCAGATCTAATGTTAACCGATACTTAAATAGGGCAACTAGTATTATTGCTAAAAGTACCAATTCTAAAATTATTAGACAAAAGAGAATTAGTGATAATGGATACCCTGGAAAAGAAATAATTATGCGGGGTAATAATGGATTTGCTTATAGGGCGAAGATATTAATCGACCCGAGAAAAAGAACTTTATATCAAGCTTTTGTAGTATCTAAATATGGCAAGATATATTTTCCTGAAGCTAGAGGTTTTTTGAAATCTTTTATTATTTCAGAGCAGGTTTGATTTGGGGATTGGAGATTAGGTAATGGGTAATGGGTAATAGGTAATGGGTAATGGGAATAGATAATTGGCAATAATTTGATTGTTAAATTGGATTCGAGCCGAGCCTACTTCAATTAAGCATATTTTAATTAACCACAATTCAATTAACCATGACCTGGGATGGTGCGCGTCGCCATAGTTCGTACAGTCGGTTTGCTGGCATTGTTAAATATAATGTATCTCCACCACTCAGGGAAGTTTCTAATAGATCCCAACCATGAATTGTTTGATGGTTAGTTTCCAGATACAAGGGAACAAAATCAGCACTCATTGCTGCATCTCTGACTTTTTGTCCACAAAAAGGGTGGGAGGGTGTAATTAAAGTAGAAAATGCTACCCAAAGGCTATCAGCAGTAATTCCATTACCAATAATTCGTCCGCCAAGAGCAGCTGCTGCAAAAGCTGGAGCGGCTAGTTCTGCTGGGCTAAGAACAGCTTCAAAGTCAAACACTTCCTGCGCCATCCGAGCAAAGTCTGGATCGGCATAATGGACGATTACGGGTATTCTAGGTGACAGACCCTTAGCTTTCAAGGCAATTTCAACATTAGTTGCATCGTTACCCGTAACAGCAAGTAGTCCAGCAGCATCTTCGATATTACTCGACTTGAGAGTTTCAGGAAAACTAGCATCAGCCTGAATTATGGGAATACCAAGCCTACGGGCTGTATTAACAAAGCGATTATTGATGTTTGGTTCAATAACTACTACTTCATGTCCCCTAGCATTTAATTGTTGAACGATTTTGATCCCAATACCACCCAAACCGCAAACAATATAATGATTTTGACGGGGTACTCTAGCCGCATCCCAAAACTGTTTGAATCGAGTTCCTAAAATAAATTCATTGAGCAAAGCATACCAAATACCAAAGGCTGCTGCTCCAATCAACATCATTATTACAGTAAATATTTTGATACTATTGGGAGCTTGTTCTACAACTTTTTCACTACCACCAGCACCGGTAATCATACCTACAGAAAAATATAAAGCATCAACTATAGAAATATTTAGTTCGGCAGAAACATAAGTAAGAGTAGCAATGGTAATAATAACCATTAACACGATCGCAGCTATAACTACCGATTGAGCATGGTATTGAAACTGCCGCAGATTAGTCAATACTTTAAGTAACTTGGTAATTAATGATTTGCGGGTTGGACGAATACGGGGTTGGGTACCAACAATTAGGCGATCGCCCTCATTTAATTGCTGTCCGGAAGTAACCGCTGAAACCAAATCTATCTCACCTTGAACGGGGAGATAATAAATTAGCATCCGGGAACGGTCTTCCCATAATTCATTTAATTTTTTGCCCAACCAAGGATGATATCTATGAATATATTCTTCATGAATCGGCCAAGTTTGATTAAATAATTTTAATTGTCCAATTAATTGATTGCCCAAAGCTGCAAAAGTAAATACAGGTGCAGCTAAACCAGCAACACTCATGGTCAAATGATTGGGTAATGTTTGATCCAAACGCGAACCCAAACTAGTATTAAAAAAGCGATTAATAATCCGGATGCGGGGATTAAGCACTCGCGCTTGCATCACAATCCATAAATTCAATGCATCGTCTTCACCAGCAATTACTAAAGTATTCGCCTTTTCGATTTCTGCAGCTTTTAGGGTACTAGCTGCATGTAAATCGCCGATAATCACATCTCCAGCACATTCTCCTGCAATTGGTTTGTGATGTATACCGACAACTAATGCTCCTTGCTGTCTAAGCAATCGAAAGACTTTATATCCAGTACGTCCTAAGCTACAGACAATAATTCTAGGTTTCATGAAACGGCTGCATGATTTACATCGATCGGACGCATTTGTGAAATCCCTACAGTTATAATCGCAATCCCTATTTTTGACAGGTAAATTATGATTTGAAATGATGCGGCTCCCGATATTATTAGTTAAATTAGCTTACTGTTTTAGGAGTTTATTCTTAAGTCAAAAATTGATTATGTACTAGGTCATAGACAATCTTGAATAAGAATGAGCCTATGGGATATGTATTCACAATTTTGCCGATTTCAGAGTTATTTAACTGTAGCTGAGGGTACGATTATTTCAAAACAATTAAACTTTTAAGCTGAAGTTCAAGCAGATGGTAAATATTGTCTAATCTTATTGCTAATGAATGTTTATCAGACACTTGAAAATGATTTTGATTTGATGAAATAATAACAGTTTTTTGGTAATTGGTATACGCCCGCACTGCTAACGCAGTGTTAGCATTTGCCTTAGGAATGGTTTAATGCTGGATGTAGGCTGAAAAGGTTGAAATTGCTCTACATCCATTGCTTTACCTAATTTGATAGATCTAGTTGATTATTTAACGGTCCTCGATAATTAGAAAGTGACACAAGAGAGAGATACCTACAATATAAACTTGTTACTACCTACCAATCTTTTAAATATTTGGCATTTTTGATGGATCGGGTAGTGCAACTTTTTTAGCTAAACCTAAAGTCTTTAATAACCCGATCGCCCACCAAGTCATGTCAATTTCCCACCAACGCAAGCCAGATTTAGCTAAGTGAGGAAAAGTATGGTGATTGTTATGCCATCCTTCTCCATAGGTAACAACAGATACCCACCAACAGTTACGAGCGTTATCATCATGATTAAAGGTGCGATAGCCCCACATATGTGTAGCAGAATTAACTAACCAGGTGGAATGCCAAAGTAAAACTGACCGAACAAAAATTCCATAGACAACAAAAGACCAACCACCTAAAACATATAGTAAGAGTCCTAAAGGAATTTGTAAAAATAAAAAGTAGCGATTTAGCCAACGATAGAATCCTTGTCGTGCTAGATCGGGAGCATAATTCTTATATATTTGGTAGTCAAAAAACTCTGGACGAGGGGACAAAATCCATTGCATATGACTCCACCAAAATCCTCTTTTTGCAGAGTAAGGATCTTTATCCAGATCTTCAGTATGAGCGTGATGTTGACGATGTCCCCCAACCCAGAAAATTGGTCCTCCTTGGAGGGACAGTGCTCCCAAAGTTGCAATTATATATTCTAGCCATTTGGGAACTTGAAAACTACGATGACTTAACAAACGGTGATAACCCAAGCAAATACCAATACTCCCTAATAGCCAGTGGAGAAATAGAGTTAGACCTAATGCAGACCAAGAAAAAAACCAAGGAGCCAATAGTGCTAGCAGGTGAAATGTAGCAAAAAATGCTACGTTTACCCGATTAATTGCAGCATAATTACTGCCACTAGAGGCGATCGCCAATTTTGTGTTCATAAAAAATCCTATGAATAGATAGGTGAAAACTTAAGATTTAACTAGGGAGAGGTTTTCTCTCTATACTTCAAAACAAATACTTCAAAACAACAAACTGTCAAACCAACAGATTACTGAAACCATGAAAGCAAGTGTCACTTACATTAAATATGCTAACAATATTTGAATTGTTATGCAAGTGCTACTTGCTTATTTATAATAACTCTTGTGGTTGGACCCGTAATTGTTATAGATTTAGCATTCACCTCAGAGATAAAGATGGTGAGCAGTGCGGTACTTCCGCCTATAGCAAAAAAATTAACTTAACAACCCAGGAGCAAGCTATCGCCTATGTGCGCTCGAACCAATTCAACTCGACAACGTCTGATCCAAGCAGCTTTGGAGTTATTTATATCTCGAGGTGTCAGTAGCACGACCACTCGCCAAATAGCAGAGTTAGCTCAAGTCAATGAAGTTACTTTATTTCGACATTTTGGTAATAAAAACGGATTATTATTGGCTGTAATTCAAGAATCAGAAGTATTTGGGAATTTGGGGGAATCTCTTATCCAGAAAGCGAATCCTCCAGAAAATGTTTACCAAGCACTCAAGGATTATGCAAGTGTTTGCTTGCATGCATTAGAAAAGAATCCAGAATTTGTCAGATCTGTAGTTGGTGAGGCTGACCAATATCCTACAGAAAATCGTCGTGCTTTAGGAAAAGTATTAACTGAAGCTAACGGTCATGTGGCAGAATATTTAGCTTCAGTAATTCAACAGGGTCATTTAACTACTCATTTAACAGCAGAAAAGTTAGCCAGCTTACTAAATGGAATTATATTAGGCTATACGGCGATCGAGTTCACAAGTGAGTTCCACGGACTTTGGGAAGACCGCGATGATTTTCTAGACAACTTGGTGGAATTATTTTTGCATGGAGCAATATCATCTGCAAATGACACTTCATCTGGATTATTGGTCCCTCAGAACGATAGAAATATTAGGACAGTAGCTGATTTACCGGCGAATTTAGTTAATCAAATTTTGCGACAAGCCAAAAAAGCAGGATTACAAGATTATGCTTTAGGATATGTTTTGTTTGGATCTGGATTGTCACCTACAGAAATTTGCAACTTAGAGCGATCGCATCAAATTACAGACACTCGCCAACATCTTTTACAAGTAACAACAAGTGGCGAACAAATGCGCCAAGTCCCTGTAAATCAATGGATTATGGGTAAACGTTATGGCTCTTATACTGCAAATCCATTAACTAAATGGTTGAAAATTCGTAAAGATAGTGAAAGTGCGATGTTTCTCAACGATGATGGTTTACCAATATCAGAATCAGAAATTGAGTCCCAATGGAGAGTTTGGACTGAAGAAATATTAACTCCAGAAGGAAAACCACCTGACGTAGCACAAGCTCAACAAACTTGGTGTGTCGAGATGTTAATGCGAGGCGTTAGCCTGGAAAATATTAGCATTATAACTAATTGGGATTTGGTCAAATTAGAACCCTATGCTCGCAGAGCAAAGGAAAAAGCAGCTATAGAAGAAGCAACTCGCTTGGATCGAAAACCTAATAATAGTTAGATAATGCGATCGCGGATAATAATTTTACTTATTAGAATTAAATATAATAGAAGAAATTGCTCCTTATACCAAATCCGATTTTTAAAAACCCTTTATATTTTTTGGGATTTCCCCCCACACTTCCCACACCTCCCACACTTCCCTCTCTCATTCTAAAAAGGGGTNATTAGTATTACTTGATCTGGGGTAGGGCGAATCACTACTTATATAGCAATCAGTTAACATAATAGATAACTTCAGCGCATAAGCGCAAGCATCGCAAATCCCGTTTCAATTGCTCAATCCGAATAATTATCAAACTAGTAATTATCAGCTTCTTCGACTTGTGCTTTCAGCGACTCGACAATCTCGCAACCAAGTTTTAATTGCTTGTCCAACAACACCATTGCTACTATCACGTGGAGGGGTCGGTGGTTTACTCTTAGGGTAAGAACCTGTTTGAGTAAACATCATTACCATATGCCAACCATCTTTAGTTTTAGTTAAAAACAAGCGATGAAATTGCTGCGACTGAATGGGTTTTTTTTGAATATATTTTCTTTCTAGAGTAGTAAAGAAAACTTGCTTAACGTCTTTATCTTGTGATTTTTTCGATCTATTTCCTGTATCTTCAAGAATGTTGGTAGGTAATGGCGAAAATTCAGGTTTTCCCGCCATCAACATATAACTGTAAGTTTGTGTAGTCCTGCTCAAACGACGAGACCGTTGGCTAACACGATTGGCGTAACCCGGTAGATCGCGTAATAACTTGGTCATTAATGCTTCTACATCTTTCTCCATACAAACAGATAATTTGCGAGAAAAATTTATGCTTTGTTTCTCTTGAAAATAATTACTATTACTTGTATCTTGCTGCTTACTCCAATTCGAAAGGTAAATTTCTCTAGAACTTTGAGAATGATTCAATCTTCCTGAAAACTTTGATACGTAATTACTAGATCCATAGACTGAATCAATCAAAGCCAAATTTATGACTTGGAAAAATAAGCTTGCGATGAATAAAGAAGCAATTTGTAGAGATTTGAATTTAGGGAGAAGCAAAGAATAAATTATTTTCATGTAGTTGTGATCAACTCTGCACAGATTTTTTCCCAAGCTAATATCGGCTCAGTAGATGCAGTAATAGGACGTCCAATAACTAAATAATTTGCTCCAGCCTTTATTGCTTGCGCGGGAGTAAAAGTTCGTTTTTGGTCGTCTTTGTCCGCCCAAGTGGGACGTACCCCAGGACAAACCAATAGAAAATCATCGCCACACACTTCGCGTAATTGGAATGCTTCTTGGGGCGAACATACAGATCCATTCAAACCAACTTCTTTTGCCATTAATGCCATTTGCAAGACATATTCAGGCAATTCTAAAGGTATTTTCAAGTCAAATGCTAACTGTCGTGAAGAAATACTTGTAAGCAAGCTAATAGCAATTAAACGCGGTGGCTGTAAACTAAGCTTATTTGCTTCCTCTGTTGCTGCTTCTTTCGCTGCTTTTAAAGCATCTTTCCCTGCTGCTGCGTGAATTGTCAATAAATCCACTCCATAACGAGCAGCGCTACGACAAGCACCAGCAACCGTGTTAGGAATATCGTGGAACTTCAAATCCAAAAAAATTTTTTTCTCTTTACACTTCAAATATTCCAAAACTTGTGGTCCAGAAGCAGTAAAAAGTTCTAAACCAACTTTCCAAAAACTAACTTCGTCTAATTTTTCTACTAATACGATCGCACTTTGCAGATCGGGAACATCTAAAGGAACGATAATTTTGTTATTTGTCACCGTTAAAAAGTAAGGGGTAATGGGTAATTGGTAATGGGTAATTGGTAATGGGTAATGGGTAACTGATAACTGTAGCCCGTAAGGGCGTGGCGTTAGCCATAAACTGTTAACTGTTAACTAATAACTGGTAAATCCCCAACTTACCCAACAAGCTTGATAAATTTCTTCTTACCAACTTGCAAAACTTGTCCTTCCAATTCACTAACTTGTTCAAATGTAGTATCAATATCGGTAATGCGATCGCCACTCAAACGCACGCCACCTTCTTGAATTTTTCGTCGACCTTCGCCACTACTTTTACACAAGCCACTAGCGTTAAGGATATAAAATAATTTTGCCGGAAATTCTACTTGAGTAAGGGAAAATTCAGGAATTTCTCCTTGTTTACCACCTGATTTTGCTGCGGCTTCAGCTTCTTGAACAGCTTTCTCCCCGTGATACTGTCTGACAATTTCTCTAGCTAGTAAATATTGCTGTTCGCGAGGATTTTCTGGTAATTTATCTAAAGGTAAATCAGTTAACAATTCAAAGTATTGCTTTAACAAACTATCTGGGACACCTTGTAGTTTTTGATACTTAGAGGCAGGGTGTTCTGGTAAAGCTACATAATTATTCAAAGATTTAGACATTTTTTGCTCGCCATCCGTACCAATTAAAAGAGGTAACAACAAGCAAAACTGTGGTTTTTGTCCAAAATGGCGCTGTAAATCTCGCCCTACAGCAAGATTAAATTTTTGGTCGGTACCGCCCAATTCTACATCTGCTTCTAAAGCAACAGAATCATAGCCCTGCATTAAAGGATAAAGAAACTCATGCAAGTAAATCGGATTTTCTTTTTTGTAGCGTTCGGCAAATCCTTCTTTTGCCAGCATTTGTCCAACAGTCATGGTAGAAAGTAATTCCAATATCTTGCCTAAATCTAACTTCCCAAGCCATTCTGAGTTATAACGGATTTCTAGTCGTCCGGGTGTATCAAAATCTAAAATCGGTCGAACTTGATCTATATAAGTTTGGGCATTTTTCTTCACCTCTTTTTCCGTAAGTTGCCGTCTGGTTTGGGATTTACCCGTCGGATCGCCAATACGAGCTGTAAAATCACCAATCAGGAGAATTGCGGTATGACCTGCATCTTGAAATGCTCGCAATTTCCGTACTGGTATGCTGTGTCCGAGGTGGATATCGGTACCTGTAGGGTCAATGCCAAATTTAATTCGTAAGGGACGATCTGTAGTTTCTAAAAGCTTTTCGAGACTTTCATTTTCACTTTCAGCATTTGAAGATTGAGGTAAAGGTTGAGGAAAAATTTCTACAGTGCCACGATGCAGCCAAGCAAAATCTTGCGCCATACTAGTAAATCCATTGTCAGTTATCGGTTAATCGCCATGCCATAAGGCTTGAATGTTAACAGTTAACAGCGAACAGTTAACAGTTTTTCAATAATTTAAGTAAATAACAAGTTTGTTAAGTCACTCTTGATTCGCCTGGGAGTTTACCTGCCAAGCTAATATAATTGCAGAAAATAAACCGCTTTGCTTTACCTGCTTAATTTACACGCTATATATACAAATGAGGAAGTAAAAACACCGTGTCGTCTAGGACTTTTGAACAAAATCAGCCCGAACGTCAAAATTTATCGGTTTTCGAGTTTGTCAAGGGAGTTGGTCAGGTAACTGGTGGTACTCTCCTTGCACTCGCAATGCTGACAAGCTCTATTGTAGCCGGAGGTTTGGTTGGTTTAGCAATCAGTTTCCGTAACCTACCGGATGTGAGACAGCTTCGTAGTTTTGTGCCTACAGAAACTACTCACATGTATGACGTAAAAGGTAAACTTTTGACTAGTATTCATGGTGAAGCGAACCGTGAAGTTGTACCTTTAGAAAAAATTTCTCCTCACCTCAAACGTGCTGTACTGGCGATGGAAGACGATCACTTCTATCAACACCACGGTATTAACCCTGCTGGTGTAGGACGTGCTTTGGTCGTAAACTTAAGGGGAGGTGAGGTTTCCCAGGGTGGTTCCACCATCACCATGCAATTGGTGAAAAACCTGTTTTTAAATCGCAGACGACAGTTTGAGCGAAAAATTGCAGAAGCTGTATTAGCTATTCGCTTAGAACAAATATTTAAAAAAAATCAAATTTTAGAAATGTACCTCAATCAAGTGTATTGGGGACATAATAATTATGGGGCTCAAACTGCTGCACGTAGTTACTTTAATAAAACTGCAGATAAACTTACGCTTGCTGAAGCGGCGATGATGGCAAGCTTAATTCAAGCACCAGAAAGATACAGTCCCTTTGGAAATATGAAAGGGGCAAAAGAACAACAAGAAATTGTTTTGGGGCGAATGCTGAAATTAAATTGGATCACCCCAGAAGAATATGAAGAAGCTGTCAAACAAGAAATTAAACTTGGTAAAATACAATCTTTCCGCAGTAGTAATTTGCCTTACATAACGAATGCTGTATCTCAGGAATTAGCGAAGAAGTTTGGGCGCGATGCTTTACTTAAAGGAGGTATGCGAGTACAAACCACTGTAGATATTAATTTTCAAAAAATGGCGGAGAAGACCGTCAGTAAGTGGCATAATCGACTTCTGCGGCGTGGATTATATAAAAATCAAATTGCTCTTGCTGCAGTAGATCCTCGAACTCATTTTGTGAAAGCACTAGTTGGCGGAGTAAATTATAAAACCAGTGAATTTAACCGCGCTACTCAAGCTTTGCGACAACCAGGTTCTTCATTTAAACCACTGGTTTATTACACAGCTTTCGCTACAGGTAAATATACTCCTAATACAACCGTCTACGATACGCCAGTAAGATATCGAGATGGTAGGGGTTGGTATTATCCCAGAAATTACGATAATAGTTTTGCTGGACCAATGCCAATTCGTAGAGCTTTGGCTTTATCCCGAAACGTTCCTGTAATCAAAGTGGGCAAAGCTATAGGGATGAATAAAGTTGTTGAAACTAGTCGCACTTTGGGAATTATGAGTCCAATGTCACCAGTTACATCCTTACCCTTGGGAGCAATTGGAGTAACCCCATTAGAAATGGCTGGTGCATATGCGACTTTAGCAAACTATGGTTGGCAATCTCCAACAACAGTCATGTTGCGTGTTACTGACAGTAGTGGTAATGTATTGTTAGATAATACACCTAAACCTCAGCTAGTTCTTGACCCTTGGGCTGCAGCCTCAACAATTGATATTATGCGCTCGGTTATTGCTCCAGGGGGTACAGCGCCCAATGCGGCAATTGGTCGTCCCGCAGCAGGGAAAACTGGAACTACTTCTTCTGAAAAAGATATTTGGTTTGTAGGTACAGTACCTCAACTAACAACTGCAGTTTGGGTAGGTAGAGATGACAATAGGACTTTATCTAGAGGTGCAACAGGAGGTGGAATGGTAGCTCCAGTGTGGCGCGATTTTATGATGCAAGCACTAAAAAATCAACCCAAAGAAAACTTTAAATCACCTTCAAAATTTCCTCGTCCAAAGTCCAGGTAAGCCCAATTTAAGCCAACTAATTACAGAGATGGCTTTTGCTTAAAGACTAGGAGATTTTCTGTTCTCTATCTTGCGACTCTTGCCCACCCTACGGGGTGGCTGCACCGGATTGCAACTTGCGTTGTTGCTTGGTAGTCGCGCTGTTCCCTGTTCCCTTTCAGGCAAAATACGACGTCCTAATTTTTATTATCTACTGTTAAAACTAATTTTGCCGATCTAACTCAGCTTTCATTCTTTCCAATGTCGAGTTCATTTGATCGAACATTTGTTGGGGGGTAACCCCAAACTGACCCAGTTGAGTTTTGAGTTGTTCCATGGTCATTTGCGCCATAAAATCTTCGGACAACTCAAAACGTTTCATGAACACTCGATAGCGTTCCATCATTGCTTCCATTTGTTCGATGAACAGCTTTTTGCCTTCTCGATCGAACTTGCCGTAACTATTACCAAGTTTGATTAGTCCTTGGTAGTCTTCAAAAAGTTGTTTTGCTTCTTGTTGTACTATATCAGAGTCGAAGAATCCCATTTTGCTTTATATAACCTGAGCGACAATACCCAGCAGCTTTTAATTTTCCCACTAGTTTTATTCTAGTGTAGGCAATTCATAAAGGTGAACAAGTTCGTTTTCGGGTACTGTTTTTTACCCAGATATCAACACTTGACTGTTTTATGGGGGATTGGCGACTAGCGACTGGGTAATAGGGTCAGGGTAATTCCGCAATAAGGCTGCAAGTCTCATATGGATTTAGCGTCTACGTCAAGCATGTGACGTAAAAATTCATTCACCAATCCCCCCCAATCCCCAGTCCCTAATCCCTAATCCCCACCAACAAACAAATTTATAAAGGGAAATGTTTAATCAGCGCAAAAGTCGAAGTATTGCTGCAATTCTAGCTTTTTCAGGAACATTGACAATTTCAGGATTGCATAAATTTTATTTAGGACAACCCCTGTGGGGTATTTTATACGTGTTACTATCTTGGACCCCAATTCCCAAAGTTGCCAGTGCAATCGAAGGGGTTTGGTATTTAGCTCAAGATGAAGAAGCTTTTGATCGCAATTTTAATTTGGGTAAATCCGCTGTTAAAAGTTTCAAACAAACCGGTCAGCAGGTATCATCTGTAGCTGAGGCTTTGCGAGAACTAGATTCTCTACGCCAAGATGGATTAATATCTGAATATGAATTTGAGCAAAAACGCCGCCAACTGCTAGATGAAATATCTTGAATCCAAAGAGCATCGTGAATAATTGGTTGCCATTAAATCCCAGACTACAGAGATTGCGTTCCAAATTACTTAACGATCCATATTATCGGCTACAATCTGCTGAAGAAATTGCGATCGCGGCTCAAGTTGGTATCCGTATCGATGTTAATCAAGCAACGGTAGATGATTGGTTGCGATTACCCGGTTTGTCAATTCACCAAGCTCGCTCTTTAGTTGAATTAGCGGCTGGAGGGGTAAAATTTTACTGTATAGAAGATATAGCAGCGGCTTTGAGTATGCCAATACAAAGATTAGAGGTACTCAAACCGATTCTTAGTTTTACTTATTACGATGAAGAATCTTTAGATAGCCCAGTTCACTTAATCAATCCCAACACAGCAGACGTAGAGAGTTTGGCAAAAATACCTTTTGTCGATCTATCTTTGGCGCAAGGTATAGTAGAAAACCGTTTATCGGCAGGGCCTTACCGAAATTTAGCAGATTTTAAGCGACGCCTAAAGCTACCCGCTGATGTAATTGCCCAACTGATGTATTTTTTGAGATTTTAGCGATCAGGTAATGGGTAATGAGTAATGAGTAATAAGTAATAAGTAATAAGTAATAAGTAACAAGTAATGTTAGCGTTCACCGCAGGTGCATCTTGGATGCGCTTACAGCGAACAGGGGGGCGCGTTAGCATTCGCCGCTCGTGGCGCGCGGTCTAGCGGGACACGTAAGTGTACACAGCGTACAGTAATGAGTAGGGAGGAGTTACTAGTCACCAATCCCCAGTCCCCAGTACCCAGTCCCCATATGCCGCTAAGAACGCGCGGCTGCTAACGCAGTGTACCGTAGGTATTGCGCCACGTTCATCCGTAGGATGCGTCCAAACGCGCAGCACCTTCTCAGCGGCGGCATGCAGTGCTATCCCCAAGCATCAAGTCGATCCAATGCGATCAAAAGGCCAAAACCGAAATACTGCGCGACCAATGATATTTTCTTTGGGAACGAAACACCAATAGCGGGAATCTCGACTATCGTTACGATTGTCCCCCAAAACAAAAAATTCATTAGTTGGAACTAGCTGCTGTTGACAAAATTGTGGATTTTCTCTGTCCGGGTAAGGACGTTCTGGAGCTTCGGCAATGTAGTTTTCTTCCAAGGGTTCATTGTTAAGAAATACTGTGCCATCTTTTATCGCAACCGTTTTTCCCGGTTCGCCAATTATTCGTTTAATAAAGGCTTGGTCCTTCTCAAATCCTTGACGCTGTAATCTTTCTGGTGGCAAAAAAACTATAATGTCACCAATTTTTGGTGGATGAAAACGATAGGATATTTTTTCTATAATTAGGCGATCGCCAGTATGTAAAGTTGGAAGCATTGAACCTGTAGGGATCAATCGAGGTTCAGCGATAAAAGTACGAATTAAAAACGCTAATAATAAAGCAATACCAATTACGATTAGGTTTTCTCGCAGACTGTTCCATCGATTGAGGGCTACTTTTTTTGATTCACTTTCTTTAGAATTCATAATACATATTCAAAAATTAAACAGATACCTTGATTATTTTGAAGCTAAAGGTATGCTTCTTTGCCATGCCGACTTTACACCTTGTCTCTTTTGTGAGTAGTAATACTTAGATAACTTTTAATATTTTCTATATTTTCTCTGAGCCTAACTGGACCTATGAAATTATAAACTAAGCTTTTCAGCAAATTTCAGTTTTACATTCTTCTTCTGATCAGGTCAATTGACAAACAACCTTGCGATCAGTGTTATTAATGCTTTGTCTTGGATTTTATTCAGTTCAAAATTTATGCAATGAAGCCAGTTGTTACTTGTTTGATTTTTACTTGTTTGATTTTTACTTGTTTGATTTTTACTTGTCTAAATCACTTCACTTGTTTAAATAACCAACTACAAGTAATAATCTGACCCGATTTCAACAAATATAGCTTATTACCAACAGAATAAGAATTTTTGTCCTAACCTGTTTACTTGAGAAGAATTAATAATAAAAATATAATATTTCATTCTTATAAAGCTCTTAACGCTCTATATGACTCAAAATTCGCTATTTGCTTGATTGTTGCTCTCTAGACATGTACTTGAAAAGATAAAAATTATAATCAGTATCAAAAGTTACGAATTATCGAAATGCATCCAACCAACCCATTTGTGGCCGGTCCAAAGCTACAAAACCCACAATTGTTTGTAGGTCGAAAAGAAGAGTTACAAGCAATATTTTCTCGAATGAGTGGCGTGCAACCAACTAGTGTGAGTATTGTTGGTGAAACACAAATTGGTAAATCTTCTCTGCTGTATTACTTCTCTGTGATTTGGCACTCAAAGGTGAGAAATCCGAATAAATATGTAGTTATTTATATATCCCTAAAAAAAGCATATTGCCAAAAAGAAGAAAATTTTTATGGAATTATCGCTCAAGATTTATTGAGTTGTTCTGGGGTACAAGCAAAACCTATTTTAAAAGAGCTCTTGCAAAAAAAATCTCTCGATAGAATTGGATTTTCTACAGCAATAGCAGAATTTGAACATCAAGGTTTGCTCCCAGTTCTTTGTCTAGATGATTTTGAAAATCTTTTGAAATATCCTAAGGAATTCGACAATGGTTTCTATGATAATTTACGTTCTTTAATGGATAACAATGTTCTGATGCTTATCTTAGCATCTTGTGAAACTCTGAATATTTATGCAGATAAGTATCGTTTTGTGTCTCGCTTTTTCAATGTCGGTCATACTATCAAATTAAGTGAATTTACATCAGATGAAGCCATTGAACTCACAAAATTATCTGATATGACTGCAAATGATAAAAAGCCACTTTTAAATACTGAGGAGCAGAAATGTGTATATTCTTGGGGAAAATGTCATCCTTATTTATTGCAATTAGCCGCCTCTTATTTATGGGAATCTCGTTACAACCATAAGGGTATCAAATGGGCAAAAAAACAATTTGAACAACAGAAAAAATTATTTGAGCAAGAGAAAAAAAGAAAATCGCCTCATCTACCTTACTTTTTGAAAAAAGAAAAACCCGAGAAAAATAATATTTTTTGGTGGTTTAAAAAACTACCAATAATCATAGGGGGATTTGTTGAGACTTTAGAAAATTTTACTAAAAGCATTATTGGATTAGTTATTTTAAGTTTGTTGATTTTGGTCGTGGTGAAAGTTTTACCTGTGGAGACTTTTGTCAAATACTTTCGAGATTTAATAGGGAGATAGTTATGACTCAGAGTATATTCATATCAAATGTTCAGACCTATCTAAGTGAATGCATACGTATTCTTTATAGTTCATACTTTCAGCCCTATAGCTTCCAAAATTGGCTCGCTGAAATACACCCAGAATTAAAACCAAAAGATAATCCCTTTAAATATCAAGCTGATTTCGCAAATAACCCTCCTTTAAAAAAATACGCAGAGCAAGTTTGGTGGATAACGGCTGTAGTTCCTCTTATAGTTGTTGTACCCATAGGATTATTAATACAGACAACACTTGGTAATTTTAACTGGGTATTGAGCTTGCTTTTTTTTGTAGGTTGGTGGATTGGTTTAGGCTTAGCACGGAGCGAGAATCAGAGACTAGAGACATGGTTTAAAGGACTTTTCGTATTTGTACTTGCAATACTAATCGTTGCTCAGTTTTTAGTACCTTCTGAGGTTCAAGTTATAGGTTGGGGTGCTGCTTTAGGTATTGCTTGGGGAGTTGCTTGGGGTATCGGATGGGGAATGATTTTAGGGGTTGCATTGGTATTAATATTAGGGATTATATTTGTCCTTTTATTGAGTCTGATTAAATGGCGTTTGGCTTGGCGCGTAGGCTGGATAGTTGCTTCTGGCGCAACTTCAGGTGTAGTACTGGGCTTTGCACTGGGAGTATTATTCGGAGTTGGTTGGGGAGTAGATTCTGACCCGAAGTTAGTTGAATGTTTGGGGATATTATTTCTTCTAGTTCCCGTTATTGTTTGGTTTGTAGAAGTTATTTGGATGTCAGTATTATTTTTAATTTCCCTACGTACTGATGCCGCATCATTATTACTTTACTTACCAGTTCGTTTCGACCAACGTATCATCATACCGTTACCTTTTATGGCGCAGATGATTGCGAATGCTTATCTTCAAAACCAAGCGATTGCACGTGAAACAATCGATTATTTAATTAATTCTACAAGCCAACAAAGGGTAGCAGCAGATGCGATCGCTACAATTGCTTTGCATAGCCTCAAAAAATGTGAAACTATTGACGATATTGCAAAAGTTGCAAATCAACTCGATTGGACTCCTTTACCAATATCTCAAGATAAAAATTGGGTAGTACCCAGTTTTTTAGATGTTAGCCAGAATGTTAATTCTGCGATTCATGCTAGTTCCACCTATCGTGGTTATCAAACCCTGCAAGATTCGATTTGTAACTTACGAGAAGTTACCGATAAATTAGCTAGAGAACGAAATTCTCGTTTGGCTGCGACGTTCGGGAGTATAGCTGAACGGTGGCTAGAACTAATGACAGCACGAAAAGATGAATGGAGAAAAGAGACAATTGAGTCAGAGGAAATTCGACAAGTATATATCCCTGGTAGTGCTTTAGATCCTGACAAAGCCCAAGAACGTTTTAAAGGGAGACACAAAATATTTCAGGAAATTGAAACTATAGCCCTTTTAGACCCACCACCTGCATTACTACTTTACGGAGGACGTCGTACCGGAAAAACTTCGGCTCTTAAATACCTACCGCGTAGGGTAGGAGCTAATCTTATACCTTTACTAATTGATATTCAAGGAGCAGCTGCTGCAACGACTCTTACAGGTTTAGCAGAACAAATAGCAAAACAAATTGTTCAATCTGCAAAGCGCTTACCCCGACGTTTAAATTTACCAGAACCAAATCAGAGAAAGTTAGAAAAAGAGCCATTTTTAGCTCTTCAAGATTGGTTATTACAAATAGAACGTGTTGTTCCAAATAAAAGATTTCTTCTGTGCTTAGATGAATATGAAAGATTAAGTGAAATAATCGAAGCAACAGGTACTAAAGCTCCACTTAATTTTTTACGCCATATTCTACAGCATATGCCTGCTTGGACTCTATTATTTAGTGGTTCCCACGAGTTATCAGAACAACCACCTTATTGGAGTGATTACTTAATTAATACCCGCGCTTTGCGAATGACTTTTTTAGAAGAGTCGGAAGCACGAGATTTAATTTTGCGTCCCGTTAAGGATTTTTCCCATACCATTTATGAAAATGACGCTGTAGATGAAATTATTAAGGTTACTCATTGTCAGCCATATCTAGTTCAATTAGTATGTTTTGAATTGATAGAGCGACTAAATGAAATAATTAAAAAGGAAAAAAGAGTTCGCGGTATAACAAGAGCTTCGTTAGAAGACGTTAAAGCCGTTATCCCTGTAGTTATAGAACGGGGCGATCAATATTTTCGAGAACAATGGTCTCGTTTTACAGATGAAGAAAAAAACTTCCTCTATCGCCTATCAGACGGTGAGAAACCCAAACGTGAAGATAAATTAATAGTGCGATCGCTAGTACGGAAAGAAGTCTTAAAGCAAGAAGCTGTGTTTGGAATAAATACTGACTTATTTGGAAAATTAAGTTTCAATGTGCCTTTATTCCGGAAGTATGTGGAAATGTCTTAGAGAATTATAAGGGATGCTTCAAAAGCAATTATTCTCATAATTTATAAACTATAGGGGCACACATCAGTGTGCCCGAATGAATATCATATTTTTATTTTGAATAATCTAGTGAGAAAATATTACTGACCAAATAAAAAATCAGCTACGATAATAACGGAATTATACTAATTTTTAGGATTTAATAATAAGTTATCATTGCGAATAAAATAATCAAAAAAAGTTAGATAATACTATTACTTTTTCCTAAATGTAAACGCTACGCAAACGATTCATTACATCATAAATGAATAAAAATCAAATTTTATACATTCCTCAGACAAATAAAAAGAATATTCAATCAGCATATATATGAGTGAATAAATACTTTTTAAAAAAGAGGATTTAAAAGGATAAATCACTTTATTAACTTGATTATATAGTCGTATTTATGTAAGTCTTTATATATCGGAGTAAAAGATAGCATGAATGTATTTTTTCTGGTGTACTAATAATTCTCTAAGCTTCCATAAAAATTTTAATTTTGTCATATAGGATGCATTTTACATTCATAAATATGAGTTAAAAGAATGCATTAAACCTGTAATGAAAGGGTAAATGCAAAGTTGAGATACAAAAGTATTCTATTCAAAATTACTTTCTTAATATGAATATTAATTATCGCAATCCCTTTGTAATAGATGGAATTCTTAAGGATCGCCGATTATTTGTAGGTCGTGAAGATGAGATGAGAGCTATTGTAAATAGAATGACAGGAATACAGCCGATAAGTATCAATATTATCGGTGAGAAAAAAATTGGTAAATCCTCTCTTCTTTATCATTTTTATCAAACTTGGAGAGAAAGAGTTATAAACGATGAAAAATATATCGTAATTTATTTATCACTCTCTCGTTGTCAAACAGAAGGGGATTTTTATGAAGAAGTAGTAGATAATTTAGTAGAAAGTTCAAATCAACCACTCATTTATCTAAAAAAAACTTTTCTAAATAAATCTATCAATCGTAGAAAATTTTCTAGGATAATCAGGAGTTTTCAAGAGAAGAAAATATTACCAGTTATTTGCTTGGATGATTTTGGTCGATTATTGGAACGCCCACAAAAATTTGATAAGGGATTTTATGACCATTTACGCTACTTAATGGATGATAGCGCTTTAATGCTAGTAATAGCATCACGTAGAAGTCTTGCAGATTATGCTCGTGAGAAAGAATTAAGTTCTCCTTTTTTCAATATTGGTCATACTTTAGAATTAGGAAAATTAACAGAAGATGAAGCGATAAAGATTACATCACTTATTAGTAAAAACAAAATATCAGCAGAGCTACATTTAAACGAACAAAAAAAAGCGATAGAATGGGGCGAATTACATCCTTATAAATTACAATTATCCTGTTTTTATTTATGGGAAGCACGTCAACAAGGTAGGGATATAAAATGGGCAAGAATTAAGTTTATAAAAAATATAAATGTTAGACAAAGTAAGATTACTTTCCTAAAATTAAATCATTGGGATAAATTATTGAGTATATTCTCTTCCTTAGGTAAGTTTTCCTTCGATGTTGGTGATTTTTTTGATAAGTTTCACAAGGCAATTATCGGGATTGCTTTATTGATTTCTATAGTTCTTATTTGCTTAGATAAGTTGGAAGTTAGTGATTTAATACAAAAATTTTTTAATGAACTATTTGAGATTGGAAATTAGTTATGACTCAAGAATTACCATTGACTAAATTTTGGATTTATTTGATTCAGTGTGTTCGTATTCTTTGGTGGTCTTATTTAAAACCCTATACATTTGCTAACTGGTTACTAGAGATTCATCCAGAGTTAAAACCTGCAGATAATCCTTTCAAACTGAAAGCTGATTTTTCTAATAATCCCCGCTTGCAGAATTACGCTAATCAAGTTTGGTGTGTAACTGCTTTAATACCAATTTTGGCTGCACTATTACTTGGTTTAGTGTATGAAGTTTTGCCAGTAAATGGCTTTAATTGGACTCATACTTGTTTTTTTTGGATGGGTTGGTTGTTAGGCTTATGGTTTGCGCGTAGTGATAATCAAAGACTAGAAAAGTGGTTTGAGTTCTCTTTTGGTATTTTATTTATTTTTGTAGTCGTTATATTACTTTTGGGTTTGACACCATACTCTCTAATAACTCTGCTTGTTACTAATCAATGGTTCCCTGCTATATGGGGAGTATTTTTAGGAACAGCGTGGGGTGTATCTTTGGGTTGGGAATGGGGTATGAAGTGGGCAAGGGTATTAGGTATTTTATTATTCTTAGCTATTTTATTAGGTGTTGAATGGAGTTCAACCTGGATTTTTGTTGCATCGTGGCTTGTAATATGGTGCATAGCATGGATTGTGGTATCAGGTGTAGCTTCTGGTGTCGCATTAGGTGTAACTGCTGGTACAGCATTAAGTTTGGTATCCTGTTTGGCACTAGCAGATGCTCCTGACCAAAGAATAATTATGATCTGGGGTGGTGTATTTCTCTTGGTTCCAATCATTGTATGGATTGCAGAATTACTATGTATGTCCGCCTTATTTGTCTTCTCTAGAGGTGGAAAAGCATCATACTGGATTGGATATTTACCATCCCGCTTCGATGAAAAAATTATATTTCCCTTACCTTTTATGGTTGAAATGATTATGGATACTTATAAAGAAAATACTGAAATAGCAAATACAACTATTAAATATTTAACGACTTCCACTAATCAACAAAAAGTAGCATTTAAAGCTAATTTGCAAATAGCTCTGTATACTCTCAATCAATGTCAAACTATAGAGGATATTGCAAATACTGCGAATAAAGAGGAAGTGGCTTGGATTCATTCGAATTCTTCTAAACATATTGAATGGACACTACGCCGACTTCTAGACATAGCGAAGGACGTCCACCAATATTTCGAAATACCCTCTGATTACCTCAGATATAAATTACTAGAAAAAAATGTAATTTCGTTAGAAGAAGTATTCCATAATATTTCCTTAGTTAGCGAGCCGCAAATAGCTACCTATATTGGCAAAATCGCTCAAAGTTGGAGAGAAATTCTACAGTCAAAAAAAGATCTATTGAAAGATAGTGCTAAGGCTTCCCAGGAAATTCGACAGGTTTATATTCCTGGAAACGCTTTAGATCCTAATATTGCAAAGAGTCGTTTCAAAGGAAGAGTTGATTTATTTCACGAAATAGAGGCGTCAACATCCCAAGAACAAGCACCAGTTTTATTGTTGTATGGTGGACGTCGCAGTGGCAAAACTTCAACTCTCAAATATCTGCCAGTAAAACTTAGTGCTAACCTATTACCATTACGAGTAGATATTCAAGGAGCAGCATCTGCAACAACCCTAAGCGGGTTTGCAGAGTTTTTAGTAGAGGAAATTATTGAAGGAACGCGACGCTTACGCCAAAGTATTGATTTACCAGAATTGAATTTGGACAAGTTAGCTCAAGATCCATTTCCTATATTACAAAAATGGTTTAGGAAAATAGAGAACAAATTTCCTGAGAAAAGATTTCTCTTATGTTTTGACGAATATGAATGCTTGGATCAATTAGTGAAATCTACCAACAGTTACGCACCTCTCAATTTTATTCGTCACATTTTGCAAGACTATAATAATTGGATTTTACTCTTTTGTGGGTCCCACTTACTTGATGAACTTCCTATTTATTGGAGTAATTACCTAATTAATGCTCATGCTATTCGGATTACCTACCTTAAAGAATTAGAAGCAAAAGAATTAATTACTAAGCCCATACCAGATTTTCCTGACATCTATGAAGAAGATGCTGTGAATCGGATTCTCCATTTAACTCGCTGTCAACCTTATTTAGTTCAGCTAGTTTGCTACGAAATAGTAGAATTACTTAATAAAGATATTAGAAAAAATGGCAGAGATGCAGAGATTTCCAAAGCTAACCAAGAAGATGTGGAAAAGGTTATACCCATAGTTTTAGAACGAGGAGACTTATATTTCCGATATTCATGGACAAGTCTTAATGATAAAGAACAGCGATCGCTTCAGAATTTAGTTCAAGGGAAACCTCTGAAAATTTCGGATAAATCAGTAATAAACTCGTTAGTAAGAAAAGAGATTTTGGAAGTAGACAAGATTACAATCAAAAATCAAGATGAAATTCCACCAGTAAGCTTCCAAGTTCCTTTAGTCCAGAAATATGTAGAAAAAATGGTGTCAGAAGAAATTTAATAAATATATTTTTATTTCCAAGTCAACAACTTGAATTAACTGGAATAACAACCATGTTTAACCGGAATTTCAATGGTAAAACAAGTTCCTTTTCCTATCTCTGAACTACAGGTTAGAGAACCATCGTGCATTTCTGTAATAATTTGATGGCTAATTGACATCCCTAAACCGGTTCCCTGACCTACAGGTTTTGTAGTGAAAAAGGGATTAAAAATATTTTTTTGAATTTCTTCGGGAATTCCCGACCCATTATCTATTATTTTTATTGCTACTCGATGATTTGCGAGCACTGAGGTGTGAATGGATATTGTCAGTAACTGATTTTCCTGCTTATTTTTATTATTTTCCATTTCTTGCAAAGCATCGATCGCATTAGCAATGATATTCATGAATACCTGATTGAGTTGTCCAGCATAACATTGAATTTTTGGCAGTTCGCCGTAATATTTTCTAACTTCAATGTTCTGAGTTTGTTCATTTTTAGCTTTTAAACGGTTTTGTAAAATCATAAGTGTGCTGTCTATCCCCTCATGAATATCGACAGCTTTGACTTCTGCTTCATCTAAACGAGAAAAGGTACGGAGAGAATTAACAATTTCACGAATTCTCTCAGCCCCTATTTGCATAGAATTTATTAGTTTTGGCAAATCTTGATGAATGAATTCTAAATCTATCTCTTCGCCTAAATCTTTAATTTCTGGTGAAATATCTGAATATGTTTGCTCGTAAGTTTTGACTAATCTAAGTAGGTCTAATATGTATTCACGGGCATGAAAAATATTACCATGAATAAAGTTAACAGGATTATTAATTTCATGAGCAACTCCTGCAACTAATTGACCTAAGGAAGACATTTTCTCATTGTGAACTAGTTGTAATTGAGTTGTTTTAAACTCTTTAATAACCTGTTTGAGCAAAGATTCTTTTTTGTGATTATTCTCTTCTAAATTTATTCTATCAGCTTCAGAACGTTGGAGCTTTTTTTGAAGAATACGATTAGCTTTTTCTAAATCTTTTATTTTTTGTTCTAAATTCGTTGCGATGGTCATTTCGTTTATTTTTCTCCTAACATTAAAGTCACAAATGTTTCATTATGGAAATAAGTCCAATTAGAACCCGAATTGGGAGAAATTTCACCATTTGCATAGAAACCACAACAAGGTAGTTCTATTTTCAAACAACTTTTAGCAATTTGATATTCTTCTCGAGCACGAGTACCGAGAATTTGTCTTCTTGAGGCGCAGGAAAAAAACAAAACTACTTTGGGTTCTACACCGGGATAATTTTCTAATGCATTTGTCATTGATATTTTTGAAGCTGTGAGAATATCATCACAACTTGCTTGTGTAATTTGTACTAATGCTTGATTGGGAACATCAGCAAAAAAAGTAATACTACCGTTAGAAGAATCGTGAGTTTTAGGAGCTCTCATGTAAAATTGCTCTGTAACATCCCCATAAATAGCCAGAGGATATTCAGCAGCAGGTGTTAAGGAACCCAAATATCGGTGGTAAAAATGTAAAGCTGGTTCACCATCAATTTCATAAACGATATGTTTATCGGCTGAAGTTACTAGACTTTTTTTACCTATGGGATTCCAACCACTTGCGACTCCATGGGAAAAAAGTAATTCTCCACAGAATAACAAAACTGGTACGGAATCACTGAAAACTTTAGTTTTAAAGAATTGATAAGTTTGTTGAAATCGATTTTGGTCCGCTGCTAAACCACCAAAAATTGGTACTTGTTGTCCCAAAGCTAACTTTAATCCATTCAAAATCGATACTCCGCTACTACCCAGAGTCTCGGGAATGGTTAAACATATTGTGGCTGCTAGATTGCTGCTTTTGCTGAGTGCTTGTTCGACCGCTCTAGAAGTTGCAGCAACCGGATTTAGAGAAACATTTTCTCCAATACCAGCTAATATTTTCAGATTTGTATTATCCGTACAAAATACCGTTAAAGTTAGCGAATCTTGTTCAAAACCTAATACAGAGGAAATTTCTCCATCCGTTGTTCCTCCGATTAACTCAATTCCTGGAAATACTTGATCGATTTCTTGCAAAATCAGATTGTGGTCAAAATCAATCGCAGCAAATAAGATTCCCGCATTTGGTATTTTTCCTGCTAAAGATTTTTGACACTGTTCCAGAACTTCAGCAATCGCACAATCGGAATCTGGGTCGTTGCTATGACCGACTGCTACTTTGAACATAAATTCTCTCGTTTATTTTTCCAAGTACAAATATGGGTATTTCACAATCATTCTGAGATTATTTTTCCCATTTCAGAATCGAGAGTATTGTTGTTTGCACAATATTTATGGTTTTTATAGCAGTAAGAAGATAAGTTAGAACATCATGTTTTACTTAAAAGGGAACAGCGCCGCCGATAGGCGCAATCCGGCGCAGCCGGAATGCTGACCAAGACAGGGAACGTGGAAACAGGAAATCTAACCAGAAAAGATAGTGCTATAAATTGCGACAAAAAACGGTAGAGATATTAGTATCCCTACCGTTTTTTATTTATTTATTAAAAATTCAAGAATCAGAGATTCAAAAGTAAACTTTAAATCTCATATTCTCATCAGGTAATTAAGAAACAGCTTGTGGTAAAGAGTCCTGATTTTCTCGACCAGTAACTTTAATGTTACCGCCCTCATCCACGTCAACTACTGCTGTATCACCGTCCTTAATGCGACCAGAGAGAATTTCTTCCGCAAGACTATCCTCTAACAAGCGCATAATAGCCCGACGTAATGGTCTTGCACCGTAGCTGGGACTATAACCTTCTTCGATCAAACGATCTTTGAAGCGATCAGTAACTTCTAAGTTGATACCTTTTTCGCCCAGACGACCAAATACCTCTTTGAGCATGATTTCGGCAATTTCTTTGACCTCGTCTTTGCTCAGTTGACGGAAGACAATAATTTCATCAAGTCGGTTGAGGAACTCTGGACGGAAATATTGCTTAAGTTCTTCATTAACCAAAGACTTAATTCTATTGTACTGGGACTCGCTTGCATCATCCGCAAACTCGAAACCAATACCGCCACCACCTTTTTCAATGACCTTGGAACCGATATTGGATGTCAAAATTAGTAAAGTATTTTTAAAATCTACTGTTCTACCTTTTGCATCCGTTAATCTACCATCTTCCAAGATTTGCAGTAGCATATTAAACACATCGGGATGTGCTTTTTCGATTTCATCGAATAGTACTACTGTATAAGGACGGCGACGTACAGCTTCTGTTAGCTGACCACCTTCGTTGTATCCGACATAACCAGGAGGCGAACCAATCAATTTGCTGACAGTATGACGCTCCATGAACTCGGACATATCCAAGCGAATCATTGCTTCTTCAGAACCAAAGAAGTAGGAAGCCAAAGACTTCGCTAATTCTGTTTTACCAACACCAGTTGGACCAGAAAAAATAAAGCTAGCAATGGGTCGATTGGGATTTTTCAAACCTACGCGAGCGCGACGAATAGCCCGAGATACTGCTTTCACAGCATCTTCTTGACCGATCAGGCGCTGGTGCAAGGTGTCTTCCATGTGTAACAGCTTTTCGGATTCCGATTCCGTTAGCTTGTTCACAGGAACCCCAGTCCAAGATGCGACAATATGAGCAATGTCTTCTTCTGTGACTACAGGTTCTTCACCTTCTGCACGACCAGAATTAGATTTGCTCTGAGCAATGGCGCGAATTTCGGATTTAATTTCCATTTCTCGATCGCGCAATTCGCCAGCTCGGTCAAAATCTTGGGAGCGGACAGCATCGTCCTTTTCCTTCAAGATTTGTCGTAGCTCTTTATCTAATTCCTTCGCTGCTGGTGGTAACTGAGAATTAATTAAGCGGACGCGAGAACCGGCTTCATCAATTAAGTCAATAGCTTTATCTGGTAAATAACGATCACTAATGTAACGGTCGGATAATTTTGCCGCCGCAACTAAGGAATCGTCAGAAATCTTTAACTTATGATGTTGTTCGTAACGGTCGCGCAGACCATAAAGAATTTCTATGGTTTCTTCTACAGATGGTTCACCCACCATGACTGGTTGGAAACGACGTTCCAAAGCAGCATCTCGTTCGATGTGCTTGCGATACTCGTCTAAGGTCGTTGCACCAATACACTGCAATTCTCCCCGCGCCAAAGCTGGCTTAAGGATATTGGCTGCATCAATTGCGCCCTCAGCCGCACCCGCACCAATGAGGGTGTGTACTTCGTCTATTACTAAAATTACATTTCCCGCCTGACGAATTTCGTCCATAATTTTCTTCAGGCGTTCTTCAAATTCACCCCGATATTTGGTTCCTGCTACCAGCAAACCAATATCCAGAGTTACTACACGTTTTTCTTCTAAGATGTCAGGAACATCTTTATTGGCGATTCGCTGCGCTAAACCTTCAGCTATTGCAGTTTTACCTACACCTGGTTCCCCAATTAAGACAGGGTTGTTTTTTGTACGTCGACCCAAAATTTGAATGACACGCTCGATTTCTTTAGCGCGTCCTACAACTGGATCTAACTTACCATCCCCTGCCATTTGAGTCAGGTTTGAACCGAATTCATCCAAGGTTGGGGTCTTCGTCCGTCCTGATTGACCAGTAGCAGCCACCTCAGCGGTTTCTCCCAACATTCGGATAACTTGAGTTCGGACCTTAGATAAATCCACGCCCAGGTTTTCTAGCACTCTAGCTGCTACACCTTCTCCTTCTCGGATTAAGCCTAACAACAGATGCTCTGTGCCAATGTAATTGTGCCCCAGTTGGCGTGCCTCTTCCAAGGACAGTTCTAAAACTCGTTTTGCCCTTGGTGTAAATGGTATTTCCACCGCGACAAAACCCGAACCCCGGCCTATGATTTTTTCTACCTCAATCCGGGCGTCTTTAAGATTGACCCCCATGGATTTCAGTACTTTTGCAGCCACTCCCGTACCCTCACCAATCAGACCCAGGAGAATTTGTTCGGTTCCAACAAAGTTGTGCCCCAAACGTCTTGCTTCCTCTTGGGCGAGCATTATGACCTTAATGGCTTTTTCTGTGAAGCGTTCAAACATTGTCCCATTACCTGCGTCGTGCCGGTACGCTGATTTTAGCACAGGCTAATATTTTCAATGTCTGTAGAAAGATAAAGAGGTCACATTATCCTCTACTTTTCTTCTCTGTGTAATCACTATGTTTTTGTGATTATTTTGTACTCAGTATGTGACTAAAATCAACCCGAACGTTACGTTTTTGGTTAACTGCTAGCTATAAACCAGTAATTTTAAGATTTAGTTGCAATTAATATGTCAAATCTACCATATTTTCCATATCATTTTATTTTAATTTCGTCTATGACCAGAAATACTTAATTTTAATTATTTATACTATATTCGATATTAATAAGAAAAAATAACGTTAAGCTTGTTTCTCAGGTAGATGACAGCTTTGATAAAGTTTGTTGAAGACAAAAAACCTATAAGTAAAAATTCTGTTGCTTATAGATGAAACTACTTCTCAAGAAATATTTCCCAGTTAGAATTTTTGAGGCGATCGCTAAATAATTCTTGCCAGGTATCCAGAGTTTTTTGGAATTGGGTATGTTTCAAATCCCCTAACCAAAGAATTAAAGCGTCTTCCCCGTTATCAATGTAATATCGTCGTCGTCGTCCTGCGGTTTTAAAACCAAATTTCTGATATAAAGAAATTGCTGCTATGTTGGAAGGCCGTACTTCTAATGTCGCTCGCTCTAAACCCTGCTTATAAGCTTTCTGAAGCAGAAAACAAAGTAACATTTGTCCTAAACCTTGGTTCTGATGTTGGGGATGGACAGCCAAGATTGTAATATGTGCTTCTTCTAAAATTGACCAAAAACAACCTACTCCCAAAAGTTGTAAGGGATGAATAGGAGAAAATAAGCCCATTAAATTGCTAGTTGAACTTTCTAGCTCCCTAAGATAAGCTTCTCGACTCCACAGACCGTTAAAACAGATACGATCTAGTTCTACAAGCGCATCTAAATGCTCTGCAGAAAGAATTTTGATCTCTAATTTGAATGATTTCACACTGTTGGCAAAACTTGAAATGTCCTTGAAAATCAATGAGACACCATAAGAACGCCCTTTTCAAGAAAAGCGAACGAGTGTCTCCTTTCAACATTAAAGGTAAACTGAGAATCGGGAAATGGACAATAAGCGTCCACATTTTAAACAAGGATAATCCTGACAATTATGGTATCGACTCACCCTACGGGGGTTCAAGATTCTGGTAACAAGTATTTACCTCCAAAAAACACTGATAACAAAAATCTTTCTCCAAATCAGCAATTATTGCCATTAACAGCTAGAACCAATAATTCAGGACATTTAGAAATTGGCGGCTGTGATGTGGTCACATTAGTACAGCAGTTTGGTTCCCCACTATATATTTTGGATGAGGAAAGCTTACGAACTGCTTGTCGCCAATATCGGGATAGTTTCCAGAATTATTACAAGGGTGAATCTCAAGTATTATATGCTTCCAAAGCTTGGAATTGTTTAGCAGTTTGTGCGATCGTAGCTAGTGAAGGATTAGGAATAGATGTCGCATCCGGTGGCGAACTTTACACCGCATTAACAGCCGGCGTCACTCCCGACAAAATTTATTTCCACAGTAATAATAAGTCTAGGGAAGAACTAATTTATGCTAGTGAGTCTGGTTGCACCATTGTAGTAGACAACTGGTATGAATTAAGCCTTTTGGTTGAACTCGGAAAAAATAATAGTTCTGAGTCATCAGTGCCGATTAGAATCATGTTGCGTCTGACCCCTGGAATTGATTGTCATACCCATGAATACATCCGTACTGGGCAACTGGATAGTAAATTTGGTTTTGACCCAAATCACTTGGACGAATTATTCGAGGAAATTAACAAACATAAATCTATTCTCAATTGCGTTGGCTTGCACGCCCACATTGGTTCCCAAATTTTTGAACGCCAACCTCACCGAGATTTAGCTCAATTAATGGTTAAGTGGTTACAAAATGCCAATTCCAAAGGTTTAAATATCACTGAGTTAAACTTAGGTGGTGGTTTAGGAATAACATATATAGAATCAGATGATCCGCCCAGTATTGAAGAATGGGTAAAACCAATCTGTGAAGCAATTGAAGAAACCTGTAACACTCAAAATTTACCTTTGCCAAAATTACTGTGCGAACCTGGGCGTTCGCTCATTGGTACAACTTGTGTAACAGCATATACTGTTGGTTCCTCCAAAAAAATTCCCGGAATTAGAACCTATATTGCAGTAGATGGTGGAATGTCGGACAATCCCCGTCCGATTACGTACCAGTCCGTATATCGGGCTGTAATTGCTAATAAAATGTCCGCTCCAATTACAGAAACAGTAACAATTGCTGGCAAACACTGCGAATCGGGGGATGTTTTAATCAAAGATGCTACACTGCCAACAACAGAACCAGGAGATATTCTCGTAGTTATGGGTACTGGTGCTTACAATTACAGCATGGCATCCAACTACAACCGTCTGCCTCGTTCCGCAGCAGTTTTGGTAGAATTGGGCGAAGCAAATCTAATTTTGCGTCGTGAGACCTATCAAGACTTAGTTCGACAAGATTGCTTACCGGAAAAGCTTTCCTAGTTAACAAGCAGTGTTTAGTCAAAATTTTTAGGCTTTGAATACAGGGTGTTTTGTCACCCTGAGTAGTATTACTTGAATTGAATACATTTTCCAAAGTCTTACTTTAAATCTTCCGGATAAGGGCAAAAGCATATCCCGAATGTTACCAACACGGAATCTTACTAATTACATAGGTATTGTTCCAGCAAGGGAAATATTGGGATGCTACCCTGTACTAAATCATATTTTTCTGTTGCACGATCTTTTTCCGTTCCACAAACGGAAAATCTTGTTCCAGAATTTTTTATTACTACATCTGGGATTTCCGAGATTCATACTAAGATAGAGCAACAAAGCTGAGTTTACATTTAAAAGTAAAAGTGCTTTGAATTTTGAATTTTGACTATTGATTAGTGTCTATTTACTTATACGATAAAAGACCGAAGGTAAAATCCAGATTTCATGGGAGATTGGTGGGCGCAATGGCTCAAAAATATAGAATGGTCAAAGTCTTTGCCGCTTGACACTCTGGATATTTTGTTGGTGCTGGCGCTCACCTACATGATATTAGTTCTGATCAGTGAGCGTCGCACACTCTGGATGGTGCGGGGATTTATCATCTTGATGTTGGTCTCAGCCCTGATTGATAATTCGGAGTTCACAAGGTTAAAGTTTGTACTGGAAAAGTTAGTCATTGGCTGTGCTGTGGCAATGGCGGTTGCTCTGCAATCAGAGTTCCGCCGATTTTTGGAACAACTAGGACGTGGCGAATTTCGCCAGTTATTTCAACCTTCTAATTTGGCAGTCCCAAAAGCGGATAGTGTCATTGATGAAATTGTCGATGCAGTTAGAGAACTCTCGAAAAATCGTATTGGTGCTTTGTTGATTATCGAAACTACCGGACAAATTGACGAGCGGGACTTTTCCGTACCCGGTGTAAAACTAAATGCAAATGTTTCTAAAGAACTGATACAGACGATATTTCAGCCGAAAACTCTTTTACACGATGGTGCTACATTGCTACGTGGTTCTCGGATAGTGGCTTCGGGTATAATTTTACCGCTTTCGGGACGCACAGCCTCGCGCCAGTTGGGAACACGCCATCGGGCAGCGATGGGTATTACTGAGCGGGTCGAAAATTGCATTTGTGTTGTTGTATCAGAAGAAACAGGTTCTATTTCTTTAGCAGAAAGGGGAACTCTTAATAGACCACTTACGATCACGAAGCTGAAAGAGTCGTTAGAGACTCGATTATCCCCCAGTGTTGATCGGGAAGCAGTTGCTTCCGATTTATTCAGTTTGGGGCGTCGGATTCGTAACAAAGCACTGAAAATGATTTCGTACTTACCCGGATTATCATCGACTGCTTCTCGAGATAAAAAATGACAACACAACAAACAGAACAGCAATATTTGCCAGTCGACTTAAAACGAGAATTACTACCCAGACACGTTGCAGTTATTTGCGATGGTAATGGTCGATGGGCAAAAAAAAGGGGATTACCCCGAATTATGGGTCACAAACGAGGAGTGGATGCACTCAAAAATTTGCTCCGCACCTGTAAAGATTGGGGAATAAAAGCTTTGACGGCTTATGCTTTTTCCACAGAAAATTGGAAAAGACCCGAAGAAGAAGTCGAATTTTTGATGACCTTATTTGGACGAGTTTTACGCCAAGAACTAGAAGAAATGATAGAGGAGGATGTTCAAATTCGTTTTGTTGGGGACTTAGAAGAACTTCCAGTGGGGTTGCAAAAAGAAATAACCCACGCAATGGAAACAACCAGGAATAATCGAACTATCCAGTTTAACGTTGCCACTAATTACGGGGGTAGGCTAGAAATTCTCCAAGCCTGTCGTAGCATTGCAGATCGAGTTCAAAAAGGTTTGCTACAACCGAATGAAATTGATGAAGCAATTTTTGAACGCCATCTTTACACTGCTGGTAGTTGCGACCCAGATTTATTAATTCGTACTAGCGGGGAAATGCGAATTAGTAATTTCCTTCTCTGGCAAATTGCTTATTCAGAAATATATATTACTGAAACTTTGTGGCCAGATTTTGACCGTAACGAATTTCACCGTGCCTTATCTGCTTACCAACAGCGAGAAAGACGGTTTGGGAAAGTTTGATAGTGGGATTGGGGATTCGGGTATTGGGGATTAACGTTAGCGTGAGGCGTTAGCAAGGCGGGGCGTAAGCACATACATGTTAGTATCTACAGCGTCACATTGGATTAGGAATTGGGATGAAAATTCAAATATTACTTCCTAGTCCCTAGTCCCCAGTCCCTAGTCCCCAGAGGCTATGACTATAGCTGCGCTACCTACGGAGCCGTCACCTGCGGATCTGCCGACGCCGTAGGCTCTATGCCGCAAGGCGGCACGCATGCTATCCCTAGTCACCAGTCCCTAGTCCCTAATCCCCAGATTACGGTCCAGAAAACACTGCTTCTTCTATATCTCGGCGAGATAGGGAATATTTAAATGAACGTTGTATATCTTGTCCGTTTTCTCCGGCTTGAATATACTTAACTATAATTTGTTCAATATCCAGCCAAAGCTCCGCTTCCCAGGCTGGTCTTTTTAATTGCCAATGCTCTAGCTCTTTTTTATCTTGCTCGCAACCTTGATGTGTTAGCCACTGTTCTATTTGGGGCAAGGTATGGTTATACAAAGGGGTTTCTGGAACGGGGAGATCCATAAGCAATTCTAAATAATTCACCTGTCGAAGTTAAGAATATTACTCTGTGCCGACTTAAGATATATCCAACAGCCAGGACATTTGTAAATCGCGCTAATTACTTTTAACAACGCTAAACCTATATTTCACATTGTAAAGTGAATGGGAACGCTGAAGGTCAACTTTTATGAATGAATTTTGGGGGTATATATTTGGCTAAAGTATTTAAACAGAAAAACTAAAAGTATCAGAATTACAAAGTATCAAAATTTTTGGATTGATTTATATTAATGGTTTTATCTCTTGTTCAATTTTTGCTACTACAGTATCTCATTGATATTGGAAGCGAGTAGAAGTTTAAAAACCAAGACAACCCCTATGTGATTTTACTGCTGGCTCCTGATTCACTTAGCCCGAATTCTGTTTCAAAGCTGAGAGTTTCAAGTGTTTCCCATTGGTAACTAACTAAATTCGAAGTAATTGGTTGTTCGGGGGAAAACATTGCTTGACTAATTTGGGTTTCTAGAGCAGTATCGCCGCGAGTTAAACCAATTGCGATCGCTAATAACAAACATGCTAAAAAAGTTACTCCTAATACAAACAATGCAAAAAGTTCGCCAGGAGACAAGGGACGATCTGAAGCATCTAAATAAGCGGATTTAGACCAGTCATACGAACGGGAAACAGGAGTATTTAAATCTGAGGGAGGTTGAATTACTCCAAAACGGGAATAACCTATTGTTAAGTCGTAGGAAAATCGTCGGTCTGGGTTGCTAAGAGTTGCGTAAGCTTCGTTGATCTGTTGAAACTTTTTAGTTGCAACAGCAGTGGGTAAATCAGTTGTGTCTGGGTGATAGCGTTTGCTTAATTCCCGATAAGCACGACGAATTTGAATCACTGAAGCTCCAGGATGCAATCCCAGTAGAGAATAATAATTGGGTTTGCTCTGTTGTGATATCCCGTTTTGATTCACAGCTGGTTCCACTTATTGTGTCGATTTCTCTGCTCTTAATATTGTAAAACTATATTTTCCCCCTGGTATGGGTACTCATAAGTTAACAACCTAAGTATATATGTAAATTTTTAAGTTTATGAATTTACGAGTAGATAAATTTCTAAACTAATAAACTTTTTAGTTGACAAAATTACTAATTCAATAGATTTTTGAACAATTTTTTGAGTGAGAAATTTTTGAGCGATTTATTTTGAACAATTTATCTTGTTACCTTGGAATAATATGCCCTACTATACAGAAATTTAGTTTGAGATATGTTTGGGATTTATTTAAAAGTAAATTTTCTTTTGTGGAACTGAAATATCTTAGCCCAATTCATTACGGGGCTTAAAAGTTTCAATTTGTCGTATTTTCTCATAAAGTTCTCGTTCTCGGGTGCTAATTTGTTTGGGAGTTACTATTTGAATTTCTACTAATTGGTCGCCACGTTTACCATTTTCGTAAGGATAACCTTTGTTTGCGAGGCGCAATCTTTGACCCGTTCTGACACCTGGAGGAATACTCATTTTTACTAATCCATCAAGAGTCGGTGCTTCAACTTGTCCCCCAAGCACAGCTTCTGAAGGAGTAACTGGTACCTGACAAAAAATATTAAAGCCTTCCATTTTAAACATTCGATGGGGTTCTACAGTGATTTTTAAATACAAGTCACCACCACCAATTCCTTGATTACGCAGACGGATAGTTTGACCTGTCACCATCGCTGGGGGCATTTTTACTTCTAGAGAACGTCCATCTTCCAAACGAATTCTTTCCAAACCACCCTTGTACGCTTTTTCTAAAGGTATGGTCAGTCTAGCTTCAATATCTCGACGATTGGTACGAGGGTTAACGGTATACTCATACTTGGTTCTGGGGGGAGAACGAAACGGATCGGTAGTCTTAGTTTTGCTTGAGTTACCTGTTGTTGTACTCGAATTTTTATTCCTCCCAATAACTTGATTAATAAAACTTTCGAATGTTTGATGTTGACTGGGATCGAAACCTCCACTTCCGTTACTAGAAGCGGAGCGACTATCACCTCGTTTACCTTGCTTACCAAAATTCTTTTGCTTCCAGAAGCGACTAAATTCGTCGTACTGGGATCTTTTTGCGGGATCAGAAAGTACTCCGTAGGCTTCACCGATGGCTTTAAATTTTTCTTCAGCAGATTTATCACCTGGATTTAAATCGGGGTGGTACTGTCTCGCCAAACGACGATAAACCTTTTTAATCTCCTCAATAGAGGCATTTTTAGATACTCCCAAAATTTCGTAATAATCGCGGAAATTCTGCAAATTCTGCATAGCCAGTTGTTTAAGTTGAGATTCTAGATTTTAGATTTCAGATGTTAGATTTTAGATGTTAATTTTTTTTATTGGACAATAAATATTCCTTTGTTTATTAATATTTTTAATTCTTGTTATTCTCTGTCCTTGCGGATAGGAGATTTGTAACCGAGGAATGACTACAAATTCCTGTTGGTAAAATCCGCACATGACACCCACTAAGCTCAGCCTTTAGTAACTATCCGTACAGTTCAATAATTTGCAGATATTTACTACAGATAAAGCCGAAAGTCCCGTATACAGGTAATTGCTGGTATAACTTAGAACCAATCATCATCATCGTCATCCCAATTATCTCTGTAGCTGGGGCGGGGGTTGCGGGAAGAACTTCGCTTTCCTTTATAAGAACGGCTGTCTTTGCTATCCCTTTCTACATCTCGATCTCTATCATAACCTCGACCATATCCTTGGTTATAGTCTTTGCTTCTTTCTCGGTCATAGCTTCCTAGATCGCGATCGCTATCATATCCTCGCCTGTCGTCTTGTTCCCAATCTCGGTTGTTGTTGCGACCCCGGTTGTAATCTTTCTCATACCCTTGGTTATAACTTGGGTTAGGTTCTCGGTCATAGCCACCACCCCGCTCGTAGCCACCACCCCGCTCGTAACCACCACGGTCATAGCCACCACCACGGTCATAGCCACCACCTCGGTCATAGCTACCACCCCGGTTATAACCGCCCCGATCATAATCTCGATTGTAGCTTCTGTCGTTGTAAAAATCGCGATCGTCATCATCTTTCTCACCAATAAAGATGTCGCGAATTGTACCAAATAGGTCATCTTCTTCATCTTCTTGGAAGAATTCCCGAACTTCCCGACTTAATTCATATAAAGCATCTTGCAAATCAGCATAGGTCTGATCTATTCCCCGCTCGTCTTGGGCTTCCAAACTTTCCCGCAGTTCTCGACAAATATTATCTATGCGCTGGCGGCGATTGCGAGCAAAATTGATACCTAAATCTAATGCTACTTCCCGTAATTGTCTTTCGGCTTGCAATATTAATGCTTCAGCACGATTGCGCTTTTCTACTTTTTCTTTGCGCTGTCTGTCTACTTCCGCAAATTTTTCAGCTTCTTGAATTATCTGGCGGATTTCAGCTTCACTAAGATTGGAAGCGCCTTGAATTGTAATACTTTGTTCTCTTCCGGTAGTCCGGTCTAAAGCTGTTACCTGTAAGATTCCATTTGCATCTATGTCAAAAGATACTTGTATTTGTGGGATACCTCTCGGTGCTGGTGGAATACCGTATAACTTAAATCGTCCCAGGGATTTATTATCCGCAGCCATTTCCCGTTCGCCTTGGACAATATGAATTTCGACGGTATTTTGGTTATTTTCCGAAGTAGAGAAAACATCGGAACGGCGAACTGGGATAGTAGTGTTACGAGGAATTAATTTTTTCGCCACCCCGCCAATAGTTTCTAATCCTAGGGATAGAGGTGTAACGTCCAGCAATAATATATCTTTGAGTTCTCCGGCGAGAATGCCTGCTTGCACCGCTGCACCCACCGCCACAACTTCATCAGGATTGACATTTTGGTTAGGTTCCAAACCAATCATTGCCCGAACCAATTGTCTAACCATCGGCATCCGGGTAGAACCACCTACCAATACTACTTCATCAATACTTCGTGGCGACAATCCCGCATCTCGTAACGCCCGTTTGACTGGGTTGCGCAATCTTCCTAACAGATCATCGCACATTCCTTCAAACTGAGCCCGAGTCAACCGAGTTTCTAAATGCTTTGGACCATCTTCTGTAGCGGTAATAAACGGTAAATTGATATCAGTGACCCCAACCGCCGAAAGTTCAATTTTGGCTTTTTCTGCCGCTTCCATTAAACGCTGTAAAGCTTGGCGATCGCGTCTTAAATCTACGCCTTCAGTTTCTAAAAATTGTTCTGCTAACCAATTTACAATCCGCGTATCAAAGTCATTACCCCCCAACTGGGTATCACCGCTAGTTGCTTTGACTTCAAATACACCATCGCCTACATCCAAAATAGAAACATCAAAAGTACCGCCACCCAAGTCAAATACCAAGATAGTTTCATTTTCAGCCTTATCTAAACCGTAGGCTAAAGATGCGGAAGTAGGTTCGTTAAGAATTCGTAACACTTCTAAACCAGCAATTCTACCTGCATCTCGGGTAGCTTGGCGTTGAGAATCATTAAAGTATGCTGGAACTGTAATCACCGCGCCGGTTACAGTTTCTCCCAAATAAGTACTTGCATCTTCCGCTAACTTCTTCAATATCATTGCGGAAACTTCTTCTGGGGCAAAGTCCTTACTTAAACGCGGACATTTAATTTTGATACTGCCAAACTCATCTTTGCGGATGGTATAAGGTACACGCTTCGTTTCCGGACTAAGTTCGCCATACTTACGTCCCATAAAGCGTTTAATTGCGAAAAAAGTATTTTGGGGATTGAGGATGGTTTGTCGCCGCGCCATTTGTCCCACAACTCTTTCGCCATCTTTACTAAAGCCTACCACCGAGGGTGTGGTTCGCATTCCTTCAGCATTGGCAATAACCACCGGCTTGCCTCCCTCCATGACGGCAACTACTGAGTTGGTTGTACCCAAATCAATGCCGACTACTTTGCCCATGCGTTACTTTTCTCCTAATGTTACTTATAAATTTTATTTCTTTAGATCCAATGCTTGATTTATTGTATCTTGCACTTGAGAAATACACTGTCATTGAGTATTCTTTATCAATTAATTTGTGAATTTAAAAGAGCAACTAACAACTCACCTCTCTGAAATAGTACGGGAGCGCGATCCATATATGGCGTCGGCTGGTCATTTTTTTGTCCAGGAATACATTCGCGCTTCATTTAGTCAGTGGGGAAGTGTGGAAATCCACACCTTTTCATTCAAAAGTAAAACATTCAAAAATCTCATCCTCAATTTACCCGGTTTACCCAGAAAGAAAAAGAGAGATTTACCACCAATTTTAATTGCAGCTCATTATGATGCTGTTCCGGGATCTCCGGGGGCTGATGATAATGCTACGGGGGTGGCTGTTTTGTTAGAATTAGCCAGAATGTTTGCAAAAGAACCTATTAAATATCCCCTGCGGCTAATAGCTTTTGATATGGAAGAATATGGCTTAATTGGTTCTGCTGAATATGCAGCAATGTTGCAGCAAGAGAAACAAAAATTACGTTTGATGATTTCTCTGGAAATGCTGGGTTATAAAGATTCTAGACCTAATTCCCAATCTTACCCTCCTCCTTTAGAACGCTTTTATCCCGATTGTGGGGACTTTATTGCTTTAATTGGTAATTTGCGAACTATACCAGATTTAATTCATCTATGCCGTAACATCCGCCAATCTGGGACACCTAGCGAATGGCTAACAGTACCAAATAAGGGTAAATTAGTTCCTCCAACTCGACGGAGCGACCATGCACCATTTTGGGATGTGGGTTATCCAGCAATGATGGTCACGGATACATCATTTATGCGCAACCCCCATTATCATAAACCTAGCGATACTATTGCTACTTTAGATTTGGATTTTCTTACGGGAGTTTGTCGGGGTTTGGAGCAAGGGATTAGGAAGATTTGATTCGGGATTCGGGATTGGCGTTAGCAAAGCGTGACGCGATAGCGTCATATGGCGATTGGGAAGATAGATAAAGTATTTTATTCATCGGTTTCTCAAATCTAATTTCTATGTGGCTAACGCCACCCAAATACAGCTAGCACTGTTAACACAATGAGACGAAGCGCATCGGTGCAAAATTAATCCCAATCCCCAATCCCTATAGTCCCCAATCCCCAATCCCCTCTCATCAAATTATTATCTGATTCTCAAGCTGCATTAAACTTCATCAAATCTACTAGTAATTAGTAGGAAGGAGTTTGAGGATACGAGCGATGAAGATACTAACCCGGTTAGCCATTGCTGCAATATTAACGATCGCGATCGCATTTGGCGGATTAGTGACTCATGCTGGTGGTTGGGATAATTTTAAACTCCGCTATTTTTTTCTGACCAAATATTTTAATGACCAAAATAAAGAACTTGATGACCTGCACAAACAAAATAAAAACCCACTGGAGAACGCCCGAATTAAATTAGATGATTTGCTGGATGGAGGACCAGGTAAAGATGGTATCCCCAGTATTGATAATCCCAGCTTTGATACAGCCAAAACTACACCTTTCAAATCAGATGAAACAGTTATTGGTGTTGTTGTAAATGGAGAAGTCAAAGTTTATCCGTTTGGGATTATGAATTGGCATGAAATAGTTAATGATACGGTTGGGGGTATTAATGTAGCGGTTTCCTATTGTCCTTTATGTGACACAATAGTTGCTTTTCAACGAGGTGGTTCAACTTTTGGGGTCTCAGGAAAACTTTATCAAAGCTGTTTAATAATGTACGATCGCGCCAATGATACCCTTTACGCTCAACCTTGGGCTTTGGGTGTGGTTGGTCCTAGAACTAATCTTTCTTTAGCAAAAGTTCCCACAGTTAAAACAACCCTTGGTGCTTGGTTAAAAAAATATCCCAACAGTAAAATTCTTTCCACCAAAACCGGACATAACCGCGATTACCAAAGATATCCCTACGGTACCTATTACACAGATAATCAAATTATATTCCCCGTCCGCAATCAAGATTCCCGCAAGCTTCCTCCCAAAGCAATTGTCACCTATGTATGGGAAGCAGATAATCAAAAGCCTAATAACCGTTTTTCTGGTGCAAGTTTACAGTTTAGTCACCAAGAAATGGCAAAAGTTGGTACCAAATTAGTTGATTTTAACGATCGTCAAATCCGCGCTCGTTGGGATAAGGAATTTGAAACAGTTATTGTGGAAGAACTCGATGGAAAGCAAATACCAAGTTCCACAGCATTTGCTTTTGTTTATCCAGCATTTTTTTGAGTGATTGAAACCTTAACTCAGATCTTGCACCTCTGGGTGTAAAACACTAAAACCTCAAAATTACCGCAATAAAGCTACATTATTTTGCTTAGCTTTTATCGCTAAATTAAGGTTTTGCCGTTAATACTGAGTGATTGAAATACATCAAATTTTATTGGTGCAAGATGTGAGTTAACCTGATGTATCTGGTGGTGTGTTACGGTTCAAAGATATGTTTCTTTTTCCCCATCATTAAACCGCACCGTAACACACCCTACCCAAATCAAAAAGTTCTTACTGTCAACACCTGAGGTGGGGTTGCATCTGGAGGATAAAGAAAGTCTACCCGCACCAATCTTGTGTCATTTGGCTTGATATTTAGGGTTACTAAAGGTTTACCTTGTTCGCCTCGGTTTTGCACCAAATGTACGTAACGTGTCTGCGGTATTCCTTTATCATCGGTGTAGCGGACTAATACTGTTCCCCGGAAAAATACTCTTTTGGTTGGTTCTGCAAAAAAACGCAATCCATTTTTACTTAACTTATCTTCTTTAATTGGTGTTTGTAAGGAAACACTGACAGTTTTCTGGTTATTTGTATTATTGTAAAGCGGTAAACTTAAACTGTATTGGATTCCATAGTTACCGTGGGCGCGATATGCTGTGTCGGGATAGCGGACTAGCATGGGTGCGCTTTGAATCTGTTCAGTACCAAGGGTACCGCGATCAAGAGTACTAACACCGTAAGAAATGGCGCGATCGCGATCAGGAATTGTTAAATAAGTTGCTTCGGAACTATCTCGCAGTAAAGTTCTCCACAAAGAACCTTTAGCTACTCCAGCAACGCGACCATAAATTATTGATTTATTAGTTTTATCTGGAGGAGTTGGTTTTTTATCTCGCGGTCCGGCTAACTTGCCATTATTAAGTAAATTTTGCCATTCTGCTAGGGTTGGAGCGCGTTCTTGACCATTTGCATCATTCGGTGCAAACATTGCCAAACTAGCTGCATATACCGTTCCATTGCTCCGCAATCGCATTAAAGTTGACCTACCGTTGATGGGTGGGTCGAATTCTTTTACCGGGATTGGTGAATTTAGTAACATTTTACTTTCACCAGGTGGAATGGTAATTTGCGGAGGTAAGATAGACTGTCGCTTACTGCGGAGAACGTCATGGGTAGCGCGACTACCCGGACCAGCGTGCACTTTACCAAAAAGATTATTCTCTTGGGCTGGTAGGTCAACAAATGGCGCATCGGGTTGACTGAGATAACTGGCTGCATGCAATACATCAACCTTTACAGCTTCTTTGCTGGGATTATGCAGAATTACACCTATATATAGTGTCCGTAAATCTTCTGGTGTGGGAGCTTTCGCAACATGATGTGCAAATACATCAAATCGACCCCGGAAGGGAAAATTCAAGTGTGCTTCTGGCGATTTTTTATCTTTTTGGGGAAAAGTAGAAAGTAAAATTCCTTCTTTAAGAACTAATTCTGGACTATTGCTATTAAATACAGGGACATTATCAAGATTCCCTGACAAAGGTCGAACTTCCTGTGGTCGAACAAATTCTACCGGTGTTGGAGAAGGAGTAACTTGAGCGATCGGAAAAGCAATTGAAAAATTTAGTAAGAATGGCAACATATATCCAGACGTTTTTTGCACCATCAAGACGCACATAAGTTTATGAAAGTGCCAGTCTATCAATAATTAATAGAAAATGATTAAGGATAGATGAAGTATTTTCTTCAGTCAAAATCGGAACGTGAACAAATATGCAAGGAATTTTGATTTGATTTTGTTGCAAATAATCTAAGACTGAATAATAAAGTCCTTCACAGACAAATTTACCGCAGTCATGGCTAATCTGAACAGTTTCTATACCCTTGACTAACAGTTCTAAATCAACTGTTGTGTAGAGAACTCTTTGATGATTTTCAGCCGATGATATAGCTGTACTACTAGCATTTGATTCCACACTCAATTGAGTTCTTTTTTCTGCCATGCCACAACAGATTATTGCACCTGGCTGGATTTGACGGATTTTTTTAATTACCCGATTGCTAGCCAAAGAAACATCAACTGGTATCTGTTTTACAAAAGTTAAATAATCATCTGTTGGGTGAATTTTTTCGAGAGCAATCAACAAATCATTTGCAGAATTTGATTTTTGATCTGGAAGCCAAATATCAAAAGAAGTTAATAGTATTCTTCTCTTCATAAAAAATTTTATTTACAATAGAAATACCCTCCATAATAAATTTATCGGGAGCAGGCAAATGGCTGTAATTGCAATCGTAGATTACGAGATGGGTAATTTGCACTCAGTCTGTAAAGGATTAGAAAAAGCAGGAGCTATTCCAAAAATTACAGATTATTCTAAGGATTTAGAAAGAGCAGATGCCGTCGTTTTACCAGGTGTTGGAGCTTTTGACCCCGCAATGCGAAACTTGCGAAATCGAGGTTTAGAAGGTCCAATAAAATCAGTTATTGCATCAGGTAAACCATTCTTAGGTATTTGTTTAGGACTGCAAATTCTCTTTGAATCTAGTGAAGAAGGTATTGAAAGGGGATTAGGAATTATTCCCGGAAAAGTAAAACGTTTTCAGCCAGAAGCAGGAATTACAATTCCTCATATGGGTTGGAATCAGCTGGAAATAACCCAACAAAAATCAACTTTATGGGAACATTTACCTTCTAGACCATGGGTTTATTTTGTTCATTCTTTTTACGTCGACCCCATAGATCCAAAAATTTCTGCAGCTAATATTACTCACGGGAATCAAACTGTAACAGCTGCAATTGCTAAAGACAATTTAATGGCGGTACAGTTCCATCCGGAAAAATCTTCTAATATTGGATTACAAATTTTGTCAAACTTTGTGTCTCAGGTTAGAGAAAAAGTTATGGTTTAATACATTTATTTTCGACAACTTAGATTAAAATGTTGGGATATTTACGCCCACTTTAAATCATTACAGTTTCATGTTTGTGGTAACTTTACTTTTCTGTAATTGGGTTGAAGTGAGGCAAAGTTTGTGGTGCAAATTATCCCGAGTCCGAAAAAGATAAAGTATGAGTCTGAGAATTTACGGTAATCGTCAGCTGAAAACGCTACCAGGAAAAGAAACAAGACCGACGGTTGCACGTGTAAGAGAAGCAGTTTTCAATATTTGGCAGGGTACAATTACTGAATGTAGTTGGCTAGACTTGTGTACCGGAACGGGTTCGATGGGTGCAGAAGCTTTATGTCGAGGGGCGAGTTTAGTAGTAGGTATCGAAAAATCTCGCCGTGCTTGCAGCGTAATAAAAGAAAACTGGCAACAATTTGCTAACGACGAACAAAAATTTAAGATTTTACAGGGCGATCTACTATCGCAGTTAGAAAAACTTAAAGGACAGCAATTCAGTAGGATTTATTTCGACCCACCCTATGCAAGTGGTTTATATCAACCTGTCTTGGAAAAAATCTCTGTCAACCAAATTTTAGAACCGGAAGGTGAAATTGCAGTTGAACATAGTTCCAAGGATTGGACATCACCGATAATTTCTGGCTGGAGTATTTGCCGTGAAAAAACTTATGGTAGTACGGGATTAACTTTCTACAGGAATGGGGATTAGGGATTGGCGACTGGGGATTACCAATTACCATATGACGCTTACGCGTCACGCCTTGCTAACACTGCGTTAGCAGTGCGGCCGTACGTATACCAATTACCAATTACCAATTACCAATTAACACCTCGACAGATATCATAGCTGCCAAAACAGGTCATATTCAGATTCTAAATGAGTAAATTTTTAAACAAATATGAAGGGAGAACCTCAAGTAAAAAATATCAAGGGCGCAAGCAATTGCGCCCCAGTTAGTCCTGATATGACTTACAAACCTAGTTGGTTACCACGCTTGTACTGGTCATATGCTTTATAAAATAGTCCGCCGAGGGTGACGAAACACAAACCTAGAACAATTCCACAGAGTAAAGGTTCAACCACCAGACAACTCCTTTGTTGCGATTAGTAAACAAATTAATTCACGATTCTGATTCTACCAAATTGGGTTGTAAGGGCTTCATTGATAGATTTTCAGCTCTTAAAGAAACGAATAAAATTCCTCCACGCGCTTGCAGACAAAATCAAGAACTTTTAAGCTATGTGTATGAAATTAATATTTTCTGGCAAACCTCGACCATAGCAGCAAATCCGTTGGATAATCAGATCGCTAAACCCGAAGCTCTAATGCAGCGCATTTTTTTGACGGCTCTAGCCCTTGTGCTAGCAGTCTTATTGGTCGTTTTTGCAGTTAATTTGGCTCGGGCTTCCGATCCGTATATCAAAACAGTTTTGTCATTAGATGGCGATCCAGTTCAAGGACATGCTATTTTTCAAATTAATTGTGCTGGTTGTCATGGTTTAGAGGCAAATGGAAGCGTTGGTCCTAGTTTACAAGCAGTATCAAGACGTAAATCTCGTTTTGGGTTAATTAAACAAGTTGTCAGTGGTGAAACCCCTCCAATGCCAAAGTTTCAGCCTAATCCTCAAGAAATGGCTGACCTTTTAAGTTTTTTAGAAAGTCTTTAGATTGGGGATTGGGGATTGGGGATTGGCGACTGGGGATTAGCGACTGGAGATTAGTAACTTATAAACTTGTAACTAATCACGACTACCAATTACCAATTACCAATTACCCATTAGCAATGACAATAGAAGTTGATTACCGTTTCCCTGCGGGTGTAGATGCCCAAAAACAAGCCAAGATTATCGCCGTGGGGCAAACTGCAGGTACTTGGAATGCCCGTTTTACTGATCGCGAAGCAACTTTAAAATCCCATTTGGGAGAGGTTATCTCTGTTGAAAATGATGAAGTAACAGGTCAAAGTATCGCTACTATTCGCTTTCCGGAAAAAAATGTAGAAAATGATATTTCCAGCCTAGTGACGATGATTTTTGGTAAGTATTCCATGGCTGGTGCAGCAAAAGTTGTTGCAGTGCGTCTTCCAAAAGAATACGGTTTACAACCCCAATTTGGGATTACTGGTATTCGAGAAAAACTTGGCGTGTTTGACCGTCCTCTAATTATGGCGATTTTTAAACCTGCATTGGGACTTTCTGCTCAAGACCATGGAGGGATTTTTAAGGAAGTTGCTTTTGCAGGATTAGATATTATCAAAGATGATGAAATTCTCGGCGATTTGGATGTTGCACCAACATTGGAGCGCCTAAAGGCTTGTCGCCCAATTATTGATGCTGTGAAGCAGAAAACTGGACGTACTGTGTTGTATGCAGTTAATGTCACTGGTAGTGCTGACAAGTTACTAGATAAAGCACGTTTATTAGTTCGTGAAGGTGCAAACGCACTTTTAGTTAATGTTCTTTCCTATGGCTTTTCAGTGTTACAAGCCTTAGCTGCGGATGCAGAGATAAATGTTCCTATTTTTACACATCCAGCTTTTGCAGGAGCGATGTGTGCAGCCCCTAATTATGGTATGGCATATTCAGTAGTTCTTGGAACCCTGATGGCTTATGGTGGCGCTGATGCTGTGTTGTATCCCGCACATTACGGTAGTTTACCTTTTGATAAGTTGGAAGAAGCCAGAATTAGAGATATTCTGCGCGATCGCAATGTTTTTCCCGTTCCTTCAGCAGGTATCCATCCAGGTATTGTCCCCAAAGCCGTAAGTGATTACGGTCAAGACGTCATCCTGAATGCAGGTACTGGAATTATGGATCATCCCGATGGTCCTGCATCTGGGGTCAAGGCGTTTTTTGCAGCTTTGGAGCGATTCAATAAAGGTGAATCTTTTGATTTGGAAAACTTACCTGATGGGGTATTGCGAAAAGCAGTGGAAAAATGGGGAAATGGAAATTAGGTACAAAATCTGGTGGTGTGATTGGTAATTGGTAATTGGTAATTGGTGATTGGTAATTGGTAATTGGTAATTGGTGGTTACACTTTAACCGTGTTTACTTAATTTTTACTTATCGAGTTAATATCAAGGATCATTTGCGGTGTCTTCAATTATTAGACTTGCTACAGAAAGTGATGCTGTGCAAATTTTAGATATTTACGCCCCTTTCTGTAACGATTCATCATCGGTGGTATCTTTTGAAGTTGAACCACCTAGTCAAGATGAAATGATGTCTCGCATCAACTCTGTTTTACAACAGTTACCATGGCTAGTTTGTGAACAAAACGGTCAAGTATTAGGTTACGCTTATGCAGGACTTCACAGACAACGAGCGGCTTATCAGTGGTCTGTTGAGGTCAGCGTTTATATTCGCGATACAGAGCGTCGTTCTGGTATTGGACAAGCTTTATATACTTCGTTATTTCAAATTTTAACGCTTCAGGGTTATTTTAATGCCTATGCTGGTATGACTCTCCCCAATCCAGGTAGTGCTCGACTTCATGAAAAAATGGGATTTAAACCAATTGGAACTTATCACAGAGTTGGGTACAAAAATGGTGCTTGGCGTGATGTTGCATGGTACGAACTTTCATTGCAACCACTGGTTAGTAATCCAGAACAACCACAAAATATTAATTTGACACGTAATTCTACTGAGTTTAAATCTGCTTTAGAAAGTGGTATTTATTTGCTGAGATAGCGCCGCTATGGGGAAGTAAAAAGTTAAAAGTCAAAATTAAAAAGTCAAAAAGCTTATAATTTAGGCGTTTTAGTGATTTTTAATCGACACTCTATTTCAAACTAACTGTACTACTACTATGTAAAATTTGTTTTGATTGATTCTATGTATAAGTGAATAAACGTAATTTTTAATGGATATTTTAGCTATTTTTTTAGCTTTGTTTTATTAATAAACCATCAATCCTTCACCCAATATCGTCTCCTAATTTTCTAAACTGTGTTTGGATAACAAACATGAGATACGACCAAAAACAGTTGTATTCGTAAAAATAAAAACTTGTAACCAAACCAAATCTTAGAAAATTTTAAGTTTAGAAAATTCTAAGTTTAGAAAAACTTAAGTATAAAAAATCAAATTCTGAGGAGACCGGAAGATGAAAAGTGCTGTTAAAAAATTGTTGCTCGCTACATCAATTGCTGCTGGTATGGGTGGAATGTTTAGTGCTCCAGCACTTGCTGATAGCTTGAAAAGTGCTGAGATAGGCGGCTCTGCACCGACAGATTATTATGTATATGATTCTGATGGTACCAATACATCTAATAATGACGATAAAACTCTAAAAAATGTTCAAAAAGCTTTAGGGGGTAATACAAAAAATCCTGGAGGTAACGTAGAGTTAGCAGCAGACAGCGAGAAAGTTGGATTTGATTTTTCCAAGAATACTACTTTAATGGGTCAAATTGGCGGTCAAGATATTACTTTGAGCAGCCTAACGTATGATGACTGGATGAGTAAAGATGCTAGTGGTATGAGCTTTGCTCAACGTTGGTTTGATGAAGCTTTGATCGCAAATGGATTTGGAAGTTTGCTTCAAATAGATTCCTTTAATAAATTCATTGCTTACAGGACAGGACTTTCCATGTTTATGAATGAAGGAGGCTTGCAACGCTTTAGCGATCCAAATATTTCTTACGTCAATCAAGATAGTAGTACTGGTTTAATTAGCATTGGATTAGCAGGTCACTTCGATGCAACCGATATGTTAATGAGTAGCTTGAATTCTACTCCTTTTGGGGGATTAGTAAATTCATTCCGTAATGGTTCTGGACCAATCCAAGCGAGTGAAGTTGTAAAAGTCACTTATAATGGTGCCACTAAGTTTCTCTACAGTTTTGAGGCTACTAAATCTGGGTTATTTGAAAAAGGTGATGGTGTATCCCACAATGGTAATTACGAAGTGACACTCAACGGTGTAAAACCAACAGCAGTACCAGAACCCTCTGTCATGTTAGGTTTATTAACTGTTGCAGGTATGGTTGTTTCCCAACACAAAATGAAAAAAGCTTAGCGAGGAAACACTAAGCAGTATACCGGTGTATGTTTGTTTAATCTATATTTTCACTTTCCGAAAACAAAAATTGAAGGTAATGGTCAAACATTAAACTAAGGTTGGAATATCATTTAACACTACAATACCTTCGCCAAAAAAAGAGTATGAAAAATAGGGCTGATGTAGTAGAGTTATTGTCTCTCACAACGACAAC
>NZ_LMTZ01000151.1 GCF_001456025.1 Mastigocoleus testarum BC008
AAAGGTGGAGTTTGAGATGGTAGAGCTAACTTATTTTTTATTAATCCTGGTGGAATCGTATTTGGTCAAAATTCCAGTTTGGATCTAGGAGGTTCTTTTGTTGGGAGTACTGCAAATAGTTTTGTCTTTGATGATGAGTTTAAATTTAGTGCAACCAATCCACAAACTCCACCTTTATTAAAGATAAATGTTCCCACAGGGTTACAGTTTGCAGGTAATCCAGGAAGAATTGAGAGTAAGTCAACTGCACCTGCTGGAGTGAATTTATTGGGAAGACCTGTTTTTGGTTTACGAGTACCTGATGGTAAGAGTTTGCTACTGGTGGGTGGAGATATTGCGATTAATGGTGGTGGAGAAAGATTCAGAGCAGGTTTACACGCTCGAGGGGGACGACTGGAATTAGCAGCAGTCGGAAGTGATGCAAAGGTAGGGCTGAGTGTAGATGGTAATAATTTGAGTTTAAGTTTTCCCGATGATATTGCGCGAACTGATATCTACCTGGACAATCGCACTGATATAAATGCACGAGCTGGAGCAGGCGGAAGTATTGCCGTTAATACCCGTAATTTGAATCTTACTCAAGGAAGTGTAATAGTAACTGGAATATCTTCAAAATCAAGTTCTTTCGATAGTAAAGCGGGAGATATTCAGATCGATACCACAGGAATAATAAGTCTAAAAAATATAAGTTTTATTTCTAACTCTATCAATGGTGGTACTGGTGATGCTGGTGATATAAATATAAAAACTCACTCCCTCTTTCTGGATAATAACTCTTTCATTGCTAGTAGTAATCGTCGAGGTAATGGGAATGCTGGTAATTTAATAGTTACTGCTGATAATACAGTTTCTGTAAGAGGTGGTTCTTTTCTAGCCAGCAACACTTTTGAACAGGGAAATGCAGGAAATATCAGTATTAATGTCCGTAATTTAGTTTTATTTGATGGTGTGAGTGGTCCTGAAAGATTATTTACTAGCAGTGGCATATATAGTAATGTCCAACGTAGAGCCCAAGGTAATAGTGGAGAAGTAAATATTACAGCTAAATCGGTTAGTTTTACCAATGGTGCTGGAATATTTACCAATATTTTTGGGTTAGGAAATGCAGGTAATATCAACATTAATGCCCAAAATAGAGTTTCCTTTGATGGAGTGGGTCCCAGTGGAAGAAGAAGTGGTGCGTTCAGCGATATTATGGAGGAAAAATCTGAGGGACGGGGTGCAGATATCAACATTATCACGGGATCGCTTTTTTTAAAAAATGGCGCTCTGCTAAGCACAAATACAGAGGGAAAGGGAGATGCAGGTAACGTAAATATAAAGGCTCGCGATACGGTTTCCTTGAATGCTGGTAGTATTTTCAGCGATGTAGAACAGGGTGCTAAAGGTCAAGGGGGAGATATAAATATCACAAGTGGGTCGCTTTTCGTCACAGATGGTGCTCAACTGATTGCAGCAACGAGAGGACAAGGAGATGCAGGAAGAGTGAATATAAACTCTCGCGATACCGCCGTTTTTGATGGTATTGGGAGCGATGGATTTTCCAGTGGAGCATTCAGCGCAGTGGGAGAAAGTGCGACGGGACACGGTAGTGGTATCAACATCAACACCAACATCCTTTCTGTTACTAATGGTGCTGTGCTTAACGCGAGTACTGCAGGAGAGGGTAAAGCAGGTAGTATTACTGTTAATTCTAAAACCTTGGAAGTCAAAAATAATGGACGACTTCGCACCACCACATCAAGTAATTTTGACGCAGGTGACATCACACTCAACGTTAAAGAGAAAATTAATGTATCAGGGACTGAGTCTGGTATATTCGCTAACACTACTATCAACTCTAACGGCAAAGGCGGAAGTATTATCATCGATCCCCAAAACGTAACCATCCGAGATGGTGCTAAAATCTCTGTAGATAGTCAAGGAGAAGGTATTAGTGGTGATATCCAACTCGTTGCAGGTTTACTCACTTTAGATAAAGGCACAATATCTGCTGAGACTCGCAGTAACACAGGTGGCAATATTACACTTAAACTTAAAGACTTATTATTACTACGTAATAGTAGTCAAATATCAAGTACCGCAGGAAATCAACAGTTTGGTGGTGACGGTGGTAATATAAATATTGATACTCCCTTTATAGTTGCATCTCCCCAAGGAAATAATGATATTACTGCTAATGCTTTCAGTGGTAGAGGTGGAAATATTAATATAGCGACTCAAGGAATTTTCGGTTTATCTCCACGGAGCAGAGAAGAGTTACAAAGTTTATTAAACACGAATAATCCTGCAGATTTAGATCCCGGGAACTTACCTAGCAGTGACGTTACCGCTATTTCTCAACAAAACCCCTCCTTAAGCGGTCAGATATCTATCAATAATCTTTTTGAATCCTCACGGGGAACAGAAGAATTACCTACAGATGTGGTTGATGCAGCAAGTTTAATTAATCGAAATATTTGTATTGCTTCAGGTCAAAGAAGTCAGTTTTTTATTACTGGAAAGGGTGGTTTACCTCCTTCTCCTTATAATCTTTTCGATCCCAATTCGACTTGGGAAGATTGGAGCGTTACGAAAGAAAGAGAAATATCTAAACCAAAACCTAAAACTAAACCAACGCAAACAAAAAATCAGTTATCGAAGCCAATTGAACAGAACAAAAATGAACAACTTAATCCAATAGTACAAGCTCAAGATTGGGTATTGGATGGTAATGGTAATGTAGTTCTAACTTCCAAGCCAGTTAAGGTTACTCAACAAGGTACTTGGTTACATCAAGAAGATTGTCTCCGTTTAGGAAAGAAGAAATCATAAAATATGCGATCGCATTTCCCTTCCTTATTGTTTTTCCTTGAGATCCCAAAATCCAAATCTATCTATATTTTGTAGAATAAAATTCCTAACAGAATGTTTACTGACGGTTAAAACTATAGTAATAAAAATCTTAGTCCTGTCCTAAATCTTGTAATTCAGAAAAATGTTGGGACAACCTTTGGTTGTGRTRAATTATTCCATCTTTTACAAAGTGATTCGTTTATCAGCAATAGTTTCACTTCAGTTTTTGCTGTTTTTTTTGGATGGATTTTGGCAAGGCTCGGCAAATGCTCAAATTACCCCAGATGCAAGTTTAGGAACTGAAGCTTCAAAAGTTACTCCCAATGTTGAAATTAAAGGTTCACCTGCTGAAAGAATTGATGGTGGTGCAACTAGGGGAATAAACCTATTTCATAGTTTTTCCGAATTTAATGTTGGAGAATCCCAAAGAGTTTATTTTAATAATCCTGCAGGTATTGAGAATATTTTAACCAGAGTCACAGGGGGAAAAGTATCTAATATTTTAGGAACCTTGGGTGTAGATGGTAGAGCTAATTTATTTTTTATTAATCCTGGTGGAATCGTATTTGGTCAAAATTCCAGTTTGGATCTAGGAGGTTCTTTTGTTGGGAGTACTGCAAATAGTTTTGTCTTTGATGATAAGTTTAAATTTAGTGCAACCAATCCACAGACTCCACCTTTATTAAAGATAAATGTTCCCACAGGGTTACAATTTGGGAAAAATTCCCAAGATATTCGTGTTGATGGTATTAGCGGTGGGCGTAGTAGCATACAAGGTTTGGGATTAAGAGTATCTCCAGGCAATACTCTGGCTCTGATTGGTGGGAATATAAATATAGAAGGTGTTTTTTTAAATGCACCAGAAGGACAAATTGAATTGGGTAGCGTTGCTGGAATTGGTCAAGTCAATTTAAAACCCATCAATCGAAATTGGATTTTAGATTATGATAATTTTCAAAATTTTGGCAATATTAATATTTCGAGAAGCTTGGTAGACATTGCTGCAGTAAAGGAGAATAGGCTTAATAATCCAAACGAAGATACTGCCATTTCGTTCCGAGCCGCAAAATTAGATATAGGTAGAACCTCTGTTATTAGAGCTAATAATGGTACTGATGCGCCAGGTGCAGATATCAACATTGATGTCAGACAATTGATAGTGCGAGAAGGGGCAAATATATCAACACTAACTAGAGACACTGGAAATGCAGGAAATTTGATTGTAAATGCAACTGAGTCTGTGAAATTGACTGGTACTACCCCTAGAGGTTTTTTTAAATCTTCATTGAATACCCAAACTGATGCTGCAGGTAAAGGGGGTAACTTGATTATCAACACTGCTTCTCTGGAAGTTAGCAATGGTGCTTTAATCACTTCTACTACTAAAGGTACTGGTGATGCTGGTGATATAACTATTAACGCCACTAATTTTGTCAAATTTGGTGGAGAAGGAGATTTATTGACTGGAGCATTCAGTCAAGTTAATCCCCTAGCAAGAGGTAATGGGGGTGGTATATCTATAACAACTCCAGTTCTTGAGGTTGACAAAAATGGCCAAATTTCTACCAGTACTTTTGGATCAGGAAACGCAGGTAGCGTCAGAATAAATGCCACCGGTCGGGTTAAATTTGATGGCGGAGGAGATTTTTTGAGTGGGGTATTCAGCCAAGTTGCTCCTGGGGCAATTGCTAATGCAGGCAGTGTATTTATTAACACTAATGCTTTTGAGATGGATAACAACGCCGCAATTTCTACTAGTACTTTGGGATTAGGAAATTCGGGGACTATAATAATTTCTGCAAACACTTTTAAAGCTACTAATTCTAGTCAAATTGCCAATTTTACAACAAATAAATTTACAGCAGGCAATATCGCCATCACAGCGAGAGATAGCATTATCCTTTCTGGTTCTCAAACTGGAATATTTGCGAACACAACTCCGAATTCCATTGGCGGAGGTGGCGGCATTATAATTGATTCAGGAACTACAACAATCCGAGATAATGCAACAGTTGCTGTTGATAGCCAAGGAGAAGGTATTGGTGGTGATATTCAGTTAGGGGCAGATTTTCTTACTCTAGACAAGGGCATAATCTCCGCAGAAACTCGTAGTAGTACGGGTGGTAGTATTACTCTAAAAATCAAAGATTTGTTGTTACTGCGCAATAATAGTAAGATTTCCACTACAGCAGGAAACCAACAGTTTGGTGGTGATGGCGGTAACATAAATATTGATACTCCCTTCATTGTTGCATCTCCCCAAGAGAATAACGACATTACTGCTAATGCTTTTAGTGGTAGAGGTGGGAAAATTAATGTGACTACTCAAGGAATTTTTGGTTTATCTCCACGCAGTAGAGAAGAGTTAGAGAATTTATTAAACACAAATAATCCCGCAAACTTAGATCCTAATAACTTATCTAGCAGTGATATTACCGCCATTTCCCAACAAAACCCTTCCTTAAGTGGTCAAATATCTATTAATAATATTGTTGAACCTTCACAGGGAACGGAAGAATTTCCCACAGATGTGATTGATGCAACGGGATTAATTAATCGAAATATTTGCATTGCTGCGCGTCAAGGGAGTGAATTTGTCATTACTGGGAAGGGTGGTTTACCTCCTTCTCCTTATAATATTTTTTCTCCCAATTCAACTTGGGAAGATTGGAGTATTACGCAAGAAACAAATATATCTAAACCCAAACCTAAAACTAAACCAATACAAACAAAAAATCAGTTATCTAAGCCAATTGAACAGAACAAATATGAATCACCTAATCCAATAGTGGAAGCTCAAGATTGGGTATTGGATGGAAATGGTAATGTAGTTTTAACTTCTCAACCAGTTAAGGTTACTCAAGAAGGTACTTGGTTACGTCAAGAGGATTGTCAGCGTTTAAGGATCAATTAATAATCAACAGTAGTAAGTTCATGAAAGGTTCGATCAAATTTATATCGATCGCAATTTTAAGCTTAATATTTAGTCTTAATATCCTAACAGTGTTTCCTGCGATCGCTTCCCGGTGGAGATATGCACCTATTGCACAACAACCCATTCGTATTGAAGATAAGGTAATACCCTCATCATCAATAGAAATGGGTAAGAGATATTATGATAATGGGCAGTTTACAGCAGCAATTGAAGTGTTGCAGCAAGCTGCACAAATTTATCAATTAAATGGCGATTCAGTAAAACAGGCTCAGGTATTAAGTTTTATTTCCTTATCTGAGCAAAAGTTGGGTAATTATGAACAAGCTGAAGCTGCGATCAAGACTAGTTTGTCATTACTAGAAAATTTACCACCAGAGACAAGAATAAACAAGGTTTGGGCTCAAGTATTGAATGCTAAAGGACATTTACAGTTAGCAAAAGGTAACGCTACAGCAGCTGTAAAAAGTTGGCAAGATGGAGAAGTCTTATATAGAAAATCTGGGTATGAAGCAGGTATAATTGGGAGCAAAATTAATCAAGTTCAAGCTTTACAAAGCTTAGGTCTTTACCGGCAAGCATACAACATTCTAGCTGAAACAGAACAACAAATCCAGGCGCAAGCAGATTCTCGCCTAAAGTTAGTAGGTTTGAATAATATTAGTAATATTCTCAGACAAAGAGGTAATTTAGAACGTTCTCAAATGCTTCTAGAAGAATGTTTAGGAGTAATAAAAAAATTAGGCCCAACAAAAGAACTTTCCCAACAAGAAAGTCAAATATTATTAAACTTGGGAAATACTAATTTAGCTTTAGGGAGGAGAGCACAAGATATAAAAGATGAACAAAATGCTGAAAGATATAATCGATATGCTTTAAATTTATATCAACAAGTAGCTACAACTACAAGGTCTCCAATTACAAAAATTCAAGCACAATTGAATCAGTTAAGTTTATTAATCGATAGCGGACAATTAAAAAAAGTTCAATCTTTAGTATCATCAATATCTGAAGATATCAGTAAATTATCTCCTAGTAGAACATCTATCTACGCCCGCGTAAATTTTGCAGAAAGTTTGATTAAATTAAATAATTTAAGTAAAAATATATATCACAATAAAGATATTATTAGAATCTTAAATACTGCTGTTACTCAAGCCAAATCATTAAACGATTCACGGGCAGAGTCCTATGCTTTGGGTACTATTGGTAAGTTATATGAAAATGGTAAAGATTGGTCAAATGCAATAGCAAGTACTCAATCAGCCTTACTAATTGCTCAAGGAGTTAATGCAGCGGATATTGCATACCAATGGGAATGGCAAATAGGGAGAATTCTAAGAAATCAAAATACTCAAAATCAAAATACTCAAAATCAAAATACTCAAAATCAGGCTGAGGCAATTAATTACTATAGTCAAGCTTTAGAACATCTTAATGCATTACGTAGCGATTTGGTTGCGATGAGTCCGGAAGTTCAATTTTCTTTCCGGGATAGTGTAGAACCTGTATATAGACAATTAGTTGATTTGTTATTGCTTTCACCTCAACCTAGTAAAGATAATTTAATGAAAGCACGCAATGTTATTGAAAACTTACAATTAGCAGAATTGGATAACTTTTTTAGAGACGCCTGTGCTAAACCTGTTGCAGTAAATATTGATAACTTAGATGTTAATGCAGCAGTTATTTATCCAATTATTTTACAAAATCGCTTGGAAGTAATAGTAAAATTACCAGGTAATGACAACCTAGTTCACTTTACAAATCAAAATGTTTCTACTTCTCAAGTCGATGAAGTTGTAAAAAAATTACAACAGTTACTCAGGAGAAGGAGTACGAGTACAGGGAAAATAAAAGTGTCATCCAAACAACTCTACGACTGGTTAATAAAACCATTTGAGGCAGAATTAGAAAAAGGTAGAGATAGGGATAAGAGTCAAATCAAGACTTTAGTATTTATCCTTGATGGTTCCTTACAAAATATTCCTATATCTATCCTCCATGATGGAGAAAAATATCTTATAGAAAGATATGCAGTTGCTGTCACTCCTGGTTTACAACTACTATCACCAAAACCTTTATTAAGGGAAAAAATTAACGCTTTAATTGCTGGAGCAAATAACGCTCCAAGTTTTGAAAAAGAGAAATTAAGACCTTTAGAAAATGTCAAGCTTGAGTTATCGGAGCTTAGCAAACAAGTAAGCAAAAGTCACAAGTTAGAAAATAAAAATTTTCTCAAAGAAGAAATTCAAAAACAAATTAATTCAACTCCTTTCAATGTTGTTCATATCGCCACCCACGGACAATTTAGTTCTAATCCAGAACAAACTTTTGTTTTAGATTGGAACAAACGTATTAATATTAAAGATTGGGATCAACTATTACAACTTAAAGACTTTAAAACAGAAACTCCTGTAGAATTATTAGTACTTAGTGCTTGTGAAACAGCTACAGGAGATAAACGTGCTGCTTTAGGTTTAGCTGGGGTTGCTATTCGTGCAGGTGCTAGAAGTACTTTGGCTACTCTTTGGCAAGTTAATGATGCTTCAACGGCAGAATTTATGATCCAGTTTTACAAAAAATTTAATAATTCAAAGATTACTAAAGCAGAAGCTCTACGAAATGCTCAACTTGCTTTTTTAAAAAATTACCCCGACACAGATTATAACCGTCCTTATCATTGGGCACCATTTATTTTAGTAGGTAATTGGCTTTGATTTCAGTTATCAGTTATCAGTTATCAGTCATTCATTACCCATTACTGTGCGCTGTCGCGCCCCGCTCCGCTAACATTACTCATTACCCATTACCTATTACCTATTACCTATTACCTATTATCAAAGATAAATTTTAGTTTTCTATGATCGATTCTTGGGAAATTTCTTCTAACCCAACTTCTGGTTGACTTAACAATTGAATCCAAATTTTCTTTAAATTCGCATCCTGGGATTTTTTGATTCTCTGCTGTGCAATCTCCGTTAAAGTATTAAACCAAACACCATATTTCGCATAAACTTTAATTTTTTCTACAGGAGTTTTTGCATTACTTAAATCCATAGTCATTTCAGAGGATGGATTAACCCTTTTCACAACTCCAGTTAATGAAACAGTAGTTGGTGCTTCAATTGATACTTCCGTCATCGGACAATTAATATCAATGTACCAACGATATTTACTACCAATTTCTAATCCTGGGGCTATAGGTGGTAAGCTGATACTAAAAACACCCGATTTAGTTGGTAATTTAAAACTAGTTCTGAATACTTCATTATCTCCATTTTGCAAAGAAAATTCACCTGAAAGTGGTTCTTTACGATCATAGGGTGTGTACATCCAAAATGTAGGACGCTTATCTATAGTTAGTTGTAAATTGCGACTACCTACCATAATAGTTAATGGTGGGCGATCTTGACTCTCAAAGCATTTACCTCTACTTCCCGTTCCTTCCGGTGCAGAAGGATTACCTCCTCTCTTTGGTGGAGGCTTTTTCTGTGCAGGAATAAATCGAATTTTTGTTTCTTGGGAATTACTCAGAACTAAATTGTGAGACTCCGCGAAAACTTCTCTAGAACAGCTAACTAGAGTCATTATTACTATGGTTACAAAGAATGTAGTCTTAAGTTTAAATAATAGAAAATTTTCCGTATCTTGTTGCATTTATTCCACCTCCTACAAATTATTCTTATTGCATTTACATACTTTGGCAATAGAGAATAATTTGACACTCTATAATTTTGGAATAACTACAAATTGGATAATCTATATTACTGATTTTTATATGATTATTTTGTAGAAAAAATCGTAAGAAATATATTTCGGTTATTCGATAAACCTATCTTTTGTTGACAAAGATATTTCAAGTAATTTAATTTGAATTAATTGACTACGGTTATTAAATCTCTTATAAATTTATTTGCACTTTTAAAATCAGGTATTTCTCTAGAAATAATTTCTACAAATTGATATGGTTTTAAATTAGTATTTTCATGCAATACATCTTCTACAATCAAACTTGAAATCGGTCCTATGTAATGAGCTAATTTTTCTTGACAAGATTGAATAAATTTTGGGTTTAACAAAATATGTTTTAGGCGATTGACATTTTTTGGTTGAGAGGATGAAGAATGTAGTTTTTTAGGAACATTAGATTTTTGAGATTGAGAGTTGTTTTCTCTAAAATTATAATTAGAAGTATAACTAGAATTTTCTCTACCTCTAACTTGAGATGTTAAAGGAGATATAGAAAATGTTTCAATAATTGTTGGTGCTAATTCGCTTGAATATTTTAATGTTTCTCCAGAACATAAATCAGGTCTAGATAATTCTTCCTTTGTTTTAGAATATGTACAATCATAGCTTGTTTCTAATGCTTGACAATTATTCAATTTTTTGAAATCTGAATTAGGTAGGGTAACTACAAAACTTTCTAAATCCACAAGTAATTGTTCACATGTTTGATATCTATTTGTATATACATCAGCCAACATCCGCTCTAATATACTAGCAAAACCTTTACTAACATTAGTATATAAATGCCACTTCCACTCAAAAGTGTATCTGTCCATAAGTAAAGATGGATCTTTTCCTGTAAGTAAAACAATTGCTGTCACCCCCAATGCATAAATATCACTGCAAGGGAAACATAAACCTAAACTAATTTGCTCCCGAGGTGCATATCCCAACTTACCAACAAGAGACATCTTTCCGACAAAATTTGTGGGTTGATAACTCTCTAGATTTTTAATATTAGCTATTTGCTTACCAACTCCAAAATCAATCAAAACAGGTAAATTTTTACCCTGTGGTAACATGATATTATCAGGAGATATATCTCGATGAATAATATTGTTTTTATGAACGTATTGTAAAACAGGTAGAAGATTATTTAACCACTGAATAACTTCTTGCTCTGTAAAAGTTTTTCCTTGTTTTTGACGTTCTTGTAATAATGTGGAATAAGCTTTGCCGTTAACAAATTCTTGTACTAAGAATAATCGATCATCTGCTTCAAAACAAGCAAGAAAACGGGGAATTTGTATATGTTCAAATTGGTAAAGGATTTTTGCTTCCCTTTTGAAAAGACTACGGCATTTTTCCAATTCATTGTATCCCGTTCCTGTAGGTGCAAACTCTTTTAAAACACAAGCTTCATTAAATCGACGAGTATCTAAAGCTAAATAAGTTCTTCCCAATCCTCCTTGTCCCAAAAGAGATTGGATGATGTAGCGATTATCAATGACGGTTCCTGATAGAATTTCTGTTTTTAATGGTAAAACTTGAGACATAAAAATCATACTCCACTGATACTTGATTTTTTCTCCCTGTCTCCTGCATGTCTTACTTCCACTATTGGTTTTTAGATTTGCATCTTTCAGCAATAAATAGAATTCAAGATTTTGATCTACCTACATTGTTTTCAAAAAATTACTTGCGTAATTCCTGAAGTAATTAAGCAGACATATTATCAGTAGATAGGTGGAGATAAAGCAAATAATTTTTTTTGGAAAGTAAAGGTTCTTTTTGCTTTCGCAATAACAGATGAATTAAGTGTACTCAAGCTTTATCCTCAGTAGTTGAGGATATTTAGGAACTATCAGAATTATTTCAGGTAGGGAATTCAGGTTAATTCAGATTAATTCAGGTTAATTCAGGATACCTTATCATATGACCTAATTTAAGGTGTCAGTATCAAGATTAAGGCTTGCTGGAATAACAACTAATACCAAACAGTAGTAACCAAAAGTTGATGTCTAAAATAAAAGTAATTTGAATAGTGTTAGATTCTAGGATTTTCAATTTTGCTTCATATAATAGCCATTAATAAATAACAGCATAAACTAGATATACCGTGATATTTATAGTTTTAACTAATTTTGTGGGACATAAAAGTTTTATTTTCAAATATAAATAATCGGGTAATTTGAATTTAAAATTATTCTGCTTATATCATTGAAGAGATAAATCATAACTCTACTGGAAACCATTAACTAATTTATATCCAATAGCTATCCTACAGTTAGTTCATATAAGTACTACACATGTTTCTTTAGCTCTGATCTTTTACCAGTCAAAAGTTTTGGGACATAAAAGTTTTATATTTGACTGTTAATAATTCGATGATTTGCAGTTAAAAATATCTTGCACATATATTATTAAATCATGGATATATCATTTCACTACCTATTAATATAGTCTGTACAAAAGCCATTCATCAATTTAAATTATGAGCATTACTATTACTTATACTGTTTGTAGTTGTCTGTATTATTAAATTTTCATTATTACATCTTCAAGATTTTGTATTGATACATATATTTCTACTTTGATAAATTATGATATTTCGATTAAACTCTCATAATGTTTTTGATTATTTAGTTGCTCGTGATTTATGCAATCCATCAGAGCAAGCTCTTAGTAAGATTGAGCCACTTGAAGCCAAAAACTTTAACTTGTTGCTGACTTTCTCAGATGGTTATAAACTGCTAGTAAAACAAGAGAGACACGATCAAGAAGGGAAAACAGCTGGTGAGTTTTTGAGTGAGTGGAGAATTCAAGAATTCTTACAGGAATTTCCAGAACTTGGTAATCTTCGTCCTTTAGTATCGGAAATCCTTCATTTTGACGCAGAAAATTCCATCATTATTTTCAGATATCTAGATGATTATCGAGATTTAATGGATTTCTACACTAAGGAAAATACTTACCCTACAGAAGTCGCTGCTGCAATTGGTACTCTCCTAGGAAGCATTCACCGTCATACATTTAATCGCCAAGAGTATCAAGATTTCTTTTGTACGGGATCTGAACCTCTAAGCAGTAACCGAATACCTCAGTGGATTAATAATTTAGAACGCATAGGTCCAGAAATTTTTGGTTTGGTATCTGCTGACGGTCTGAAATTCTTTGCCCTTTATCAACGATACAATAGTTTAGGGCAGGCGATCGCTCAATTAGGTAATGCTTTTACTCCCTGTTCTCTAACCCACAATGACCTAAAACTAAATAATATTCTTCTGCACAAAGATTGGGAGCATGAAAGTAACAGCATTGTCAGGCTAATTGATTGGGAGCGCTGTACTTGGGGAGACCCTGCTTTTGATTTAGGAACAGTTATCAGCAGCTATGTGCAAATCTGGCTAAATAGCTTGGTTATCAGTAAGTCTCTGAGTATTGAAGAATCTCTGCGTTTAGCCATGACTCCTTTGGAACAGATTCAGCCTTCCATTGCTGCGCTAGCCAAAGCTTATTTTCACACTTTTCCAGAAATTTTAGAACATCGTCCTGATTATTTATGGCGAGTGACACAATTTGCAGGTTTTGCCTTGATTCAACGGATTGAAGCAACAATCGATTACCAAAAATCTTTTGGGAATAGCGGAATAGTAATGCTTCAGGTTGCCAAGACATTGTTGTGTCGTCCAGAACAATCCATACTGACAATTTTTGGCATTACTGCTAATGAACTAATTCACCTGAGTCTTTCTGCTGCTTGAGATATTTAGTCGAGACAAAAGTTATGATACAAGTAATTAATTATACACATGATCAACCGTCGGATGTCGTAACTAAGCAATTACTAGAAGTTTTACAAGATATTGTTAACAAGGTTAAAATCCACTCCGACTTCTCTATTCGCCATCCAGATTACAAACCATTAGAAATTCCGACTGAGGTTGTTGAACGCTTTCATAAACTGCCTGAAGATATACAGCAAAAATATCTGAGTCTAAACCTGCAAAGTTTTTTATATGGTATTTACTACAATGGTTCAATGCGAACTGCCCTCGCACCAGAAAAAGATCGCAATGCTCCTCCATTAGACCTAGAAAATAATACCATCTTGGGAATAGACGTAGAGTTTTATCAGCGATTACACAAAAACAATACTGGAGAAGGCTACTTCGATCCTGGTTGGTCTATTTTGAGAGAGGAGAGTGACGGTAGTTTGGTTGTGACTAAGGGAGGGCTGAAGTTGTATATTGAGCACAACAAGCATCTCCCAATATCTGAAAAATCTCCCGTGGTGGGAAATTTGGTCGCTATCCGCATGCCTAAGAATCAGGTGCAAAACGGCTTTTATCGAGCTGTTGGCAATCTAGGATTTCATCGACTCGACTATTCAGACTCTTCAGTACTTGTGCGAGTCTACTTCAATTTGACTCCTGAAGGTGCAGTTGTAGTAATGGGGAGTCTAACCCGGCGACTGAACGAAATTGAAATTCCTTTTAGCTTTAAGGTTTTATATAATCCCAAAGACTACGAACGGCAAGATTCGGGGGTGCTGTACTTTGACAAGAGTGATTATGAAGTTGTCGAGGAAGTTTTAAAGACTATTTATGCAGAACACCGATTCCATTTTCAGACAGAAACTCCTCTATTTACCAAGCAACTAGCACCAGGTGTGGGATTAGCAGAAGAACCAAACTTCCAATTTGCAGAGCAGGAAAGTTTTGGCACTAATCGGTGTCAAATCATCGCAAATGGGTTATTAGAAGCTTGGTATCAAGGAGATAACTCATCACAGGGGCGAATGAAAACTATACTTCAGCAATTTTCTACCCTAGGGATTGATGTGCAGTGCGTTCATCTCAATGCCAAATCTAAAGATATTTATAAGTGTTTAGATATCAGTAGTAGTAAGACCTTAAATGAAAGGAAAGTTTAAGGGGAAAAGAGTTCGCATCAGGAGATTTAATCAACCGTAAAATGATTTAATAGTTTTTGTTTTTTAGCCCAATAATATTCTTGGGCTATTTTATTATGATTTTTGTTTCGATTTAATACTCAAGACTTTATGTGGACATAATTATTTTACTTTATTCCCTAAACTTTAAAGTATACAAGTCATTGGCATGCTTTTAATTGATTTTTTATTATCTAATAATAAGATGGAAATAAACTATGTATTGAAAAGCTTTTGGAGGGGATTTAATAGTGACAAAAATATTGATAATTTGACATTTATATTACTAACAAAAGTATAGACATCTCCAATAAAAATTATTATGATTAAATCAGGAATTAAAAATTAGTAATTAATTCTATTCAAAACACACATAACTTGGAGAAAAAATAACATGGCTAATATCAAAGTAAAAGAAATTCAACCTGCTGGAATTGAATTGTTTGGCGATTCTGAAAGTTTTATGAATGAATTGAGCGGTAACGAGCTTAATAACGTAATAGGTGGTAGGACTAACACTCATGCATATACCTGTACGGGTGCAAGGACTTGCGCAAAAACTAAGTAATTGCTTAAACATCGTAACAAGGAAATCTAATAATTCATTAATTTTATAAATTATCCTTGTTAAAAATTGAATTGAGAATGGGATTTTAATATTTTAATTATACTATTCATCCCATTCATTACACATCAATTGGAGAAAAAATAACATGGCTAATATCAAAGTAAAAGAAATTCAACCTGCTGGAATTGAATTGTTTGGCGATTCTGAAAGTTTTATGAATGAATTGAGCGGTAACGAGCTTAATAACGTAATAGGTGGTAGGACTAACACTCATGCATATACCTGTACGGGTGCAAGGACTTGCGCAAAAACTAAGTAATTGCTTAAACATCGTAACAAGGAAATCTAATAATTCATTAATTTTATAAATTATCCTTGTTAAAAATTGAACGGAGAATGGGATTTTAATACTTAAATATTGTTATTAGTCCCATTTATCATCATGAATAAATCCTAGAAATCAATCTTAATAATGATAATAAAATTAAGCTCTAATAATGTATTACAGTACTTAATTAACTCTAATATATGCAAGGAACAGGATATGGGATTGTGTCAAATTCATCCCAAACCGAATAATAATTTTATTTTTATAATTATTGATTTACCAAGTGGTAGCCAGCTAATTATTAAGCAAGAGTATTATCATCTAAATAATGACATTGCTAATCGGATAAAGCGAGAGTTGAAGATTCATAGCTTTTTGAATTCTTCTTCAAATTTAGAATTCACTTCTTCATTGAATCTAGAAATACTCCATGTCGATCTACAAAATTCGATTTTGGTGTATAAATGTTCAAACTATATGAGTTTAGCAAATTATTACCAAAAAAATAATTTTTTCCCAATAGCAATAGCCAAATTAGTTGGTATTAGTTTAGGAACTCTACATAGTGAAACTTTTGCTTCTCGTAATTGCTGTGATTTTATGAATGAAGTTATTGAGGGCAAGCTAAGGTATCAGTTTCCTTATCCTAGTCACCTACTAGATAAACTTAACTTTGAGGCTTCAATCCGGGATTTACCTCCACCAGGCTTTCCATTTATGGCTCTTTATCAACGCTTTGCAAACTTAAGAACAGCAATTACAGAGTTAGTAGCCAATCGTCAGCACTATTGTCTGACACACAATAATTCTCAATTAGACAATATTCTAATTCCTATACATTGGGAAGAATTGTTATCTCAAGCTGAGGTACATAATGAGAAGAGCTTGAGAATAATTAATTGGGAGAATTGTAGTTGGGGCGATCCCGCCTTTGACTTAGGTAAAATTGTTGCCAGTTATTTGCTATTGTGGCTGAATAGCTTCATTATTCATCCTGCTATTGAATTGAATCAATCCCTCCAGTTAGCGACAGTACCTCTAGAAGTTATTCAACCTTCAATTCTTGCTTTAACTAGAGCATATATTAGTATCTTCCCGAAAATCCTGGAAACAAATCTGAATTTCTTGTCTCAAATTATCCGCTTTACTGGTCTTGCCCTGATATACGAAATCATATCAAAACTCCAGTCTTTCAAAAGTTTTGATGATCGCTGTGTGTGCATACTTCAATTGGCAAAAAGACTCCTGTGTAGACCTGAAGAATCATTTCAATCTGTTTTTGGAATAACGCAGTTAGAATTGGTTGAACAATTAAAAAATATTTAGCCAATAAATTAGCAAATAGTAAATGATATTTTGTTATGCAAACAATACAAATAATCCAAGAAATTGCCAAAAAAATTCAAATTAATTATTCTGATTTATCATGTAGTCATATTAATTATCAACGAGACAAAAAATCTACAGATATTGTCGCAATCTTCAAAACACTGTCTCGAAAATTTCAATATGATCACCTTGCATCGCTCCTCTGTACTTTAATATTTGATATTTACTTCAGTGGAGAAATGTTATTAGTAAAAAAAAGAAAAGCAGTTAGCACACATAAATATTCCGAAATTGAATCAGAGAATACTATTGCTGAAGTAGATTGGGAATTTTATGAACAATTACACCACAATAATCAAGGTAAAGGTTGGTGGAACCCAGGTTTCTCGCTCCTCAGACAGGAAACAGATGGTAAGATTGCAGTAGAAAAGAAAGGTATTATCTTCTATATCCAATCAGATAGCTATCTTCGTTTAGAAAAACAATCTACGACAGTTGGTGACATGTTTTCAGTCTATACGCCACCAGGTAGAATTTTACATAAATATTATATGGCATTTGGAGATGTAGCTAGTTTTTATGAAAATTCACCTGCATTTATCTACTTCAACTTCAATAGTGAAGGTGCAGCTGCAGTTATGAGAAATTTGACGCAAAAATTTAATTATCTTCAGATTCCTTTCTGCTTTAAAGTCTTGCACAATCCCTCAAACTATGGGCAATACGACTCAGGATGTCTCCGAATAGATCGGGATAGCTATCCAGTGGTTCGACCAGTTCTACAGAATGTTTATGAAGAAAACGCATCCGACTTTAATACTAAAATTCCCATATTCACAAAAATGCTAGCACCAGGGTTAGCTTTAGCAGAAAATCCTGAACCTGAATACGAGTTTTATTTTAGAGAAGAGTTTGGTATAAATCGCTGCCAGATTGTTGCTAATGCATTGGTGGAAGCTTATCAGAATGGTCATGAATCTCTAGAAGATCGGGTTAAATATATTATTCAACACTTCGAGGGCTTAGGGATTAGTTTAGAGCATCCCTACCTTAATCCAAACTCTGAAGATATCTACACACCATTAGATTAAGCCAATGGTGTGGAAATAAATATCAAAATACTAAATCTAACTATTTACTAAGTAGGTAGGTTTCAGTGTTATTGGTTAAGCAATGGTCTTCCAAGTCATTGATAATCTCAAATTTTGCACTTTCTTCGTTGATCCATTCAGAAAATAAATCTGAACTAATTTTCTGGCGCAGCGTTTCATCCAATTGTGGTTGAATAATTTCTTCTATTAAAATCAAGTGTACTCCGTCAGAAGTGACAACTGGTTTAAGAAACTGAGGCGATTTAGCAGCAAAAACAGCAGCAGAAATTTCTGGCTTCATATCTTTGCGGTGTACTATCCCCCGATATCCGCATTTTCGACGTAATTCAGTATCCTGTATATATTGGTGAGCAATATCATAGAAACTCATTTCACCTTCTTTGATCGCATAGAAAAGTTCTATCGCCAATTCTTCATCCTCCAATACAACCTCATACATAACTACTCCCACATAATCTAATTGATATTCAAAAAAATAGGGTTCAATCTTATCTAAAAATAAATGCTGTAATAATTTATTACTAAGTAAATCGATGCGAATAAATTCTTCAAAATCTTCTAGAGAAAGGTTATGTTTTTTCAGCCATGTCCAAGTATCTTCAGCACTATTAAGTTTATTCATAAATCGAAATTTATCTGCTGCTTGCTGAAGTTCCTCAGTATCTACTTTGACACCAACCTCATTTGCTGTATTCTCAATAACTTTACGGGTGATAATTTTTTTGTTTAACGTAGGAATTTCGCAGTATAGCTTAACACAGCGTAGAATATCTTCGTTAGTAATAGTAATAGATTGTGGTATCATATTAATCCTATTTATTTAGTGGTAATTACTGATTAAAAAATATTAGTGAACAGCGATTAGTAAATATTGATAACTAGAATCATGCCCCGGGGATTCTAACCTCCCTGCTGCAACTTTTTAAATGGATCGATAACGTAATCAATAATCCGACGTTGCCGCACAATTACCTCAGCAGTTACTGTATCCCCAGGACGTAAAGGAATACACTTGTCAGTTGTGGCAATACAGTTTTGATTTGGGAAAATTTCCAAATTATAAACTGCTACCTTGCCTTTAGGTGTGTCTAATTCTGAGGTAGTAGGAGAAATATTAATTAATTTCCCTTTTAGAACTCCATAATCCTGAAATGGATAAGCATCTAGCTTAATTTTCACAGGCATTCCTTTTTCTAAATAACCACTTTCAGTGGTCGCCATCTGTGCTCGAAGTACTAATGATGTTCCTTGTGGTGCTATTTCCATTATCATTTTTCCTGGTTGTACTACGCTGCCTTCACCTTTAATTGGTAACTGAAATACAATGCCATCTATAGGTGCTTTTAACACCCTTTGGCTTAACTTAAATTCCAAAGATTGAATCTGACTTTTTGTTTGGGCAACTTCTGCTTCAAGGGTCGTTATTTCTCCATCTAAATTCTTTAACTGTTCCTCACTTTTAAGTACAGCTAATTTCCCAGAATGAACCAAACTTTTATAACTACGTTTTTGTTCTTGCCAACGGAGTTGAGCTTGTTTAATATCCGAAGATGCTTTATGAATCTTATTTTCATAACTACTTTGTTTTTCTCTCAAACGAGACCGAGCTTTTCTTGTTTCTGATGCAGCTTTCATCATATTTTTTTGAGCTTCTTTTGCTAACTGTTGAGTTTCTAAGAAGCGCTCTTGGGATAACGCACCCTCTTCATAAGCTTTTTTGTAACGAGGAATTTTTTCTTGGGCAGTTTTTAAACGAATTTGTTCTAAATCATAAGCAACTTTACTAGATTCAATAGCCTGTCGTACCTGCTCTATTTGTGCAAATAATTCTTCTTTTTGTAAACTGTAGGCGGATCTAAGAGTTTCAAGATTCTGCTGTGCTTGCTCTACTTGCGCCTGTTTTTCTAGCTGTTGAGCTTGACTTTGTTGCTGCTGGGTACGCAGTGCGAGTATCAACTGGTTTTTCAACAAATTTTGCTGGTGTAGACGATTTTCTTGACCTTCTAATTTCTGTCTTTGTTGCTGAAGTTCAGCACTAACTAACTCTGATTTCAGTTCTAATAACTTCTGCCCAGCTTTTACAGATTCACCTTCCTTTACCTTAATTGCTGCTACAGTTCCTTCAACAGGGGCATCAAGTCTAACTGTTTTCCCTTTTGGTTCTAGTCGTCCCTTTGCTGTCCCTGTTTCGTCAACCTGAGAAAACATTGCCCAAGGTAAAGCAATACCTATAAACACCACCACAAAATAGAGTAATCCCCTTGTCCAAACCTGTGGCAAACTATCTAAAAGCTCTTTGGTGGCATAAGACCAGTCATGACTTTGAGGTGATTTATTATTGTTAGATTTAGAAATATATTGTTGAGTAATTAAGTTGTCATAATGACGCTCATCTGGGATCGTTTCAGTAGGAGCATGTCCATTCAACGTATGATTTTCAGACATAGTAGTGTTTTGAGTTTTGGATTGTTGACTAGATGATACGAAAGAATCACCCTAGGTTAACCCAGGTTTGTAGTTGCGCTATAGATCCAAAGCGTCTTTCTGTAGAGGTAGCATAATTACAAGCTAGTTCATTCTGCAACATCTAACTGCTGTTGATTGAGATAGAAATAATGTCCTCTCTTCACCATTAATTCTTCGTGAGTACCGCTTTCAATCAACACACCCCTATCTAAGACTAAAATTAGGTCAGCCTTGCGTACAGTAGAAAGACGATGAGCAATAACTAGAGTAGTGCGGTTTTGGAGAATGGTATTGAGATTCTTCTGAATAATTTGCTCCGATTCTGCATCGAGGTGGGAGGTTGCTTCATCTAAAATTAATAGGCGGGGATTTCCTAATAAAGCACGAGCAATGGCTAGACGCTGGCGCTGTCCCCCAGACAACGTACCGCCTCCCTCCCCTATTTGGGTTTCATACCCCATGGGCAGTTTTTGAATAAATTCATGTGCACCTGCTAGTCGTGCCGCCGCGATAATTTCTTCTAAAGTAGCAGAAGGATAAGCAAGACCAATATTTTCTCGAATTGTTCCTCCAAAGAGAAATGTATCTTGATCCACTACACCAATTTGCTGCCGCAATGAGGCTAACGAAAGGTTGGTGATATCTTGTCCGTCAACTAACACTTTCCCATCTGTTGAGGTATATAACCCCAACATGAGCTTGGAAATAGTAGTTTTACCTGAACCACTACGCCCCACTAGCGCTACCATTTGTCCTGCTTTAACCTCAAAACTAAGATTTTCCAGAACGTTAATATCACTTTCTGGATGATAACGGAAGGTAACATTATCAAAGCAAATGTGACCATGCAAGTCAGGTAATGATTGCCGCGCTTGATGCTGCAAATCTTCTTCTGGCTCGTAGTCCAGCACATCATTAATGCGCTCTATTGCAATCACCACTTCCTGTAACTCATTCCACAACACCGTCAGTCTTTGAAAAGGGTTAATAACATTACCCAACAACATATTAAAAGCTACTAATTGCCCAATCGTGAGCTGATTTTGAATTACTAACCATGCTCCAAACCAGAGCATTGAAACAGTAGCTAGTGACTCGATAGTGTTGCTAAAAATCTGCAGTCGATTGCCAATAACTTCCCCAGAAAAGTTAGTTTTAACCTCTTTATTTAATAGTTCTTCCCAATGCCAACGCACAGTCTGTTCAACTGCTGTAGACTTGATAGTACGAATACCAGAAAGAGCTTCAATGAGGTAACTGCTCTCAGCTGCAATTGCACTAAAGACTTCCCGAGAAATTCGTTTTAAAAAAGGTGTAGAAATCCATGCCAACAGGAAAAAGGGCGGTACAATTACTAACATTAGTAGTGCCATCTTCCAACTGTACCAAAACATCAATCCCACATAGATAAAAACTGTCAATAAATCTAGCAGAATCGATAAAGCCTCACCAGTCAAAAATTGCTGAATCTTACGGTTTTCCTGGATACGAGAGGTAAGATCACCAACATAACGAGATTCAAAAAAACTCAAAGGCAATTGCAAAGTATGGCGAATAAAGCCAACAATTAACGCTAAGTCTACCTTATTTGCCGTGTGGTCAAGTAAATATTGCCGCAAACCTGTAATAGCAACCCGGAACAGGCTAAACATCAACAAGCCTAACCCGACTGCTGTCAGGGTTAGGGCGCTGCTTTGTACTACCACTCGGTCTAAAATTATCTGCGTAAATATAGGTGTAATTAGACCAAATACTTGAATCAGCACAGAAGCAATAAAGATTTCTAGTAGTACTAAAGCATGAGGTTTTACCAACTCAAAAAATTGCCAGAAGGAATTTATATTCTCCTTAGCATCCTTTAGCAGTACTGTAGGTTGTAGTAAGAGTGCATAACCAGTCCAATTTGCTTTGAATTCTTTGCAGCTAAGAGTTTTCTGACCAATGGCAGGATCAGCAATTACCACATGCTTATGAGTGATTTCATAAACAACAATAAAATGTTTTCCTTCCCAGTGGATAATAGCAGGAAGATTTTGTTGTGCCAGTCGATCCAGACTAGCTTTTACAGGTCGAGTAGAAAAACCAATACTTTCGGCTGCAGCTGATAGTCCCCGCAATGAAGCTCCGTTACGATCAGCATTGGAAATATCTCGCAACCGGTTAGCACTAAATCTTTTTCCCCAATAGCGAGCTACCATCACCAGACAGGCAGCACCACAGTCAGAATAACTCTGTTGGGCAAAAAACGGATAGCGCCGGATAACTCGCTGCCAAAAATGACCAACTTTTTGAGTGGGTCTAGGAAAGTAGACTTTGTTAAGCTTTTTTCCTGGCTTTAACTCTTCTAATATAGGGATTTCTTTATTTTTACCCGATTTACCTACTCTTTTTATCCCCCCTTCTCCCAAAAAATTTTCTGCCGGAATCATCTGCGAATCTTGGACTTGTGCCTGACGATAAAAATGCTCACGAATTTGAGGATATTTGCTAATCAGGGGAAATAACAGTTCAGGAGTAAGATAACAGAGCTTTGTTTTTAGTGAAGCTCTAGCTGAGTAAGACTCAAAGGATTCTTCTGGAAAGAAAGTACACTCTCCAAATGAGGCTCCGGCTTCTAGGTTGGTAATTAACTTGCCTGCACTATTAATTAGTCTGACCTTTCCAGAAATTACAATATAGACCCCTGCCTCAGCATCAACTTTCTGCCAAAACTTACCAACAGGAGGCTCTAGGCATTTTATTTGTTTGAGGCAGGATGATAATTCTGGTTCTGAAAGACGATGCCCTAGAGTATTGGTAAAATTCTGAGGGGAAATCAATAGATTAGATATATCTCGAACCATAATATCATTCCATGTTGCTGGGATTGAATAACCAAAAACCATTAGAATCGGAACCATTAGCGGATTTCAGATCGTGAATTAAGATACTTTGACCTTCTTTCCCTTGAACGCTAGTTTCTTGAATCTTTACTGGTTTCGGTTTAGTAGATAATCCCATCTGTTTGAGTATTCGTTTGAGATGGCGATCACTGATTTCAATCCCAAATTCTTTCGTCATATGTTTTTTCAGCCAGTTTATTGTCCATCGGCGAAAGGAATAACCATAATCACGAGGACTATCACTCAATAGTTCCTTTAAACGTTCCAAGTATTCTTCATTAACGGCTTTAGGACGGCCAATGGGACAATCTTGCCATTGATGTGCCATTCCTGTACGAGCTATATGCATCCAATGTCGCACTGTCGCTGGACAACACCCCAAAACACGACAAATTTGTGCTTGAGTCTTTCCCTCATCAGCTAAAAGCATAATCTGAATTCGCTGGCGGTACTGATCGGACAACTCATCTTGCAAACTTTTTTGTAGTAATTTGCGTTGGAATGATGTTAATATCTTTTTAGTGTTAATACTTGACTCTTGTGAATTTATCTTGTGTGTTTCATGCAACATATTTGTAAAAAAATAGAGTTTTTTACTACTAAAATAGAGCTTTTTACTACTATTCCTTAGCGAATATTGTCATAATGCAAAATACTTTTCTTCCTTAAAGAGAGGAAATTAAAGAGATTAAGCATGATTAGTATTAAGACAAAATTAATTTATAAAATTTCAGTATGACAATATGTAGGAAAGTAGAAAATCCAAAAATTATATGTCAATATTTCTGTATGATTTACTCAATAAATTTAATTATATTGAAATTTTAACCTCAATGATTGAGGTTAATTGAGGATTGTAAAAATTAATCTAATTCTGAATAATTGAGTTCAATTGAGGTTAATTTATAATAATGATTCGTATAATACGAAAAACTGTAGGTAATATGGATAAAACCGGATTCCTATATATGTTAACCCTATATATACTAAATAATTAGACTGCTTTGTATCTTTGTACGATTAAGTCTCATATCATATTCGGTAAATTCGTTATGATATCATGTCCGGTTAATGACTTACGATTAAACGCCGATTTGAGTTCACCAATAAAAACTTGTTAAACCTTGAATCAAATCTTGCTGTTGAAGTAAAGATTAGCACCGATAAAATAAGACTTCTTCCAAATCATCAAGTTTTTCAAATGACCGATAGCACTTTGTGCCGCTTTGCTGTATATTGCAATTGGTTCATCCACCTTTGCTATGCTAATTCGTTTCGGCATCGCTCATCCTTGCACCCTCAACTTTTATCGTAACCGATTATCCGGAGGTGTAACATAATATGATTTCCATACCTGTGCGAAAAACCGGAAACCCTTTCTCCCTCTGCACCATTCTCTCTTCTCCTTCCGCATTTAATGAAAAGTAATTAGGCAAACACGATTTCATCGGTTGTAATTATTAACATAAATCATCAAACTTCCCGTACTACCAACAAATGCAAAAAAACTGGGTATTAAAGGTAACCAGGCTGCACTTACGACTAGCGCACTCCAACAAATACCGTATAAAACACCCAAACTAGCACCCGTTGCAACTATAGTTTTAAGGTGAGATGAACGCAGACTCCAAGTAAGGAGACTTCCCGTACAAGAAAAAAAACTAATCCAGATGATTTCACCAAATTCAGGTAAAGTCCAAATCAAAGGTCGGTTATCTAAAACTGCACTGAGGATTTGACTAACCATATGAGCTTGAATTTCCACTCCAGACATTGTTTCTACTGATCCAGGATTGTTACTGTAGGGAGTACGCCAAAGATGATCTTTAAAGCTTGGAGCGGTCGTACCAATTAGGATAATCCGATTTTTAACTAACTCTGCATTAAATCGTTCGCTAAGAATCTCTTGCAGAGAAATCTTCGGTGCTATTTCATCATTTGCACGGTAATTAAGTAAAATCTGATGACTATCAGCATCAATATTATGATAACCACCACTATTATGCTTTACGGTCCTAAATACAATATTTCTTAACTTTAAATAATTATCCTGAGTAAATTCGGTTTGAATTCCCTTATCCTCTAAATAACGGGTTGCTAAGTGCCAATTAAACGCATACTGATTTTCGCAGGGAAATGCATCATTGCTTACAGCTAACAAATGACGGCGAATAACTCTATCTTTGTCAAAGAGTACATTATTAAATCCCTGACTTCGGGGAGGAACTTCTTGAGGAGCTCGAATACCTGATTTTCCATCGGCTTGACCATACAGACAAATTGCAAAGAAGCGATCGCTCTTTTGCATAGTTGTAATTAAGTCTTGATATTTTATTTCTACAGGTATTTCTCTATAGATGTCCAAACCAATAACTCTGGCTTGATTCTCCTGCAATTTTTTGATTAATCTGTCCAAGGAACGATTTGATAGAGATGACGCTCCTCGTTCTGCAACTGCTTGGGATCGAACATCATCTTCTGTAATAGTTACTAATAGAATTCTTCGATCTTGTTCTTCTTTTGGTCGCTGTTGCATCAAACTATCGAAAGCGACTAATTCCCATGTTTGCAATAAACCAAGGGAACGAATTCCTATAATCAGGATAGCTGTCAGCGTGCTGACTAAAATGGGACTCCAAATGGAGATTGGAGCGATCGCAGACTCTGTCGCAAGCTCTGATGTATCTAAATATTGCTCAACCCAATAGCTATTAAATACCGTTGCATAAATTCGATTTTTAACAACTAAATGACTTCCCTGTTGGCTTACCAATCCAGAAAGGCGCAATTCTAAATGTTCGCGACTATTTTCAGCTTTGATTTTTCCCTTACGAAGTATTGTTTGATATATTTGTAATAATGTTTGAGTGCAACGGGCATTTCTAAGAATGCGATCGCGAACTGTTCTAAGATGTTCTGGTTGATCCTGAGCTTCCCAATTTTCAATTATTCGCTTTTGTACTAATTGGTCGATGGATTTAGGTGTGTGAATTTCTGAGTCTTGAGAAATCAGCGAACATATTTTCTGAGTTAGAAATGGTTGTCCTCCTGACCAATAGAGTACTTCTTCTAATACTGCGTTAGGATTATTAACTCTTTGAGTTAATCCCTGAAGTAGAGCGTGGCTTTCGCGTAAATTAAAACCCCGAAGCTCAATCGCTCGACCAATATTAAAAGGAGTAGACTTCTCATTTTGAATTAAATCTGCAGGAGTTGCGACACCTAACAATGCAAATGTCAGTCTTCTATATTTTGGTCTACTTGCCCTTCGATCATAACAGTTGCGAATCAGTGCAAAAAATTCATCCGTGGCAAAACTTAAGCTAAGAACACTGTCTATCTCATCAATGAAAATAACTATATTTTTACTAATTTGTGCTAATAATACTGTATCAATAAATTCTCCCAAACGCTGTATCGGAGATAAATCCTCCTGTTCGCGCAACCAATTACGTCGAGATATTTTTAACTCAAAACCACTAATTAATTCTTGAATAATACCACCATACCATTGTTGCGGCGTTATTTCTTGGGATCCAATTCCACTCAACTCAATTTCGACACAAGCAATATCTTGAGTTTCCAGCTTGTTCATTGTCCTTATCCGCAAACTGGATTTTCCCATCTGTCGAGAATTGAGGACATAACAGTATTCTCCCGCTAATAAAGCATTATAAAGTTCGCAGTCTGCTTCACGAACAACATAACTAGAAGCATCAGGAGGTAAACTTCCCCCAGCTTGGTAGTGATAGTGGGAGTTGAGTGGAAGGTTCATAATTAATTTTCTACAGTATTATTTTTTCTTTGAGGGAATCTTTGAATATTATTTTTCTTTGTTTACTTAGATCGCTCTTATTTTTTTGATATACCATTCGATCAGTTATTTTGCAAAAACTTATTCAAAATCAATTTTATAAATACAATTATTTTTATGCGGAAATTTATTAATGGAATAAATACATTATTAGTCTTTGGGCAAATCATTATTTACCTCAAAAGTATATTGTTTTTAGGTTATAGAACCTTGATTGATCAAGGTTTATACAAATACTAGTTTTCAAATATTTCTCGAAAAATCAAATCTCGCGAATATTCTATAAAATATATTAAAGTAATGCGAACAAAGAAAATTATATTGCTTTACATAAGCTTTTATTTATAAATTAAACTAAATTCAAGTCAATATAAAATTTTATTACTTAAACTCAATTTACCTGAGTTTAGCTAAAATTTACCCATGGATATTCAGTTTGATGTTACTCAATTCGACTCAACTATTTAGGAAAAATATCAAACATACTATTTATATAAACTAAATAAAGCTTTATTGGCTGACCTATATAACCTAATTCATTAGTAAGATATTTTTTTCAACTGTAAAATCTAAGAATAAAAAAATGAAGCTAAACCTAACCTGAATAAAAACTAATTATAATATGATTCTTATCATAAATAATTTAAGATACAAGACATAAATTGATCATATTTTAGCAAATATAATCTACGATGTGTAATTAGGTATTCCGTAATCTTTATCAACCACAAATTATTTGAGAACATCATTTCATTATGGGAATCCTATATGCACTAATATTATATTGTAATTAATGTAATTATTTTGTCCACAGGTAAATCCTGGCAATGAAAAATTTAAATTTAACTAAAGTTTGAATTCCCGATCCTCATGCATATATTCTCCTAAAGAGTAGTGAATTTACGTCACTACTCCTTTTTCTATTTGTATCCTTTGTATTGAGCCTCCAATATGAAATAGAAATTCCTTACCTTAATAAATCTGAATTATCACAATTAAAACTCAGTTTAATGTTACTCAAATTAACTGAATTATTGATTTATTTAGTTAGAGATAATAATTACAGAAAGCAAAAAACAAGCTTTCTCAAACACAAATAAAACTCTATAAAATGAGTTAATCTAAATAAAGGAGAAAAAATATGTCCAACCTTAAAACTAACACAGAAATTACTTCTATTAACCAAGAATTGTTTGCAGATTTAAACGAAAAATCAGCTGAAACAATCAGTGGTGGTCGGTTTGAGAATGGTGGCGGTAAATACGAAGTATTCAAAGTTTACAACCAAACTGGTCGCTACAAAATTCCTTATACCGTTGATGGTAAAAGAACAAAATACCCAAGTACTAATTCATTCTGGGTTACTGATCGTGGTGGACTAATTAAATTTGACTATGATGCTGGTAAACCAGGTGTTCAATTGAAGCAATACAATTTACAAAACGGACGTAAGTATGCGTTCCGACTTAATACCCGTACTGCTTATAAATACGACATTGAACTCTATGATATCGGTGCATGGACCTAAGAAATGAATTCCAAATAAACAGTAATTCTGCTTAACGATATAATATCAATCTCTATAAAGCTTATAAATTGTAGATTGAAAGATATTACAAGTAGATTTGTTGTTTGGAACCTCTGAGCTTGTATAGTCCGAACGATAAAAAGTTGCATTCAAAGATAAAAATAGTACCCAGTTTCCTATTTTCTTGTTCAAAAACTAAACAAGGTAAAAATAAAACTTATCTTTGAATGCGGCTTGGCTTTACTCCTTTGGACAAATAGCAGGATTGCGCTCGCCATCCTCAAATTTTAAACCATCGCTCGTGTTAGGAACTTTCTATCTCAAAGCTGATTTCACAAGAAACAATTATTTGGGAATCAGCTTTGTCTTTAAGTTTAAGTTTGAATTTTAAATCTTAATTTCAAATCTTAATTTTAAATCTTAGTTTTAAATCTAGATCTTAAGTTTAAATTTTATAACCATAAATTATTTCTGAGTAGAGAAAAGTATTTGATAAAATGACTCCCTTTAAAAAATGAAATACCATATTGTCCAACAACACTCGGAAGAAGACTGTGGTGCTGCTTGTCTTGCAACTATTGCAAAACACTACGGGCGTACCTTTACTCTTAAGCGTACTCGAGAAGCAGTAGGTACAGGTTCTCGAGGAACTACTCTATTGGGATTAAGTCGTGGTGCAGAAGCATTAGGCTTTAATACCCGTCAAGTAAAAGCTAATCCTCAAGTACTTGATCAATTACACCAAGCACCTTTACCAGCTATTATTCATTGGAAAGGTTACCATTGGGCAGTATTGTACGGTAAAAAGGGTAAAAAATATGTAGTTGCCGATCCAGGTGTTGGTATCCGTTATCTCAATCGCCAAGAATTAATGACATCTTGGGGTAACGGCGTAATGCTTTTGCTGACACCAGATGATAGCCGTTTTTACCAACAAGAATCCGACAAAATAGGTGGTATAGGACGTTACATCCAACGTGTTTGGCCGTATCGTTTTCTTCTGCTACAAGCAATTGCTATTAACTTTGCCATAGGATTGCTATCTCTCGCTTCTCCCTTAATGATGCAACTACTCACAGATGATGTTTTAGTGCGGGGAGATACCCAAATGCTAACTACTGTAGCAATAGGGGTGGTTGTAATGAGCCTGATTCAAAGTGCGATTTCTTTAGTTCAATCTCACTTAATTGGTCATTTTGGTCAAAGATTACAATTAGGCTTAATTTTAGACTATGGACGAAAGCTTCTACACTTACCTCTTTCCTATTTTGAAGGGCGACGCAGTGGAGAAGTTGTTAGTCGTATTGCTGATGTTAATGCAGTTAACGAACTTGTTTCCGGAATTGTTCTTGGTTTACCCAGTCAATTTTTTATTGCTGTGGTGTCTTTGGGCTTTATGCTCTTCTACACCTGGACTCTGACTCTAGCTTCTATTCTTGCTTTTATTGTTGTTGCATGTATTAATCTGCTTTTCCTACCTGCAATGCGACAAAAAACTCGCAAGATGATTGTTGAAGGTACAGAAAACCAAGGTTTTCTAGTGGAGACATTTCGTGGGGTTCAGGTATTAAAAACTACACATGCTACACCCCAGGCTTGGCAGGAGTATCAGGGAAATTATGGTCGTCTGGCTAATATCAGTTGGAAGACCATGAAGTTAGGGTTATATAGCAACACGATTACGGGCTTATTTTCAACTTTCAATAGTATTGCTTTACTTTGGTTGGGTAGTTATTTAGTCATTAATAATACTTTAAGTATCGGTCAATTACTGGCATTTCAGGGCATGAGCAGTAATTTTCTTGGCTTTCTCAGTTCGTGTATCGAATTGCTCGATGAGTTTGTCACTGCTCAGATAGTAATTCAACGCCTAACAGAAGTCATTGATGCAACTCCAGAAGATGAGAATGATTTCAAAAAGCCTTGGGCTGAAATTTCAGAAAATGAAGACATTATCTGTAACAATCTCAACTTTCACCACTCCGGTAGAGTCAATTTATTGTCAGATTTTTCTGTAAATATTCCTGGAGGTCAAGTAACTGCTTTAATTGGTAAATCCGGTTGCGGTAAAAGCACCCTTGCGAAACTAATTGCTGGCTTATATAAAGTTCAGTCGGGTAACATCCGTTATGGTATATACAATCAGCAAGATTTATCTTTAGAATGTCTGCGACAACAAGTAGTATTAGTTCCTCAAGAAGCTCACTTCTGGAGTCGTTCAATTATTGATAATTTTAATTTTAGTTATCCCTATATTAGTTTTGAAGATATAGTAACAGCTTGTCAGATTGCTGGTGCAGATGAATTTATTAGTAAACTACCTGATAAATATCAAACTGTTTTAGGAGAGTTTGGAGCCAACCTTTCTGGCGGACAAAAACAGAGATTAGCTATTGCAAGAGCGATCGCAACTAACCCACCAATACTAATTTTAGACGAATCTACAGGTGCGCTTGACCCCGTTAGCGAAACACAAGTATTGGATAGATTACTTCACTATCGTCAAGGTAAAACCACAATCATGATTAGCCACCGTCCGAAAGTTATTCAACGTGCTAATTCGATTGTTCTTTTGGATGAAGGACGTTTGAATATCCAGGGTACACCGGAAGAACTAAATCATCTTCCTGGAGAACATTTAGATTTTCTTGATGATTTTCTTCCTCCTCGAAATAGTAATGGTTTCAAGTCTTCTTTCGCGATCGGTCATTAGTCACTTTAGTAATTCCTCAAGTAAATCACTAATTCTCAATCCCCAATTCCATGCTTACCAATTTTCAACCAAAGTTTTTACCTCCAGCACGAACAGATGAATTTCTCCCACCTATCAGTCGTTGGACTACTTTTGGCGGATTATTTATTCTGTTTGTACTGGGTCTAGCTGTTCCAATCGCTGCTGTAACTAAATATAAGGTAACGGTACAAGGACAAGCAGTTGTCCGTCCTGCTGGTGAGTTGAGAATCGTCCAAGCAGCAACAGAAGGACAAATAATGCAAATTTACGTCAAAGTAAATCAAACAGTTACAAAAGGTGCGGCGATCGCTAGGATTGATGATTCCCGTCTCCAAACAAAAAAAAGCAAACTACAAACCAATATTCAGCAAGCCAAATTACAGCTGATTCAAATCAACGCCCAAATTAATGCTTTTAATACTCAAATTAAAGCCGAAACTGAGCGCATACAACGTACTATTGCTTCTGCTCAAGCAGAATTAAGAGGACACAATCGTACTTTCCTAGATAAAAAAATTACTACTGTTTCTGAATTAAAAGAAGCCCATGCTAATGTCAAAATCGCCCAAAAAGAATTACAAGAAAGTGAAGCTCGCTTAACATCAACACAAGCTAATTTCCGGTCTACAGAAGCTGCGTTGGGAGCAGCAAAATCAAAGCGCAATCGCTACGCAAGTGTAGCGAAAGAAGGAGCATTATCTAAAGACCAAATGGAAGAAGCACAACTCGCTGTTAAGCAACAAGAACAAGCAGTCATAAGACAACAAGCATTAGTAGAAGCTCAAAAACAAACTATTGAGCGTCTAAAACAAGCAGTTAGGGGTGCGATCGCTCGACGAGAACGCGCTCAAGCAGTTCTCAACCCAAGTAATGCACAAGTCGCAGTTGCAACTGAACGCATTGCTCAAGAGAAAGCTTCTGGGGAAGCAAATAAAGCTACCCTAGAAAAAGAACGTCAAGCTCTACTCAAACAACACGTTGAAACCCAAAAACAATTAGAACGCGACTTAAGAGAACTCAAACAAGTAGAAAATGACTTAAAACAAACCACTATTACGTCAACTGAGGATGGTATTATCTCCAAATTAAACTTGAGAAACTCCGGTCAAACCGTACGTACTGGTGAAGAAGTTGTCCGAATTGTTCCTATTAATGCTCCCAGAATCATTAAAACATCCATAGACTCTGAGGATAAAGGTAAAATCAAAGTTGGTCAAAAAGTGCAAATGCGCGTTGGAGCTTGTCCTTACCCAGATTACGGAACCCTTAATGGTAAAGTCACAGCAATTTCTCCTGATGCAATTTCCCCTCAAAGAAACAATAGTCCATTGACTGAAAACAGTACCCCAAAAGCAAATTCTAGAGCTTCTTTCTATGAAGTCACTGTCGAACCAGAAAAACTCGTTTTGGGTCATACCCAAAAAAAATGCTATATTCAGTTGGGAATGAATGGTCGAGCTGATATTGTAACCAAAGAAGAGACTGTACTACGATTCTTTTTAAGAAAAGCAAGATTAATAACAGATATATAATTTTGAGGAAGAATAATATTTAGCTAAGATCTCATATTAAGTAATATTTGCGAGATTTTCATTAGATGCGCGGTTTTTGAGTTTTTGTCAAATAAAACCTTCACAGGGAAAAGTTAAAAAATATTAAATAAATATCAGTTACAAGAATTTATCTGAAGTATTTATAAACCTTTAATAGTGTGTGTTGAATATACTTTGCCTATTTTGTTACTAGTTACGGTTAGGCAAAGTTTTTATAGTTTTATTTAATGAATCTGATTATTGATGGAAATAAACAAATTCCCATTTCCCATTTTCTATTTTCTTAGTTAAAATCAAAAATCCTTAATGTGCAACAAAATGACTATTTTTATAAAATTAGTACAATAAAATTATGTTATAGTTCTCACTCAATTAAGTGAGCTACAAAACTTCGGCAATAGGAAACATACATGTATCTTAGTGATTTGAAAAAAGCGGTATTAAAATCAATATCGCGAAAGATTTCAACTTTTAACCTCACAATTAAGTAGGTTAGTAAGAAAAATCATAACTTGTTTGTAATAGTGCTACTATGAGCCAAATACGGACATTTTATATTTATTTATATAATTTAATTTTTTCTTACCTACTTACTTATTCTTTTTTATATGTTTTTTGTATTTATTCTATAAATTAAATATATTATGTTTATTTTCGAAGAATATTTTTTAGACGAACGTCACAGATGGACTTTGTGTAATACCAAAGATGTAGAAATATTTAGAGAACATAACTGTCACGTATTTCAACATAAACGTTCCTATGGTTACTGGGCAATATGGAAAAAGCTAAATGAAGATTTTTATGAGTATGACGAATTTCATATTCACGTTGTCCTTGAGCAAGTACCAAATTTTAAAAATCCAAATTATCAACAAGAACAATATGGTTTTATTTGGGGAGCATTAGATGCAGTAAATCACTTATCTTTCCTTATTACTAGTAATGGGAATTATCAAATATGTAAATGTGAAAATGGTAATTGGGAAGAATACAGTGAGCTTCAGGAAAATGATAATATCCACAGAGGTAACAGCTTAAATATCCTTGAGATTCGTAGGAAAAAAGATATAGTTAAGTTCTACATTAATAGTGTACTGGTAAAAGAAATTTCAACACAGATAGCGATGAAAATTCTGGGGAAAAATATCGGATTCCTAGTCTGTGGTGAAAATACAATTAAGATACATAGCTTAATAATCAAGACTTCTGGTATTGATGATAAAGATAGTGCAGAAAAGCGAAATACAGACGAATTCGAAAATAACACAAATTTAAAGGCATCTTTTTTTGAACATGTATCGCCCGAAAATGATAGCTTCGAGCAAGTATTTGCAGATTTAAATCTATTAGTTGGACACGATCTGATTAAACAACAATTCTTATCATTTGCTAATTTTCTTCAGGTGAAATCTGAGCGTAGCAAACGGGGACTTAAAAATTTAGATCTTTCACTGCATATTGTTTTGTTAGGTCCACCTGGAACAGGAAAAACTACCATCGCAAGATTAGTTGGTCGTTTATACAAACAACTGGGCTATCTTGAAAAGGGACATGTAGTCGAAGTAGATCGTGCGGGACTTGTTGGTGCGTATTTGGGACAAACAGCATATCGCGTAGACGATGCAGTTCAGCAAGCATTAGATGGAGTTCTTTTTATTGATGAAGCTTATAGCCTGATTACAGAAGGTGGGTCTTCAAATGATTACGGTCATGAAGTAGTTCAAATACTACTCAAACGAATGGAAGATCGTCGTGATCGATTAGCTGTAATTATGGCAGGCTATACTGAAGAAATGGAGTTCCTTTTTAAATCGAGTCCCGGTCTTAGTTCTCGTTTTAGTCGCTTTTTTTACTTCGAGCGTTTCACACCAAAGGAATTAATTTTAATTTTCCAGCAATTTTGCCGCGATCGTGACTATACCCTGGAAGAATCAGCAAAGTCTGCACTTTCAGAAATCTTTGAAAACGCTTATGCAAAGCAAGGAAAAATGTTTGATAACGGTCGTTATGTTCGAAAAGTATTTGAGTACAGCGTTGAGCAACAAGCAAATCGTATTATTTTATATGATTTTAAAGAAATAAATGATTCTTCCATATCTCTGATTAGAGCAGAAGATTTAATTGGTTTTATGGATAGGGATTAATTGACTTGCGCGTAACGCTGTAACTTCTGTTTGCAAAGCGGTACGTTACCGTAAATTATTTTACAATGAATTGATACTAAAAATTTATATTAAAAATTGATACTAGAAATTCCCTACAATTTAAATAAACTGAAGGGAATATCCTAAATCAAATAATTACCGAGTAAAAGATGAAAAATAATAAATTTATGTCATCTTGATTTAGCTGGATATATTCACAAAAAACCTCAAATTAAGAAGCCTTAAAAACATATTGTAAATGACTAGAATTAGAAATCAAATTAGATTCCGATAATTCCCAATTATGGCTATGACATAAACGGTCTATAAAATATTTCCGATACAAATTGCAACGAGGTTCAACTGTATTACCCAAAATTTTTATCAATCCCATACTTTGCAATTTATAAGCTAATACAGGTTCTATTTGTATTGGACTAACGGATGTGATTGCTCTTTTAAAAGCTTCAGCTAATTCAGGATGTTGTTGGAGATTTAACCAGTGTTCTAGTAAATGATGACTGTAAATACCTGCATCTGTAGTTGCTTCCCTCAACAACTTATCAACCGCCATTTTTGGATGTATTTTGAGATAAACAAAAGCTTGTTCTAATAAGTAAGGGTGACCTCCCACAAGTTTCATCAATAATTCAATAGTGTTGTTATCTATTTGTAACTGATGTTGGTGAACCAATTCTAGTACTTGTTCATGAGTGAATTCTGATAATTCAATTGGTAACCCAACATTAAACGGAGATTGATTAATATTGAGTCGGATATAAACATCTGTGGCGTGAACGATGATTAGTCTTAATTTTTTCCAAAGTTTACGACTTCTTGCTTTTTCATACCAAGAGCGTAGCAAACCAAAAAAATCTTCATATATCTGGGGATAAGGGAAGAGTAAATCCACATCATCCAAACATATAACTAAGGGAGAATTTGCCAGGTCTAAAAGATATTCTTCAAAGTAGGTAGTGCAACTAACTTTTGCTCCCATACCTTCCTCGTCCCAATATTCATCTAGATTAGTGGGTAATCCTAATTCACGGCTGATGTTGATACAAAACCAGCGTAAAAATTTATTTAAGTTCGTAAAATGAGTACTACTATCAGCTAACTCGAAGCTTAAATTAACAGTGCGATAGTCACATTGTGCAATTTCAGAAAGAACTTTACCAACAAGATAAGTTTTCCCCATTAGACTAGGAGCCTTAACCCTAATCAGAGAACCTGGTTGCTGTATTGTTTGATGACAAATTAATTCAATTGGAGGACGTTCTACATAAATATCAGGGATAAGTTTATCGTCCTCATTTTCAATGTTTAAATATTTATCTTTAACTTCTGTTTGACACAATCTAGAGTTAATTTTTTTTTCGTTTATACTTGTTTTTCCGGAGTTTTTATTACTACTATTAATCCCTAAATAATTTGAACTTGCAGACATATATTGGTCATGGGATAAATATTCCCAACGTCGTTTCAGTGCTTCTTTAAAATTACTTTTCCGAACCCGCTCACCCAATGATTCTGTCAAAATTTTCCACAGCTTCGGGGCAACATCTTGACTGATATAACTAGTAGCGTACTGATTCTTTGCAGCTATAACATCATATTCTTCTCTCAACCATGCTCCTTTGAGGATCATAGTTTCAACATCTGTTAAGTTACGGTTGAATTTTAAGTATACAGATTGATTCGCAATTTTAATTGCTTCTTCTAAATTGAAATTAATCATAATTAAAAATTATTACGAATAATACAATCAAAACATTTGCTAGATCTCAAAAAATTAAATTACTTCTTAATTTCTCCTAAGTTGCTCCTGAGTAAATGCTGGGAGCAAGTCCAACTCATACGCCGCGAGTTTAGGAATAAGTCATATATAAAATTTTATGATGTATGTCGCGCTACTTGAAGTCGGAGAACTTAATCTACACTGCCGTACAGGCTTATTCCTCAATAATCTTGCAACTAAATACTTGAATATAGTAATTCTGCTGTTAAAACAAATTTAATGCTAGGACAGAAAAGGGAAGATATCGGGAAGATGTAGAAAATATAGCAACAGGAATTTCATATTTAGCTAACAAATGTAACTACATGAACCGTTAACGTCAATTAGCACAATTCCCCATCCTCTCAAGGTTGGGGAGAGGCTGCGCCGACGCCTACGGCTCTGGATAGCGGGTTGGACTAGTTAACAATAAAGTTAATATTTTTAATTATTAGCAATATTTAGAGTTCAATTATTCCGTGAATTTAAAAAGCAAACTCTACCCCAAAATTTATGAGGTAGAGTTTGCTTTTTGGCACATTTATATGGGGGAGCGAAGAAAGGTAAATGATGATAATGTAACATCAAATATACTTATTATATCATCATGTCAGTTAAATTACCTATAGATGAAATACCAGTTATTGATTTTTTTCTCTTCAGCCATGGAAATAAACAAGCTAAACAAATGGTAGTTAAGGAAATTCATGATGCTTGTAGTCAAGTTGGCTTTATTTATTTGCAAAATCATGGTATGAGTGAGGACTTGATTGAAAAAGTATTTATACAAAGTAAAAGTTTTTTTGATTTACCCTTAAAAACTAAGCAACAATTTGCTTGGAGTGATGAGTTTAGTAATCAAGGTTATGTTGGTATTGAACGAGAGCGCCTTAACCCAAATAGACCCGGAGATCTAAAAGAAGCTTTTAACCTTGTTGAGAGCAGGAATCGGGTAAATGAATCTTCTATTCCCGAATCACAAAATACTCCAATCCACAATGGTTACATTCTTAATTTCTATGAAGCTTGTAACCAACTTGCAAACAAAGTTCTGCAAGCTTTAGCATTAGCCCTAGAATTGCCGGAAAACTTTTTTGTTGACAACCATAGTAATCGCAAGCATACCCTCAGACTTCTGCACTATCCACCCTTGGAACAAAAACCACAAATTGGACAAATACGTGCTGGCGAACATTCAGACTATGGAAGCATTACCTTATTGTTTCAAGATTCCCTTGGTGGTTTGGAAGTCAAAACTAGTTCTTCTGGTTCTAATGGTGATTTCGGTAAATGGATTTGTGCTCCAAGCATCCCCAATACAGTTATAGTCAATACAGGAGATTTAATCCAACGTTGGACAAATCATGTATTTTGCTCCACAAAGCATCGAGTCATAATCCCTGACGACAACAGAGTAACGCAATCACGGTACTCTTTGGCTTTTTTCTGTCATCCCAACGACGATACAACAGTTACTTGTTTGGAAAGCTGTAAAAAAGAGCATCCTCCCATATATCCCCCCATTCTTGCTGGAGATTACCTGTTAAGTCGTTTGCGAGCAACATATTAACTGCGCTTCTGCTCCGTTTTAAGAATAAATCTATACAAAATTAGCATTCAATATTATTTATTGACTTATGTTTGCAAAACAAAATATTTATTTGATTTTCAACAAATTACTTGATACATATTAATTCAGTCTGGTAAATAAAGCATTAACTTCAATAAATTCATCAAAAATTCATACATACTTTAATGTTAATGTTTTAGTATTTTGACTGAGGTAGATATTTAACCAAGGAGATAAATAAATTCACTGTTATTTTCCTCCTCTAGGGTGCTTAATAAAGTTATGTGTAATCGACTCTGAATAACTGATGCATTTCTTTTCGGATGTTCGCAAACAAGCTATTTTATAGCTTTTTGATGGCTTAAGCTAGTATAAAAATATATTTTTGTGAGGAGAATATTTTTGAAGTTTTTCTCAATTTATTTCTATTACCAGTGAAATCTTATAATTAACGGCAATTGTTTTCTTACTAGTATTTAGGACAAAACTACATGTAGAATTTTTCATTTTGTGAATACTTCAATCAGGAAATTTGTTCTTTGTAGTTAATAAAGAAAATTTATTTAAATGAGTTTGTAAGTTTATGAAAAATTTATAGTGGCTTAATATCGACTACTAAATCAAATTAAAGACTTAAAAAAGCTGGAGTAGAATATTAACCTCTTTTAATCTGAATATTTTCTATATTTCCTAAATATTGTAGATAAATGTTTAAGTGGAAAGATTTTATTCTCTTCAAACTTATCCAGGGAAAGGTCTTACATAAGTCCTTTTAAATAAAAACTACTTAACCAAGTTATTGGTAACATCATCACAGAGGTTTTAGATGAAGTCATATTCAGTCTTAGTCAAAAGAATTGCTTTACGAGTAACCCCATTCGTGACTACTTGGGTGCTAGCAAGTGCTCCTGGTTTAGCCGCAACTTTAGCTGGTTCCTATGGGGAACTATTTTTTACAGATTTCAGTCAACAAGAAACATCAGCACTGGAAGCTGTAAATGATGCTGATGGTTTCGCTGAATCCAGAACGGATGATAGTGTAGCAGACTTTGATAACTTTTCTAGTACCATTGCCGAACCTTCTCCTTTAAATGTATCTAATGTCGCGGAAAGTTTGGTATTTGGTAATGGTCCTAGTTATACAGCTTCAGCGACAACATCACCGAGATACTTTGCTAATTTTGACGTCAGTCGTAACGACACTTTATCTTTTAACTTTACTGCTTTCTTAGATTTAAATGCTTCTGTAGATCAACCAGGAGTTGAGTATGCTAGCGCTGCTGGAGATATTTCCTTCTATCTCTTGGATACAACCGGTACCTCTGCAGATCAACGGTTAAACTTCCTCAACTCACCGCAATTCGATCCAACCCAGATTGGTCAGAATAATGTACTAGATTCATTTATGTTGGCAGCAAGCATTGACGCTACAGGTCAAAATAATTTTATTAATAATACCAGTAGTGGCAATATTACTTTTAATAGCAATTCTGGTCTTTCTAGTTTTGGTCCAATTGATGGTGGAAATGGAAGCGAAGCATATAAAAGTTCTTCTGTGGAAGGTTCTGTGAGCAGATCGTTCAAGAAAGATAGCAATATTACTTTATTAGCTTTCAAAAATACAAAATCTAATGTCGAAGTTCCTGAACCAGAAAACGTTTTAGGATCTGTTTTATTTGCAGGATTACTTGTTGTGGCGATGAGAGCAAGAAAGAAAGCTCAGAATAAGTCTTCTTCATAGTTAAGCATCGAAGTTTCTGCTCTTGTATAAACCATTAAGAGACAGAGATATACGCGAGTGTTTCTGTCTTCAAAACTAATTCAATAAGTGAAAATTTGTTTTTAGATGCGGATAAAGTTTCCTGGGAGGAAAATTAAAAAAACTTCAAGGAATAAAATGTCTGCTCAAAGCAAATTTCAAAAAAGACATCAATCAGTAATGAGTATGGCTATTATCCCGGAGCCGCAGGTATTTCTGAGGGCAGATCGGGTTAGTCATGTAAAAATATAATTTGCAATGTCCCTATTAGCTTCTTCTCTTTCAGTGTTTTATCACCAGCGAGAATGAGCTGACCTATGCTATTTTGACTCAAATTCAAGCCTTTTCCTTGAAGAGTTTCAGCAAATCTATCCAAATTAGTAGTTTGTATCTCAGAGTTGATGTAAATCAAGATATCCGAGTACAAATGAAAGTCAGTAATCCAAGCTCCTGCTTGGCTAATAGCCTGACTCACGCGGACAGTCATCTGAATCCGTTCAATTTTAGTTTTAAGATTAGACTTTACTAATCCGTAGGAACTTCTAAAATATAAAAGTCACACCTCCCAACTTTATTCTTACTCCTTACTTATTACTTATTACTTATTACTTATTACTTATTACTTATTACTCCTGACTCCTGACTCCTGACTCCTGACTCCTGACTCCTGACTCCTGACTCCTGACTCCTGACTCCTGAATTCTAATTTTCATTCTTCGTATGTTAGCCCTATCTCCCGAATTAAAAGCTAGACTTTCCCAACCTTTAAAAATTGACTCATTTGAAGTCAAAAGTCGAGTTTTGCAATCGCCTTTATCAGGTGTAACTGATTTGGTGTTTCGCCGTTTGGTACGTCGCTATGCGCCACAATCCATGATGTACACCGAAATGGTGAACGCTACGGGCTTACATTACGTTAAAGAATTACCCAAAATTATGGAGGTGGATCCAGGAGAAAGACCAATTAGTATCCAACTGTTTGATTGTCGTCCAGATTTTTTGGCGGAAGCAGCAGTGAAAGCAGTTGATGAGGGTGCCGATACAGTTGATATTAATATGGGTTGCCCGGTTAACAAAATCACTAAGAATGGTGGTGGTTCTTCTCTGCTTAGACAGCCAGAAGTCGCTGAAGCTATTGTACGGGAAGTAGTTAAGGCTGTAGAAGTTCCAGTAACAGTTAAAACCCGTATTGGTTGGAATGATAAAGAAATAAATATTCTCGATTTTGCCAAACGGATGCAAGATGCAGGAGCAAAAATGATTACGGTACATGGACGTACCCGCTCCCAAGGTTATAACGGGAATGCTCGTTGGGAATGGATTGCTCGTGTTAAGGAAATACTTGAGATTCCAGTAATTGGTAACGGCGATATTTTTTCTGTGGAAGCAGCAGTAAAATGTTTGGAGGAAACTGGTGCTGACGGGGTGATGTGTTCTCGTGGAACCTTAGGTTATCCCTTTTTGGTAGGTGAAATTGATTATTTTCTCAAAACTGGCGAAAAATTAGCACCACCTACACCAATTCAACGCCTTGAATGTGCTCGAGAACATTTACAAGCTTTGTACGAATATAAAGGCGATCGCGGCGTACGTCAGGCGCGCAAACATATGACTTGGTATGCAAAAGGTTTTCTCAATGCTGCGGATTTGCGTGGAAAACTAAGTGTAGTTGAAACTGTACAGCAAGGTTTAGATCTTATTGATCAAGCGATCGAAGATTTAGCACGTTATGAGGAATCTGGAGCAGAAATGCAAGCTGAATGTGTCGTGGTGTGAAATTGTATTTTATTACATGAGGTTCTGAAAATACCCGGTGATTCAGGATTTTGGAGATTGAGAATAAAGCTGAGAAAATTATTTATAAGAAATAAACCTAATTTTCCGAAATCATTCCAAAGGAGTTGGTAGTTATGTTCAGAACAAAACGACTATAAATGACTCCTATAAGTAACCATGGGGATATACCCCAAAATTAAAGCCTAGTCTTATGACTGGGCTTTTAATTTGAGAAAATTAGAAATGTTAGAAGTAATTTTCCGAAATCGATCTGAACCAGTTTGTAGTCATATTCAGAACAAAACGATTATAAATGACTCCTATAAGTAACCATGGGGATATACCCCAAAATCAAAGCCTGGTCTTATGACTGGGCTTTTGATTTGAGAAAATTAGAAATGTTAGAAGTAATTTTCCGAAATCTATCTGAACCAGTTTGTAGTCATATTCAGAACAAAACGATTATAAATGACTTCTATAAGTAACCATGGGGATATACCCCAAAATCAAAGCCCGGTCTTGTGACTGGGCTTTTGATTTGGGCAAATTAGAAATGTTAGAAGTAATTTTCCGAAATCGTTCTGAACCAGTTTGTAGTCATATTCAGAACAAAACAATTATAAATGACCTCTATAAATAGCCATCGGGAATATATCCCAAAATCAAAGCCCGGTCTTATGACTGGGCTTTTGGCTTAGGATTTTTTGTTTTGTACCATAAGCATTCTTGTGCTGCACGTAGAATCGCAGTCATATTATTGGAGATAATTAGCGCTACATTCTGTCTACGACCCGAATACCCAACAAAGACAAACCCAAATACAATGTCCTCGCTGTCAAGTCACACAAAGCTAAACGTGACGTTCTCTGTGGTTCTTCAACTTTTAATACCGGGCACTGTTCATAAAACTTATTGAATTTATCGCTAAGTTGATATAGATATTCACACAAACGATTGGGAAATAAATCTTTTTCTACATCCGCGATCGCTTCACTTAATTGCAAAACATGCTTGGCTAAAGCTAATTCTGCTTCTTCTCGTAACTGAATTTTCTGTTCGCTTCCCAATTTTTCAAAATCAATGTTACCTTTACGACCAATACTTTTAATTCTGGCATAGGCATAAAGCATGTAAGGTGCTGTATTACCTTTATCGGAAAGCATTTTATCGTAACTGAAAATATAATTGCTGGTGCGGTTTTGACTGAGGTCAGCGTATTTTACTGCACTTATACCTGCAACACCGGCGACATTTGCTTTAAATTCTTCTGTTTCTTGCCTACCTTCTTCCTTAATTTTCTCTTCTAAAGTATTGCGAAAACGAACAACAGCTTCATCTAATAAATCCCGTAATCTTACAGTATCGCCGGAACGAGTTTTGAATTTTTTGCCATCTTCACCCAATACCAAACCAAAAGGAACATGGACTAGTTCTACTTCTTTGGGAATCCAACCAGCACGACGTGCAACTTGAAAGACTCCAGCAAAATGATTTGCTTGTCCAGAGTCTGTAACATAAATTAAACGGGTAGCTTTATCTTCTTCAATTCGATAGCGTAAAGCTGCTAAATCTGTCGTCGCGTAGTTGTAACCGCCATTAGTTTTTTGAACAATTAAAGGTAAAGGTTGACCTTCTCTATTGGTAAAACCTTCCAAGAAAACAACCTTTGCTCCTTGGTCTTCCACCAGTAAACCCGATTCGGCTAGGTCTGTGATAACTCCAGCGAGGAAGGGATTATAAAAAGATTCACCCCTTTCTTTGATATTTATATCTAATAGATCGTAAATAATTTGAAACTCTCGTCGGGACTGCTCGCATAATAATTTCCAAGCATGGATGGTATCTTCTGCACCTGCTTGCAATCTGACAACTTCTTGACGTGCTGTTTCTTGAAATACTTCATCTTCATCAAACCGTTGTTTAGCTTTTTTATAAAAAGTAACCAAGTCGCCAATATCTAAAGCATTTGCAGTTGTCAAAGCATCAGGATAAGCTTCCCGCAGATAGGTAATTAGCATCCCAAACTGGGTACCCCAATCACCAACATGATTTAACCGTAGGACATCATGTCCCCTAAATTCCAAAATTCGGGCGATGGAGTCTCCAATAATTGTCGAACGTAAGTGCCCAACATGCATTTCTTTTGCAATATTGGGGCTAGAAAAATCGACAACCACCCGTTGAGGATTGTTTGTTTCTGGTACTCCCAATCTGCGGTCAGTTTGAATCGAGTGTAATTGAGCTTCCAGGTATACCGTTTTCAATCTAATATTAATAAAACCCGGTCCAGCAATCTCTGGGGGTTCACAAATATCCAACACATCTAAATTTTCGACTATTTGTTGTGCGATCGCCCTTGGCTGTTGCTTTAACTTTTTTGCTAATGGTAAAGATATATTGGCTTGATAGTCACCAAACTTAGGATTTGATGCAGGAACTAAGATTGGATCGGCTTCGGCATAATCCTCACCAAAAGCCGCAGCTAAAGCCTGTTGAAATTTAATTTTAAGTTGTTCTTGTGTAGCGTTCATATATAAAAAATTATCGCTTCAGGAGACAGTATAAGGAAACTTTGAATATACTTCATGATAAAAGGCTCGATTATTTTATCTTGAAAACATCACATCCACACGTTACTTATTTTTCAGTAACACACCCAAATACAAGGAAGGTGGTGGAATAACACTCAAGTTTAATAAGCCCAAGCAATGACCAATTACCATATGCCGCTTGCGGCGGCACGCAGTGCTATTAATAATTACCGATGACCAATTACCGATGACCAATTACCAAGAAAAGATGAGAGCAGTTAAATTTTCACGTTTATAATGGTACGTAATATTTCGTGGTTCTTATAAAGCTGGATAACCCTAATAAAATGGGTGGAAGGAGGTCGATGTAATATGTCAAAAAACCGTTCTGGAGTATTTATTGGCGGTTTAATGCTGGGAACTGCTATTGGTACCTTGGCTGGATTACTAACTGCTCCCCGTACGGGACGGGAAACACGCAAACTATTGAAAAAATCTGCCAATGCCTTACCGGAAATAGCAGAAGATCTATCTACTAGCGTGCAGCTTCAGGCAGATAAATTTTCCCACAACGCTCGTTCTAACTGGGATGATACTTTGGATAGATTACGCCTTGCGATTGCAGCTGGTATTGATGCTAGCCAACGAGAAAGTCAAATATTGACAGAACAAGATATTTTAGAGAAACAGACCGTTTCTTCTTCTACAGTTGGAGAGGAAACAAATTCACTTGGACACAGGATGGATAGCTGATAAATAATATAAGCGTGATTGAACCTTTATTTTGGCTCGCACTATCCCTTATTTTAGTCGCTACCAGTTTGATAGCTGTTTTGGTTGCGGCTATGCCAGCGTTGCAAGAACTTGCACGAGCAGCTAGAAGCGCAGAAAAACTATTCGACACTCTTTCCAGAGAACTACCACCGACTCTCGATGCGATTCGCATGACTAACTTGGAAATCAATGATTTAGCTGACGATGTCAGTGAAGGTGTCAAGAGTGCAGATCGTATTATCCGACAAGTAGATCGAAGTATTGATGGTGCCAGGAAACAAGCTCAAACGGTTCAAATTAGCACTCGTAGCTTTTTCGTTGGTGTCAAAACTGCATTTAAAAGTTTTACACGCTACAGATCTCCTCGACGAATGAGCGAACGTATGCCACCATCATCACTCCATATGCTCAAGTTACGCGAGCGCGAACGCGAAAGAGAAACAATTAGGCAAGATAACCGTGAAACAGATCAGACATACCGTATTAAAGACAATCATAAGGATGTTTCACGTTAAGGTTTCCTGACAATTGTGCAATTAGATTAAAATTAATCTAGATTTTAAGCCTGTCTGTAAAACCGAATATCAGTATTCATCGCCTTTGTTCCTCTATCTGACAAAATAAATTAAGGAACAAAGGCGATACTGTACTCGGGTAAAATAAATTAGATTCAAGTAACAAACTGTAAAGAAGAATTACTTTTTTCGTATTTTCATAAAAAAACCTTCTTTACTTCTAGTATTGGCATCTGTATAAAAAATCATGCAGCACTGTTTTTGGCAGCGAATTTTTCAGCAAACTTTCAAATTTGTAGCAGTAATATTTATAGCCGCTTCGGTATGGATTACCCAGTCAGAGGGTGCATATGCCTATGATAATCCCGAATTATTACCCGATAATCCCACTCCAGTCGTAGACTTAGCAAAAACTCTTAATAGCGTTCAAGAAAATAATTTAGTCCAAGAATTAGAAAAATTTGAAGCCGATACGGGTTGGAAATTACGGGTATTAACCCAATACGATCGTACTCCTGGTAGGGCAGTAATTAATTTTTGGGGTTTGGATGATAGAAGTATTCTTTTTGTTTCTGATGCACGTGGTGGTAACATTTTAAGTTTTAGCGTTGGCGATGCAGTATATGAATTATTACCACGTACTTTTTGGATTGAATTACAAACCCGCTTTGGAAATTTATACTTTGTCCGTGAAGAAGGGGAAGACCAAGCAGTTCTCACAGCTGTAAGAACAGTTGAGAATTGTTTGAGTCAAGGGGGTTGTAATGTAGTACCGGGGCTACCAAGAGAACAGTGGATATTAACATTGATTAGCTCGGTAATTGGTGGAGTTATATGTGGTTTTGCTGCTCAACCCCGTAAAGAAGGACAAGTTTTTGCTTGGCAATGGGCTTTGATATTTTCTCCTTTGTGGGGGATATTATTTGTTGCTTTCGGTATTGGTCCGGTGGTTACCCGAACAAATGACTGGTTACCAGTAGTTCGTAATATTTCTGGTTTTCTTATTGGCGTTTTAGTTGCTTACTTATCTCCGATTTTCAACCAATCTCCTGGTACGGAAAATAATTAATAGAAAACAGGAGACAATTACAATCGTTTCCGATCAAAATCAAATATAAATCAGGGAACAGGTATAAGGGTTATTAATTAACGAAAAGCCCTGTACATTACATTATTAAAATTAGGAGATTTTAACGAAGACGTAGCATGCTACGTCTCTACATCAAATTCAATCGGATTGAGCTAAAAAATTTAACTAGAAAACTTAAAAATATGGTGGGCTTTTGGAATCCTGCGGATATGATTGAATTTCAATCAAAATGAGTAATTGGTACATATAGGCGATGGAATGGCATTCAAGTGATGCTCAAAGTTTGACAATAATTGACCGCGAAATCGGCGCTCATGTTTTTTCCCCTGCAGAATATGAGATTGTGCGAAGAGTGATTTACGCCACAGCTGACTTTGAGTATAAATCTTTAATTCGCTTTTCCGAACATGCTTTGCACGCAGGAGCTGCAGCTTTAGCCGCACGTACTGCAATTGTTGTAGATTCTCCAATGGTACGGGTAGGAATTTCCCAGACGATTCAAGAAACCTTTGCTAATCCGGTTTATTGTGGTGTGGAAACCTTTACCAGACCTCAAAAATCTAAAACTGTTGCAGCTTGGGGAATGGAAAACTTAGCCAAACGACATTTAGAAGGAATTTTTGTTATCGGTCAAGCTCAAACAGCCCTCAACACCATTATTGATTTAATTGAAGCGGAAGAAATTAAACCTGCTTTGGTGATTGCTACTCCTGCTGGATTTTTGAATTTAGCAGCAGCAAAAGAAAGTTTGAAAAATTCTGTGATTCCTCACATTACTCTTGAAAGTGACAAAGGTAATGCTGTTGTTGCTGCAGCAATCGTTGATGGACTTGTAGATTTAGCTTGGCAAGCTTATGGGAAAAATGGGTGATGGAGAGGGCTTGGGATAGCACTGTGTGCCGCCCGCCGCCCGTGCTAACGCACCGCTAGAGTCTACGGCGTCGGCAAAGCCTCTGACTAACGTCACGTTTCGCTTTCGCTAATGCTAACGTGTAAGCGCGCTCATAGCGGCATAGAGCTTGAGGGGCATCTGCGGTGTTTTGACGCAGCAAGCTGTTCATCCGTAGGATGCGTACTAACGCCTCTGGCGCGTCTCACGGCGTCGGCAGATCCGCAGGTGACGGCTCCTCCGTAGGTAGCGCAGCTATAGTCATGCCTCTGGCGACTGGGGAGATTGGGGAATGGACCAAAAAAATATAAAAAACAAATAATTAATTACCAATTACCGATTACCAATTACCAATTACCAATTACCAATTACCAATCATCATCATAATCCCTAGCTGGGCGACGACGGCGAGGTTCTCTGTATTTGTCATCTGAGTAGCGGTCATCTGAATTTCTCTCATCAGGGTAGCGATCTTCTAAGTATCTATCATTAGAAGAATATCTATCGTCTAAATACCTATCGTCAGGATATCTTTCATCAGGATACCTTTCATCAGAATACCTTTCATCAGAATATCTGTCTTCTGAATATCTGTCTTCTGAATATCTGTCATCTGAATATTTATAATTCGGTCTTCTGTTATTTCTTCTTCCTTCTTTACCAATACGACGACTAACTCCAGTAAAAAAATCTCTCCTGATCCACGGATAGTCACTCACCCAAATTTCGCGACTGGGTATATAAACATCGCTAATTTCATCAATCCGGCTCAGATCGGGGCGATTGGAAAAAACTAACATTTCCGCAATTTGACCAGTATTAATAATTTTATGAGTAACGCGTAACGGAGCACTGAATTCCGCAATAAAGCCGCTTTGGTCACCAATTTCCAAGTTAATTGTTTTTTCTCGATTTTCAACAATTACTAAATCGCCCCTATTATTAACAGTTTCTTGCGTGCCAATTAACTGTTCGGTTATCCAATAATCCAACACCCGACCTCGAAAAAAGCCGACATATTTATACCGTCGGCATTTAGAATTCTGTAGACTAGCCCACAAAACTGGTCCCCACAACCAATACAGTGCGCCCACTAAACCCAGAAAAAATACAATTGGTCCAAAGTCAAGCTGTAAAACTACTTTAAGTAATAAAACTATGGCAGCAGCAACAACTGATATTAATAATCGCTGCAAAAAATCAGGAAATTTACCCCAGTAATATTTATACTGGGGACCAGTAGCAATTAGAGGTATGAGTTGATGGAATTTTTCGCGAGTCAGGGGGACTAACATTTTGGCTAAGTACTGATTCTAAAGTATCTTTTCTAATCCATATACTAACGACTTTAGCTGAAGCACCTTACGAATTGCTAGTAATACTCCCGGCATATAGCAAGCTCGATCGCTGGTGTCATGACGTAAAGTATAAATTTGACCAGGAGCACCAAAAATTACTTCTTGATGGGCAATGAGTCCTGGTAAGCGTACGCTATGAATTCTAATGCCTTCCTCGGCTTGACTTCCCCTTGCACCAGTTAGCTTTTCCGTTTCTTCAACAATTGCAGGATTAAAAGTTTTACCCATTTCCCCTAACTTTTGGGCTGTTTCAATTGCTGTACCACTGGGAGCATCTGCTTTCTGATTATGATGCAATTCAATTATTTCTACATGGTCAAAATACTGGGAAGCGGCAACAGCAGCTTGTTGCAGTAGAACCATGCCAATGGAAAAATTAGGAATAATCAGACATCCAGTACTGGCTTTTTCCGCAAAATCTGCTAATTCTTGAATTTGTGTTGTGCTTAAGCCAGTTGTACCAATAACAGGACGAATACCATAGGCGATCGCGCTGCGAACATTATCATAAACCGAATCAGGATGAGTAAAGTCTACCATTACACCTGGCTCCTTTTCTTGGCATGCAAAAGCCAGCATCGATTCCATTTGATTGGTAACAGGTACTTCTAAAGGTTCGCTCAAGCCTGCTAGTTCTCCAATATCTTTATCTTGATGTTCGGGGTTCCTATCAATCGCACCAACCAAATTCATATCTTCGGCTTGTGCTACAGCTTTAACCACCTCAAGACCCATTTTGCCTGCAGCACCAATCACAACAACAGGAATCGGAGTTTTACTTGTCATAATTATTAGTCAACTTTTTCGCTTACCATTAGGCATTTTAGACCTATTGACAAATATATATAGCAGAATTGTCAGAAGACAGAAGTCAGAAGTCAGGAGTCAGAAGTCAGGAGTCAGAAGTCAGGAGTCAGGAGTCAGAAGTCAGAAGTCAGGAGTCAGAAGTCAGAAGTCAGGAGTCAGAAGTCAGGACAGACCGCGCTTACAGCGAGCAGGAGTCAGAAGTCAGAAGTCAGAAGTCAGAAGTCAGAAGTCAGGAGTCAGAAGTCAGAAGTCAGGAGTCAGAAGTCAGGAGTCAGAAGTCAGGACAGACCGCGCTTACAGCGAGCAGGAGTCAGAAGTCAGGAGTCAGAAGTCAGGAGTCAGAAGTCAGGAGTCAGAAGTTAGGAACAGTAACTCATTACTCATTACTCATTACTTATTACTTATTACTTATTACTCATTCCCTGTTTTCTTACTTAAAAAATAAAAAAAAGCCAGAGAACAACATTTCCGGCTTTGATGTAAATATATTTAAATTACAAAATCTTTAGGTTATAAAAAGTTTATATATTTCCAAGATTATGTAAACCTAAAATCACTCCTACTCCTAAAAGGTGACCAAAGGATGTAGTTGCTAGTAGTCCGGGTAAGCCAAAACCGCCAAAGAAGTTTGATGATGGCAATTCTGGACCTGTTTTGGGGTATGTGACTTTAAATTTAGCAAAAGCGATCGCGATGATGTTGCAGATAATCATGATCGCGCCAACTGTTGGACTCCACTGCAAGGGAGCGGTAGCTGCTGCAAGTAAGTTCGATGTCAACAACTGCTTTTCTCCTGTGATTTAGTAGGGATTCAAAATACTCCTGTGACTATTATCAAAAAATTTCACTCTGCAATGAAATATCGCACAAATAGTTAATATTTCTTGGTAATGCTTAATATCATTAAACCTGAATTGGATTTTCTGTGCGATCAGGGGTTTTATGTGAATGAGTTTGGTTTTCAAGATCGACTAGATCCCCCTAAATTCCGCTTGTGAAGCGATTTTCGTCTTCAAGATGGGCTACATCCTCGTAAATCTCGTTGGGAAGAAGATTTCACATGGGTGATTTTCGTTTTCAAAATGGGTTATATCCCCCTAAATCTTCAGGGCTGTTTCTAACGGGGATTTAGGAGAATGTGATTATTTTGGGTTATTGAGTAGTCTTATATTTTATAAAGGGGGAGTTTCAAGCGATCAATATTTAGCTTAGAAACTTCAAACCCAATAACAACGCCGTAACAGTCCCCATCACGGAAATCTTCCCAGAGTTGATTTTTTCTAAAATTGAATCCACTGGGATCAACAACACTTCAATTTCTTCAGTTGGATCTAAATTTTGCTTACCTGTTGCGTTTGCTCCGCACAATCCCTCTGGGATTATGGCATTTTCTGCGAAAAATACATGTGTTTGATTTGTATCCTTACTTGGTCGGTCGTAGAGTGTTGCAATTTTTTGCAAATTTTTGACAGAGTAACCTGTTTCCTCTTCCATTTCTCTCATTGCGGCGATTTCTGGAGCTTCTTGCGTGGGGTCGAAGCCTCCTGCAGGTAATTCAATAAAAAATTCACCTATTGCATGGCGATATTGCCTGACAAATACTACTTCTCGCTTCGGAGTAACAGCTAAAACTAAAGCCACATCAGGCTTAACATGCACAAAAAAATCATCAATTACTTTCCCATTTGGTAACCGAATTTCATCCCGCCTTACCTGACAATAGGGATGATCCAAAACCATATTAGATTCTAATAATTCCCATTTCTTGAGATTTGTCATTTTTTAGATTCTTGATTTGCCAGCGATCAACTATATCCTGTCAAATATTATTATTCATTGATAATTAAATTTGATTGAAATTATCTGAATTTTGTATCCAAATTTTGCCCAGACTCATCCTTTACTGTTTTCTTTTATGCCTTATCCTCAAACTTAAGATTAAATTTGCTCCTACTTAAATACATGAAAATACAGGTTGAAATTTTTACAGTCAACAAGCGCTTTCCGTTAACTATTAGTCGGGGAACTACTGCTAAAACTAACAATGTTTTGGTCAAAATATCCCAAGATGGAATTGAGGGTTGGGGAGAATCTTCGCCTGTCAAAGTAGGAGATAGACATCAGTCAACCGAAGTTATTCACGAATCATTACAACAAATTAAACCCCAACTAGAGAAATTTCATCCTTTACAACGACAGGAAATCGAACAAGTTCTCATTACCACCAATTTACCGTCATCAGCATGGGCAGCATTTGATGTAGCATTATATGATTGGTTAGGGAAAAAAGTTGGACTACCTCTGTGGAAAATATGGGGGTTAGACTGTAAAAAAATTGTCCCTACATCTGTCACAATTGGTATCAATTCTCCTGAAGGAGCAAAATCAAGAACCCGTGATTGGTTGGAATTTACTAACATCAAAGTTTTAAAAGTTAAGTTAGGTAATCCGGAGGGTGTTGAAGCCGACCGAAAAATGCTAACAGCAGTTAAGGACGAAGCACCAAATTTAGATTTGTATGTCGATGCTAACGGAGGTTGGAATTTGACAAATGCCTGTGAAATGTGTAATTGGCTTGCAAATTTGGGTGTTAAGTACGTGGAACAGCCTTTAGCACAAGGGGAAGAACATAAGTTAGCCGAACTGCGAAAACATTCGCCTCTACCAATATTTGTCGATGAAAGTTGTTTCAACAGTCGAGATATTCCTAAATTGGCAAACTCGGTGGATGGGATCAATATTAAATTGATGAAATCTGGAGGACTAACTGAGGCGATGCGGATGGTATATACCGCGCGTGCTTATGGTTTACAAGTGATGTTTGGTTGCTATTCCGATAGCACTTTGGCTAATACAGCAGCCGCACAGCTTGCACCATTGGCTGATTATCTCGACTTGGATAGTCACCTTAATTTAATTGACGATCCCTTTGAGGGAGCATCAATCCAAGAAGGCAGAATTTTACCAAATAACTTACCAGGCTTGGGGGTACAGCATAGTGCGTCTCGCGCTTAATCAACGGGTAGTAGTTTTGTTACATGGGGGTATTACCAGTGAGGGCGGTAAAACCGGTCTGTCACTTTTACGATACAGTGAAGCCCCTATTGTTGCAGCAATTGACCGCGATTGTGCAGGAAAATCTTTAACGGAACTGACTGGTATCAAACGTGATGTCCCAATAGTTTCATCTCTAGCCGATTCCTTGCAATATAAACCTCAGGTTTTAGCAATTGGTATTGCGACCAAAGGTGGTGTCTTACCAGATGACTATTGGCGCGAAATCAAAGAAGCTTTAGCTGCAGGAATGTCTCTAGTCAATGGTTTGCATACTCCATTGGCAACAATACCGGATTTGAAAAAACAACTCAAGCCCGGACAGTTAATTTGGGATGTACGAAAAGAACCACAAAATTTAAATATTGCTAGTGGTGCAGCTCGTAATCTTTCCTGTAAGCGAGTACTAACTATTGGTACAGATATGAATGCTGGCAAAATGTCAACTTCTTTGGAGTTGCATTGGGCTTCGCGAATGCAAGGAATGCGTTCTAAATTTTTGGCGACTGGTCAAACTGGTTTGATGCTGGAAGGTGATGGAGTCGCATTGGATGCTGTCAGAGTTGACTTCGCTGCTGGTGCTGTAGAGCAGATAGTAATGCGCTTTGGTGGTAACTACGATATTTTGCATATTGAGGGACAAGGTTCTTTGCTGCATCCAGGTTCTACAGCAACATTACCTTTGCTCCGAGGTTCCCAACCGACCCACATGATTTTGGTACATCGTGTCGGACAAACCCATGTAATTGACAATTTCCCAATTCCACCTTTACCGGAAGTAATTAAATTGTACGAGACGGTGGCTAGTGCTGCTGGGGCATTTAAAAAAGTCCCAGTTGTTGGAATTGCTCTTAATACTTCTCATTTAGAAGAATCAACTGCAAAATCTACGATCGCACAAATGGAACAAGAAACAGGAAGACCTTGTACAGATCCTGTTCGTTTTGGTGCGGGTAAGTTACTGGATGCGGTGATGCGTAGTTAGGGATTGGCGACTGGTAACCAGATCATTCAATAGTAAATAAAAACAAAATATCTTATTGCTATCCTCAATCCTTTTCCGTAGATGGAGGTAGCAGCTAATAGAAGCTAACGTAGGTATTGGTGTGACAGTTATGTGTTACGCACGCTCTAAACGCCAAAAACCAAACTTGTCTACACAAAAATTATCAAATTTGGTCTAACCCTACAAATCTCCTAGTCAAAATAAAGTATTGAGAATTTTGGATTTTCTCACTCGAGTTCAAGGTTATTAAAATACAAAATGCTTGTGTTAATGGAGTCTAGACTACAAAAAATTGTAAGTAATGGAATATTTATTTTTTTCAATCCTAGTTGTTTATGCTGAAAAAAAAAAAGCAGTAATGAATAATTATTTACGTAGCACGCAAATAATTATTCATTTTCAAAACCTACAAATCGATTTTACTTGAAGGCTGTGTTCTTCAATTTTATACCGTAAACAATGATTTTATTGTTACAAAGAAAATGCCATCAAAATTAAGACTGGATAATCAATTTATCCTTGCTTATGATGACTTATAAAGCATTTTGTCTAGTTTTTAGCTTAAAGCTTAAAGTAACAAAAATCAACCAATGGAATATAAAGTTCAATAGGTTGCAATTTACTACGAATGATAAAGGTAACAAAGCTTACTCAATAAAAATAACCAAAAGTAGTAATTGTTCTAAGGAAGATGAACCCTTACACTTTTTGGGCGCAAAAAGTGTAGAATTAACAGGAGTCTCCAGTACATAAGGCTTTTATAGATATACCCAATCAAAGGCAACTTTAAAGTTAATAAGACATAATATGTCATTGAAACTTTAAGAAATTGTCAGGGGAGAACTTCAATGGGGGACTTTCGTATGAAAATTAAGGGCATTCTATTTGCTGACAGGTTAACCTGATGCACATTGGCACAGTTCTCCGGAATCGCTACAAAATCCTCAAACTGTTGGGAAGCGGCGGATTTGGTGATACTTATCTGGCGGTAGATATCGACTTACCTGGTAGCCCAAAGTGCGTTGTTAAACACCTTAAGGCTCAAAAATCCAATCCCACAGTTTTACAAATTGCCAAAAGACTGTTTGACCAAGAAGCTAAGGTTTTATACCGTCTAAGCAAAGGTCACAGTCAAATACCCCAATTGTTTGGTCACTTTGAAGAGAATAATGAGTTCTATTTAGTACAGGAATATATTGATGGATATGACTTAACCAAAGAAATCAAATCGCGCAAGCAGATGAGTGAAGCTGCAGTAGCCAAGTTGCTGCAGGAAATTCTCGAGGTATTAGCATTTGTCCACGAGCAAAATGTGATTCACCGAGATATCAAGCTGCGCAATATTATGCGTCGTCGTAACGACGGCAAAATTGTTTTGATCGATTTTGGTGCAGTAAAAGAGATTAAAGGGTTAGCAACAACTTATGACGGAGAGGTAAATTCCACACTAGTAATTGGTACCCCCGGCTATATGCCGAGCGAACAAGCAAATGGTAAGCCCAGGCTGTGTAGCGATGTGTATGCAGTGGGGATGATTGGCATTCAAGCATTAACTGGGAAACCACCACGTGGTTTACCCCTAGATCCCAGCAGTGGGGAAGTTATGTGGCTGCAAGAAGTGAATGTCAGTCATAAGATGGCTCAGGTTTTGACAAATATGGTGCGCTGTAATTTCAGCCAAAGGTATCAAACTGCAGGGGAAGCTCTGCAGGCACTACTTTCACCGATGCCAGGACCACCACAACATTTACTAGCGAATACAGAAAGGGAAGTTCGACGGCAAATGCCGTTGGAAAATTTGTCTTACCCACAGGTAGTCAAAGTTGCTGGTCTTTTAGGTTTGTTAGGAGCAGGCTTGGGATTAACATTCTTTGGTGCAAGTCTTCTTCCTAAGAATAATGCAACTAGTAATGGCACCAATAAGGTGGAAAAAACTGATAGTAAGCCAAAAGATTCACCATCTGCTTCCCCTGTTCAAAGCAGTAATCCCGAACCACAACCTCCTCCAGAAGTTGAGAAAAAAGTAGAAACAAATCCTTTTAATTCATCAAGTCCTCTCACTTTTCCACCTTTAACAAACCCCAACGAGCAGATCAAGGTTTCGCCTGCACAACCACCAATTAACCCAAGTGATTACGAAAAACGGTTCGACCTACCTCCTAGTAATCCCTCCCAATCCGTAAGTCCAGGAAGACCATTTTCTGTTGGTGGCGATCCCAGACAATCAAACACATCTCCAGATACGAATGAGGGGAAAGATGGTCAAGATTCAACAAGTGAATCGCCACTGAAGCCTTCACAACCGGTTAGCAGTCCTTTATTCAAAGGATTTGATATCGACTCTGAAAATGCTTCACCTTCCGTAAGCCCACCAAACAAAAATCAGAAAAGCACCGAAACACCAGAAACATCTCCTGAGAACAAGGCTAAAGATGATGGTGAGAAATCGGCTCCTGAGTCCCCTCAGACACCTGCAATTGAGGAGGAAACAAAGTCCAAAAATGAATCTAAAAATGATTCTTCAGCAACCTCTGAAAATAATAAGGGCTTACCCGATTCTTCTCCTACACCATCAGTTGAAAGTAAAAACAAACCATTACCAGGTTCTTCTTCGCTCCCAATTTTGGAAGGGAACGTAAATCAATTCTCTACTCCTTTATTGCCACCAGCGCTAGAAGGAAAAGTAGATGTTTATAAGATTTATACTCAACCAGTGATTGTGCCTACCGATCCGTCGAACGGAAGTAAGGTTATTATTCAAAAGCCAGAACCATCACCATCAAAACCACCATCTTCTTCTGCATCCAAACCAGAAGATCTAGACGATTTGTCCCTGAAGAACTTTTCCAGTTGGATTGAGAAATAAATTTACTTTAGTGAATTTATGCTTTAGTAAATTGATGATGAAGTGAATTTAATTCAAGGAAAAGTGTTCTAGGCAGTTAAAATCTTTAGAGAAAAATCTTTAGGAGAAAATCTTCAGATTCAGCCTAATGCTAAAGTCAGTCTAATTTTTATTAATTTTTTGTGAGTCAGGCTAAGTGACCTGTCTAATTAGAGTGTTTCCTCATACATTGGATACAATGCTTGTTACATAGGTGAATTCCACCATGAAACTTAGATGGAAATCTCTGATTTTAGCTGTTAATTGGGTTTCAATTTCTTTTGTTACCTTTTTTGCTGTTATTTTATCCCAACCGAGTTTACCCTCAGTGGCGCAAGAGCCTGCGGTTATTATTGACACTAGTAAAACTCAAACTGAGGAAACTGTAACAGAAAAAAAAGATGAGGAATCAAATCCCAAGGTGAGGACACCCCAAAAATCAGACTCATCCACAAATGACAATCAAAAGACTGATGAAGATAAGGGTAAGAATCAGGAAGATTTAGAAGAAGTAAAACTCAGTGCTTCTGAACTTGCGCGTCAAAACAAATTGATCGAAGCCGATCGACTTTATCTCACTGGAAATATTTCAGCAGCGGAAAAATTGTATCGGGAAGCTAAAGAACCTTTTACCGATACTGAAAGTCTTGAAGAACGTAAAGTAGCAATTGTCGATCCGAACCAACTTTCTCCAGGAGGTAAAGTATATTGGCGCGAAGCGAAAGCAGGAATCGCCAGTCAACTACAGACTAAAACATTAGTTTCCCTAAATCTGTTGGTTGAAAAAAATCCAGAATTTATTCCTGGTCATATAAAATATGCTGAATCTCTGAAAAAATATGGTAAGGAAAAGAAAGCATTAGAGGTTTTAGAACGAGCTAATTCCCTATACCCCGATGAAGTAGACTTAGTAAAATATAGGGTCCAAGCCTTAGCAGAATCAAAAAAATGGATGGAAGCTTCCCTTGCTGCGCGTCAATTTGCGATTCTCAATCCCCAAGATCCCCAAGCTACAGAACTACAAGAACTTGCTGATAAAAATCTCAAACGCTTCAAATCCCATATCAGAAGAGAAGTTCGGGGAAATGCGATCGCTAATGTAATTACTGGCGCATTAGGTTACGCTGTCACAGGTAGTCTTTTTGGTCCATTTTCAGCTTTAGATTCTACTTTGTTATTACTTAAGGGTGAAAAATCTATTGGTGAATCAGTAGCGAAGCGAGCGAAAAAACGCTTAGATCTAGTTGAAGATAAAGAAATAGTAGATTACGTTAACGGAATTGGGCAAAAACTTGTTAAAGTAGCCGGACGCGACGAATTTAAATATGAGTTCTTTGTAATTCCCGAAAAAAGTCTTAACGCTTTTGCTTTACCGGGTGGTAAAGTATTTATTCACGCAGGAGCAATTGCCAAAACTAATTCTGAAGCAGAACTAGCTGGTTTAATCGGTCACGAGCTATCCCATGTAGTTCTTTCTCATGGATTTCAGCTAGTGACTCAAGGTAATTTAGTTTCTAATGTTACTCAATATTTGCCTTTAGGGGGTACATTCGGTCAAATACTGACTTTCAATTACAGTCGCAGAATGGAAAAGCAAGCTGATAGATTGGGTACCCGTTTAATAGTTGCTTCCGGATATGCTGCTGATGGTTTGCGGAACTTAATGTCGACTCTGGAAAAAGAACAAAAAAATACTCCTCCTGCTTGGTTATCTTCCCACCCTGCAGGTAAAAAACGTGTCCGCTATCTTGAAGAACTGATTTCTGAAAGTGGTTATAATCGCTATGCTTATGAAGGAGTAGCACGTCACCAAGAGATTAAAGCAAAAGCTAAGCAAGCTATTAAAGATTTTGAAGATAAGAAAAAAGATAAAAAAAAGCGCCGACGAGAAAACAAAAAGAAACGTAAATTAGTTGAGCAAGATTGAATCAAAATATCAAAATTTTTCGTCACAACGGCTATGAGCTTCCCTGATGATTTCTTTGTAGGAGGATGATTTATGTTATTAAAGAGCTGGCAATTTTTATTATTTGGTAGTTTGGGATTATCAATATTTTTCGGTAATTCAGTAGTTTTAGCTCAATCAAATAGATCGTCTGATAGCGTTGTAGTACCTACAGGTTCAACAAATACCAGGTCGAGAACATCATCATCAAGTAACTCTTCAAGACAAATAAACCGAAACGTAAATATAGATAATTCAGTTAACGGACGTTCGACTTCAACTAGAACAACAACCCGAACTAGAAGAAATTCATCATCACCGATTACTACTGCAACTCGTTTTAGTTGTGCAAGTTATGGTGGTGAGTATACGGTTATGTACCAACCTGAAACTCAACCGGGACAGTACTTCCCTTGGGCTAAACCTAGAAAAATGGGTGGTGGTTGGGACCCAATTAAACGTTGTAACAAGATTGCTGAACGTTTAGAGCGCTATCGTCCCGATGGTTTAACAGAACTGAGAACATCTTCACTCAATGGATATAATATCCTTTGCGTAACTAGTGAAGCAGACCCATCTTGTAGGATTGTACTTACAGTTCCTCAAGATAAGGATCCTTATGAGGTGCGTAATAACGTCTTCGAAAATCTAATTGCTGCCGATAGTGGAAGAGAAACTGTAGGAGTAAGTACTTACTCTGCGGAGAATGGAGATTTTGAAAATATTGTCAATATGGGGCGTTCTCTTTTTGGAAACAATAAGAAACCCAATTCTGCGTCTCAAAAGAGAATTAATTTAAAACCTTTTTTAGATCCGAAAGATGGTGGAAGCGGAAGTCAATTGAAGAAAGGGGTTAACTTGGGTGGAAGCAAAAATCAATCTGGTTTGGATTTAAACACCGATCGCTTGCGTTAATCAGACGATTTCTATCTAACTTGCGCCATTTCCAATTAGTTCAACAATCTACCTGGGAATTTTTTCAAGGTGAGTTTTTGGATTGAATGTAGTTTGGTGCAAGTTATAGTGTTATGCACAAGTTAAAAATCATTAGCGGATCCGTCCATAGGTAGCGCAGCTATAGCTTTTATGGCATCATCGGCGTTAACCTAAGTACGTGTCCGTAGGACAAACAGGATTTACCAATGTCTTAACCTTATTACCTAATGCTCTATTATTTTTTCTTCAAGTTAAAGTAATTAAATAGATTGATACAGTAATCATAAGTTGTTTACATATGCTTGAGTCTTCATGTTTTGTTACTTAAGTCAACAAAATGTTAAATTAATTTAGCTGAGTATTTAACAAAATATGTTTGGTAGACCCCAACGAATCGAGCCAGGACCAGGTCAAGAATCAGTGTGGGATTATCCCCGTCCACCCCGCTTAGAAGATACGGATAAACATATTCGGATTATTTTTAATGATGTAACGATCGCAGATACCCGTCGAGCCAAAAGATTTTTGGAAACTAGTCATCCACCAACTTATTACATTCCTCCTGAAGATATAAAAATGGAGTATTTAACCAAAACATCGAACTCCAGCTTTTGTGAATGGAAAGGACGTGCTGCTTATTATTCAATTCGAGTTGGTGACAAAGAAGCTCAGAATGTAGCTTGGTTTTATCCCGATCCAACACCAGATTTTGTATCCATCAAAGATTATCCATGTTTCTACGCTCAATTTATGGATGCTTGCTACGTTGATGATGAGTTAGTACAAGCACAAATAGGTAATTTTTATGGGGGTTGGGTAACCAAGGATATCGTTGGACCCTTTAAAGGTGGTGCTGGTACTTGGGGCTGGTAAACCTTTAGTATCAAAAAATCTAATAGTACAAATTTAAAAATACAAAAAATTAAGCATTAGAAATTATTTCCATTTCTTATGCTTTACGATGAACCTTAACTTTTCTGTTAGGGTCTTGTTTTTTCACCCATTTAATAAATTTTTGCATCTGAGCTTCATTGATTAATTTTTCTCTGGAATTAAGCTCTTGTGCTAAACGGGTATTGTCGAACAAAGTATGAATTTGTCGGTGACAAGCGGAACAAATATTAATCTTGGGACCGTGGTGACCTTTTTTTTGTCTGGGAATGAGATGGTGAATCGTTAGTTTTTCTACATCTCGTTCGCATAACTCGCAAGTCATGTAATTCACCTATTTCTTATTTTTAATTTTTGTAGCTATTACTTCTAGGTATTATTACTTTCTATTTTGATTGACGTATTGATTTTAGTTCCACGTGGTTATAAATTTGCCGTCATATAATCTCTCTAAAGTTAGAAAAAACAACTTATTAGAAGTATGACCTTTGCTAGAGTTAACTGCTTTGCTCTTATCTCTAAGCTTAAGTAGTAATCGTTATTTAATTTCAATACTTAGATTTAACATAACATGGAGTTTTGTTGATAAGCTTTAAGGCGAAAAATTTAAATTGTTAAATTTTGCTTGTTGATAAATCAAAGTAGTAGGGATTTTCCCCGAATTAAATAATAGATGACAACCTTTTAAAACCTAACTAGCCCTCTACAGGGGGAGAAATTGTATGAGTAAAATATTTTCTGTATTTAAACGCCTAGACTTACAGCGCTTTATGTTCGCCTGCCTTTTAGGAGTTATACTCTTTTTCAACACAGCTTGTAGTAATAAGCCTTCAATAGATGCTGCTGCAAGCGAAGGCTACAAGGGTATTCAACCGACTAGCAGATATGAACGTAAAACTCCAGACCTTAGATATGATGACCTTCAAGCTCCTGAAGGTGGTATGAACCGCTTCAGTGATGTGGATCCAAGACAGAATACATTAGATGAACAGGTAAAAACTAAGGCTTTAATTGACCGACATAAAAGGCTAGTTAGACAAGGTGGAGAGATAAACCCTGTTGAGAGTGCTGAGGAATTTTCTCGGGATGTAAATAAAAGTATTCAACGGGGAGCAGAGGACGCGAAAGATGCAGTTCAACAAACAGGTAACACTCTATTAAAGAAAGCGCAGAGGGCTGTTGAAGATACTACTGATGCAGTTCAGGATACTCTTCGATGAGGGTAGTAACCACTAGTCCTATGCACTTCTAATTAGGATAGAGTTCGCTGCAAAGCTTTACCAAGTGAGCGAACTCTAGGGTAATCTTTTCATTGGGTCCCATATCTCCTGGCATAATTTTTGTATTGGGTTTTATGGGTTCTAATTAAAGCGGAAACTGAATCAGAAATTTTCGAAATGCGATCGCTAGACGTAAGTAAGTCAGCACAAATAAACCCAATCATGTAACAAAATGTAAATAAGGCTGTATCCCTTGCGTTAGCGTAGCGTGTCCGATAGGACATATGATTCATTACACTTCGTTCCACTCGCAATGACATACCTTGATTTTTTCACGCCGACCTACTTAGCTAAATGTAATTACTGAAATCCAAACAGCATTAATTATATTTAGGAATGTGGATGAAATAAACTACAAAATGAGGGTGCTGTTAGCATTGCGTAACGCACCATTCCAAATTTAATAGTTACAGTTTATTAAATTTTCATTCCTTAGAATTTTAGATCAAACTACATCTTTTAGTAGGGCAATTTATAATTTAGCGGAAAAGTTTTTAGTTTGATTTATAGGTAAACTTAGAGCAAAAATTAACAAACATTTTTCTTTAATTTTTAGCCTGTGGTTCAAAAATTAGATAAGTACCGCCCAAAGCTTCTACAATTGTACGGGTATTAACAGTCATCATTCGTTGGTAACTGTCTACATCACCCCCAGATTTTTCCAGAGTATTAGTAAATAGGGGTCTTTGTGAAACCTTGATTTTTGCAGTTTTCGCTACAGACTTAGTTAATTTTAAATCGGTGTTTGTATCAGAGAAGATGACTTGAACTTTATCTTTTCTAATATTTTGGGCAAATTTTTCTATCCGCTGTTGTGAGATTTTTTGGTTGTTATCAATGCTAATTAGATGTCTTTTCAAAAGAAAATTATAAGCCCTAATGTAATAACTCATTGCATCGTGAGTTGTCACAAATTTACGTTTTCTATCGGGAATACTAGCTACTCTAGATTTAATCCACTGATCGATTTGTTTTAATTCGCTATTGATTCTTTTGGTATTACTAGCATAAAGCGATGCATTTTCAGGGCTGAGTTTTGCTAGATTATCATTAATAACTTTTACCATTTCAATGCCATTTTCGACATCATGCCAAACATAAGGGTCGGCTACGTTTTTGCCATTTAACTTTAATTTTCTCGGCTTGGGTACTGCAGCTTCTGCTACAGGAATTTTTGGTATAGAATTATTACTATTTTCAATTATTTCTATTAATTTAGATTCTAAATCATAACCATTAAAAAGAATCAATTGGGCTTGTTCTATGGCTTTACTATCTTCTGATTTAGGTTTGTAAACGTGAGGATTAACTTTCGGAGGAATCAAGCATTTAATTCGGATAGTATCTACAGCAATTTGTTTAGTTAGATCGCAAATAATATTTGTAGTTGCTAATACTTTGGGTAGATTTTTATCTGGTTTGCTCGAATCAACAGTGGTTGCAGAAGGTTTAGAATTCTCTTTTACTTGGTTTCGATTATTACATCCAAGTAACGCGACAGACAGGGTCATTAAAGTTATGCCGAAAGTTATATATGCTAAGCTTCTTCTTGACATGGATAGTTAATAAGTAGTGTGGCGCTACGCGCAAGTAAAAAGTAAAAATTCATTAGCCCCTAGCGTAAACGTACCGGTTTGCACGCGTCTAAAGACGAAAGCACACCTGGCTTGCGCCGACGCGCAGGCTCTAGCGTGTCCGTAGGACCTAAATACGTAGTGCTATAGCTGTTATAGATACAGCCGAATCTAGAAAATCAGAATTTAGGAATCAGAATATACTACACTTTTATGAGGGAGCAGGAATCAGAATTTTGAACTCAGGCTCGTAAGTTCCTACTACCTATTACTCATCAGGAAACTCTACAAATATGATACGTGTTTAAGCCCCGATAAGTGATATTTAAGTTACTACTTATGGATGATGTCAATATTATTTATGCAAAAACTGGAAAATATAGCTTTATATAGAAATTAATAAGTTTCCTATGCTTTTCATAGGAAACCTAAATAAATTAGTTCAAAATTAACCTCTCTAAACCAAAAATCAGTGGTTTATCAATTAGATTTAACTTTTGAATTTCGTCATCGAATAATAAATTTTACGGTTAAAAATTTCTGGGGGATGGTAGCTTACCTTGCAATTCTAATCCAGATTTAACACAAGCACTACAACCACAACCAAGATGTTCTCTGAGCGGATCGGATTGTTCTGAAATTTTAGGTGCTGTTAGTGCGAGGGTTTGTTGTTGGTGCAACGTGGGAGTTACATGTGCGGCTGTTGGTGTGGTTTTAGCTACAGACGCTTCCGCAGGATGAGCAAACAACAAGGTTAACGCAAGGGAAAAAGGGGATATGAGGAAAATTAGTTTAGCTAATTTCATGGTTAGTTTTTAAAAAGGGCTTGTTGATACAGCATAGCTAATTTTTATGGAGTTAGTCACGCCTAAGTTAGAGAAACAAAGGTAATACAGAGGAAGGACTAAAACAAAGAGAAATGACGTGGTTTATTTGTTATTTTGTTCCTATATTACAAATGAGCTGTTTGGAGTGTTGCTACCTTTAAACATTTTGTACGAGCTAGGGGTTTATATTTGAGTAAGCCAAAAAGCTAAGCTTCCTGGGAATCATTATTTTAAACCTACATTTTATGTTAAATATCAAAGATTTGAGCTAATTTTTCTAGCTAAAATTTCTATTTTACTAATTTGTTTTTGTTGTTTCAAATTTAGCAAATTGTGAATTTACTGCTCTAATTCTTCTTTTTGCTTTTCAGATTCCCTAAGACGTTTGCGTAACTCTTGATTCTCTATTTGATACCTGACTAAAAGTCTTTTAGATTGACGCAGAAAAAATCTCCAAAAATAAAACATACTTAACATTTGACCAAAAATGTAAGATTGTTTATCCACAAATTTCAAATCGCTACAGTTATCTTTTGATAAGGTCATACTGTGCAGAGATTTAGTTCTTTTGAGGCGTTCTAATTTTAAGTAGGTAATACTATTATTAGGATACATTCAGGGTTTATTATCTTTTATTATATGAATATTGAGGATATTCTAGCTAGCTTTTGATTTGTCCTAAATCAAGATTTTTACGGATATTTTGATATTAATATTTACCAGTAGTTCAGTTTTTATTGAGTTGTTTCTTTTTTCCAGACCCGTAATTCTCCCGTTTCCGTACCTGCAGCAATGTGCGTAGCTCCTGGGTGCCAAGCGATACATGAAAAGCCACTGGAAACACCTGTTAGTAATTGGGACACTTGCTGAGCTTCTTCCCATAAACATAACCAACCATCCGCACCCGCAGAAGCGAGGAGAAAACTTTGGGGTGCAAAACTAACGGTACGAACTATATCTATATGATTGGTTAATACTCTAGATTCCCAACCAGTGGACTCATCTGCTGATTTTTCCCAGACAATAATTCCATCCATGCTGACAGTTGCTAATATCGGTGCACCTGTTTTGGTTGTAGCTTCCGACCATGTCAATTCACGAACTTTTCCTGGAAAACCGCGCATTACCCAAGGATCGGGATCTTGACGAGATAATAATAATTTTGCTTCTACTACGGTCAAGGTATTACCCATATTGCAAGAAGCAATATATTTACCATCTGGAGACCAACCCATAGCAATTGTGGCAGATGGAATATCAAAAATATATGGTTCTTCTTTCGGATTTTGATAATCCCAAACCTTTATTCCCCGGTGACCTGAAGCTGCAATATATTTACCATCACATGACCAGTCAATACCTAATACTGAAGAGTTTGCAAAATTCAATTTTGCTAAAATTTGTCCTGTTTCGGGGTTCCATACCTGTAAATATCGTCCCAATCCAAAAGCCAAATGGTTATTAACTGGACTCCAGGATAAGCGATCAATCCATAAAGGAGCATTTTCTAAAGTTGCAATTAATTGATTATTTCGCCAAACCTTAACTCTTCCATCCTGTCCTCCAACCGCTAAAAATTGTCCGTCATGGGAAAATGCAAGACAATCTACGGATTCTCCATTTCCAATTTGTAAGTATTCAATCTGTAAGTGTTCCAGTTCTCGATCGCGCCATAATGAAACTTCGCCGTTGGAAGTCGTTACAGCTAAAGTTTCACCGTCCGGCGACCAAGCTAGATCGGTAATATAATCCGATAGGGTATCAGAAAAATGTGGTTTGAATTCTTGTGACTTTAGGGTGGAAGAGTTCATTTGGGTGGTGATTTGGGATTAGGGATTTGGAATTGGGAATTTACTACTTATTACTTATTACTTAGGAATGAGAATTTAATAACCTGTAATTCTGAAATCTGGAATGGTGCGTTACGCGATGCTAACAGCACCCTACTTTTTTAATTTATTTAATCCACATTCCTTATTACTTATTACTTATTACTTATTACTTATTACTCATTACTCATTACCCAATCCCTAAACCATACAAGCTTTGAAATTTTCTTGAAGGTTCGCTTCGTCCAAATTGCGTCCAATGAAAACTAGTTCACTTTGACGTTTTTCTCCTTCTTTCCATTGACGGTCTGGTTTACCGTCAAATATCATATGTACTCCTTGGAATACAAAGCGGTTATCTTCCCCAGCAATATTTAAAATTCCTTTCATCCGGAAGATATCTGGACCTTTAGTTTGTAATAAAGTTCCCAACCACTGATTTAATTTATCACCGTCCAATTCCCCTTCTTCGACTAAAGCTAAGGAATAAACGCTTTCATCATGTTCGTGAGCATCTTCTCCCAAAAATTCTGGATCGATTTCTAAAGCCCGATCCAAATCAAAGGCTTTAACTCCTAACAGTGCATCCATTTCTACCTCAGAATTACGGGTACGGTAGATTTTCGCCATCGCATTCATAGATCGGATTCGCTGTTCTAATTCTTCTAACTGCTCTGAAGTGACTAAATCGGTTTTGTTGAGCAAAATTACATCAGCAAAGGCGATTTGTTCTTGGGCTTCATCTGCATCCCAATGTTGCCAAATATGCTTAGTGTCCACTACGGTAACTACTGCGTCAAGTTCCAGTGTTTCCTTCATATCTTCATCAACAAAGAAGGTTTGAATTACTGGTGCGGGGTCAGCTAATCCGGTGGTTTCAATCACCAAATGATCGAATTTGTCGCGACGTTTCATCAAGTTACCAATGATACGAATTAAGTCGCCCCTGACTGTGCAACAAATACAGCCATTATTCATTTCAAATATTTCTTCATCGGCATCAATAACTAATTTATTATCAATACCAACTTCACCAAACTCATTTACGATCACTGCAACTTTTTTACCGTGCTCGTAAGTGAGAATGTGATTGAGAAGTGTGGTTTTACCTGCACCTAAATAACCAGTTAGCACGGTTACGGGTACTGTATTCATAGTTTCTAAAGTCATAGTTATTTTAATTAGGGATTGGGGATTAGTGACTGGCGACTGGCGATTGGGAATTAGAATAGGAAAATTATCTTATTCCATATTCGCCATATCGCGTATCTAAAAAACATAATCTTGAAAGTTTATAATAGCGCTTCTATAAAAAATGAAATCCACCAAAAGTTATTTATAAAAAGTTATTCGTTAAATCTAAAATTCCACCTTGAACTAAATTTCAACACGCTTTGTGTCGTCGCTACCCTGCGGGGTGGCTACGCCGGATGAGCAGTCAAAGTTCATAGAGCAAATACGTTAAAATGCACTGCAAACCCTTCATAGTCTGATTTATCAGACTTTTCTTATTAGCCTGGGAATTTATTCCAAGGCGGTAATTGAGTCAGAAGTGCAAGTTATTTAATATTATGATTCCTAACTCCTGACTGCTATCTTCTCCAATAAAACTCAACTCAAAAAAGGTGAAATCGCCTCAAATACTTCTCTTGGGTATTCTTCATGCATTCCTAAAGTACCTGCAAGTTTAATGGATTCTACTCCTGGTAATGCTGCTAAAGCATCCATTTCAGCCCGAGATGATGGCGGAGAAGATTCACCTATGATTACCATCAGAGGTATTGATATACTTTTCGCTAGATTGAGGAAATTATCTCGGTTTTCCACCGCATCAAGATTACCGGTCACAAAAGCTGCAGGAGCAAATCTACCTCCAGGTTGTTGAGTATTACGCCATTTATACTCAATAAAATCCGATGTCAGTTTAGTTGTATCAGTATAAACATGGCGGCGGTACATAAAACTTAAAAATCCAGGTGCGGTGTTAAGTTTATATAGGAATTGACCGAGGATTGGCGATCGCACCAAATTTTTCACTGCTCCTGCGACAGATTCACCCGCACCCATGGTAGGTAAGGGACCGCGCCAAGTTGGAGCAACTAAAACAATCCGGGAAAAAACATTTTGGTCTTTCTGGAGTTGCAATACGTAAGCAGCACTGTGACCTGCAGCAACAACTGCTACGGGAGTATCAAATACAGAACTGACAAAATCTTGTAAAAATTTTTGATATAAAGCCGGTTTGTAATCAACTGATGGGCGCTCGGAATCTCCAAAACCGGGAAAATCAACCGCTACTGTTTGAAAATGGGGAGATAATAACTTTGCAATATCCGCCATTTCCGAACGCATGGAAACAGTACTAAAAGCCGGAAGTAATAACACAGGGGAACCTTCACCCAAGCATTCATAAACGACTCGGATTTGTTGTTGTTCCCAGTTCCAGAGAAATTCTTTGACTACACCACCAATTTTGGTTGGGGTTGATGCGAGGTTGGTCATGATTGGGGATTGGGGATTAGCGACTAGGGATTGGGAAGAGTTAATTCGTAGAAACGCGACAAGGTAGGGGTTGATTTGTAGAGACGTGACGTGTCACGTCTTTACAGGAGCTTGACCATAAACCAACCCGTCATAGCTAATAAAATTTACTGTTGATAAATGCGACTTTTTAGAATCAATTATTATCTGTTGCTTGAGATTCTAAAGCTTTTTTCTGCATGGTTTTGAAAATATTATAAAAACCATTAGCGCGAGAAGGGGTCAAGCTCGCATTTAAACCTGTTTCTTTAATAAAATCGGGCGTTAATTGAACAATTTCATTTGCTGTGGATCCATTTAACCCCTCAATTAACAATCCAAGCAAACCCTTAGTTAATTGAGAATCGGAGTCGCCCTGATAAAATACCTTACCTTCATCTGAACTCGCCGTCACATACACCTGAGAAACACAACCAGGAACCTTATTTTCTGCAACTTTATCAGATTGGGGAAACTCAGATAGCCGTTGACCATAGTAGATTAATTGTTCGTAGCGTCGCTTATTGTCAGAAACGCGTTGAAAGCGTTTGACTATTTTAGCAAGTGCGGGTGGCAAGGAATCTGTTGTCGAGGACATATCAAAAGTGCAAACAATCTATCTCACCTTGAGTTTAGATGATCTTGGGGGGATTAGCGATAGCACTGCGTGCCGCCCGCCGCCTTGCGGTATATGGGGATTGGGGATTAGGGACTGGGGATTGGGAATTGATTTCGATAAATTCTTACTTTTGATTTATATCCTACGGACACGCTAGGCTAATGACTTTTAACTTTTGAATTTTTATTTGAATTTTTATTTTTGCGTACATTTCCGAAATTTTTTAACCTGACGGCGAAGTTAACATCAAATATCAAGTTTAATCTGCTTGATTCGCTAAATTATAAGTAATATTTTTCGTGGTTCACTGTGTCTGAAGCTAATGCAACTAATCACTACTTAAAAACCTAGACTATATAAGAATTTATAATTATGACGGAACCTGTAACGACTTTAACTGCAACTGCGATCGCAACTCTGGCTTTTACTAAGTTTATTGAGGGTGGAGCGGGTAAATTAGCACAGAAGTTTACTGAATCTGCTTGGGAAAAAATTGATAAACTCCGGGAAAAAATCTGGAATAAGTTACGGGGTAAGAAAAATGCAGAAGCTGCGATGACGGCGATAGAAAAAGGTTCTGGGGAGAATATCAGTCAAGAATTAAACCGTTTGGGGGTTTATTTACAGGATGTGATGGATGATGACCCCGAGTTTAAGGCTGAGTTAGAAGCGATCGCCCAGGAAATTAATGCTGGTAAATTACAAGATAATAGCCAGATGGTAATGAATATTGATGGTCAAAATAATACTGGCTATCAAACTAAGAATGAAGTTACTAATCAAGGTGGGACAAATTACACTGGTAACAATACCATCAACAATAATTATTACCAACAACCTTGACTAAAGTCGTCAGATTCGGCACCTGATAAAGTAAATGCAGTTAGTACTATCATCGATAATAACCTTCCCGATCTCACTAATTGGCAGGGAAGGGAAAATGAACTTGACCAATTACAGCAATTGGTCGATTCTGGTGAGAAAAAGCTAATTGGTGTTACTTCTACAGGTGGTTTTGGTAAATCAGCTTTAATCGGAAAGTTTTACTTAAGTTTAAAAGATTTTACACATAAAATTTGGACTAGTTTTAGTCAAGCTTATTCTTTTGCTGTTGAAAAGCATCAATCAATTCTTCAATAAAAAACTTGCTGCATCTCAGTCTAAAGAGGCTTGGAGACAAATCAAGGAACTGAATTACAAACGTGATAACAGAGTTAATAATTACTTGCACACAGCCAGTCGTAGAGTAATTAACTGGTGCTTAAAAAATGATATTTCAACTTTAATAATTGGTAATAATCAAGGTTGGAAGCAAAATATCAAAATAGGTAAACGTAATAATCAACAGTTTACAACAAAAAATTTCAGATGAAGAGAAGAAAACAGCCCATCAACAAGCAATTATCTATTACGAGCAACGCCGTAAACCACAGTTAGAATCGACAGATGAAATTGATGCAGTCACGGAATACCTGCAGATTTTCTATCATAACTGTGAAATTGGGCACTATTTACCAGCTTTTAACATAATTCAACAACAAACTAATCCTGAAGACCGCTACAGTAATTGTGATTCTGTGCTGCAATTTAAGGGTTATGGTGCCATACGTTTGGATATCTACGAACTCTTATTAAAACAATGGCGTCCAGAAACAGATGAAGAAGTCATACCTTTTATTGATACAGTTAAAACTTATGGCGATGTTTTACAATTACTTGACCAACGTGAGGAAGCATTAAACTATTATCAAGATGCTTTAGAATATTACCGCCAAATTGGGGCAAAGTTGGGTGAAGCAAATACCTTAAAAGCCATCGGCGATGTTTTACAATTCCTCGACCGACGTGAGGAAGCATTAAACCATTATCAAGATGCTTTAGAATATTACCGCCAAATTGGGGCAAAGTTGGGTGAAGCAAATATTTTGCAAGAATTTGGTAAATTAGAATCAAATCCACAGCGATCGCTCGAATATCTGCAACAAGCACACACCCTGTACCTTCAAATCAGTGATATCTATAGTCAAAGTCGTAACTTACAATTTATCGCTGATGTTCAACTAAACTTAGGGAGACAAGATGCAGCTATATCTTCCCTAGCTCAAGTTTCAAAACTTGCCAGCACAATATGTGATAAAGCTTTCCAAGAATACGCTGCAAATAAAATTGTAGAAATTCAAAATTCACAAATACCTGAAAATCTACCAAATTAATTTTTGGTCATTTGTACAAAACTTTTTCCGACAGGGTTGGGCGATCTATCGTTTGCTGTTTTTAGTTGGTTTGATTGTTGTGTTGTTGTTGCGGTAATGGGTAATGGGTAATTGGTAATTGGTAATTGGTAATTGGTAATTGGCTGGTATTTGCTTATCAAAGTCCCCGAGATATCGCTGATATCATGCTGCGCTATCTACGGATCCGCTAATAAGGGATTTAGGAGGCGGTAAAAATATCCTTTAACAGCAAGCTCGAATGCTATACCAATCAAAATCCACCCAGTCTATCAATCAAAATCCATCAATCAAAACTAGGTGGTTATTACCGAAAAAAGCAAATATCAGGCGATAAACCTATAGGATATCGCACACATGAGTAACTTTTGCTTTATTACGCTGTTTATTTAAGCCTAAAGTTGTATATCACGAAATAGTTTTAATGTGATACACTGATGGTGTTCATAGTTAAACCGCCCCGTTGTTCTCACAGCAGCGGGGCTTTATCTTGCGATTTTGAAAATTTAAACGCTCATAGGCGGAAAAACTTCAAAATATAGTACACAAGAATATTTATAAGTTATGAGCGATCAAAATCATAACTGTTTTTCGTTCGCTGCTAACTGTCGCGATGATTGTAAAATCCTTAAAATAAGAATATACTCATCGCTGACGATGCGTGTTTCTATTATGGTTTCACGTATCGTGCTGATTTTTAATATAGCATAATATAACTTCCATCAACAGTCATGGTATTCAAGATTCCTTTTCTATATGGCAATGACTGTTAGCAAAGCGTGTGCGGTCTAGCGGTTAGCGGAGCGTGACGTTAGTCAGAGGCTTTGCCGACGCCGCAGGCTAAGGGCGTACTGTAAGTATTGCGCATTAACTGTAGCCTGTAACGGCGTGGCGCAAGCCATAAACTGTTAACTGCTCAAAATAGCCTTTGCTTTTTGCCACAAAATTTCCAAGTCAGGCAAACTGTAATCAGACAGGGGGCGATCGGCGACAGACTCCATAATTTTGAGTCGGCGAATAAAACGCCGATTTGTACCTTGCAAAGCTTCACTAGGATCGAGATTTTTCCATCTTGCGATTTGCACAATCGTAAACAACAAATCTCCTAACTCAGCTTCCTGTCTTTCTGGAGTTTCTGAAGCTAAAGCTTGCTCAAACTCCTGTAATTCTTCGTGGAATTTTTCCCAAACCCCATCAATATCTTCCCACTCAAAACCTGCAGCAGCAGCCTTTCGGGAAATTTTCATTGTCGCCGTTAAAGGTGGAAGTTTGCGAGTGTAACCGCTAAGTTTTTCAGTCAATTGATTATTACTGGGTGTTTCACCTTTCTCCGCAGCTTTGATTTGCTCCCAGTTTTGATTTACCTCATCCGCATTTTGCACCGACACATCGCCAAAAACATGAGGATGACGACGAATTAACTTTTGAGAAATCCCTTCAACTACTTCCTTCAGAGAAAAATCCCCATACTCTTGAAAAATTTGGGCTTGTAAAACAACCTGCAACAGCAAGTCGCCTAATTCTTCAGCAATATGACTTTTATCTTCGCTTTTAATTGCATCTACCACCTCATAAGCCTCCTCAATCACATATTGAGTTAGGCTTTGGGGTGTTTGTACCAAATCCCAAGGACAACCCCCATCCGGATCTCGTAATTTTGCTACCACCTCAATTAACTCTTGCAGTGCTGTCAGAGTTTCAGCGTTCTTATTATTTTGTTCTGATTTCATAACTATAAAAGATAAAAAACTGCCATAAATTTTTTTCTAGTGTTTACGAATGATTTGATATCACATCACTGATTTTGCCTTAAGAGGTGACATACTCCCACACTGTAAACTAGTTTACAGTGTGGGCTTCTCAGCGACTCGTCTTTGACGACATTAACTGAGCTTTAAGAACGGGATGCCCCACCGCCCTATTTTTTATATTTATCGCTGCATTCAGGTCTCTGCACAAACTCGCATGACAAACTGGACAGTTATGCATTCTCTGAGATAACGACTTTTTGACTTTGTGACCACAACTAGAACATTCTTGGCTTGTCCCATTCGGCTTGACGGGAATTACTAGCAAACCAGCATTTGCGGCTTTGTTTTCTAGTATTTTGATAAATTGTCCCCATCCTGCATCATGGATACTTTTAGCAAGTCTAGTTTTAGCAAGTCCTTTTATATTCAACTTCTCAACCGCTATAACATCGTGTTTATCAAGCAGTGTCTTAGCGGTTTTAAAGTGAAAATCTTTCCGGGTATCAGCAACTTTTTTGTGCTGTCTACCCAGCTTTTTGATTGCTTTCTTGCGTCGATTAGAACCTTTCTTTCTGCGGGATACTCGTCTTTGAGCGCTCTTTAACTTACGCTCAGCTTTACGTAAATATTTAGGAGCTTTGATTCGTTCGGAATCAGAAGCAACCAAAAAATCAATTAATCCTACATCAATACCTGCTATTTTTTCAGGGTTAAAATCAGGTTTCATGGTCGGGATAGTTTTATCATCAAGACTTAAAGTTACATAATAACCGTCTGCTTTTTTGGTAACAGAAACTGTTTTGATAATAAAGCCATCTGGAAATGGTCGATGAACGATTACTTTTACTTCACCTATCTTGGAAAGCTGAATTTTATTATCAACAAACCAATGCATTTTGAATTGCGGATAAGTAAAAGTTTTATATTGTCCCGCACCTTTAAATCTAGGTCTACCAGATTTTTTACCATTACAATCTCCACCAAGCCACCTATCAAAAGCTAGCTCAACTCGTTTAGTCATGCCTTGCAGTACACCAGAATGGATGTCTTTGTACCAAGGTCTATCTTTTTTCAACTGAGTTAAGGAAGCTTTTTGATTGTAGTAATTTGGCTGGTCTTTTAGTTCTGGTAAATGACAAACAAGAGAACATCTATCAATTGAACATCTATTTTGCTCGTACCAATTAAACCGCTGAGCAAGCAAGTAATTATATTGATAGCGCAACATTTCAAGTGTTCTATCAATTTTTTCTTTTTGCTCTTTAGTTGGCTTTATTTTGTATTGGTAAGACGTTTTCATTGTTAAATTCCTCTTGCTTTCGACCTACAAAAAGACTAACATTAATGTGTTGCGATTGTGTTGTAACGATGCCAAAAATACCATTACATATCCGGATAAGTAAACGCAGAAAAAATAAGCTGCAATTATATGCAGCAATCAAAGAAAAAAGTATTACGTCTTTAATAGAAGACTGGATTGATTCGTTGCCCCAAGAAGAGATAGATAAAAACGGCGCTATCCTTTCGCGGCTATCAATCGATGATTGATTTACTTAAAGGATGCACCGTTTTTATCCGCCTTATATCCCACGCCTCCCTACGGGTAGGACGTGGGGCTTACGGCGTTAAAGCTAAGATTATTTAACTTCTGACTTCTGTTAGCAAAGCGGTGCGCTACCGCGCACAATTCTGACTCCTGACTCCTGCTCGCTGTAAGCGCGGTCTGTCCTGACTCCTGACTCCTGACTTACACGTAGCGCCGTACCATCATTTTTTAGAATTTTTATTGCTGATATTTTTATTGAGTGAAGATCTAGAAGATTTAGTTTTATTAATTGAAGATCTAGTGCGCTTTGGTTTTGGTTTTAACTTCCTCCGACGGGTAGTAGAACTGTTAGCTTTACGTTTCTTCATTTTCCCACGGGGCAGCAAACCACGAACACCCTGCTTGCGAAAACGTTTATATGCTGAATTTGTCCAGTCACTAACGGAATGACTCATCGCACCAAGTTCCATTCCTAGAAACAGCGACCAAAATTCGATCACATAAACAAGAAACGATTGCTGAACTTGACTACCTAGTTCTTCCCATGTAAATGCTATTAAACCAAGGAATTCAGCAACTACCAAACAGATTGCGATCGCAATTCCTAAGAGAGTACACAGGTAAAGTACCCTTAAAGTTGTGCCAATAATCGGTCCATGGGACAAAAACGAACGATGGCGCAAGCTTTTTTGATAGGGTAACCAAATAAAACGAAACCAACCCCAGCGCTTATACTGACAAGAATAAATATCCAAATCGGGACCAAACATAAGTCCCCCAAATAAAAATCCCCCCGCAACTAATAAAGTTAAGTTACCACTGCGAGTTTGCCACAGAGCAATCCCGGTAATAAAAGGCAAAGCCCAGATAGTAATGCGATCGTGCGTTTGACCTGAGGGCATTATAAATTGAGTTTTAAGTGATTTAGCAGAGTTTAGATAAGTTAGCAGACTGTTAATCGAAAGATTTTTTAAATCCCTGAATTCCTGTTATCTCAAAGACTTGAGCGTTTTTTAGTGCTCTGGTATCAAAAAAAATAAAAAAAATTTCAAAAATACTATAGCGTAATTCGTAGAATGTGCTATATTTATTTCTTGTGAGCGGCAAAACGCAAAGCACAGCAAACCGCAACACATATTAAGGACGATTAGCTCAGTTGGTAGAGCGCCTGCCTTACAAGCAGGATGTCACTGGTTCGAGTCCAGTATCGTCCATTTTTAAATTAAATAAGCATTGATAATTCAAAAACCCAGGGCGTGTTAGCGACAGCGTAATCAATTATTTGCAATATTTTGTGTTTATAAAATCTCCTCAACACACCCTAAAATATCATTGCCGAGTAAAAACGATCTGCGATCGCACAAGTATAAGTTTTCAGTACATATACTTACTCTAGATATTTACGTTAGACATTGGACGATCGCAAATATTACTCTAATTTCTAATTCCAATTTCTAATTAGACAAAAATAAATTGACTAGAGTCATCCAAATTTAAAGTATCCGGTGAAATATCGGTAATCAATCCAATCAACTCTGGGGTCGCACCATCATTGAAAAATATACCCGTTCCAAAGGGTAGTTCCCCTGGAGCGACACCAAGGGAGTAATCACTTGAAGAACCAAAAAGTTGAATTGTATCATTACCGTTACTTTCAAAATCGGTGATTAGCGCATAATCAGCAATTCCAGCACTTTTTGTATCACCGTCGTTATAGTAAACCGTTCCCGTCTCACCTGCACTTCTTCCTCCCAAAATAAAGGTATCCTTTCCTCCTTCACCAGAATCACCATTTAAAACATCAAACTGCTACATAAAATATAGACAAAACTGCCAGCCCTTATCAGTTATATGTTTTAGCCGATAAATTGTTGGTTGGGGCTGCCACGAGCGGGGGCTGTAGCATGAGTAATCTAATAGTACAAACTAACCCGACCCCGCTCGTGGCAAGGGCTGGCAGTTTTGTCCAGGTTTTTCCCTACTCTCCCCTTCCTGGAGTCAGAGAAGTAGTTGTCGTTCCTAACAAAGTATCATCTCCAGTACCGCCAAAAACCTCATCATCCCCCAAACCACCTAAAACTAAATCATCACCACCATCACCAAACACAGAATCATCACCACTATCCCCAATAACTTGGTCATTATCTCTCCCACCACGAATAAAATCATTCCCAGACTCACCCACAGCTATGTCTTCACCACTTCCTGCATACAGACAGACTATCTCCATCTTCACCACCCACTAACAAATCGTCACCAGAACGCACCCTTGCATTTAGCTGTTGCGTTCAGCGAGATAAAACTATTTTTTCTTTTTGGAATATTAATACCAAAGCAAAACCATCTGAGCGTATTTGTATAAGTCTTTATCAAATAAAAATTTTCTCGATAAAAAAATATACTTATGTATATATACTTGAAGTAACCTGAACTATAAATATTTGCTTGTTAATCCTATATAGTCGCGACAAAAAGTGGAAAATCAAAGAATTTTGAGCAAAATCAGTCACAAAACTAAAGCCCTCAGCAGCGCATGCTAAGGGCTTTAATTTTAAGTTGAAAAGCTAGTACAGAAAGCTAGCACAAAATCATTTAATTCCTTGTATAGCTATATACTTTTGTATAAATATCTATCTAAAGGAATATAGAATCATATGCATCGCTCCAAGTATGCTTGAAGTTTCAAGGATTAAATACTGCCAAGCCAACGGGGGAACGCTTTGAGGCTTGGCTTTTCTTAACTAAATTCCTCAAATTGTATCAAACATTGGCGCTTGTAGCAATCAATTATTCAATTTTTAATGTTAATTATTTACGTCGTAACAAAAATTAGTCAAATTATTTAGTTGAGAAAAAAGTCTTTTGGCAAAGTAAAAAATGAAATATATTTGCAGTTAAATATTAAAAATCAATATTACGAATAATCGATCAAAAGTTTTGTAAAAATTATACGAAATGCTGCATAAAAGTAGCGATATTAGCCTTAAACAAAGATAGAAGTTAAGGTAGGCGATTGCTGCTGTTGAGCATTGTTTGTATTCAGCAGGTTCTGCAATCATCTCAGGTTCAGGAAATTGCTGAAATAGCATTTCTCCAACCCAAGTCAAGCAAATAAACATAAAGTCCTCAGGATTCCTAGCGATCAAAACTTTAGCCTAGTTTGCAAAGGGAAAATTGGATTTTTGTTTATGAGCTTTATAAACATAAAGCTGCTAGTTTGGTGAATCTGCTTTATTTCTGTATTTGCAACCAGTTAATACAACTAACTATAGGTCAGGGAGAATAAATATATGCTTTTAGGTTTAAATAACTCAAACAATCAAACTAAAAAATACCAAACAAAAACATATCAAACAAGAAATAACACCAGATGGACTTCTTTGTTCGCCACAGCAATTATAGCAACTGGTTTTTTGGCAAGCATTCCTGGGAAGGCTCAAGGACAAATCCAGATTAAGCCCCAAATAAAGCCCGAGATTTTACCCAATGTTCAGCGTCAGATTCAGCGCCAGCGGTCGCCAGAACAGTTAGCAGAGGTAGACAAGGCAAAACAGCTGAACCAACAAGTTATTCAATTGTACAATCAACGTAAATACAACAGTGCTATTCCCTTAGCAGAGAATGTAGTGGGAATACTTGAGAAAGCACTAGGGAAGAAAACTACTCCAGTAGCCAATAGCTTGAATAATTTGGCAAAACTGTATCACATTATCGGAAATTTTCAGAAAGCGGAGCCCCTATACAAACAAGCGTTGGATATTTACCAGAGTACCCTGGGTAAAAACGATCCTATAGTTGGTACCACCCTTTATAATTTGGCGCAACTGTATCAGAGTATGGGGAATGGTCAGAAAGCACAACCTCTGTTTAAGCTTTCAGAATCAATCTTGCAAAATGTTGTGGGACAACAAGGAGCCCAACAAGCAGTATCAGAAGTTGAAGGAATTCTGAAAATAGTTCCAGGATCTGAACTTATATTACCCTCGGATTCTGGTAATTCAGGCAACTCAAGCAATCCAAGTAGTTCAGGTAATCCAAGTAATTCAGCGAATCCTGGTAATTCTGGTAATTCTGGTAACTTAGATAATTCAGGCGGGTTACAACCAATCGAGTAACTATAGCGGTTTCCATTTGAATCAAATACATTTTTATATTGCCATTCTGTAGAGACGTTGCATGCAACGTCTGTCATGCACTCTACTAAAAACCGCTACATTTCACATGAAAACCGTTATATTTTAGACATGTAGAAAGATTACAGAGCATGTAGTATTACCTTCTGTAATCTCTCTAAAAACCAATTGTATTGACCCAAGTTACTATTTGCAGGCAAAACTTTTAGATCCTCCTAAATCCTCTTTTTAAGGCAATACAGTTCAGAATCGGCTAAATCTCAAGATTGAAGTAGGTTGGGTTGACGGAGCTTAGCAAAGCGTGTCCGTAGGACATAACCCAACAATAATCAGCTTTTGTTGGGTTCGCTGTCGCTTAACCCAACCTACGAACATGCTTAACTGAACCGTATTGCTTTTTAAGGGGGACTTTGAAGTAATTTTCCTCCTTATTACGTCAGTGACTTAAGGAAAATCAATTTTGCGAAACCTTCAACAATAGTTCTGCTAGCTCACAGAAACCTTCACCTTCATAAGCTGAGGTTACATAAGCGGGTTGATATTTCAATTCTTTTGAATACTCTAATACATTTGCTACACCAACAGACACGGGAAAAACAGCCTGATTGAATAAACTTTCATCATTCGGACTATCACCCACCGTAACAACTTGTTCTATCTGATATTCAGGAAAGTATTGTTTGAGTACTTGTAATAATGCTTTAGCTTTTTCTTGACCTAGAGGTTTGATATGACACTGAACAGCACTGTAGGTAAATCCCCAACCCATATCCTGACAAAGATTATCCAAAGTTGTTAATTCTTTTGTGGTTAAATCTGGACCATAAAAAGCCCAGTCAGTCAATCGGAAGCGATTGTCGCTAGACTCTTTTATGCGGGGAAATCGGGTTTGTAATTTGCTAAAAGCTGCAGCTAAAGCTTGACGATGCTCGTTATAATCACTGATTGTATTTAATTGGATTATATCTTCACTATCGCCAGGATAAAATAAACCTCCATTTTCTGCAACAGCACCAACTATAGGTAAATAACTCACCAATGCATGTACAAAACCAGCACTACGTCCCGTTAAAATTAGAACTTTGATACCTTGAACAGCTAAATTTTCCAATGCTTGTAGTAAAGCCGTTGTAAATTTTCCTTCTCTAGTTAAAGTTCCATCAACGTCCGTTGCGACAAGGGAAATTTTCTCAAAACACTCATGGTTAGATGAAAGTAACATGTTCACTGATAACTGTTCACTGATAACTGTTAGCGAAGCGTGCGCGACAGCGCATTAACTGTTCACTGTAAACTGATTTAACAAAATAAATATATAGTAGCTGATTTGGGCATCCTAAGAAGCAGGATTGCAGTTATTTATTTACCAATCATGCCAACATCTACATATTTAGCCCAAACTCTGAAATCTAGTAATAGTAAGCCTTCAAGCAAAATCACACAGGCAATTTTAACTAATAATCATAACCAACAAGGTCCACCATTTTTTGTGGTGACTTCTGCAGGGCTAGCTGTATTGGTAATTATTTTAATTATTTACGGTAAAATTCACATGAATAAACTTCAGAAACAGCTGAAGTTTGAAAAATTCCGAAGTAAAGAAATAGAAAAAAAGTTTAAACTAGCTCTTGAAACCATCCGCAAAATGGAAACTAATCCCGATTTAATTAACTCTCGGGATTTCAATTTGGATTATTTACGAATGCGGATGTCAGAAGAAGTATTTAATTTTGCGATTCTTAATCAAATTAAAATTAAAGTTAAAGATCAAATTTCTCAAGCATTACGTCCGAGCCAAGCCCAGCAAGGAATTGTCGGAATTGCTAGCACAACTGGACGACCTGTAGATCAAACTTTTGATGTTGAATATGAAACTGGATTCAAAACTGAAAAACGGGTACTATTTCGCATTCAAATTCGGTTAATGAAATTACCAACTCAAACAACTTCGGCAACAATCAGTCAGATTATTGCTTGCATTGAAAAATATCTTAGTCCCATTGAAGATGATGATACTTGGCAGCCTACTATTCAAGGGCGAATTGCTCATATGCACTGGGATCAAAAAGCAAAACCCACGCCTTTACTAGTTTTACAACAGTCCAATGAAGGTGTTAACGTTAGTTTTCGTACGAGTCGTTCTGGTGGAACGGTTCCTCAAAATCAAAATAATGGTAAAAAATCGGGAGTTACCTGGTAAAATAATTTTCCCTGCATCTACTAACTAATATTAATTTGCTAGTTGATGACTTTAACTAGTTAATAAGTTTACCAGCTGGTGATTTAGGCTCAATATTTAGTATTAAAATCATAAATTTAGAATTCACTACCTTAAACATTGTTGTTTGAAAATTTTTGAAATTATAGTCAATCAAATGATATTAAATGTGCATTAATTAATTTGCATTAATTATTGACAGCAACATTGTGATTGTCACCTAATAAAATACCATCTTCCATTTCCACAATTCGATCAGCTATATCTAAAATTCGATTATCGTGGGTTACCAGCAAAATCGAAGTTCCCTGTTCCTTTGCAAGACGTTGCATTAATTCCACTACATCCCGTCCCGACTGTTTATCCAAAGCTGCTGTTGGTTCATCAGCTAACACCATTGGTGGGTTATTAACCAGAGCGCGTGCGATCGCAATCCTTTGTTTTTGTCCACCAGAAAGATTTTCAGGATAATAATTAATGTAATTACCTAAACCAACTGCTTGCAGCATGGTAATAGATCTATTTACAGCATGGTATTGAGAAACAGACTGCTTTATTTCCACCGCCATTTGAACATTTTGTCTAGCAGTTAAAAAACCCAATAGGTTGTGGGCTTGAAAAATATAACCGATTTTTTGGCGAAGACTAACTAGCTTTTTCTGACTTGCTCGATATAATTCTTCTTCTAGAAAAGTGAGACTACCTTCTTGTACGGAACGCAAACCACCAATTAAACTTAATAAAGTTGTTTTTCCAGACCCAGAAGGTCCAGTCATAATGACAATTTCACCGGGGTAAATTTCTAAATTAATATCATGTAAAATCTGTCTTTTTAAAGCTCCCTTACCATAGTAGTGATTGAGATTTTTTATAGTTACTACTGGTTGTCTTTCCATAATACCTGAAAGAATATAAAAGTCAGAGATTAATACTTACGATTGACCCAAATCAAAGTATGAATATTATTGTTTGATATCTTCAAATACTTTACTGTTTGGATTTAACATTTTGCCTAAATATCAGTTTATGGCTGACGCCACGCCCTTACGGGCTAGAGTTTATGGCTTGCGCCACGCCCTTACGGGCTACAGTTAATGCGCAATACTTACAGTTACCGCGCACGCTTTACTAACAGTTTATGGCTAACGCCAAGCCCTTACGGGCTAGAGACATCTGTTATCAGGTATTAAGTAGATTTATATAAGACCAATCAACCTTGTGCATGTTTTACGCAAGGCAGTATTATTAATAATCACAGTATTATTCACCGATAACTTTTCACTGTTAACTATTAACTGTAGCCCGTAAGGGCGTGGCGTCAGCCATAAACTGTTAACTGATAACTGTCAATTAAAAAATATCTGCCGGGTCAGCATAACGTAACTTACGTACTGCAATTACACCAGAAGTAAAGCACATTAAAATAGTTATTACTAGTACTCCAAAAGCACGAGATAAGGTCATAAAGATAGGTAATAAAGTCGCTGCTCTTGCTTGTTGATATAGAAATAAAGCCGAAGCAATTCCGGGCAAATAACCTATTAAAGCCAAAATCAGCGCCTCTTGAAGAATTACAGTTAATAGATATTTTTGCGTATAACCTATTGCCTTTAAAGTTGCATATTCTGCTAAATGGTCTGCGACTTCAGTATAAAGAATCTGGTAAACAATGACAGTTCCAACAATGAATCCCATCACAGTCCCTAAGGAAAAAATAAATCCAATTGCTGTATTAGTTGCCCAATAATTTCGTTCAAAATCAATAAATTCTTGCTTTGTAAATACTCTGATATCATCCTTTAGATAACCTTTTAAAGTACGTGCGACAAAATTAGAATCTACACCAGGTTTTAATTTAATTAAACCAATTTGAATTAATCCCCGTTGTCGAGAATTGAATATTCGCAAAAAATTTACATCGCTAGTAATAAGATTTCCATCAGCACCAAAAGAAGCACCTAAAGTAAATAAACCAGCAACCCTAACCAATCTTCTTCTAACTTCAGCTTTAACAGTTTTTCCCTTCTCAAATTCTCGAGCAATTGGACCATATTCCTGTCTGGAAGTTTTATCGAATAAAACAACATCAGGCTGTTTCAGATTATTCAAATTAGTTTGATTAATACCCGTCAAATTTAAAATTTTAGATTCGGGATTAAATCCAATCACTAATAAGTTACGTGGAACCCCATTAACAGGATTTTTCCAGCTGGTGTAGTCTAGATATATTGGATGTACCGATTGAACCTGCTGTAGGTCTAAGGCTTTATATAACCGTCTTTGAGAAAAGCTCTTCATTGCTAATAAAGCAGTAGATTGACGGCTAACTAAAACAATATCTCCCTGCAAGCTTTGGTGAAAACGAACATTGCTGTAATACAGTGAATCTCGAAAACCCAACTGCATAAACATCAAAATATCTGCAAAAGCAATTCCTGCTAATGCGATCGCCAAACGAGTTTTTTCTCGCGTTAACTGTAACCAAGCGAGGGGTATTTTTTTGAGCATTGGGAATGATGAATAAGGAGTAAAAAGTAATGAGTAAGAAGTAATGAGTAAGAAGTAATGAGGGATTACCAATTACCAATTACCAATTACCAATTACCAAATCAAATAAATATTTCGACAACAACTTTGGAATTGGTTAAACCAGCGACTTTCTTACTGTCATTTTCAGACAAAGCAATTTTCACTTCTACAACTCTTGCATCAACATCTGCAGCAGGATCTGTACTCAAAACGTCTCTTTTACCTACTTTTCTTCCTATTTCCGTAACTCTTCCCTGTAGCTGTCCATTGAAAGAGCCATTATCACTGCTGATACTTACTTTTTGACCGACACGAACTTTATTAATGCTATCTTCCGGTACTTCCGCAACTGCAGTCATTTGGTCAGTTTTCCCAACCTCAGCGATACTTTCCGTACCGATACTTTCTCCAGGTCTGGTATTGATTTGCAAAACCTCTCCAGATATTGGCGTTTTAATATAACTCAATTTCACACCTGCTTCCGCTCTTCTCATTGCTGCGATCGCATTATTTACCTGTGCTTGAGCAACTTGGATATCAACGGGACTAACATCTCGAATTCGATTGAGTTTGGCGTTTTCTTCATTAATTTGGTTTTGCAAGCTTGCTATTGTCTTTGCACGAATAGCCTTGGCTTCTGCTAATTGCTCTCGTATTATTGCAACAGTTTTTGCTTGATTTGCTCTAGCTTGGGCTAATTGTTGTCGCAAACTAGCGATGATTTGAGTGCGATTTGCTCGAGTTTCTGCTAATTGTTGAGTTGCTGTAACTGCAGTTAAACGAGTACGTTCAAAGTCTTGTCGGGAAATAGCTCCTTCCCGATATAAATTTTGATATCGTCTCAGTTCGACTTGGGCGTTACGTTGCTCTGCTAAGATGCGCGCAACGCTAGCTGTCAAAGCGTTACGTTGTCCTTCTAGCTCTACCGCAAGTCTCTCTACTGTTGCTTGTTGAACTAATCTTTCCCCTTGTAATTCCACTTGCAGCCGAGTCACAGTTGCTTGCTGGGCGTTTCTTTCCGCACCTAATTGGGCTCTTAACCTATTTACAACTGCAATTTGAGCTTCAATGTCTCTGGGGGAAACAGTTCTAATACTTGCTAAATTAGCACGGCTTTCTTGCAATTTTGCCCTAGCTTCTGACAATACTGCTTGATTTGTCGAAAGGTTATCTAAAATTGCGATGGTTTCGCCTTTTTCTATGCTTTGTCCTTCTCGAACTAAAACTCGATCTACTCTAGAAACGGCTTCTAATCCGGAGGAAGGAGCAGATAATTTAATTACTTTCCCCGTAGGTTCCAAGCGCCCAATTGCATTAACACTAATTGTAGCTGGTGCAGTGGGAGTTACCGATACGCCGGTCATTGTTCTGAGTTGTTCAACTTTAGCCGTAGCAAGTATTCCTGCAGCGACAACTATGGGTAAAGTTAAAGCAATGACCCACCACAACTTGGATTTTCCTAGAGATTCCTCATTCTGTCTTGGACTTTCACCCAACCTTGACATGGTTATTATCTATGAGTCTGATATGTGTTGATGAAAGCAAAAAAGTTAATTGGAGCCAGCAAAATGATTTAGTATGAGTTACAAATTTACTGCTTCAATATCAATTATTTAGTTAAATGAAAATCACATTCATCTAGCTAGATATTTGATGAGTAAATCAAATACATACATAAATAATTTATTACTGATTTATATTTTAATTTGAATGTATTTTTTTCAGATTTCAATGTCATATTGATTAACTAATATCTAAAATTCATCTACGTTTATTGACATTAAAATTACATCATCCAAATTAAAATATTAAGCCAGATTACCAACTTAAATTATCAACACTCTCTCACAACCAAAAATCTAATATTGAGTTGGTTTAATCTAGTCAATTAAACAATAGATTAAAGTATAGACAGCTTCAATATCCAATTCGGTTAGCCGCGAACAAAATTTTAAATATTTACAGGTTTAGACTTACGAAGCAAGATTAATCCGAACGGCATATATTTAAATATAAAACTACTACTCGGAATTCAGAGCAGTAGTTAAAATATTTAGCTATTTCACTTCTAGGATTTAGTTTCTAGAAAAATTTTACTATTTTATATCCACAGTGGATTAGTTGTTTGTAGCAAAAAGTTTTGCGATTTTATTCAAGAAAAAGTGAAATTAAAACTGAGTGCAGATTAAATTTTTAAATACAATATTCAATTTTCAGAAAATTAGATTACAGGAACATTGTACTGCACTAGTTTTTCGACTTAGGATATAAATTTTAAATGTATTTTAAAGCAAATTTTTGTTGTGAACAATTTTCTAAATCAGTAATATTCCCTAACGGACTGTAATACTCTTGGAATTAACTAATTTAGGGTATGCGATCTTAACCTCTTGATCTCGAGCCGCAGCTTGAACAACAGACTGTACTACATCTCGACGAACTGAGTTGTATTTTTTAGTAAACCAATAACGGAATGCCCCATGTGTGGCATCACCAATAACTTTAGCAGAATAACCACCTATTCTAGAAACACGATCAAAGTAAACATCTTGCAGTTTAATATTAGCTCCTGTTGAACGCGTTCTCCAGCTTAGATTACGACCGTTTCTTGAAAAAGAGACTTCTATATTTACAGTAGTTTTTATTCTTGCACGACCACTTACACGAGTACTTCCAAGTTTTACTCCGTGATTATAAGCCCTAACATCTGTTTTATTTCTTAATAAGCCAGAAATTATCGCCTGAAATCGTAATTTATTTCCAGAAAAATAAAAGTTTCGTAAATTAACATTCAAATTATCCTCAAAACGAACCCAACCCTTTGACCATAGACCATGATTTACTTTTTTATAAGTAGCTCTCGTTTGTGGTTCCCAATAACATACTTTTCCTCGAAAGACTTTTTTGCATTTTTTGACTTTAATTACTTTAGCTCCGCTGCGAACGCTAATTTGATTGCCCCAGTTTTGATTAAAATTAACTTGCTCTGAATCTAATTTTCTTTCTACATAACGCTCGATTGCTCCACTGAGAGCACCTTCTATAATTTGCTCTGGTCTGACACGAGCAACTAAAGATTGATTTGGAATAGTTTCGATATTTTTTGGAAGTACTTTAGCTTCGACTGGGTTTTTTATGGCTATTTGAGATAATACTGCAGTAGTTGCAACCAAACTGAGTGCGGATAATTTTTTAATAATTGGTGCAGACATATTTTCTCCGTAAATACTAGATTAAATTTGGCGTTATAGCCCTCTACGGAGAGTTTTAATTTCTATGCACCTAAAGTAGAAATTTATAGATAAAATGCTTAACTGCTATTTGTGAATAGCAAAGAATTAAGTAAGTTATGTTAAATTGATATTTTTTTATTTAATAAGATATTTTTTGTTTAGTAAAATCCGCTTAACCCCATCTAATTTAAACATTTGAGATGGGGAATGCGCGGTAAATTCTATGCTAACCCTCTTCCCCAACAATTATTTTGGTAGGTCAAATAAAACCGTACTCATATAATGTTCAGCCCAACTAGAACCGAAAGCTTTTTCTAAAACACGTCTGGTTTTATCATTTTTTTGCTGCTTAGCGCAGTAATTACGCTGTCCGCTCAGAATTTGAATCATTTTTTCCGGTGGTACGGGGTCGGAATTCACAGCTTGATGACAGTGAATTTCCAAAAACGACTTAACACGGGAAAGAAACATTGTTTCTTCTTCCCCAGAAGCAGGACGGACAAAAACACAATAATCCGAAAAAATATCTCCCCATTCTGGTAAAGCACGTGGCTGAGAAAATTCAACGACAGGTAACATTGAAAGTTCTTTAGAATAGGATGGTGTTAAACTATGTCCTGAATTTACCGGAGATAGGTCTACTACAGCAGCACTAATTTGACCTCTACCACCAATTAAGTCGCAGCCAAACATTGGTAATTCGTATTCCGGGCGGGGAAACATTACACAATGTAAAATATCAAGCATATTGCCAACCCTAGCCAGTTCCATGTGCATTTTTCGAAACTGGGGTGCTTGATAGCATTTGTTCTCAATTTTCAGCTTTTCACCTTCCAATTTACCTTCGACATAACCCAATTCAGCCGGTAAATGGTAAGGAGAAATATCCAGATACTGATGCCAAACAGCTTCGATAGTATCAGCTAATTGACGAATCAAGGGATGTTGTTGTTCGCGCAGGGAGGAAGTAGAAGTACTCGACATATCCAATTTCAATCCCCAAGCGGGATTAGTTTAGTATAAGGTCGCAGCCTACTATGAGGCTAAAGAAAAAGTGTGAAAGGACGTTATCTTTGTTAGATACACAAGAAAACGACAACAAGGGAGCGTTAGAGAGATTATCATCTATCATAAATCCCAGAACGCACTAATTTTTTCAATTTTTCATTTAACCTTCTTAAACCGAACATCGAACGGTTTATATGCAACTGCTTTTTAACCCCTATGATTGAAATTTAGGGGTTATTTACAGCTAATTAATTGGTAATTCTCAACTAATTAGTAATTTTCAACTAACTGGTAATTCTTGATTCATTAATAATTCTTAATGAAGTACTGTTAATGATTTATTGTTTATGTCACGGGTTGAGGTGTTGTGACTCTATTCTGTAACGCCTGAGGATCTACTGCTGTTAACTCACCTTGCTTTAAAGTCCAGGAAAAATCAGCGATATGTAATAAATCGCCAGCATCGTGGGTTACAACCAATAATGTCCAATGTTTTTTGAGTTTACCCAGTAAGCTTACCAATTGTCGGCGCATGGACCAATCTAAACCAGCAGTTGGTTCATCTAATAATAATAAATGTGGCTGACGAATTAGTTGCACAGCCAAAGCCAAGCGTCGTTGTTGACCTCCACTCAACGCATGGGGAGAAGATGATAGTGATAAATGTCCCAACCCCACCTGATTTAATGTTAGTTTAACCCGCTCCAACCCCAACTCCGGATGTCCCAACCGCAATTCTTCTAAAACTGTTTTTCCACAAAAATGACGTTCGGGAAACTGGAATACTAAGCCAGCCAATTGCTGTAGTTGTTCTGTACTGAGTTCTTGCTCTCGCCAAAATGAAGAACCTGATGTGGGTTCAGCTAACCCAGAAAGAATTTCTAACAAAGTACTTTTACCAGAACCACTCGGTCCAATAATTAAACCCAATTTTTGAGGTGGTAAATCCAGGTTAATAGATTTTAAGATTGGTGTCGGAGAAGCAGCGGGATGATAAACTAATTTTCTAAGATGGAGCATTTGTTAAGATTACCAAAAGTTAGGGATTTACTTATAACTACACTACGGAAAACTCTCGAATCCCGAAAAATTTCATAGCCCATTACCTAAACTAGCACTCTCCATCTAGTAACGGGAAATATTTACTGGGAAACATCCTAATATTTTCTCAAATTAGTTATTGTTTTCCCTACTACCAAGAATTTTTAATTATGCAGATAAATTTACTTAATTAGAAATTATTGATTTTGAATAGGGAACAGGGAACAGAGAACGGCGAACAGACAGGAAAGAATAAAAAAGTTCTAACACAAAAATTTAGTACAGGTCGGTGGAAATAAAACAACCATTTACAAAGCCTAACAGCTAGATAATAAAATACTCTTGCTGTGCTAACGCCCCACTAGAGGCTAACGCCGACGCCCTTCGATTAATGACTTCCGCGCTGCGCTGCGCTACTAGTTCTATACTTTGGGGTTCCCAAATCGAGCGATAATTTGGGAACCCCAAATCGAGCGATAAGAGTCAGACTTAAGAGAAAGTAAAAAATCGCCAACATTCGGGAGAATATTTTTTATCGTCCAGTAATTTGTCATTCAGTAATATATAAGACTTTAGGAACATTAATTATCCTGCTGTCAAAAATGAACAAGAAAAAATTATTTCCACAAGTATTATTTCCACAAGTATTTTTTTCACAAATACTATCATCTGTGAAACCTATTACTTGCTCCAAAATCGCAATTACAGCCGTAATCGCCAGTAACATTTGGATTAATCCGGCTTTAGGTGCAGACCCATTTCGTACCCAAAAGCCACGTAATATCGGCAATCAAACAGAAGCTGCATTTAACGCTATTTTCCAAAAAGGGAATTATAAACAAGCCCAAAAGTACGTCAAAGAAGCAATTCGCGACGAACCTGATGAGCCCCTGGGATACGCAATCAAAGCATCCTTAGCATACACTTCCAATGATGTTCCCACACTAGCAAACTACAGCAAGAAAACCCTGCAAACAGCCAAAAGTTTGATTGCTAAAGACCCCTTACGCGGTAACATATATGCTGCTGTCGGTCATTTTTTGGAAGGCTCGGTCATCTTACTGCAAGATGGTACAGTGAAAGGCGCGCCTCAAGCATTGAGAAGATTGCGCCAAGTTTATGGACATTTAGAACGAGCCGAATCAATATCTCCCCGCGACCCAGAATTGAATTTACTTAAGGGATATATGGATTTGATGTTGGCTGTAAATTTGCCATTTTCCGATCCGGAACAAGCAATTCAGCGTTTGCGACAGAATGCTGGTCCCCAGTATTTAGTGGATCGGGGAATCGCCATTGCTTATCGGGATTTGAAAAAATATGATCGCGCATTGGGATATGTAGACCGTGCTTTAAAAGCCACATCAGAAAATCCAGAGTTGTATTATCTGAAAGCTCAAATTTTACGGGAGCAAGGTCAGCGTAAAAAGAATCAGGAAATGATGCAAGAAGCAGTAAAGTTCTTCGACCAAGCTTTGGAGAAGAAAAATCAGCTTCCAGAGCGCATGGTCAAACAAATTGCTCGGGAACGTCGCAGAACAGCGGAAAGACTTGCAAGATGAATTTAAAATTTAATTAAAAACTTAAAAGTTGAAAACTTAGTGGGTTGGTTGACGGTTGATCGGTTAAACGGTTCTCAGACTAATCAAAAAACAAGATATTTTAGTCCATTAGTTGTGGTTTAATGTCTTACACTAATAACCGTTAACTGTTAACTGTCAACTCTTAGCGATCAGGCATAGTAAAAATTAATGCAAGTATATTTCCGCGAAGTTAACCCCTTTGATATCTGGATTTGGATCAAGTTCAGTACTGTTCCATCTCGACGCGAAACAGAATTTGTTGAGGAACTGTTTAATTCTTGGTTTTATCTCGGTAAGTTGGGCGGTTTTAACGCTGAAAATCTCCAGGTACAAGATACGGGATTAGAAATTAGCTACATGAACTATGACCAAGATGGTTATGATAGGAGCCTACTGGCGCTGATGCATAATATGGGGGAATTTGAATATCAAGGAGTTTGGGGACGTTGCTGGTTCGATTTGGGAACTTCCGATGCGATCGCCATTGATGTTCTAGTTAACGCTCTTACCCAACTAGGAAATGAATACGTCACCATTGAAGAAGTATACATTGGCGGTGAAAATTCAGATTGGCCGGTTGAAGATAGCAATACCCGTCCTTCGTTTATCTACGACAATAATTAATTTCTACAGTAATTAATTATTTACAGTTGTTGTCGACACAAATAACTACTAATACTCATAATTAGCAATAATAATGCATAAAAGTGGTGAAATTCGCGTTCTCGCCTTAGGGTTAATTCGAGATGGCGATCGCATTTTCCTTTCTGAAGGCTACGATCCTGTAAAAGAAGCAACTTTTTACCGGGCTATGGGTGGTGGTGTAGAGTTTGGAGAAACTAGTTTGGAAGCCCTAGGAAGAGAGTTTCAAGAGGAAATTCAAGCGGAATTAAAAAATGTTCGCTATTTGGGTTGTTTAGAAAATATTTTTACTTTTAATGGTAAATCCGGTCACGAAATCGTTCAACTTTACGGATGTGATTTTGTTGACAATAAATTTTATCAACAGGAAAAAATTCTATTTAATGAAGGGAAGCGGGCAAAAACAGCTTTGTGGGTAGATATTAATCGTTTCAAGTCGGGAGAATTAAAATTAGTTCCAGAGCAATTTTTTGATTATTTATAGGGTGTTCGAATTGGTAATGGGTAATTGGTAATTGGTAATTGGTAATTGGTAATGGGTAATGGGTAATTGGTAATGGGTAATTGGTAATGGGTAATTGGTAATTGGTAATTGGCAACTATTCTTATTTATCCATTATTATTTTTTACACTTCAGTCATGGGAAACTGAATTTTATACTCTTCTATCTACTTTGAAATTCAGTTTTCAAAATATATTTATATTTCGCACTTTTGAGATAAATATAACCTTTTGATTGTTTTGCAATTGCCCTTTGTCAAAATAAGGAGATAGTGCACCAATACCATACTCATGATGAGAGTAAGAGCATTAGCACTTCACTTTACACAAACTATTTTTGGATGCCGTCGTTGAATAAGAATAGAAAATACTGGCAATATTAATTAACATTTAATCAAAATTTACCAATTATTTATTTGATAGTGGATAAATCAACACTACCTTCTCTACCTCAAATGGTAGAAATCTGGCAAAAAACTCTGAACTGGGAGCCAAATACACAGCAACAAGACAATTTTCAGCAGCTCTACGAATTGATATTACAGGGGAATCGCCAACTAAACCTAACTCGTATCACCGATCCCAGAGAATTTTGGGAAAAACACCTGTGGGATTCATTACGAGGTATTTCATCTTTATTACTATCAGAAAAATCAAAAACTAGTAAATATTCTCAACATTTACTCTCATCTTCAGCGAAATTAATTGACATTGGAACTGGTGCAGGATTTCCAGGTATTCCGATCGGAATAGTTGCAGAAAATATTAATGTAAAACTACTTGATTCAACCCAAAAAAAAATCAATTTTATTGATACACTTTTAACTAATATTCAATTAAGCAATATCCGAACTGTTGTGGGAAGAGCTGAGGCAATTGGTCAAAACCCCCAACACAGGGAAAACTATGATATTGCTACTGTTCGTGCCGTAAGTAATGCTTCAGTATGTGCTGAATACACATTGCCATTACTAAAACAGGGTGGTCTAGCAGTTATTTATCGGGGTAGTTGGACCGAAGAAGAAACAAATACTTTGCAAAGTGCGACTCAAAAGTTGGGTGGAGCGATCGAATCAATCGAGCGATTTACAACTCCCTTAACTCAGAGTGTTCGTCACTGTTTGTACCTGCGCAAAATAACTCACACGCCAGCAAAATTTCCTCGTGCTGTAGGTATACCAACTCAAAAGCCATTGTAAACTTCTCAGAATTCACTCACCCAGATTTTCATCAAAGATGTAATCCCAAAAACACACTCTCGAACAATGCATTCCCAAAAATATATTTCCCCAAAAAACTAATGTCAAAAGGAAATATAGAGTATTCCTTTCCTCACTTGCGGGGATAGGAGGGGGTTCGCATTTACCGAGGGGACGCTAGGAGGGAATTCGCATTTACTTAGAGAGTTAAGAAATTTGAATTTGCTTGAGGAAAATTTACTTGGGGAAAAAACCTCTTGATGTACTCATGAATTCAATGAATGTTTTCTTTACTACCTAACATTTGTGTAGTTTTTATATTATTGTGAATTCTCACAACAAAGAATAGTTAAAATTACCCAATGCGACCTGCAAAAATACAAACGTACTTTTATAAAGTAGTTTTTCATCATAGAGTAAGACAAAGACCACAAGCATTTTGGTCAAAAACAACATAAACTATAATCGCCAAGACTTAACTTTATATAGAGTTTTCGGCGAATACTAACAAAGAAGCCAATCTTTTAGTCATCAAGACTACGGTTTCAAAATGGGTAACAGCAAGCGCCCCTAACAGTCCGATCACCTATGCTAAAAGTTATGCAATCTGCTGCCAATTCATCCACTCCAATTTCCCTGTGGGATGATTTAACTAAGATTGATGCCCCTCCCATAGTTCAATGGGATAACATGAAAACCCAGCTGGACTTGGTGTTGTTAGCCCTAGAAACACTAGCTGGCATCGGTTCTGAAGAAATGCTGGCAGCAGCGAATGTACTCAATTTAGAGTCCAAACTGCCAGATCGTGTAGCACTATGGCGACTGCGCCAATCTAATCCCCTGCGAAAAGGTCAAGGAGGACGAAAGAAACTCGATATTGAAGAAGCACGATCGCTAGTAATGATTATCTGTCATCTTGCCAAACAGAATCAGGAATTAATCAGACGTGCGATCGATTTGTTAGAACAAATGGCTCAAGCAAACCGCGAACCTCACCAAGCAGCATTGCTAGGTGATTATATCGATGCTTTCTGTAATACTTATCAAGAACGGATGACGGAGGATGAAAAAGTTTCCACCGAAGTAATTAGCCACTTAGCATTAAAACTACTTATAGATTTACTGTTTTACAGTGGTCCCGGCGGACATCGTCGTCTTTGGCTCTCACTTATAGACCGTTCAACAAAATTTTAACAATGTCTTTTTCGTTGTTCTTGCCATGCCTTTATCAAATCCTGTAATTCGTCGGTACACGCCGCCTACCTGTACCTTAGAAATTTGGGCACAGAAGTCCCCAATATCGCGCTGGGCAAAACAATCTGTACTAAAACAACTAACTTTCGAACTACAGCTTGATGACCCGCGACTATCAGAAGAAGATAAGGTGACGATTCGAGGCGATCGCGAACAACTCGAAGCTTTGTGTACAAAAGTATCTGATTACGTGCAGGAATTACTGCAAAAAGATACAGAAAATTTTTGGCTGAGTTTCCAAGGTTCGCAAGTAAATAATCAAGTAGAACCGCCACCAGATAATTCGAGCAACACTTCGGCGTTTGCTCATAATCCCGATCCCAGCGTAAATAATTCAAATTCAAATACCGATAATTCAAACTCTGGTGTCTCCCAAGCATCGACAGGGAGTATCCACTTACAACCACATACCCATTTAAAACACAAACTTTTTCTAGGCTCGTTGACAAATCGGTCGACCGGTGAATTTGTTCAACTAACATCATTACAACTATTTGATCTAGCAAGTGCCCTGGAAAATTACTCTGCTGAATTTATTGCACTCCCAATGAGCACCAGCAGCACCAGCCAAAAAGGAAACACTTGGTCAAGTTGGGGCCCAGTTGCAGCCGTTGTAGCAGTAGCAGCAGGCTTAACACCTGTCACATGGCAATATGCGAACAGCCTCAGACAGCAACAAGTAGCTACCACATCTTCTTCTCAAAAAGATAATGTTGCTTTAAACTCATCACCTTTAGAAAAACAATCTTCATCCGAACTTGCTCCATCAAACTCCTTACCTTCAATTCAGCCACCCTTAACTTCTGACTTACCTTTATCTGTCAGTCCGCTTCCTGCACCATCATCTGTATCACCACAAAGTGGCACTGCAGGTGAACTACAACAAATTAAACCCGGTCTGAATAGTTCTTCAGGAATATCTGCAAATCGTGGCGCAAGTAGTACCTTTACAAAACCTGCAACTCCCAAAAGCAATACTTTAATCGTACCTGGAACACAATCAGACGCAGCACCAAATTCTTCAATTAAATCCTCAAGCTCGACCCAAACAAACTCCCAAAGTCGTATTGGATCTAATTCTATTCAAAGCAAGATTCCTCCAATCCCTTCGCCTCCTAAGAGTGCTGCCACTCCCGAATCACTTACAAATCCAATTACAAGTAACTTAACTGGTACAAATTTATCTACTAATAAAAATAACGAAACTTCGAGATCGTCAAGTCTTCCCCAACCCAATATTCCTGTGGGTTCTCAAACTCGAATAGGAGCGACCAATACAAGTACTTCACTAAATACTTCGACAAATACTTCAGCAAATACTTCTGATTTAATTACCAGCCTCAAAAGTAGACCTGGAAGTAATCCTAAAATTGCTACAGGTAACAGCGATTTACTTCGTTCCGAACAACAAGTGGCAGAAGTTAAAAAATATTTAAAACGCCGTTGGCAACCACCAAGTGGACTGAAACAAAGTTTAGAATACAGCTTAACTGTTGGAGTTGACGGCACAATCGAACGAATTCTTCCCTTAGGAAAAGCTGAAAGAGAAAATTTTGGTAAAACTGGAATACCTGCGATCGGGAACCGCTTTATCTCCCCCAGTAACACCGGACAAGATACGAGGATTAGGGCAGTTTTTAAGCCTAATGGTGACGTACAGGCATTTCCAGAAACTGATTAGTTTGGGTAACGGGTAATGGGTAATTGGTGATGGTAATTAACAGGTAATACGCAAGCACTATTCTTCCATCATGTAACGTTCGCTTAATTACTTATGAAAAAATATTTTTGTAGTAGCGCTTTAGCACCAATATTTGTCCACCGTACTATTAGCGCTAGCGTTTCTCCTGTCAGGACGTAGTGCTCTACCAACCTTATTACAAGTTTTTTACCGGACGTGATATCACCCACCTGTTTATAAGAGAAGTATTAAAAACTCATAAAAAGCGAAAAGGACTACTAAGCGTAGTCCTTTCGTTCGTATATAAAAAAATTTCTTTCTATGTGCGCTTCCCAGTGTGAAATTTTTTTATTGGATCCTCATGACTCATTAATCATGAGCACAAAGAATATTGTGAATATGCAAGCGATCGATGAGTAATGATAAAAGGTGTCTTGTCAATTAAAAGAAGTTCAACTGCTTGATTTCTTTTTCTTTTTCATCTTTTGCTTTCTACGCCGTACCTCTGCAGATAAAACCGAACGATCTATAGGAAAACCTGCTAAAGGAACTACCTGATACGAACGTTCTGTTTCTAGCCGTTTGACCTCGGTGTAATCAAACCAATGAATACAATCAACCGGACAAGTGTCAATCGCTTCCTGGATAACTTCTTCAGAATCTCCGTCTTGCCGGATTACCCGCGATCGCCCGTAATCTGGTTCAATATAAAATGTATTCCGGGCAACATGGGCACAATGTTTACAACCGATACAGGTTATTTCATCAACGTAAACACCTTTCTGACGAAAAGTACCACCCAGTTCGGGTTCTAATCCAGAACGCTCTGCTTCGGAACGAAAATAACCACCTAATTCTGGTTCAAAACCAGAACGCTCTTCATCCGATTCTGGCTCTGGTGGCAAAAAATCAGACATTACGCACTCCAGCGTTGTACTACAAGGCGAATAGAACCATCTTGAGCTTGTTTTTGTTCGGCAACTTGAAAGCCAGCCTTAGCTGTTTCTTTAACTACTGTGTGATAAGCATAACGCTGTGTTACCTGACGCAAAAATCCTTCTACGGACAAATTCTGTTCCCAATACTGTAGATCGGCAACTAGTTCGTATTCCTTACCATTCCATGTAAAGCCGACATCATAACCATTGTCTTGCTCAATGGTAACTTCTGCAGCATGAGTTTGACCGCGATAGCCGCGAACATCTCTAGGACCTTGCTTCCAATCTATGCCCAAATCATTTAGTGCATCTTTTAAGGACTCAAGATTACGGATTTCAGTCTTGATTTGGCTAAAGTGTGACATAGTGATTGTGAATCAATAAACTCTCTTGATGTTGAAAAATTTACCAATCGCTAAAAGTCGATTGGGTATTCGCTACTTCGCCTGATTGTTCTACTTTGCTGGCAAAGAACTCTGAGGTTGGTTGATGCGTTACTACTACTCCTAGTTGTTCTTCTATTGCAGCAGTAACCTCAGCGCAAGAAGCACCTATAATTCCGGTGACTTTTTCTTGCACCCGACCATCTGGATAAATTATGAACTCCAATGTCTCCATGCTTTTAGTCGATTGCAACAGTAGAACTCAACAATAACGGACGCATACTACAAAAGAAATATGGGTGTATGTGCGAATCACATATTTAACCTTGTAATAGAAGTTTTATATGTTCACTAATGTTTCATATTTCTAAATATACATTTCATAATATTTACAAAAGTTATTTTTAAAATGAGCCTACACCCCTATACCTTGTAAGTTTCCCTTAACCATTATCATAAGTCAAGCTCCAATATCCTGTGGAGAGCTTTGCAATTGGGAGCCTGAAATCCTTACTACGAGAATTATTAGGGCTTATTGGCTTTTTAGAGCTACTGTCATAAACTATTGATAATATTTATTATTTATATTGTTTTCTGCTGTGTTGTTTGCTAATTGCTATGAATGCACAATATGCAGATATATTTGTACGAATATCATTGATTTGATGTGAATATCACCGATTTTCGTTTTTAGTTACTTGTAAAAAATCTAAATTTTGAATCTAAATTTTGAATCTAAATTTCAATCTGAATTTGAATCTAAATTTGAGCTTTGATTGCCAATGTTCAAAGTATTTGTGGCTATACTGCAGCAATCATTAGTGAATTATATATTCCATTAATCTTAAGCTTTTGTTAGAAGTCAACTCCTAAATCTTGATTCTCATGAATAATTTAGAATTGCTATAACTCTCGACTCATTATTTATCACTCATTACTCCTGAATTTTGCTAACTGCATTCAGCTTTCCACAAAATATAAGGGGCGAAAGCCCCTTAAAAATTGCAGTTTATTTACAAAAATTAAACTCTTTCCCAAATGGAATTCTTATCCCAAATCTTCAAAGACTTTAAACATAGGTAAATACATAGAGAGTAAAATTACACCAACCATCCCCCCAAGAACCACAATCATAATTGGTTCGAGAACGCTGGTTAAAGCTTTAACTGCTTGTTCGACCTCATCTTCATAAAAATCAGCAACTTTCATTAACATTGCATCTAATTCTCCAGTTTCCTCACCTATGCTGATCATTTGGATCGCCATGATGGGAAAAACAGGGTACTTTTGTAAGGCAAGGCTAATCATACCCCCTTGTTGTACTTCAGCCCGTGCGGCGTCGATGGCGTTGGCGACAACTTGATTTCCCGAAGTGTCTCGGACAATTTCCAATGAAGTCAAAATTGGTACGCCAGAACGCGTCAAAGAACCAAAGGTACGGCTAAAACGAGCTACGGAAGATTTTTGAATTAAGTCGCCAAATAAAGGCATTTTTAGAGAAAGACGGTCAATGGTTTCTTTACCAACGCGAGTTTTATAGTATTGCTTATAAGCAAAAGCAAAAGCTGCTACCGCACCAATTACAACTAATACCCACAAACTTCTTAATATTTCACTGACCCACAACATGAACGCAGTTAGAGGTGGTAGTTCAGTTCCCAAATCTTTAAAAATGTTGGCAAAAATTGGAATCAGGAAGATAGTCATAGCCAAGAAAATACCAACTGCCAGAATTCCCACCACAACAGGGTAAGATAGGGCAGCTTTAATTTGGTTTTGTAAACGGGCTACATCTTCGAGTAACTTCGCTAAACGATTTAGTACCTCATCTAAAACACCCCCAACCTCACCAGCTTGGATCATGCTGACATACAATCCATCAAAGCACTGGGGATGTTTCCGCATTGCATCAGAGAGATTGACTCCATTTTGGACATCAGAACTAATCTCTGTAAGTGCTGATTTTAGTTTGGGGTTAGTACACTGTTCTGCAAGAACTCCCAAACTCCTAACTATTGCCACTCCTGCATTCACCAAAGCGGCTAATTGACGAGAAAAAACAGCCTTATCTTTTACTGAAACTGTTGCAAATTTAGTTTGAAGACCAGCTAAATCAAAGCTTTGAAAGCCTTGAGAATATTCTTTTAAATCTTGAACGACAAAACCTTGATCCCTGAGATTAGTACGAGCTTGCACTAAGGTATCAGCAACAACTTTCTCTTTTCTAGATTTGCCTTGTGCATCCCGGATGCGGGCAACAAATGTTGGCATTTATCACCTCTATATAAATTAATTATTGGTGTAATGTTTAGTCTTTGGGTTTAATTTTTAGTTTTTGATTGCAGAGTTATAAAACTCAAGGTGACTAACCTGAAATGTCCTTAACTACCTTCTTAAAGGAACTTTTCCACCTGTTTTTGCTTGAGCCGCAGCCTGGGGAGCAGCAGCACCAATTAAACGCTGGACTTCATCGGGTTTAGAAGTTTTTGATATTGCAGCTTCAAAGGAGACTGTTCCCTGTTTGTATAAATCTGCTAGAACTCTCTCCAAGGTTTGCATCCCTAGTTTGCCGCCAGTTTGAATTGCTGAGTAAATTTGTGCTGTTTTACCTTCGCGAATTAAGTTGGAAATTGCTGGGGTAACTACCAAAATTTCTTGCGCCATTACCCGCCCAAATTCGCCCGGTTTGGGATTTTTTCTTGGAACTAAAGTTTGGCTGAAAATTGCCACTAATGAGTTGGATAGCTGTACCCGCACCTGAGTTTGTTTCTCGTGGGGGAAAACATCAATGATCCGGTCAACTGTTTGAGCAGCAGAGGAGGTGTGTAACGTTCCAAATACCAGGTGTCCTGTTTCTGCTGCTGAAATAGCCAAGGAAATAGTTTCTAGATCCCGCATTTCACCAATTAGGATAATATCTGGATCTTCTCTTAGTGCGCCTTTGAGAGCATTACCAAAACTTTTAGTATCTTCACCCAGTTGTCTTTGGTGAACTAGGCTTTGAATTGGTTCGTAAACGAATTCGATCGGATCTTCAATGGTTAAAATATGTTCTGCCCGCGTGCGGTTGATTAGATCGATCATTGCTGCGAGGGTTGTAGTCTTACCAGAACCAGTCGGACCAGTTACCAAAATCAGTCCTCTGGGCTTTTCTGACATTTCCTTTACCACATTTGGCAAACCTAATTGCTCAAAGTTGGGGATTTTTGAACTCAAAGCCCGCAAGCAAGCAGCATAAGTACCTCTATCCTTATAAACGTTCACCCGGAAACGAGCTAATCCTTTCACACCATAGGAACAATCTAACTCCCAAGTTTGTTCTAAAGTTTTTCTTTGGGAGTTATTAAGCATGCTGAAAATTAACCTTTGACATTGCTCAGATGATAGAGCTTCATTGCCAATAGGAGTTAGTTTGCCACTGATGCGAAAATAGGGAGGTAAGCCAGCAGTCAAGTGCATATCAGACCCCCCCATTTCAATCATTTGTTCCATTAAGTCTTCAATCATCAGGTCCATATTGATTCATCTCCTGTTGTTATTTGTCCGTTATTCTTTCCTTTTACCCAATCCCCAGTCGCCGGCTATGACTATAGCTGCGCTACCTACGGAGCGGAGCCGTCACCTACGGATCTGCCGACGCCGTAGGCTCTATGCCGCTTGCGGCGGCACGCAGTGCTATCCCCAATTCTTAATCTTGAAACCTAGATGTCATGCAGTAAGGACAATCCAGCCATTCTGGTTTTAAATCAGCGCCACAATTTCGGCAGGTCAAACCACTCTTGCGCTTAGCTTTTAGCTCTGCTTCTAAACCGGTATCTGTGAAGGTTACCCTTTGTACCTCTTCCAGGGTTGTTGCACCTTGACGTACAAGTTCTAAGCTGTAAGCTAGCAATGTTTTCATACCATCCTCTACAGCAGCTTCTTTAATCAACTCAGTTGGCGCTTCTTCGTTGATTAGAGTTTGCAGGCGCTCGGTAATTTGCATCACTTCATAAACACCGCAGCGTCCTTTATAGCCGATCCCATTACAATCTGGACAGATTTGATTATTAGTTTTAGCTTGGGCAATTTGTTCATTTGTCAGAGTATTAGCTTTGTAAAAAATTACATCTGCATTTTGGCTGACCGACAAACCATAGCGAGCTAATTCTTCTGGTGAAGGAGTGTAAGGAAGACGACAAGTGGAACAAACTCTTCTTACCAAACGTTGTGCTAACACTCCAATTAAAGAACTGGAAATCATAAACGGTTCAATTCCCATTTCTCCCAAGCGAGCGATCGCCCCAGGAGCATCATTGGTGTGCAAAGTGGTTAAAACTAAGTGACCTGTCAATGCTGCTTCAATGGCAGTTTTTGCCGTTTCCTTATCCCGCGTTTCACCCACTAACAGTACGTCTGGATCCTGTCGCAAAAACGCCCGTAAGGCTGTGGAAAAATCTAGACCTTTTTCTCTAATTACCTGTACCTGGGTAATTCCCGGCAAACTATATTCAATGGGGTCCTCCACCGTACTAATATTGATTCCCGGTGAGTTGCGTTCCGACAGCGCCGAATAAAGTGATGTGGTTTTACCAGAACCTGTTGGTCCAGTAACCAAAATTAGACCGAAGGGACGACCAACCATTTCCTGAACAATTTCTAAAGTCCCAGGGTCCGTAATTAATTTATCCAATCCCAATTGAGTGGACGAGTTGTCTAAAATCCGCAATACTACTTTTTCTCCGTAGCGACTAGGTAAAGTATTTACCCGGAAGTCAACCTTGCGTCCTTCAAATAAGCGTCGGATCCGTCCATCTTGGGGTAAACGCCGTTCCGCAATATCTAAATTAGCAATAATTTTAAATCGTGCCGTAACAGCAGGAATAATTTTTTTTGGTAGTGGGTCAAATGCTTGATTTAAGACCCCGTCTTTGCGGAAGCGGATACGTAAATTTTCTTCTTGGGGTTCAATATGAATATCAGAAACTTTATCGTGTAGGGCTTTAGCAAGAATTCTATTAACTAAATTAATAATTGGAGCATCTTCTGCACCTTTCATCGCTGCTCCCAAATCAGCTTCAGCTTCATCAGGTGCATCCTCAAGATCTAGATTGTCCAAATTTTCTAAATCTTGATTGATATCTGTAAATTTTTCTTTTTCCAGTTTCTTTTGCTGGACAGCTAATTCATCTAAAAATTGATTAATCAGTTGCTGGTAATCTTCTTGAGTAATTACCATTCGCTGTAAAGTAAAACCTTGGGGGCGCAAAATACGATTTAGATCGTCCGAAGCCTCCAAATTGTCCGGATTGACCATCGCCACTAAAACCGAAGGTGGGTCTTGGTCTTGATTTTTGGATAAAGGTACCAAGTTATGGCGACGACATATATCTACTGGAATCAGGGAATTAATTAAGTTTCCCACCGCTGTGTTGCCAACTTGACTTACTTCCGGATCTAAGGAGTCAACACCGTAGAGTATTTTAAGTTCAAATAGTTGATGTTTTTTATACTCTCTAAGTAATTCTGGTGATAGTTGTTTCCCCGATATGGATTCGATAATTTCTGTTAGGGGTCTGCCGGATTTACGACTTTCAATTAACGCTTGTCTCATCTGTTCGCTATTAACAACACCAGATTGGACAAGCTTATTGCCGAAGGGCGAAAATTCCGTTCTGACACTGAGAGCAGTACTGCGTCTTTGTGCTGACGAGTAAGTCATATATAAGTAACAAATAGTTCAAAGCTGTGATGTTAGTATTCCCAAATTAGTGCGGCGAATTTTCATGAGGGTTGAATTTGGGGATTGGGGATTAGGGGTTGGCGACTGGGGATTAGGGGTTGGCGACTGGGGATTGGGTATTGGCGACTGGGTATTGGCGACTGGGGATAGCACTGCGTGCCGCCCGCCACCTGTGCTAACGCACCGCTAGAGCCTACGGCGTCGGCAAAGCCTCTGACTAACGTCACGCTTCGCTTTCGCTAACGCTAACGCGTAAGCGCGCTCATAGCGGCATAGAGCCTGCGGTGTCGGCAGATCCGCAGGTGACGGCTCCGGATCCGTAGGTAGCGCAGCTATAGGTAGCGCAGCTATAGTCATAGCCTCTGGCAACTGGCGACTGGGAATTGGGTGATGAGAATTAAAGTAGGTATTGCTTTTTGTTACTTATGACTAGTAATTTAATTTGTTAGCGCTCTGCGCTAACGCCAACCCCTAATCCCTAATCCCCAATCCCTAATCCCCAGTCGCCAATACCCAATCCCCAGTCGCCAATCCCCAATCCCCAAAATGCTCAGTATTTGTCACAATAGAGGACGTTGATGTTTTCAGATTCGGAAAAATTCACGCCTGGGATACGCTTTTATATTTATTATTTATTGGTTGGAAATAAATTTAACGGCTGTATGATATGGCAACTATAGAAGACAAGCACTTGGAAGAAAGCACAATGACAGACGAGGAAAATAAACAAAACGATACGATTGAAAAATCAGATGAGCCTAAAGAGGAGAATCAAGAAATGATTGATGACTCTGCGGTTCAAGCGAATGCGGATGCTAACGAACCTGCTGATGAAGTCACAGAAGAAGCAACAAAATCCGATAGCCCAACAGTAGATGAAAATGTGTCACCCAATCCAGAACCCCAAACGGTTGCAAATGAGACGGTAACAAATACTGTAGATAGCGCTCAATTAGTGCAAATGACCCAGCAGATCGAGTCTCTCAAAGCTCAACTAGAAGAGCGTACGATCCAATATGCACGCTTAGGAGCAGATTTTGATAATTATCGCAAACGCATGCTCAAAGAAAAAGAAGAACTTGATTTGCAAGTGAAGCAAAGGGCAATTACTGAATTGTTACCCGTTGTGGATAACTTTGAACGTGCTCGGGCGCAAATCAAACCCCAAAATGATGGGGAAATGGGGATTCATAAGAGCTACCAAGGTGTTTACAAACTATTGGTAGACTGCCTCAAGCGTTTGGGAGTTGCTCCCATGCGTCCCGAAGGTAAAGAATTCGATCCCAATCTCCATGAAGCAGTAATGCGCGAACCTACTGATGAACATCCGGAAGGAACAGTGTTAGAAGAGTTAGTGCGCGGATATTATTTGGGCGAGCGGGTGCTGCGCCATGCAATGGTTAAAGTTGCTGCTCCGAAGGAAGATACATCAGTCTCAGAAGAGGATACCTCTTCTTCTGCATCTAGCTAAGGTATGTTTCTTTTTTCTAACTGACAAAAAGTACTTTCCTAACAGTATTGGCGAGCACAGTGTGTCTACGTTCATATTTTTTTGCTTGCGATTTACCTCAACCTGAGTGACTTTTGGGAAATTGACCTGAATACAGGCGATCGCTTGAAATTTTTCTCTCACTCGGTTTATCGCAGTCAGATTGAAAACTCCCCATGCCGCGAGCCATTATGCCCGAATTTTTGAGCGGTGCGAAGTTGCCGCTCAAAACTTCGTAAAAGAAGTACTAAGTAAAAATATTGTTAGTTATGGGAAAAGTTATAGGTATTGACTTAGGCACTACCAATAGTTGTGTAGCGGTGCTCGAAGGTGGTAAACCAATTGTAATCGCCAATTCGGAAGGGGGTAGAACGACTCCCAGTATCGTCGGTTTTGGTAAAGGTGGAGAGCGTTTGGTTGGTTCCTTAGCAAAACGCCAGTCTGTAACTAATGCTGAAAATACCGTTTATAGTATTAAAAGATTTATTGGTAGACGTTGGGAAGATACGATTTCTGAGCGCGATCGCGTTCCCTATAAATGTATTAAAGGTCGGGATGAGACCGTTGATGTAGAGATTCGCGGACGGAACTATACACCCCAAGAAATTTCGGCAATGGTTCTGCAAAAACTCAAGCAAGATGCAGAAATTTTTCTGGGAGAAGCAGTATCCCAAGCTGTCATAACTGTTCCAGCCTATTTTACTGATGCCCAAAGACAAGCAACCAAAGATGCTGGTACTATTGCAGGACTAGAAGTTTTACGGATAATTAACGAGCCAACTGCTGCTGCTTTAGCATTTGGTTTGGACAAACAGGATGAAGAACAATTAATTTTAGTATTCGATTTGGGTGGTGGTACCTTTGACGTATCCATCCTGCAATTGGGAGATGGAGTCTTTGAAGTTAAGGCTACCTGCGGAAATAATCAACTTGGTGGGGATGATTTCGATAATCTGATCGTGCAGTGGATGCTGGAAAAATTTCAGCAAGAAGAAAATATTGACCTATCCCAAGACAAAATGGCTCTGCAACGCTTGCGCGAAGCCGCAGAGAAGTCAAAGATAGAACTTTCTAGTATGGGTAGCACCTCAATCAATTTACCGTTCATTACTGCTGATAGTGGCGGTCCTAAACATCTGGAGATGGAACTCTCTCGCTCCAAATTTGAGGAACTCTCCAGTAATTTGATCGAGTCCACTATCGAACCGATGGTTCGAGCCCTCAAAGATGCAGACCTCAAACCACAAGATATCGATAAAATTATTTTGGTTGGTGGCTCCACCAGAATTCCTGCGGTGCAAAATGCCCTTGTTAAGTTTTTTAACGGCAAAAATCCCGATCGTTCTATCAACCCTGATGAAGCTGTAGCCCTAGGTGCAGCAGTCCAAGGTGGTGTAATGGGTGGTGAAGTTGATGATTTATTACTACTGGATGTCACACCTTTGTCTCTGGGAATTGAAACTCTAGGAGAAGTCTCTACCAAAATTATTGAGCGCAATACCACAATTCCCACCAGCAAATCCCAAGTTTTTTCCACTGCTGTTGACGGACAAACTTCAGTAGAAATTCACGTTCTTCAAGGAGAAAGAGCGATGGCTCGGGATAATAAAAGTCTCGGTAAATTTCTTCTAACTGGAATTCCCCCATCTCCCCGGGGTATCCCTCAAATTGAGGTTTCATTTGAAATCGATGTTAATGGAATTTTGCAAGTTGGAGCAAAAGACCAAGGTACGGGTAGGGAACAGAGTATTCGGATTACTAACACTGGTGGTTTGAGCGCCAATGAAGTAGAGCGGATGCGCAATGAAGCTGAAGTATATGCTGAAGATGATAAGAGACGTAGAGAACTAGTTGAATTACGAAATCAAGCAGAAAATCTTTTGCTCGGTTATAAATCCACTTTAGATGATAATAGTGAATCAATTGGTGAATCGGTCAAAGTATTAGCTGAGGAAAAATTATCCAGTCTTCGCACTGCGATGGCTGATGATCGAACTTCTGTAGCTGAATTTAAACAACGTCTCGAAGACTTCCAAGAAAGTTTATTTGCTCTCGGTACCGAAGTATACACCAAAGCTAACGAAAGTACGGTTGGTTCTGAACCTTCATCTGAAGAAGAATTGACTGTAGAGCAATCAGACAATCCTTTTCAACCAGAAAATTCAGCAGTTGCTGTTGCTGATTTAACTACAAACTCAACAACAAACTCAACAGCAAACACAGATGCACAAGCAGAAACATTGTTTGACTTTAACTTTACGGGAGAAAGTGACCCACAAGTAGACTATGAAACTATTGAGTAATCTAATTTCAAAGATTAATTGGACTTAGAGTGACTTAACTGTTTAGAGCAAACCAGAGCAAACAAAATATATTTCCGCCCTCTATCTTGCTTTTCGATTAAAGATGGGGGGTTTTCCACACCCAAATTGTGCGGCTAGCACCTATAGTTTATGTGCAGAGTTTTCTGTTTATACGTAGCACAATTGTAAAAGAGGTCGCTTATTTGCGACCAAAAATGCAAGCATCATTGGACAACATAGCCGGAGAATACTATTTTGGTGAAAGTTCGCCATTTTGTGAAGTGAGGTAAGTCGGTATCAAACATCAGTGTTTTTTATCGTCATATTTGTTATAAGATTACTTGTCCTTTTAGCTTTTACCCTAAAGCTTCTAATCTCAAAACTTTTAGTTCCAAAACTTTTAGTTCCAAAACTTTTAGTTTAGAGGTTATTGGGTTTTTAGCACGGAAAAACCTTCACTGTTACGATAGTATAAGTTAGGTCTGCGGCGATCGTAAGAGTGACTTTTATTATCTACTCCAGGAGAAAGTATTTGTTGCTAGAAATTTAGTCGTAATTTTTGTAGAAGCTAAAAAGTAAAATCAAATATTAACAAAATTTAACTCTTGCCTTCTGACTTGCTAAACTTCTAAACTTAATGGCGGAATTTGCTTCTCCAAGTTGTTTGTGCATTGCTGCTTTCTACCTTTTAACGTTCACCTTTGATATATGGCCCGCGACTACTACGAAATTCTGGGCGTCTCTCGCGACGCCGACAAAGAAGACATAAAACGCGCATATCGTCGTTTAGCCCGTAAATATCATCCTGATGTCAACAAGGAAAGTGGGGCTGAAGAGCGCTTTAAAGAAATTAATCGTGCTTACGAAGTTCTTTCAGAACCAGAGATCCGCGCTCGCTATGACCGTTTTGGTGAAGCTGGTGTATCAGGTGGAGCAGGAGGCGTAGGCTTCCAAGATATGGGAGATATGGGTGGTTTTGCCGATATCTTCGAAAGTATCTTCAGTGGCTTTGCTGGTGGCGGTGTGGGAGCTACATCCCAAAGGCGACGCAGTGGACCAGTGCGCGGTGATGACCTGCAGTTAGATTTAAAATTAGATTTTCGGGAAGCTGTATTTGGCGGCGAAAAACAAATTCGGATCGCTCATCTAGAAACTTGTGATGTTTGTAGTGGTTCCGGTGCAAAACCAGGAACTCGTCCCCGCACCTGCTCTACTTGTGGTGGAAATGGTCAAGTTCGCCGTGTTACTAGAACTCCTTTTGGTAGCTTTACCCAAGTTTCAACTTGTCCGACCTGTAATGGTTCAGGAATGGTAATTGAAGAAAAATGTGACAGTTGCGAAGGAAAAGGCACAAAACAGGTAGCCAAACAACTTAAAATTAGTATTCCACCAGGTGTTTACGATGGTTTGCGCCTGCGAATTCCCGGAGAAGGAGATGCAGGTCAGCGTAGCGGTCCCCCAGGAGATTTATACGTTCAGCTATCTGTAAAAGAGGATAAAGAGTTTCAACGGGATGACTTGAATATTCTTTCCAGCACTACGGTTAGCTACCTACAAGCAATACTGGGTTGTAGTTTGGAGGTGGAAACTGTTGATGGACCGGTGGAACTAATTATTCCTCCCGGAACACAACCGGGTACGGTGATGAAACTAGAAAATCGGGGCGTACCGCGTTTGGGTAACCCTGTGAGTCGCGGCGACCATTTAATTACAGTATTAATTGATATTCCCAATAAGATTACTTCTGAAGAGCGAGAATTGCTCTTAAAGCTAGCTAAAATAAAGGGGGAACGCACCGGTAAAGGTGGTTTAGAAGGATTTTTGGGAAATTTATTCCATCAACGATGAGTTTATCTTCGCTTTCAACTCCCGATGCTCAACTCGATTTACGCGGCACCCCGTGCCCAATTAATTTTGTCAGAACAAAACTTCGCTTGGAACAAATGCAGCCAGGAAACTTATTAGAAGTTTGGCTGGATCCAGGGGAACCGATTGAGCAGGTCCCCGATAGTCTGACAATGTCTGGCTACACAGTAGAGAAAATTACCGAATGTTCTGATTACTTCTCCCTATTAGTACGCTGTCCCGTTGCTGTGGAATGAAAGGGAAAACTTTTTTTCGCGAGGGACATTTACTGGGCAGGGTATTAGCCGTGCAAGCAAATTTTTATAGGGTTCAGTTAGATCCAAGAGGCAGCATTGATGAGGAAAATAAGGAACTCAATTTTGTTTCTTTCCGTTCCTCGGTTGCCCCAATTTTGCTTTGTACCCGCAGAACCCGCCTGAAAAAAATTGGTCAACAGGTAATGGTTGGCGATCGCGTAGTAATAGAAGAGCCAGACTGGAATGGTGGGCGGGGTGCAATTGCTGATGTGTTAGACCGTCAAACGGAGTTGAAACGCCCAGCAATTGCCAATGCTAATCAAATTTTGTTAGTTTTTGCTGCAGACGATCCGCCTTTAGAGCCATATCAACTCAGTCGTTTTCTAGTAAAGGCTGAGTCTACAAATTTAAATGTATGTTTATGTCTAAATAAAAGCGATTTAGTAACCCCGCAACAACAAGCAGAAATTTATGAAATGCTAGATAAATGGGGTTATAAATCAATTTTTCTGAGTGTATATAAAAATATAAATATTGAAAAATTATCTCCAATTCTTAAAAACAAAATTACGGTTATTGCTGGACCTTCTGGAGTGGGAAAATCTAGCCTCATTAATGCTTTAATTCCCGATGCGAATTTACGGGTAGGTGAAGTCTCAGGTAAAATCGCCAGGGGTCGTCATACCACACGCCATGTAGAGCTATTTGAACTGCCTAATAGCGGTCTACTTGCTGATACTCCAGGTTTTAATCAACCGGATATTAATTGTGCACCTGGGCAGTTACCTTTTTATTTCCCAGAAGCAAGGGAGAAATTGAAAACTGCTAACTGTCGCTTTAGTAATTGTTTGCATCGAGATGAACCCGACTGTGTGGTTCGTGGTGAATGGGAACGTTACGAACATTATTTAGTTTTCCTAGAAGAAGCTATTACTCGGCAAACTGAACTTAGCCAACAAACCGATCCAGAATCAACCTTGAAGGCAAAAGTGACAAGAAAAGGTAAAAATCGGTACGAGCCAAAATTGGAAAGTAAAAAATATCGTCGTCTTTCCCGACGCAAACAGCAGCAGATACTGCAAGATTTATTTAATGAAGATGAAGAGTAGATGAAGTAATGGGTTATAGGACAGGAGTATTGGACATAGAGCATGGGATAATCTGAAGCATGGGATTTGCGATGCTGCGGGTAGTAATGCTACAAAGTTTTACAGAAAAAAGTAACGCCTCGCGCTACTAATATCTTCGCTTTGCGATATCGGCTAATTAACAATTGATTTTTGTAGATCGTTAAAAGTCAAGGAAAGGCGATTACGATCCCCAGAAAGTCTTAAAATATTGTTAATTTACGGTCAAACCCTGCATCTATAAAATTCACGGATACTACCCGAAATCATTATGGCAATCGGCTATGTTGCGCTCGTACTCCACGCACACTTGCCCTTCGTTCGTCACCCGGAAAGTGATTATGTGCTGGAGGAAGAATGGCTTTACGAAGCTATTACTGAAACCTACGTCCCTTTGTTGAGAGTCTTTGAAGGCTTAAAACAAGACGGTGTTGATTTTAAAATCACGATGAGTATGACACCACCTTTGGTGTCGATGCTACGCGATCCTTTATTACAAGAACGCTATGATGCCCATCTAACTAAACTTGAAGAACTTGTAGAGAAGGAAGCAGAACACAATTCTCACAACGGTCATATTAAATATTTAGCCGAGCACTATGCCAAGGAATTTAGTGCAACCCGAGAATTGTGGGAGCGTTACCAAGGGGATTTAGTAACAGCTTTCAAGGAATTCCAAGACTCCAATAATGTCGACATTATTACCTGCGGTGCAACTCACGGTTATTTACCGTTGATGAAAATGTATCCCCAGGCGGTATGGGCACAAATTCAGGTTGCTTGCGAACATTACGAACAAAACTTTGGTCGCCCTCCTAGGGGTATTTGGCTCCCAGAGTGTGCTTACTATGAAGGATTGGAGCGAATGCTAGCGGATGCTGGTTTGCGCTATTTTCTCACTGACGGACATGGCATTCTTTATGCTCGCCCCCGCCCTCGATTTGGGACTTATGCTCCGATTTTCACCGAAACTGGAGTTGCAGCTTTTGGGCGAGACCATGAATCTTCCCAACAGGTGTGGTCTTCTGAAGTGGGCTATCCCGGCGCACCGGAATATCGGGAATTTTACAAGGATTTGGGCTGGGAAGCAGAATATGAATATATCAAGCCCTATATCATGCCCAATGGTCAGCGGAAAAATACGGGCATTAAGTACCACAAAATCACCGGTCGTGGTTTAGGTTTATCAGATAAGGCATTATATGATCCTTACTGGGCGCGGGAAAAAACGGCAGAGCATGCTTCTAATTTTATGTTTAACCGCGAGCGTCAGGTAGAACACCTTCATGGTATAATGGGTCGCCAGCCAATTATTGTTTCTCCCTACGATGCGGAGTTATTTGGTCACTGGTGGTATGAAGGACCTTGGTTTATTGATTATCTTTTCCGGAAATCCTGGTTTGACCAAGGGACTTACCAAATGACGCATTTTTCAGACTATATGCGTGCTAATCCTACGCAACAGGTCTGTCGTCCGTCCCAATCTAGTTGGGGTTACAAAGGATTTCACGAGTATTGGTTAAATGAAACTAATACTTGGATCTATCCGCATTTACATAAAACTGCCGAGCGGATGATCGAGTTATCAGAAAGAGAGCCAGAAGATGAACTGCACTGGAGAGCACTCAATCAAGCCGCAAGGGAATTACTTTTGGCTCAATCTTCTGACTGGGCATTTATTATGCGTACTGGGACAATGGTTCCTTATGCTGTCAGAAGAACCCGCTCCCATGTTATGCGATTTAATAAGCTTTACGAAGATATTAAAATCGGCAAAATTGATAGTGGTTGGTTAGAAAAGGTTGAATATATGGATAATATATTCCCCAAAATCAACTACCGCACTTATCGACCGTTATAAGAAGTAGTCGAATCCTAAAACTCCTAGCATGTTGTCAGGAGATGTAGGGTGAGGCAACATTGTTAAGTGCTTTAAACGATAAAATGTCGATAGTCAGCATAAGACTTTAAAACCTACCGAGGGACTCTCGGGAAGTATAAGCCCAAATCTCGAACCGACGAGTTGAAAGGAGATATTACTCCGCCCATTGATGGCAAATGGAGTGAGCCTGGGAACCCGGCAGCTGCATAAGGATATTTCAAGCTATGCTGTCTAGGCTTGGAAGAATCTTCCATCTTCCAGATGGGAGAGTGTCAACCCGCTTGAGCTTCTTGACGGTTTACTGTTGAGGTTTTACCGTCAAAAGCTAACATGGGATTCTTCACATTGTAGTTTTTTAATAGCTTACTAATATTCTTGATAAAGTACGTCTCATTATCAAGAATAAGGAATAATTTGCACCCACGACATGCGCAACAAGATATTTGTAGCGAGTGCAAAATTGCTAACCTAGGTATCTATTTTCACATTGATTCTGCTTGGTTATTTTTAGTTGGAAGTATTGCTACTTGCATAAGCATCCATTCTATAAGCAGGAATGCGATCGCTATAATTTGTCTCTTTACCAGTTACAGATTTAGCTAAAACATCAAAAGATTCAGAAGCCCAATTACGTTCGTGAATGGGTTTTCTTTGTTCGCCTCTGAAATAAGCTTGGCTACCGATTACAGCAGCAGCGACCCAAGCAGTTACAAATAGTCCAATTAAAATTGCAAACATCATAGTTGTTACCTCTTTTTTAACTTTTGTTTCTCTTTGTAAACTAATATAACAAAATCAATAAATAAGGAGTAAGGTGTGCATACCGGATACAAGGGTAGGGTATACCGTACTACAAATACAAATTGTGAGACAGATCAAAAATTAGGGCGCATCAACATGCGCCCCCACAGGCAACCGATAATGGTGGAAATTATTTTTTAAATTCCTGAAAGTACCCCATGCTGAAGTATGAAGAGTTTATAGCAGATTGTGAGTCATTGAGGTGCAGGTTAAAAGCTGAAAGTCAGTGGTAAAAGGTATTGGTATTCTACTCCTGACTCCTGTCTTCTGCTCGTCCGTAAGGACGCGATCTGTCCTGTTAGCAAAGCGGGGCGCGAGCTAGCGGTTAGCGGAGCGTGACGTTAGTCAGAGGCTTTGCCGACGCCGCAGGCTAAGGGCGTACTGTAAGTATTGCGCATAATTCTGCTATTAATTTTTAACTTTTTCGAATTGGTTCAATTCTTTTCTTACTGGAGCCAAAACAATTAACGTGTCAAATTGTTCTCGTTCGGCTGTAGTAGAACTGCTGGAACTGATACTATAAATAGAACCAATACCTTGTTTAAACGTTTGGAAATATGGACTGTTAAATTCTGCTGGTACAAAACCATAAGCCCATGACAGGACAGATCCCATATTCATATAAAAATATCCTTGATTTGGATGGGGAAAAGAATTAGTTGCTGTTTTGAAATTATAAGCAGAAGGTAATGACACATAAGGCTGCGGTACTAAGTCTGCAATTGCTCCTTTTCCAGTAGTAATCATTACAGTGTCATCATCTAACCAACTATAAGCAAGCAAACTATAAGCTGAAGGATCTGTTGGGGATTGCGATTCCCAACTAGTAACTGAGTTACCTTTGATAGTGCTATTGCTAACTGTAACTTCGTTTTTAGAGACGGTTTGGATAAATTCATTTAGTTTATCCAAAGTGTTAGATACTGCTTTTCGGTTACTGGTTTGGAAACTCAAACCTATACCCAAGTTAAGGTTTGAACTTGTAGATGATAAATTAGGATTTACAGATGATAAAAAACCACCTTTAGTAGGATAAAAGAAGAAAGCATATTCCCCATCCATCCAGTTGATAATATCTTTCTCAAAATCTAAGCCAGTGTTACTACGGAAGAAATTACGAAACTCTTCCAAACTATCAGCAGCTTTGGGTTGAGTTGCAAATAACCGAGATATTATTTGCCATGTTTGATTAATATTTTTGCCGGTAAATGCAGAATATGTCGCAGCAGGTATGGAAGAGAGAATTTTTTCCTCTGGAATATTTGCTAATTTAACTTGGGAAGCGGTTAGAGCCTTTTTGCGATGAGCAACAACTTGGAAACGTAATCCCTCAGGCTGGATGGTAATAAAGCTATTAGTACTATTATATGGTTTGATTTGTTCCCTAATCTGCCTGATATTTGTATTCAACAACTCCATACTTTCAGGAGGAAAAGATAAACGCGGATCCTTGATAAAACTTTCCAGTAAATTCACATATTCGATCGGATTTTGATACATCCCAAACATTGCTTTATTCGCCAAGGGATGACTCATTGCTGGCTGAAAGTTGGGATTATCAAATAAATTGTCTGTATTACCTTGGGAAACAGAACTATCGATCAACTGTTTGATTGGCTGAACTGAAGTTGCAACTGTAACATAGCCAGGAACGACTGCGATCGCTAAAGTTTGTTTTTGGCTGTTAATTTTCGGCTTTTTCTTCAAAGATGTCTTTGAGGAACGTAATTGTAAAAAGTTTAATCTTGATCGCTGAGTTAATGACGGTCTTCCTTGAGAAGTATCTATTTCTAAGATTTGGATACCTTTATACTCTTGCTCCTTAATGTTTGTAACACTTCTCTTAAATTTATCTATAATACCTTGCAAAGCTTGCTCGTCTTTGACTGCTGCCAAAGTTAAAAAGCTAGAATTTATGCTGGAGAGCTTATCCTCACTTTTGGGTAAAAACGCAAATACAACATGATCTCCAATCCAAGGTTGTAAATAAGAAGCATAATTTGTGTATTGACTTGGGAGAAATACAAGGGACGTTGAGATTACTTGTCCGAGTAATCGAAATAGCTGAAAACGCCCCATATCTTCCCAATCAGGTGATGACGTATTAACATAACCAAATAATGCTGTATCTGCAGGTAATATTTTTGCAGCATTAGCAGCAGTAAATAAAGATGACTGGTTACTCTTAAGCTTAGGGGTAGTTGTATTAGTTAAAGTATCTGGAGAATTGTTCGGTTTTACTTGTACTAAAATATTTTTTTGCTTTAAATTTTGCTTTAAAGGTAAATATTGATCGGTTGTTTCTATTACTGATTTCCCAATAACATTTGGTGTGACATTTGTAAGATAGTTAGAATTAGATTTACTGTTTTGATTATTAGTCGAATGTTCTGAATATGCTGGAGTAGAAAACAATAGCAAACCAATTATTGCTGTTGTTCCTTGTTTTATAAGTGATTTCATCTCCGATTTATTCCCAGTAACTTATTTTTTTGTAACGTAATAAAGCATAAACGGATTTGGTATTATTGCGGTTATTTTCTATGAAATCAAGGTAAAGAAAAAATAATATTTACAAAATTAATGAAATGTAATCAAAACATGCTTTGGATATGACAACAGTGATAAATAACACTATTGCTCGTAAGTGAGGGGTTCAATTGATTGTGAACACCAGTTTTGAAAATTATCATGGTGCTTAATTTTTAGATTTATTCTCTTATTTTTTCTATTCTTATTTGTCTATTCTTGTTGCAAAATGCAGTTTAATGAAAATCCCCGATCGCTACCAATAGGAATCGGGGATTTTCGTCAACTAATTGACACTCTGCGTTCAAATGTTCAATACTTCTATTTTTTTACGGTGAAAGTCTTAGATTTGACCATCGGACTTACGCACTCATTACCTTAGCGTAGCGAGTCCCAAAGGGACTTATTTTCATTAGCGGATCCGTAAGGTAGCGGCTCCGCAGGTAGCGCAGCTATAGCTATAGCGTGACCGCAAGGTCATTGGTTTGAGATGAACCGCACCTACGGTGAATGCTATTTCCTTGCAGAAACGCTTTACTAACCCATCGTCGTAATGACTGTAATTGCATTGTCCGTGCGCAAGTCCTGTACCAGTTAATTATCGAACTCGTACCTATTGGAGAAAAGGTTTTAAGCTGTCAGCTAAAGCTTTAACGTGGGGTTCCAAAATAAAAGTATAGTGATTGCCCGGAACATCAACAATCTTAATATCCTGTGCTGCCATCACAGAGAATAATTCAACCCAAACTAAGGTTGGATCGGGAGCCATAATATGTTTTTCCCTAGCGCGGAAGACAGTAACCTTTCCTGGATATGGTCGACGTACGTAAGAGTAAGTTGCTTTAAGAGTTCCCACCAACACATCAAGAATTCGGCGATTTTGCTGGCGTTCTACACCTGGAGGAAATATCTTGAGTTCTCTTGCCTTCTCAATAATGTAATCGATTTGTTCTTCCACACCCAAATGTTTAATCTCATCTGGCGAAACCAAATTATCTTTACCAAACATCCCACCAAAAACTCTTGACAATACTCCTACTAGATAAGGATTGTCAATTTTCTTTTGTTTATCCAAAATAACTGGCATGTAAGAATCTAATATTGCTAGTAGGGAAACCTCATGTCCTTGTTTTTGTAGTTGTTGAGCTACTTCAAATGCTACTACCCCACCAAATGACCAGCCACCAATTTGATAAGGTCCATTAGGTTTAATTTTTTGAATGGCTTGGACGTATAAGCTTGCCATATCCTCAACTTTTGTCAAGGGTTCTTCTTCGCTGTTAAAACCTTGGGCTTGTAAGCCATAAAATGGTTGGTCGTCGCCCAAATAACGCGCCAAATTGAAATAGCATAGAACATGACCACCTGCAGGGTGGACGCAGAAAAATGGTTCTTTATTACCTTTTGTTTGAATCGGAACTAAAGGAGAATTATCAAAACTATCAGAACTTAAATGGAGAATATTACTCAGTTCTGCAATTGTTGGATTCGTTAAAACTGCTGCTAGGGGTAAATCTTTTGCAAATTGTTTTCTAATTTCAGCCATCAAATAAATTGCACTAAGGGAAGTACCACCTAATTCAAAGAAGTTATCGAAAACACCTATGGGTTGAATGTCGAGAATCTGCGACCAGATCTTTGTCAAACCTTTCTCTGTATCGTTGCGTGGAGGAATAAAATTATTTTGCTGGCTAAAGTTCGTAACTGTTGGTTTGGGTAATCCCCGACGATTTACTTTTCCGCTTGGTGTTAGTGGTAGGGCTTCCAGAATAACAAAAGCTGCAGGTACCATGTAATCGGGTAAGTTCTGCTTGAGAAATTCCCTGAATATATCCGGTGTTGGCTGTTCCCCATCAACAGTAATATAAGCTACTAGTTGTTTGTCTCCCTGTTTATCACTGCGAGTAATTACAACAGCTTCGCGGACTTGTGGATGAGCAGATAAAGCATTTTCAATTTCGCCTAATTCAATTCGAAAACCTCGAATTTTAACTTGGTAATCTGCTCGACCAATATATTCAATATTTCCATCCGCTAAATAGCGACCTAAATCTCCAGTTTTGTATAGATTGGGGACTGGGGTTAGCGGATCCGCAGGTAGCGCAGCTATAGCGTGACGCGACAGCGTCATATTGGGACTGGGGATTGGGGTTAAGAGATCGGGAGGTGCGATCTGTTTTGACTTATAAAAAGGGTCGGGAATAAATCTTTGTGTTGTTAATTCAGGAAGGTTTAGATAACCTCGTCCAACTCCAAACCCACCAATGTAAATTTCTCCTGTGACCCCTGTTGGTACTGGTTGCATTTGGGAATCAAGGATATAAATCTGCGTGTTAGCAATTGGACGACCAATGGGTACAGATGTGAGTTGGTTATTGTTATGACGTTGACATTGCCAAAATGTGACATCAATTGCTGCTTCCGTGGGACCGTAAAGGTTATGCAGTTCGCATTCTAAAAGTTGGAAAAATCTTGTTTGTAAGTCTAATGGTAAAGCTTCACCGCTACAGATTACTCGTCTGAGAGATTTACATTTTTCTAAACCACCTGTGTCTAAAAAGACTTGTAACATAGAAGGAACAAAATGCAAAGTAGTAATCTGGCTTTTGATTATAAGATCCCTGAGGTAATTATTATCTCTATGACCCCCCGGTTTAGCAACTATTAACTCCGCTCCATTTAATAAAGTCCAGAAAAATTCCCACACTGAGACATCAAAACTGAAGGGAGTTTTTTGTAATACCCTATCCGTTGAATCAAGGTGATATGCTTCCTGCATCCACAGCAAGCGATTGCAGATACCTCGATGGGTATTCATTGCACCCTTGGGTTTACCTGTTGAACCAGAGGTATAGATTACATAAGCAAGATTCTCTGGGCTAATATCGTTGATTGGGTTACTTGTTTCTTGAGTACTAATCTTTTCTTCCCACTCACTATCCAAACAGACTATCTCTGGAGAGAGATGAAGTTTTAAATCTTTATCTTTCTCTGGAGTGGTGGATAATTCTTGGGTATGAGTTTGATTTTTGGGTAGTTGTTTTAAAAGTTTTTCTTGGGTTAATAGGACCGATACTTGAGAGTCTTCCAAGATATCAGCTAAACGTTGTGAAGGATACTCAGGATCTAGAGGGACATAAGCGCCGCCAGCTTTGAGAATACCTAAAAGTCCTATTACCATTTCTAGAGAACGTTCTATACAAATACCCACCAAAACTTCTACTTTAACTCCCAGAGTTTGTAAGTAATGTGCTAATTGGTTTGCTTTATTATTAAGTTCTTGATAAGTTAGTGTTTCTTCGCCAAAAGTAATAGCATTAGAGTTGGGATTACGTTTAACTTGATACTCAAATAACTGATGTAAACAACGAGACAAATCGTAATTTTTTGCTGTATTATTCCAATTTATAAGTAATTTATTTTGCTCTTTTTTTGTAAGTATCTCTAATTGAGAAATTGATTTTTGTGGAGTTTCAATAATTGATTCGAATAGAACCTGCAAATGTTCTACTGCGCGATTAATACAATCTTCATCGAATAAAGTACTGTTGTAATGAATAGAAGCAAGAAAATTTTCTTGAGATTCAAGAAGAGATAAACTTAAATCAAATTCTGTACTTTGTTGAGTAAATTTAAAAAATTCAAATTCGTGATTGTTTTGGTCTAATATTTGGGAAATTTCTTCTAGTTTTGCTAAATTGTAATATTCAAACCCTACCTGACAAATAGGTGGATAACTTAATTGGGAATTGGGTTGTAGCTCTTTGACGAGTTGAGAAAAAGGATAATTACACCTAGGTTTGGCTAATTCGACTTCTGTTTTAACTTGCTGAAGATATTCTACGAAGTTCAAATGATGAGAAATATTATTTTTAATTACAGTTATATTTGCTAAATTTCCAACTAATTTGTCATATTTAAATTCGTTTCTCAAAGCTGATAGTAAACCGATTAAAATGTCTTCAGTATCAGTGTAACGATAAATTAGTAAACCAAAAGCTGATAAAAAGAATGTAGAAATATCGACTTGTTGTATCTCGGTAAATTTCTTAATTTTAAAAACTAATTCAGAAGGAATAGTAAATTGAATTGATCCACCTTGATAACTTCTTAGGGGAGGACGGGAACGCGAACTAGGTAAATCTATTATCGGTAACTCACCTGTAAGTTTACTGTGCCACCATTTTCTTAGGGTTACTCCTGCTGCACTCTCTAATAAATTATTTTCTTTCTCTACATAATCTTGATAAGTTGTAGAAATTCTTTCTATATTAATATTTATATCTCGACCAGATATTTGACATTTATATAAAATTAAAAATTCATCGACTAGTTTTAATAGACTCCAATGATCGCCTGCTATTCGATGTATAGTGAATAAAACTATATGATTTACAGGAGTAATATTAAAAACTCCGACTCTTAATACGATTCCTTCTGCTAAATTAAATGAAATGTGAGAAAATCTCGAGAGTTGATGTTGTATTTCCTCTTCATTCCAACTAGCAGCATCAACAAATTCTAAAATATTTTCTAATTTAACTTGTACTTGGCTTTTTATACTTCTAGTAACTTTACCAACATCTTCTATATATATACTATTTAATAATAGATGACGTTGTAAAAGTTGCTGTAATGCTTGTGCAAAAAATTGATTATTTATTTTATTATGCCAAGAAAAAGCAAAACTAAATTTATCTGCACAACTGTTATTTTCTAATCTATATAAAAACCAAGCATTTTCCTGTACTTGTGAAAGAGGTAATTCAGTCTTGTTTTGGGTTGAAGAAAGTGAAATTCTATTATTAGTCTGCATAATTTTGTGTGAGTTATAAAACTAGCGCATCCCTAGAACGAGTTAATAGTGTCAGATAAACCCAGACACTAAACCTGTGGAGATGAATGTAGGAAATGCAAAATTTTTCGAAATTGTAATTTGTAGGGATTATAGGGATAATTCCCAACAATTATAAAAGGGGCTTAACAGTCATATCAAGTATGACTGTTATAAAATTAAATGTAAAACTAAGCTTAATCTCCTCCCGATTCCACAAGCTTACCAATGTTGAAATCTATTCTGGTCCAACCCTTAAGTTTTAATAGATTCTGTAAAAGTAACAAGGGAATTTGCCAGTGATGTACCATCAGAAATGGCAATGGATCGTTGAATTGATAAATTGCATCTGTTCCTCGCCAAATATTAACTAGCCAATTTCTTAATTGTCCTGAGGAACGAATGCCAGTTAATCGCCAAATTTCGTGGTACAACCAATATGTGGGTTTACTATGCACTAAAGGCTCGATAGGTTCTACTTGTGGTTGTTGACCGATATAAGCATTTGCGACTTCGGGATGATTATAAAAAGTGGTAATTGCTGAGTGAGTTCTAGGATTACATTCAATGGCATAAACTTCGCCATCTTCTGCTTCAATAAAATCAAAAGATAATTGTCCAGTAACTCCTAATTCTCCCAAGAAATGAGTTACCCATTCACGAATTTTACTATGTTCGATGTTTTCGTAGTTAACCTGAAATGCTGAAGATTCACAACAACAGTGCAGCCTTACTTCACCATCACGTACTGTACTATGGGTACAGTATTCTTTACCTGGAATAAATTCTTGCATTATCCAAGGCTTTTGAGGGCTAATTGGTAAGCTTCTCACAAACGCTTCCATTTGTTCGAGTGTATCGCAGGGAAGTTTAGTTAAATCTAAACGTCGGACAGAATCATAAGGAATGCTTTTAAGGATATATTTGCGAGTTTCGCCACTGAAATCAAAGTTAAAAACTTGCTCCGGAGCAGTAATTTTAAAAGATTTTGGTACGGATAAGCCCATACCACCTGCTCTTTGGCTAAAAGTAAATTTATCGTCAAGCATTTCTGTGATTTCTACATCTAGGTGAAATACTTGACAATGCTCAGAGATAATTGGTTTTGCTAAAGAGTCATAATAACTTGCAACCGGACTAGTTACAGGAATGTAAACATCTATATTTTCTTTTTTTATGATGTCAATTAAATCTTGAATATAAGCTTGAAGGTTCTTTTCAGGAACACTTATTGTATAAAATTTATCTACAGAATTAGAAAAACGATGACCGGACAACCAGTATTTGTGTGTCTCCATTAGCACTACTCGATGTCCTGCAGCATGGAAAGAACGGGCTAATTGTAAAGCCTTAGTCATTTTCCCACCGCTAATCAAGATATTTTTCGGCTCTACTGCTTCGGAATCTATATTTTTACCTTTTATGCCGAATCTTTGGAAAATCAAAGACAATGTAACAATTAAAACATTAAAGGGGAGCGCAAGCAGAAGAAGTCCTAAAGTAGCAATATTTTTCAGGATAACCTTTAAGTTTGTCTTCAAAGACATAGATGTTATTTTATTGTCAAAATTGGAGGAAAAAACAGATTGTGCCATCGGAGTGCAAAGGAGGGAACGCAAAAGACTTCAGAACTTGGGAGTAAGCAGACTAACAAGTCTCTTAGTTACAGTGCAAAGATATAAGAAAAACCCATAAAAATGTGAGAGTTTTTCGTGAATTAAGTCGCTCTTTGAGAGCAAAATGCAGTGCAAAACATAAATGTTATGGATGAGAAGTTTGTGTGGGCAAATTTATTGCTCATCACCTAAGGAAAAGCTAAACATGACAGACCCTAGTTTTCCCAATCATCATCTGCAATAAAAGATTCGCGGAATAGGATTAGAGCCTGATATCTCTACAAAGCTTTGATTTAAATCTTGAAGCTTAACCCTACCCTAACCCGCGAAAGAAATCAGTTAAATTAGCTAACTCGACGAATGATAGTTAGACCATCACGCAGTGGTAACAAAACCTGCTCTACGCGGGTGTCAGCAGCAACAAAATCATTGAATTTAGCAATTGCTTCTCCATTGGGAGTTTGTCGTTCTGCTTCTAAATAAACCTGTCCTTGAAGTAGAGTATTGTCCACACAGATAAATCCAGATGGAGTCAATAAATTTTTCTCCAACAAGGTTTGGAAGTACTGTACGTACTCTTTTTTGTCAGCATCAATAAACACGAAATCAAAGGGCTCCCCTGCTGCAGCTAATTTATCGAGAGTTTCTAAGGCTGAGCCTACTTCTACTCGAATTTTGCTACCATCAGTTGATTTTGCAAATTCTGCTTGGGCAAATTCTGCCGTATAGGGATCAACTTCGCAAGCGACTAATTCCCCATCTACAGGTAAAGCTTCCGCCATAGCTAAAGCTGAATAACCGGTAAACATCCCGATTTCCAGAATTCTTTTGGCTTTAGTCATGTGAACAAACATTTTCAGAGTTTGTCCCTCTACATGACCGGAAAGCATTTCTTGTTCTAAATGGCGAACGGTAGTACCGTCCTGGAAACGTTGATTCCACCCTTCCCGTGCAGTTTTAGTTGCGAGGGCTGTTAAAGCAGATGATTCACTTGTAGTACATCCTTCTAAATAAGGATCTAAACCTGCAGCTAACTGCCAAGCTTGTTCGAGATTCTGCTGAAATTCAGCAGGTAAATCTGTTTGTTCCTTAGCTGCTTTGACTAAACTTTCTAGCTGTTGAGCGAGAATTCCCACAGGTGTAACTGGTCTGGGGGCTGATGTTTGTAAAGTATTGTTCATCATTGTTCACTCCCAACTAACTCAGGTTCTGCTTGATAGTTCATTGGGTAAACATCTACACCCTCACCCGCACGAGGATAGTTTTTACAAATTTCCTTATGGGCCGCAACAGCATCAGCTAATTCTTCCCGAGTGAAGTCATTAACAAAGAAACAGCTTCCAATGGGCTTAGGTACAGCAGCTCTTTGCTTACCATCTCTAGTGAGAGAAATAGATTCGGTCGCGCGCCATAACAACTCTTCATCTAACAAAGGATGGTCCAGGGAAAGACCAATACGACTCATTAAACCAAGAATACGGTCACGTTGTTCTGGGCTAATATAACCTCTCTTTTGGGCAATAGTTGCAGATAAAGCCATATCAATGTTAACTGCGTGACCGTGATAAATCGGTACTCGGGGTGCTAATTCTAGGGTCGGACTCCAAGTGTGACCGTAAGCAATTACTCTATCCAAGTCTAGTTCATGCAGGTTTGGAACTTCCAATTCCAACATGGTTTTGATTGCTTCGTATGTAACTTTCTGAGCAATCTCTTTAATTTCAGGACTTGCATCGATGTTACCAAAGTGAGTACGAAGTAATTCTTCCCCATGCTCTTCAAGCAAATTAAAGACTTCTTCGTTGGCTACTACAGCTATTTTGACTAGCTCAGCCATACCATTACGGACTTGCTCAGTTGGTAAAGTTCCTAAAAATGAAAAGTCGAGAAGTACTTTCTTGGAAGCATGATAAGCACCGAGACGATTTTTTAACTTCTTATGATTGACTGCAACCTTAATTGCAACGCTAGCATCAATTAAACCAATCAGCGTGGTCGGAATACGAATATAGTTACTACGACGACGGTAAGCAGAACAAGCAAAACCCGTGACGTCCGTAACTAGTCCACCTCCGACTACTAATACAGGTTCCTTACGAACCAATTTAAAGTCAACAAAAGCATCAACAATTTTGGAGAAAGTCTCAATACTCTTATTGGGTTCTGTAATGGTAACGGGAAAAACAGTTAGGTCAAGATTGTAATGTTGGAAGTATTCCTTGATTTGGCTACCATAAAAATTATTGACGTTAGCATCAACAACAGCTAAACAACGCCCAAATTCTTTATATGTCTGTGCAAGTTCTGGATTTTTGATATCAAATACTCCATTGACATATATCAAACTAAATTCTATTTTTTCGTAACCTTCCACATGGAAAGCTGTATCAGTAGCCTCAAACTTTGACTGAACAATACTCATTATTGTTGACCTTTTAGATGAAAGAAAATTATGATGACTGGCTTGATGTTGTTTTATTTACAATCTACTGCAATGACAACATAACCTAATAAAGCTTTTCTCCATGACAAGTGAAATTTTGCCAGCAATTCGTGCTTAAATCTGCCCTTTAATTTGACAAAGAAATAAGAGGTCAATATCCTAAATATTTCATTTCCGATGAAGAGGTTTGCATAATAAAAATGCACGCTCTAATCTTTAAGCACATCGATCTCCATTAGCCGAATATATTCATGTAAAGCCTGCATAGAATCCTAAGATTTCTGAAATTTTGTAGGATAATTCCATACCCTCATTCCTATTTACAAAACCCTGTTTTGTGTCGCTTTGCTCGCGAACGGCAAGGACTGATATCAACTGGAGATTGAATTGCCGACTAATTGGAGCGGCTGACTTAACCACCCAACAATCTGAGAAAAGTTTACAATTCTAAACATACCATCCTTTAAGGATTATTGCACAAAGATTAACGGCAATATTTCAGAATTTATATCCTGCTTGCTTTTTAATCTTTACCATAAGGCTCAGAGAAAATTCACCTTTCGGTATAGCTATTCCTACATAATCATATTTTGAATGAAATTATTGCTCAGATGTAAACTTATGATACTAAAAGACTGGTCAAAATTCAGAATTAAAATTTGAATATTTTAAAATTATTTTGCGATTGCTCTATTGATTAACCTAGTTTTAACCGTAAAAATGAAAAAATGTTGTCTTCCAAGACAAAAAAATATATGAATATTTAGCAAAATACTTAGGATTCGTTGAAATCTATAATACCTGTATTAGTCGCATAATGACATCACCGGCAATTGTTATTGTCACTATTATCTGCGATATAAAATTGCAGCATGGGTGCAAAATATAAACCATGGAAAAATTTTAAACTCACAAAAATCTAACCTCGGCTTAGTATGAACTTATCAAAATTTAAATAAATTTGGAAATCTCAAAATCTCCAAAAATAGAAACCTCAAAGTTAAAGAACCACCCTAATTAGAGCCGTATCTATATTGTTGACAAATCACATAATCAGTAAAATATGTATCCATTAGCAAATTTTCATTGATTGCTGTAATCTAATTTTAAGAAATAGAATGTAAAACTTTAAGTGAAAAAATAATCCCAACAACTTTTCTGCGACATTAAGCATTAAGTTGAGGGAATTATTTTGTTAAGCAAGATGAAAAGAAGAAGTTATCGAGTGAAGTTATTTAATGAAATCATCGAGAGAAATGACCTATTTGCAGAATTCATAAATAGCTACTAAACCATGAGCTGCACCCAAACCTTGTTGTAAATTCCATTCCAGATCTCTTAGTAAATAGGCCAGTTGGGGTTCTACTAAATTAGCTCTTGGATCGTCAAACTGAAGAAATTGAGCTTGATGTACGAGACGACGGATAATTCGATTTGAGTTAAGGACAAGAGGTGGATTCTGGATTCGTGGTTCAGCTTGAAGTTTCTCGATATCGCGCCATTCGCTTAAAGCTTCCATACATCCATAGACAATAGAATTCCAAGCTGTCTGTAAATTTTGAAAAAATCGATTTAAATGGGGATATTGAGAGTGAGGTTCATATTTAAAAATGAGTTGGTTTAAGTCAGTATGGAAATTTGGTTCGTACAAAGAATTGATTGCTGCTCTTAGAGACGGAGCTTTTGAATTATACTCCTGAGTATCCATGTGACGACCAACCAAAATTGAGCGATCGCACAATGCATATCGTTGAACTTTAACAGAGTTATCCTCAGAGATTTTGCTAATTAATTTTTCTAATTCTTCTCCTCCCCAATAACGGATCGGAAAAACTTCTACTTGTGCGCTAGCGCGGGTGTGGGGTGGATAGATATAGGACATGGAATAATTATGCATTCGGGCTCTATCAGATCCCGAGTAACCCCAATAACAAGGCCATTCGTATGAATACTTACCTAATAAATCTGCCACAAAAATTGCCCTTTCACCCATGTGGTGACAAATTCCCTCAATGAGGTTAGTTAACGAAGCATCATTGAGGTGGGACAAAGAACCGTAGGAAGAAATGTAAATATCATAGGGTGCTTCCTGGGAAGTTACAGGTAGTCCATCGTTGAGATCGGCGACAATAAACTCGGCTTGTGAACGTTTGTTATACAGTGCTTTGGCTTTCGCAATCATTGCTGGGCTAATATCCACACCTTTATAGGAAGCAATACTTGGATAATCTAATACCTTGTTAGAAATTATATCCAAAGTCGTTGAAGTCTGCGGTAATGTCGTTAAAGGTAACGTCGTTAAAATATTTAAGCCTTCTCCAGCACCACAGCCCAGATCCATCACTCGAATTCCTTGGTTCGAGTTTTTTTTGTGTTCGTATAGTTCTTGAATAAATGGACTAAGGATGCGACGAGTATATTTGTCTTCCCAATTTCGTCTAACGTAGTCTTGTTTGCCAAATTGGTAAGAGTGACGGCAATCGTAAGCTCCTACTGCTACAGCTTTTGCATAGTTGCTCAAAATGCTCTCTTGATCGATTTTCATAATTCAAGGAGTATTTTTGATGTGAATTGTAGAATTTATGACACAACCAATTTAAATTATTTTTTACAAATTTCAAAATATAAATCTCAAAGTTTAAAGTTTAGTTGGTTTAATTTTAGATCTTAAATCTTGAAATCTTAACAACTGATAGTTTGAACAATCTAAAATAATCACAAAAGTTTAAGTATATCTCTAAATTATTATTTATAAAAGACAGTGATTTTTATTGACTAACTAGAAAAAATCAAGATTTTTCTTAACAAAATATTTTTATTTAACCCAGGCAATTCTACCATTATATAATTTATAAAATTATTTTAAATCATTCAAAATGAATAACTTTATAATAACTGGAAATTGAAAATAAAGCTTAAAATTTTTAATATTCTAAATAATTTAATGGCTTAAAGAATTTACTGACTTTTAAAAATTGTAAAAAACAGTCGTAAGACCATTTTTTATTGATAGCAACAAAGAATTTGCGGAAAGTAAAGTAAAATAGAAAATAAAAAAACAGACAGACTTTTTGTCTGTCCGAAAATGATATATTAAAAATAGTTCTACCTGCTAAAAATTCATTTCTGCAGCCTGAACTTTCTCGACTTGTTTCTTCTTGAGGACTAGCATGATTTGAGCCATCATTACCAAGCAAATAAATGCTACTAATCCAATAATTCTATTACTGCTTTGCAATACAATTTCTGCATCCATTTGACCAAATCCGCCCATATTGGGGTCGTTGGTTAACGGCTCACCTGCAGCAACTTCTTGACCTTCAGAAACAATCAATTCTGGGCCAGCAGGAATCGTATCAAATACAACTTCTCCAGATTTTGTCTGGATATCTACTGTATATTTAACACTGCCGTATTCATCTTCTTCTTTAGCAATCTTACTAATGGTGCCAGCAGCAGAAGCGGTGTAAACGGTGTTATTGCTTTTCTCTCCGGTAGGGTAAACCTGTCCGCGTCCGCGATTACCACCTACGTGAACTGAATACTTACCAAATTGAATGTTTTTATCTGTAGCGGGATTGGGAGAAAGAACAGGGAAAACAATTTCCTGATATTGTTCGCCTGGTAAAGGTCCGACAATAACAACGTTTTGCTTTTCTTCGCTGTAAGGCTGATAATACAATCCCTCAATCTCTTCCTTCATTTTCTCCGGAATACGATCCTCGGGAGCGATTTTAAAGCCTTCTGGCAGCATTAACACAGCACCAACGTTCAAACCAACTTTTGAACCATCGGCACCTACTTGCTGAATGCCATTGTCATAGGGAACTTTTACTACTGCTTTAAATACACTATCAGGTAGTACTGCTTGAGGTACTTCAACTTGTGTGGGTTTTTGTGCTAAGTGACAGTTAGCGCAAACAATTCTTCCAGTAGGTTCCCGGGGAGTTTCTGGATAAGTTTGTTGCGCCCAAAAAGGATAAGCAACGGCTGCTTGCGGTGATGCAAAATCGCTAGTGAAGAAAATTGCCACTGTAGCGATCGCAACTAATAATGTTTTAGCGAACCAAGACGCGCTGCGAGTTAATCTCGCGGTTTTACAGACGTTTCTCATCTCTATAAGGACAATGTTTCTCTATTTCCGATCGAGTTCAAACAATAAATACTTTGGTTTTCAGACTTAGAGTTTAGCTCCAAGTAGAAACCTAATTTCCGATCCCCCATTCTTAAGCCCACCAAGGCTCTTCACCAGTACGGAAATCGGTTTCCGTCCAAGGACTTAAAACGATACTTTCGTCTTCAACTTTGGCATGGGCGAGTGCCAAAGAACGAGGTGCTGGACCTCTAACTACTTTACCTGTCGCATCGTACTGGGAACCGTGACAAGGACACTTGAATTTGTTCTCAGCAACATTCCAGGGTACAACACAACCTAAGTGAGTGCAAATAGCATTGATACCATAATCGGTAATTGCTTCTTTGCTTTCTACCACAATATAAGTTGGATCTCCTTTAAGTCCCTGAACTAAAGTGCGATCGCCCACATTATGGCTTTCCAGAAACTCGCTGATTTTAATGTTATCTCCCAGCGCGTCTTTAGCGGTTGTTCCACCACCACCACCACCGGTAGCCGGAGGAATAAAGTACTTAACAACAGGATACAATGCTCCTAGAGCTACCCCTGTGACAGTACCAAAGGTGAGAAGATTCATGAACTGACGACGCCCCATATCGGGCACATCTACTGATTCCGAAAATTGAGCCATAACCTACACGTTCAATCTGTATTTTGTTAACAATTATGACTTGAGTTCTAAATTATTGAGAAACTCTTGTCTAAGCCGAGATAAACAACCCCTCAAATACACCAGAATTAACTTTTTCAAGATATTTCTAGCATTTTTGTTAGCATTACATTTCTTTATACTCTTATCATACTTGAGTTATGGAACTTAACATCATAACTAAAATTTAAAATATAATTGGGGGAAGTAATGACAGGAAAGGAATTACGCGAGCTACTGATTGATAAATGGGGATACTCATACGATGTTCAGTTGCGGCGCACTCAGGGGAAAATATTTGTTCAGGTAATGTGGAAGTATCTCGAGCAGGCTTCTTTCCCTTTAAGCGAATCTGAATACGAAGAGCACTTAGATAGTGTAGCTGATTATTTAAATAGTTTAGGCAGTAGCATTCAGGTCCAGAATTTTATTCAAGAAACACGAGAACGTCCTCGATTAGGTAAAGCCGTTAGTATACCACTCGATTTAGGCGAGCGTGCTGCTGAATGGTTTTTGTGAAGAATAATATGGGCACTCACATCAATGAGTAATGAGTAATGTTAGCACCTGGCGCAAGCGTACCGTAAGGTATTGCGGGGCGCGTAGAAGCGCGTAAGCGTACCGGATCCGTAGGTAGCGCAGCTAGAGGCTATGACTAACGTCACGTTCCGAGCTGCCGTCGCCGCAGGCTCTAGGTATTGCGCACAGTAATGAGTAATGAGAGTATCTTCCTATTATTTTGATGACGCTTGGTAACTGAACACTTTATTGATTTAAATTATTAATATCTCAAATTTTCCTCAGTAATTAATTGATAAGCCTATAGCATATTCTGACCAGTTAAAAGGCGACACTTTTAGATGCGTAGTTCTCAGTGCTAGTCGCTAACATCACTCATTACTCCTTACTTATTACTTGTTACTTATTACTTATTACTCATTACTTCCCAAACTAGCCGCTAAAGCGATCGCCTGCGGTAAAATTCTGTGTTCTTCGAACTGAATTCTGGTATGAAGTGTTTCCGAAGTATCCCCGGATAATATGGGGACTGCAGCTTGCATCAAAATTGGTCCGCTGTCCATCTCTAATGCGACCAAATGAACAGTGCAGCCGGTAATTGTCACCCCTGAATTCAGAGCTTGTTCGACAGCTTTAAGACCCTTAAAACTTGGTAGTAAACTGGGATGGACGTTAATTATTTGGTTGGGAAAAGCCTCAATTAATACCGGCGTAACTAACCGCATCCAACCAGCCATGATTACCCACTCTACATCCCATTGGCGTAGTTGTTGCACGATTTTAGTGTCAAAATCTTCGCGGTTTTTATAGTTGCGATGATTTATTAACACCGTAGGTACAGAGCATTTTTCTGCCCTTGTTGCAACATAAGCTCCCGGATTGTTGTAGATCAAAACCTGGATTTGGGCATTTATTTGCTGATTCTGTATTGCTTGGCTAACTGCCTCAAAATTGCTACCGTTACCAGATGCCATAATTCCTAATTTTAAAGTTTGACCAGAAGTGGGCAAATTAATATTAGGAGATATTAAGCTGGGGGTAATCGATTGGATGCTCATTTAATTTCAGTTTCTGTCTAGAATCGAAGCAAGGAAAAAATAATACGAAATATTCAATAAATACAATAAATTGAGATCATTCTTGACCTTGCTTGGTTGGAGATGTTTCTCAGTTTTTGCTCAAATTATTTTTTCGGTTTGTTATTACCTGAATTATTTTGGGGCTCATTAGTTGCAGGCTGATTTTGAGGTGCCGTAATGGTGTTATTGTTGGGGCGTCCGGGGTCAATTACTTTGGTATCCTTTGGTAAACTAGTAGACTTGGAAACTTTTTCGAACAGTGGTGTATTTTCAGGAAAAGTTTTTGGTCGAGATTTTCCAGGATTAGATTCATACAATTCTATTTTTAGTTTATCATCGTCCGTAAACTCAAAAATTGTCTGGACTGTTTTATTTTCAGGCAAGGTCACATCTAAATGCATTGGTTTCGGGTCGGAATTAATTTTATAGCCAGTTTCATAAACTAAAGGTTTTTGAGAAACTCCCGAAGACATTACGATTAAAAGTTTACCTACCGGTGTAAAGATAAATTTTAAATTTCCTGATGTTGAAGGGGTTTGAAGATTTTTTGCTTCCCAAGTACCCAGTAATTTCTGGGTAATAGAATTATTAGCAGAATTTTGAGTTGTTTGTGGTTCTGTAGGTGATTTTATGGGGCGCGTTTGTGCAAGCGCTTGATTTGTAGATATTGTCAGCAAGCTGATTATTAAGCTATTAATCAGAGTTCGAACAGAGTTTTGTCTAATGCAGGTAAAAACTGTTTTATGCATTTGCCTAACTGCCAACTAATTAACTAGAATCTTAAACGATTCTCAAATGAGTTTATATACTCTTAATCGCTACAAAGGTTTTTGGACAGAATATAGAAAAATTTTTGAATTTATAAATTTGAATTTGTAAACTTGAAAAACTCGAAAGAATTCATTAAATCATTATAAAATTTATTACGAGTACTAGATTATTAATGGCCAACTGTTAGGGGAAACAAAACTCTTGTGGCTAGAGGCTTAGAACGCTTCAAAGGTATAAGTCAGCCTCTTGCTGAGCATCACTGCAGCTTCTGTTTTCAGGCTTGATGCTGATACTGTAACTCTAATATGGGCAATAGCGCATTAAATAATCATTTAATCAACAGTAAAATAGCTCTGCAACTATATCAAAGTAACTGCAGGCTGGGATAAATGACTCCACCAAGCTTTTCCGAAAAAAAACTCTTAGATAACGATGCAGTAGCCGCATGGGTTTTTCTTGCACCAGCATTAGTAATTCTTAGTATTTTTGTGCTGTTTCCCATTTTTTACTTGCTATACCTTAGTTTTACTGGCGGTAGTTTTACTTCTACTGGCACCTACTGGGTAGGTTTAAAAAATTATAGGCGTTTATTTTTAAGTCCTGATTTTTGGCAAGTTATCGGCAATACAATTTATTTTACCCTTGCTACAGTTATGCCCAGTTTAATTATTCCTTTGGGGTTAGCTGTGTTGTTGAATAGGTCTTTATTGGGGCGTGGACTGCTACGAAGTGCTTATTTCTTACCTTCTATTGTTTCTTTAGTTGCTGCGGGATTGGGTTTTCGGTGGTTATTTCAAACGGATGGTCCGGTTAATTCGCTTTTAGAAGCATTAGGTTTAGGAACAATTCCTTGGTTAGGTAGTACCCTTTGGGCAATGCCAGTACTGATAATCTTGAGCATTTGGAAACAACTTGGTTTTAACATGGTTGTTTTTTTGGCTGGTCTGCAAACAATTCCCCCTAGCCGTTATGAAGCCGCTCAACTTGATGGAGCAAATAATTGGCAACAATTTTGGTATATTACTTTGCCTGGATTACAACCTACTCTGATATTTGCAATTGTCACAACTGCAATCTTCACTTTACGCAGTTTTGAGCAAGTTTATGTCATTACTGGTGGTGGTCCTTTAAATTCTACGAACTTACTAGTTTATTACATTTATGAGGAAGCTTTTGGCTTGTTTGATTTTGGCTATGCTGCTGCCGCTGCCACAGTTTTATTAGGAGTAACTCTTATTCTTGTATACCTACAATTGAGAACTTGGAGTGATTAAATAATAAATGATTGAAAATTCACTTAATATTGCTAATTCTGTTACTTAATACTAACTGATTATATGTTAGGCTATCCTGACACAATTAGTATATTAATCCATAGGCAAAAAATCACAATTTAAGACTATTTATATCCCCAATATTAATTTAGTGCTGTTAACTATATTTTCATCAAAATTTTTATCGAAAATATATATTATCAATAGCTTATAAATTTTGTTTATAAGCTATGGAGATATTCATGGATTAAAATGTCACGTTAATTCAGAGATTGATGACAATAAAATAGAAGTTTTATGTTTTTCTCACCTGAATATAATTATCAAAAAATTATGACTTTAATCAAGATGTTTTGACATGCTTTATTAATTACATAGTGTGTTCTTGCTGTGTAAATAAAAATTCACTGATTTTTGATTTTTTTTTGAAATTTTATCGTTTTTTTTTACCTCTAAGGTGTACTCTCAATATACGGTAATTGATAAAAAATATCTTAAAGCATGGATATCTAGAGGCAAGCATCATGAATAACTATGCACAGAAACAGAATTTTTTTCTTAGTCAGATTACAGATAAATCGAATGATAAAAGGGATTTTAGCGGATACGACTTAAGTGGAATCGATCTTAGGGGGGTAGATTTAAGTGGAATTAATTTGATGGATGCTGATTTGCAAGGTGCAAACCTAGCTCAAGCGAATTTAGCTGGTGCAAATCTTGATCGTGCAAATTTGATGCATGCTTCTTTAAGGGAAGTTAACTTATCTGAAACCTTTTTGTGCTACGCAAATTTAGTTGGTACGGATTTAGCATACGCGAACTTGTGTAATGCTGTGTTAAAGGGTGCCAAATTAAATCAAAGTAATTTATGGGGTGCTTCTTTATGTAACGTAGATTTAAGTGAAGCAGACCTGAGAGATGCAAGATTAATTGAAGCTTCTCTAATCGAAGCCAAGTTGATCGATTCTAATTTAAGTAATGCAAAATTGTGTGGTGCAATTCTTATGGAAGCAAACTTAAACCAAGCAAATTTAACTGGTGCAGATTTGACTTGGGCTAACTTAATGGAAGCTAATTTAATTGAAGCTGACGTGACGGAGGCAAATTTAGCTAACGCAAAATTATTAGGTACTATTATGCCTGATGGAATCATTGATTATAGAGCTTTTTATGCCAGTGAAATCAATCACCCTTGCGTTAATACTAGTCAATAATTTATCGATTGACACTTGCAAATAATAAATTACTGCAATTCACTCACAAATACTCATCGTTCGATACTTGTAAACTTACACATCTGTGAATTTATATAGCAATCTTAAGTAATTGATGGAAATGAATTTGGTAGTCATATCTCGTTGGAGTTTCTACAAAATTTATTTACTTGAAAAATATGGTTGCTATATAAGGTTAAATCTGATCGCCTTTAGAACTTAATTTATTACTTTTCTTACTTAAATTTATTTAGTAAATAACGTATAGAGATAAATTTTAAATATTAATGAATGCTAAGGGCTAATTTATAGGCATAAATATATTACAAAATCATATTACAAAACCCAACTGTAAATATAGTCAATTATATGTTTATATTTTCTTTTCTACTCTTTCAATTTCATCTGTTCTTTGAATATTAAAATTCTCGCTGGGAAAAAATTAAGATAGTAAGTGCTAAAATCATGATGCAGTAGAGTAAGCTATAACCTGCATCAAATAATAGTCCTTGAGGTTGAGGTAATGCATTTAAACCGTATAATACATCATCCTTGAAATCTAAACGTGATAAATCTGGAACAACTAAATACAAAGCCTGAGTTAATCGTTCTATACTTAGGCTCCGACTTGTACGACCAAGCTCTAATATATCTTGGGAGATATTACCCATTAGATAGACAGCAAAGGTAAGTGCTGTAGCAAGTAATTGATTAGTAAATATACTCAAAGCTAAAGCTACAGCAGTAATTAAAGACAGTTGTAATAATAAAAAAACTACGAAAATAAAAATACTAGCGAGCGAATAATCAATATTCTCGTAGTGCAAAAAACTCAGAAAAATAGCTGTCATAACTGCAATTAGTACAGTAAGAACCACTATTAAACCCAAGTATTTACCAATCACAAATTCAGTACGACTCACAGGTTTAGCAATTAGCATTAATATCGTACGTTTCTCTATTTCCTTGTTAACGATTCCAGTACCAACAAAAACAGCAACAATTAAACCTAGGATGCTCATTGCTGCTAAACCAAAATCGGGAAACATTTTATGTTCTGTTGCTGCAGCTAATTCCGGTAATAAAGATGCAAGTGCCAGCAAAATTATCCCGTAAAAACCTATGATGTAGAAAATGCGCTCGCGTACTACTTCCTTAAATACGTTACTCGCTAATACAAAAATCCTGCCGGCACTCATAAAAATACACTATTTGGTAATTGTAGGTTCGATGGTTTTAGATTTACTGGTTGCAGGTCAAATATCCAATATAACTTGCATAGAATATGTTGCAAAATTGTTTTTGGGAAATATAAAACTACTAAAAATAAATTAGATAATAATATTTGATAATGCAATATTGTAAATTAAACTATAATCTTCAAAGAGATAATATAGATTCAACAGAGAAATCATATTATCTATCAATGAGTTAAAGCTAAGCTTTTTGGGCTTATTCCTTAAATTTTGCTTGCTCAGTCAATTTAAACAAAGCCAAATAAATCATTTATAGGTCGTAAATTTTACTGTATTTGCCGGCTAGTGTGAAAGTATTTACACTTGAAAATACTGGTGTGTGAATATGTCATACATTTTTCTTGTAGAGATATTAATTATTAATATCCCTACAGGTTTTATGGAAGCTACGGGTTTTATGGAATAAAATTCCACCCGAAATTGATACAGAAGGTATTCATCCCACAATCCTAGCAAAATAAACCCGACCAAATACACCCGTGTATATTTAAAAGTCTCAGATGCAAATTATTACTTGGTGTATGAAATATTTCGCTACCAATCAAAGGAATAAATAGCTTTGAAAATCAGCTTTGAAAATCAATCAATTTTTCGCTGGGGGTTTTTTGGGAATGAATGAGACATTAGATTGACATTCAATCTCTGCCACATTAACTGTCGCATTCTCATCCGCATCATCTTTCAATTGCTTGGCAAATGGGGTAATTTCACAAGATTTCTGTAGATAGTACTTATCAGACATAAAACTTGGGGCATTCCAAATTGCAAGTAAGTCCAGTTTATATCCTGTCTTCGTGTTAGATACCCTAGGCTCAATAGACCAAAATCCTTTTTCCGGAGATAGTTTTAATACTTCTTGTTTTACTTGTTGGGCTAACCTTCCTATTGGTTTATCTTCCTTACCTTTATTCACGGAATCAAGCAGCCATCTTTCAACCTCTCCCCATGGTCGTTCGTTTAATTGTTGTCTAACTTTAGGCGAAAGTTTATTCAGAAGCTCAGCGCCATTTTTTGGCAGAATGAACTGTATTTTTCTTTGTTCTCCATCTTGAATATTTAATAATGGCGTTTCTCCTCTGTGGAGTATGAGTTTACTACCTCCAAAATTTTCTACTTCTGCTTTTACAGTTGGATATTTATCGAACCAATCATCGATAACGTAATAAAATTGTATCCAACAACTAATCATCATGCATACGCTGAGTAAAACAAGAATTTGCTGGCGGACAAGTAATTTAGGAAGTTGGCGTTTTACATCCGTACCACTACCTTCAAAAAATTCTGGAATTGCTGTAATTACTGCTGCAAGTGTGGGCCAAACCACTACAGATACTGGCTGAATGATGTCCGAATTCCCATTAAAAAATCGGGAAAATAGAAATACACTAACAAAAGCACTGGTTATTAATGCTCCAATGGGCATATTAGTTGCAGGTATTGTTACTGGTTTGTCTGTTGTAGACCAAGCCGTACCAGCGATTAAAAAGAACCAACCAAAATACTCTATTAAGTACCGTATTGTACCGATCGCAAAGTATGAAGTGATGAAAGAAAAAATACTCAAATAAATTAATGTTTGCCAAGCGTAAGCTTTCTTGGGGACTAATAAATCAATAATTGGTTTGAAAAGTTCCTCAAAAAAACCAAATATACTTTTCAATAAAATCATATTTTCCTCTGCTAACTTATTGCTTTCATAGATAAATTTTTAATAACTGTAACTAAGACTGTGGAAAAATTATAAATAGAAGTACAAGAATTGCACTGTAGCTTAATGCATTGGCAATTAGTACGGTGAGCACCAGATTTGTATTTAGTATTTTTTTCCTACTATTGCGTCGAGAGTATCTAGCGATTGGCGGTAGTTGAGTTTTAAGTGTTAGAGTAATCTCTTCTCGCAGGGAGAAAATCAAAAACTTTAAAAGTACTAGTTTCATTAAAAATGTGAAAAAGAAAGCTACTGAAGCAAAAACAACTACAGAACCGAGCACTTCGCCAGATGAGGACAACCGGTTGAAAAAGACAAAATTAATTAGTTCTAGTCTCCAAGAATCGGGTAAAAATGGTTCGATTTGAAAACATATAAACCAGCCGATAGCGCTGGAAAAGAAGTTAATGCAAACCGCATAAAAAGTGCTACTTTTTTTATCAAAGTTGAGCCGGATATTTAAGATATAAGCCTCAATGGGAATTGCGACTAGCAAGAATAGTATGTCGAACAAAATTATTCCGAGTGGAAAAACTTCCGGAATTTGGAAAGCTTCAAACATAAGTTAGTGTTTGGGTAAGGTGTAACTCGAGAAGATTTAGCTGAGTTGACTAAACGCTGGTAGCTACTTCACCCTCATAGAATAAGGGTTTTAGTAAAAACTTGGTAGTTATTTACCAGCAAAATTAAACAGCGAGTACAAGGTATTTGTTACAGATTACACAATAAGCTGCAGATCGTAGAAATCGATCTATCAAACTGGATAAACATTACGTTGTTATTTGCCAATTGGATTTTAGTTATAAAACTGGCACAGCATAGCATACGGATAAAGAAAATTATCGCATTTTGCTTATATTGCAGAACATTCAATCAAATCAAAACTATCTGGCGGAAGGAATTTATCTTAAGGAGTAATAATTTTTATTGTCCTTGGATTAATTTTTATTTTTTCTTTATTCTTTTTATCTGCTGACTGTTGGATGATCGCTTCTAAATTCTGTTTTCGAAGATTTGTATGATTTGTCGCAAACGGGAAAGCTTAATTTATATAATGCTTTCTGATAGTACTAGACCTTCGGTATTATGTAAGACTGCCACATTACAGCTTTTGGACAGATGATAAGGAATGGCATAGGTATCAAGACTGCACAAGTACGCCCCTCAAGGCTTACTGGTCAAATACACGTCTACGATGGTGCAGGAAAAGGTAAATCCCAGGCTGCTTTGGGCGTAGTTTTGCGTTCAATTGGTTTGGGAATTAATTCCCAAGGTAATTTTGAACGAGTGTTGTTAGTGCGGTTTTTAAAAGGTCCAGAAAGAAGTTACGACGAAGATGGAGCTATTGCTGCATTACAAAGTGGCTTTCCTCACTTAATTGACCAAGTCCGTACTGGTAGAGCAGAATTTTTTGGTCCAGATGAAATTACTCTATTCGACCGGGTTGAAGCTGCACGGGGCTGGGATGTAGCTAAAGGTGCGATCGCATCCCATTTATATTCAGTTGTAGTTTTAGATGAAATTAACCCCATTATGGATTTGGGTTTGCTGGATGTGGATGAAGTTATCAAAACCCTCAAATCTAAACCCCAGGAATTAGAAATTATTACTACCGGACGAGCAGCACCACAAAAGTTATTGGATATTGCTGATTTACATTCAGAAATGAAACCATTGGATCATCCAATAGCTGAAGCCCAAGGAATTCAGGGAATTGAAATTTATACAGGCTCCGGTAAAGGTAAATCTACCAGTGCTTTGGGTAAAGCTTTACAAGCTATTGGACGGGGAATTAATCATCCCGGTTCGACTCGGGTATTAATTATGCAATGGCTTAAAGGTGGTAGTGGCTATACAGAAGACGCAGCAATTTCGGCATTACAGCAATCATACCCAGAAGTTGTAGACCATCAACGTTGTGGACGAGATGCGATTGTTTGGCGTAACTGTCGTCAAGAATTGGATTATGTAGAAGCAGAAAGGGGTTGGGAAATAGCTAAAACAGCTATCGCTTCGGGATTATATAAAACAATTATTTTGGACGAACTCAATCCCACGGTTGACTTGGAATTATTACCCGTCGAACCAATTGTCCACGCTTTGCTCCGTAAACCCAAGGATACAGAAATCATCATTACTGGGCGCTGTCAAAATCAACCAGCTTACTTTGATTTAGCTAGCATTCACTCCGAAGTTTACTGTCATAAACATTATGCCAACCAGGGAGTAGAACTTAAACAGGGGGTAGATTTTTAGAATGTTGAGAGATCTAGATAGAAAGAGAAAAGTAGCAACTATAAGCAAATAAGGATAATCTTCGTGGAAAACATTAATAATCTTGATTTAGTTACAGGGGGAGTTGCTGTTGCAATCCTACTTGGTGGTTTTCTGATGATGTTTACAACTGTATTTACTACTAAAAATAAATAGTGCAGTAGTAATGGAGGATTTATTTAGATTCTTTCCTGGATCGGGAAAATGATGGAGGAAATGAGAATATCAGCGGAACTAACGGTTAGGTGTTTAACAACTCCCATCTAATGCCTTATGCAGTTATTAGCTATCATTTACGTGGATTTTAAATAATTAAAAAAAGGGGAAGTGAAACTTCCCCTTTTTTCTGTGTTCGAATTAACAAGTGAAAATACTTGATTTTAATTAATTTTAAAGATTATTTTTACTATTCCTCCCACAACTATGAAGTGAGAAAATAGAAAACACTAGTGTCTATAAAATCGACCTTTTTTTTGATTTCTGGTCTTTTCAAACTAATTTCACATATAGTAATGACTTCCAATTAGTGCAAAAAAAAATACCATCCTTGTCATTATTTAAAAAAGCTCATATTTATTAAAAACTGCATTTAGGTATAATCAATAAAACACTAAATCAAGATTTGTTCCGACTTGTTTCCTATTATACGATTTATTGTTTTTTGATTTTTATACTTGTGGCTAGAGATTAAGCGCCTAAATTATCTCCTAAGGAGACTTAAGAGTAAAAAAATATGTCTGTTTTATAGCAATTTTGCTACTTAGTATAATTTACTATGGTAGTATAACCGGTTTGCATCAATTGAAAAAAATTTGATATAGATATTAAATAAACTATGCCTAGGATTTATCTGAGGTGTTTTTGCGATGATGTAAACAATCAAAATTCTGTCTAGAAAGCGTGTAACTCACGTACAAATATTTTTGCAATCCTGGTAAGTAAAAGTGTTATTTATACACAAGCAGTTCTAAAGAAATGATGAATTATGGGAACACATTCATTTATTTTCGATTTAGGGTGCTTTACTAAAAATAGATTTTAAAACAAGCGTTTAGGGTTTCAATCTCTCTTAACAGTATTAAGTTGCAAAATACCGATGAAAACGCGGATTTAGTATCATTAATCCGCTAAAATCACTTTTAGGCAGTGTGGATTTTTTATAAAACTAGACAGATTTTCTTTACTTTTATATTTTACTAAAACTCGTCTGCCTGTAAATTTTCTTTTGTGTTCCCAAGATAGTTATGCAAAATAATCCAAAAATGTCTAACAGAGGTCAAGAAATTTCTCGTCCAGAGCGACATATCTCTGACTATTTATCCGATGATATTACTAAAGCAATCATTGAAGACGTGCATCAAGAAGTATTTACTTACGAGCAAAATCTTGAAATAGATTGGACAGAGTATTTTACTGATGCGGTTAGACTGATTCGGGCTTCTTTAAAAGAAGAAGATATTCTCGGGACCACTGTGGAAGAAGTGCGTCGAGTACTCGATTCCGATCGGGTAGTAGTTTATGGACTCAGTTCAAAGTCTAAAGGAACGATAATTGCAGAATCAACTGCTCCAGGTATTTCAAGAGCTTTAGGAAGAACAATTGAGGACCCCTGCTTTGATGCAGAATATATCCATAAGTATGAGAACGGTCGGATCAGGGCTACCGATAACATTTATGAAGCAGGTTTAAATCCGTGTTACATCAACCAACTTGAAACACTACAAGTAAAGTCGAATCTAGTAGCACCGATTATCAACCAGGGAAAGCTATTGGGTTTGTTAGTAGCACATCAATGTTCTCAACCACGCCAATGGCAACAGCATGAAATCAGGTGGATATCCCAGATTGCAATGCAGGTGGGATTTGCTCTGGATAATGCCAAACTTTTAGCAGAAGCAGAACACTTTCGCCAGCAAGCAGAACTTGAGAAGAAATGGACGCAGTATTTCAATGACACTGTTAAAGTTATTCATGCTTCCGTCAACAAAGAAGATATTCTCAAAACCAGCGTAGAAGAAGTACGTCGAATAATAGAATGCGAGCGTGTGGTGGTTTATGGACCGAACCCAAATTCTGATGAAGTCGTTCTTGCTGAGTCAGTAGCTCCAGGATGGCCAAAATCCGCAGAAATTACTACTAACGATCCCTGCTTTGAAGCGAAATATGTCGATCAATACGAAAATGGTCGTGTTGTATCGATGGATAATATTTACGAACAGAACTTGAGTTCTTGTCATATTCAGCAACTAGAAAAACTTTCAGTTAAGGCGAACTTGGTCGCGCCAATTATAAAACAGGGCAAGCTTATGGGTTTACTGATTGCCCATCAATGTTCTGATACGCGTAATTGGCAAGAACATGAGATAAATTGGTTTTCGCAAGTCGCGATGCAAATAGGTTTTGCCATTGAAAACGCTAAACTGAATGCAAAAACTTCAGATCTGCGCCACGAAAAAGATATTGAAACTGAATGGACCAAGTATTTTACCCAGACAGTCAGACTTATTCGGGCTTCTTTAAAGGAAGAAGATATTCTCAGAACCACTGTTGAAGAAGTTCGTCGAGTACTAGAATGCGATAGCGTTTTGGTCTACGGACTAAGACCAGAAGCTGAGGGCGTGGTAATTGCCGAATCAGTTGCTCCTCGATGGACTAAAGCTTTGGGAATGACAATGAAAGACCCTTGCTTGGAAGTACAGTACATCGAGAAGTACCGCAATGGTCGCGTTAGGGTTACAGATAATATCTACGAAGCCGGCTTTAGTGCTTGTTATATTCGCCAACTTGAGAAAATCGATATCAAGGCAAATATTATCACGCCAATAATCTATGAAGATAAACTGCTGGGTTTATTAGTTGCAAATCAGTGCTCTGGACCCCGTCAATGGTTATCTTATGAGGTTAGATGGTTATCTCAGATTGCGATGCAGGTAGGTTTTGCAATTGATAATGCCAAACTTATTGCCACAACTTCTGATATTTGTCAGCAAACAGATATTGAAACTGAATGGACTAGTTACTTCACTCAAACAGTAAAACTGATTCGGGATTCTTTAAATAAAGAAGATATTCTCAAAACAAGTGTCGAAGAAGTACGCCGAGTTATGGGATGCGATCGAGTGGTTATCTATGGTCTGGATTCGGAATCCATGGGAATAGTCACTGCAGAATCAGTGGCTCCAAGGTGGAGTAAATCCTTGGGAGCGATGATTGAAGACCCCTGTTTTGCAAGTAGGTATATTGAAAAATACCGGAATGGTCGTGTTATCGCAATTGGTAATGTTTATGAAGCTAGTCTTACCCCCTGTTATATCGAGCAACTAGAAAGATTTGAAGTTAAGGCAAATTTAGTTGCGCCAATTATTCACGAAGGTAAGCTTATGGGTTTGTTAATAGCCCATGAGTGTTCCCAAGCCCGTGAATGGTTACCCCATGAAGTTAGGTGGTTTTCCCAGATCGCGACACAAGTAGGTTTTGCTCTGGAAAATGCCGCACTTTCGGCAAAAACTTCACTTCTTCGCCAAGAGAAAAATGTTGAAGATGAGTGGACAAAGTATTTTACACAGACTGTGAGACTGATTCGTTCTTCCCTAAAGGAAGAAGATATCCTCAAAACTACTGTAGAAGAAGTACGCCGAGTTATTGAATGTGACAGCGTTTTGGTCTATGGGCTCAAACCAGAAGCTCAAGGAGTGGTAATTGCAGAGTCAGTAGGTCGTCGATGGACTAGGGCTTTGGGGATGACTATGAAAGACCCTTGCTTAGAAGCAAAGTATATTGAAAAATACCGTAATGGTCGCGTTAGGGTTGTTGACAATATCTATGAAGCTGGTTTTACTGCTTGTTACATTGAGCAACTTGAGAAAATTGACATTAAGGCAAATATAATCACGCCAATTATTCATGAAGATAAGTTGCTGGGTTTATTAGTTGCAAGTCAGTGTTCCGGACCCCGTGAGTGGCTTTCTCATGAAGTGAGATGGTTATCTCAGATTGCAATGCAAGTGGGTTTCGCTATTGAAAATGCTCAAGTCTCAGAAAGTAGAATTCAAACTTACCAGGTGTTCAAAAAAGATGCACCCGTACAACATTCTCAACAAGAAGACTTCCAAGAATTGATTGCTGAATTGCTCAAGGATAATGAAAATAGTTTTAAAGCATTTTCTACTAAAGCTTTGAACCTATCAGAATTTGTTACTGTGGCTTTGAAGCAAATTCAAGGGGTTAGTGATGGGGCTAAAGGTGTAGCAACTACAGCTAGACAAGCAGAACATCAAGTGAAGCGAAATCATCAGTCCTTACAAGAAGCGCAGAAAAACGTAAAAAGTATACTGCAAAGTATTTCTGCTCATCATGAGGCGGTAGTATATGGCGCGCAGAAAGTCAAGCAAGTAAGTGAGGACTGTCAAAGGCTTTCTGTTCTAATAGATGAAGTTTCGACCAAGCTAAATAAGCAAATAAATAGTCAAAATATAAATGCAGCGATCGCCAAAAGCGAGTTGGAAAATAGCGAACAAGAATTGTTAGTTTCCAACGCAGAAGAAACAGAAACTACGGAGAAGGAACTAATTAATACAGTTGCACAAACCCAATCCCTACTGACTACTGTTACCAAAGAAATCAATCATATATCTGGAACCATGGAAACCGGTAGCCAGCAAACATCAACTTGGACAAAATCGTTGAAAAATAATGAGTTACAGATATATCACATCTCTACCATAAATACTCGGGCAGGTAGATTAGTAGAGAAAATAACCCAAGCTGCAACGAATCAGATACGTTCTTCTGATGAAGCAAGACAACATATACTTTCGGCTAGTACTGTTGCTCGTAAAATATCTGAACAATCACAGGCTTTAACGAAATGGTTTACTCAACTTTCTACGTTTGCTCAAGACAATATCCAAAAAGCTGAGTTTTGGGAGAATATTAAACGCTTTTTGCATTCTTCCCATACCTTGGTAACAGGTTTGACAGAGAAGAAGTAAGTTGATTGATTTGTCTGAAATTTAGATTTTTGTCTAAAAATTTCTGTCTATAAAATTCTGTCAGTTGATTGCATAGTGTTTAATTGAGTAATAATTGGAACATTTAAAAAATACAGTGTGCCTGCTACTTCACTCTTATTTCCCATTTTTGGGGAGTAGGAGTGATTTGTATTCTGAGTTCGCTAATATTAAATCTGATAGTCGGCAGTAATAGCACAATATTCGTTTACTAGACATACAGAATTTTCAACTTATACAGGTCAGCCATTCCAATTCATTTTCATCCCTGGAGTTCTTTCTCTAATACTTCCATTGATGCATGCTAATACGTAAAAACTTAGACCTGTTAGTTACTTCTATGACGTCGTTGAGTTTGAAGCCAAATGATAATTCCTGTAATTGCGAGTGTCAAAAGACCAAAAGCATTGAGAAAAGGATAAATTATCTCAAAATTAATCCGACCGAATTTTCCCCTATGTAATTCTAGTAACCAGAGAAATTCTTCTCCTTTACCGGTTATTACTGCTACTTGAAATAAAGACCCTGTAATCAAGCTGAGTATTATAGGGAACAACATTATTGGAGCAAAGTAATAGTGAAGTTGACGGATATGAATTTTTTTTATTTCCATATTGAATGTGTATTAGTTACTCGTAGCGAAGAGAATCAAGATAAAACAAACTAAAAATATTTACCTGTATATCCATCGCTTGATCGAAAATAGTGAAATAGGTACAGCGAACAACAGAAGGAAAATTAATTCTTCTGGTTGTGGGAGAAAATTTATGTTGTTGATTTCTGACCTTATCACTGAATTAAAATTTTTTTCTTTCTGAGTTATATTAATTTTTGTCTGAGATGAAGACAGGGGTTTTTCCTGTATTTTTAATTTTGGTATAACTTCTTGAGGAATATCCTCTGTTGATTTGTCTTCTATTTTTGCCTTACTTGGTTTATTCCGTATGTGAAGGCGTTTGTCGTGAGCCAATAAAGGTCTACTTTCTGTTAGTATTATTACGCCAACTATTGCACTAATAAATTTTTTTTTACTGATGTTCGACTTCATATATTTCATTGAAAACACTTACATTAAAAGTCCAGAAAACTATTTTTTGTTTCAACAGAAGCTAGATACAGTGTGATAATTATTTTTACAAATAATTCGTAATATTTACTATCGTTTAGCAATCATTTATTCTCGAAAAAACTAAACTTTTCCAGGCAAATTTACCGTCATAATTTTCTTCCTGAAGTGAGTTAGCCGGTATGTAATATCATCGACAAGGGAATAAACTGCGGGAACGACGATTAAGGTAAGTAAAGTAGAGATAAGTAAACCACCTAAAATTACTGTCGCAATCGGTGAGTAAGCATCCATTCCAGTTTCTGGGAAAAAAGCAAGTCGAACAATTACAATAATTGTCGTTAAGGTTGTCATCACAATCGCCTTGAGTCGAACAGGTCCGGCTTCGCGGATTGCTACATCCCTAGGTACTCCCTCTTGACGTTTGGTTAAAATTAACTCTAATAAAAGAATTGCGGCGGAAACAGATAAACCAGATAAAATAACTATTCCGAGAATAGAAACCGTAGAAAGAGTTTGTCCTGCAAGTAAAAGTGCTCCAAAAACTCCTACTAACTGTAAGGGAATTGACAGCATCATGACTAAAGGTTGAATAAATGAGCCAAACTGAATCACTAAGATTAGATAAATCAGTACTAGCGATATAACCAAACCCTGCAAAAGTCGCTCGAACTCAATCATCATATCCGTCATATCCCCCATTGAGTCGATACCATAACCGGGGGGAAAGTTTAATTCAGTACCCGCGCGCATAGTGATCGCCATTGACAAATCCATTGAAGCAGGACCGTGTTTGCGGTAATACCCATTAACGTAAACTACCCGTCGCCCGTTAACCCGTTCGATTAAGGTGGGTCCTTTTTCTGGTTCTAAAGTAGCCACACTAGTTAGGGGTACCTGTTGACCATCTGGAGTGGTAATGTAAGTTGCAGATAAGTCTTGCAGGGTTCCTCTGTCTTGTTCGTTGTAGCGGACTAGGATATTATTCTGTCTTAAATTAGGACGATTGTAGAATCTACGGGTGTAACCTCCATTTAAAGCATAACGAGCTTGTTCGGCTACTTGTTGGACGCTTAATCCTAGTTCTTCTGCTCGACGGCGATCAATTTTTAACTGATATTCTGGCTGAGACATTGTCGAACTAGTATGGGGCATAATTAAATCTGGTGTTTTTTCGGCAATACCCAAAACTCCATTAGCGAGACGGTGTAGTACATCTAAATCTTCACCGTAAACTGCTAGTTGTATGGGAGCAGCAGAAGTAGCCATGACGTCCACTCCCATTTCTTTCATGGCGATCCGGCGCAAGCCAGGAATTGAACTATTTGCTTTGGCTTTGACTGTATCGATAATTTCCCAAATATCTCGTTCTCGCTCACCAAGTTCTTTGAGGGTAACAATCGCGGAAGCACTATTAACACCACCCATATTATAGCCACTAAAGTAAGTACTATTGCGCGTCAATTCAAAGCCGATTTGTGAGGAAACTTTTTCTACTTCCGGCTGCTCTAGGAGAATTTGCTCAAACTTTTGGGTGACTCGGTCAGTTTTGCTAAATGAGCTTCCCGGTTCTAACTCAATGGTAGCCATAATTTGACCGGAATCTCCCAAAGGCATCATTTCTTGTCCAATTAAGGGATATAAGCTAAATGCTAGGACAATTGAGGCTCCTGCGATCGCTAGGGTAATTTCCCGGTTGCGCATACAAAGATTCAGTAACCATCCGTAACTCCGTTCTAATTGGTAAAAGCTATAACGTGCAGGAGTCAGCAATCTTTGCAACCAAGTTTTGGGTTTTCCTTTTTGGTGTAGAGGTTTGAGAAAAAACGCTGCGAGCAACGGAATTAACGTAATCGAGACCAATAGGGAGGCGACAAAAGCAAAAACCATCGGATAAACAATACCAACAAACATTAACCCAGTGAGTCCGCCTGCAAGTATTGTTGGTAACAGTGCCGCAATCATTACGCAGCTTGCTGCCGCACTAGCAAGAAAAACCTCTCCCGTACCCTTAATTGCTGCTTCACGGGGTTTCATCCCTGCTTGTAATTTCCGGTCAATTGAATCAATAATAATAATTGAGTCATCTACCAATTTTCCAATCGCCATCATCATCCCAATTAAAGTTGAAGAATTAAGGGACATGCCGATGGGGATGAATGGTAACATTGATAGGGCGAGGGATGTGGGAATAGAAATCATCACAATCGCCGTCGCCCGGAAATTTTCCAAGAAAACTAAGATTACCAAACCCGCTAGAACAACACTTATCAATAATTCTCCAGTGGTACTGTCTTTAATCAAATTGACTAGGTAAGAATTATCGTAAGCTTCTTGAAACTCTAAACCAGGATATTGTGCTTGAATTTTCTTTAATTCGGCGCGTACCCGTTTGATGACTTGAGGCGAACTCGAATCTGGTTTCTGAATTATATTAACGGCTAGTGCTGCTTCGCCGTTATAACGGTAACTGCTACGGCGTTCTTCATAAGTATCTTTGACATTGGCGACATCTCTGACATATACAACTCGTCCTTCCTTCTCGAAAATGGGGTAATCCATTACCACTCGAGCATTTAGGGCTCGTTGATCGCTACGTACCAAAATTTCGCGATCGCCATTCGTTAAAACCCCTGCACCTTGACTAATATTATTGGCGTCGATAGCATCTCGTACTTGCAAAATAGATAAACCATAAGCCGCCAACTTTTGCCGATCTACAATTACCTGTAATTGTCGCCGATACCCGCCGAAAATCGACACAGCTTGTACGTCACGCACCTGAGTTAGCCGGTCGACTAAGGTATTATCTGCAAACTCTCGCAATTTTACCGGATCCCATTTTTCACCCCGTAAAGCTAGAGTTAATACCGGACGGTTGAGGGGGTCGATAGGTAAAACCCAGTAAGAGCGCGTATTAATGCCATCAAGTGCTAAATCCCCTTCAGCAGATGTCATCACACTTTGCACTTCTTGCACCGCTCGATCTATTTTCCCACCCCATTCAAACTGCACTGTTACTAATGACATATCTTGCTGGGAACTGGAGCGAATAAAGCGCACTCCATCCAAGACAGTTAAACGTTGTTCAATGGGCTTACTAATATAAGTTTCTACCTCAGATGGTGACGAACCAGGAGCCATAGTTACAATTGCAACCAATGGACTTTGAACATAAGGCATCATCCGTACTGGAAGCAGGAAAAGGGTTAAGACTGCGAGGACAAGAATGCCGATGTACAAAGCAGTAAGCACCACCGGATTCTTAATTGACCAGCGGGTAAGAAAATATTTCATATTAATAAGATTTAAGAGTTATAAGTTTAGGGCTTACGCCCTCTTGGATGGGATGATAAATCATCTACCCAACGCCCAATCCCCAATCCCTACTGAACATTAAAGCTATAACTAACTTGACCTTGGTGTTGGGGGTCTTTAACTTGGGCGACCACATCCCACTTTCCTTGCATACCGAAATTGGTTTTAACTTTGTATCGACCTGGCTGTGAGTCTGGTTCAACTTTTGCCATTGAGGTCATGGGCTCGTCACCTTCCATCGCCATAGAAACTTTGACATCTAGGTCCTTGACTGCTACTGGTTTTTGGGTTTGGGAGTCGAGAACTTCTACAACCAATTGAGTATTACCCATTTTGACTGTTTCTTGAGAACTAGGACTGACTAAATTGATTTTGACATTTCCTTCTTGGGGTTGTTGTTGGGATGAGTTGGTAATTGTTGGTGACGTTGCTTCTGTTTGATTTTCAGGAGTATTGCAAGCAATAGTTAAAAAGCTCAGGCTTAGGAGGAAGGGTAAAAGTTTTATCATTGTTCTGTCTCAAAATACAAGTTCAAAAATTGAATAAGCTTTTAGAGATAAAGGAGAGGACTTACGCACTCGTAATGAGAAATTAGGTATTTGGGATTGCAACATGACGTCGTAATGACCGTAATTACGTTGTTCATACGTAAGTCCTAAAAGGAAAAAAAGTAAAGAGGTAATTATTGAACGTTAAGATTAAAGTTGTTTTGACCTTGATGTTTTGGGTCTTTAACTTTGACTTTGATTTCCCATTTCCCTTTCATCCCAAAGTGGGTATCGACCTTGAAGCGTCCCGCTTGAGAATCGGGTTGAACTTCGACCATTGAAGTCATCGGTGGCATATTTTTCATTGGCATAGTAACGTTTACATCAAGGTTTTTTACTGCTAAGGGCTGATTAGTTTTAATGTCTTGAACTTCGAGAATTAGTTGGGCGCTACCCTTTTTGACTGAATCTTGAGGGCTGACTAATCGCACCCGCGCACCACCTGCAACAGGATTACTATCTAAAACAACTGACCTTCCTGCTTCATCAACTACTGCTACGGGTGAATTCTCAATCAATTTTGAGTTTCCGGAGGTAATTACCGCATCACCCGGTTTGAGACCGCTTTTAATCTCTACTTGCTCTCCACTTATTAAGCCAGTGGTAACAATTTTCCGTTGCGCTGTTTCCCCATCAACAACCCAAACTGCAGTCTTACCTTTAAACTGCGTCAGGGCTGAGCGTGGAACAGACAAAGCATTCTTGTAACGAGCAGTAATGATTTCCATTTCCAGAAACTGTCCAGACAACAATTGTCCTCTGGGGTTATTGACAACAGCTTCGATAGTTACGGTGCGGGTATTACTGTTCGTTTGGGGAAAAATACTAGTAATTCTACCTGTAATTTCCTTAACATTAGTTCCAGGAACCTTTGCCACGATGGGAGTACCAACTTTAATAGTTACTACATCTTGTTGAGCAACATTGGCACGTAGGCGTATTTGCTGGTAATCTCCAATCTTGAGAACCCCCATTCCTGGCTGTACCACTACCCCAGGGTCTACCATGCGTTCTTGGACAATACCTGCAATGGGAGAGCGCAATTTAGTATACCCTTTCATAATCGCGGCGGTATCAGTTTTTGCCCTTGCTTCCTTAAGTTGGGAACGAGCGCTTTGAGCTTGAGCTTTTAAGCGGATCAACTTCACTCGCGCTCTCTTCAAAGCTGCTCGTGCAGTTTGAGCTTGGGTATCTTCGACATCGTATTGGTCTTGAGAAATAGCCCCCTCCTTAACCAACAAAGCATAGCGATCGCGTTTCTTTTCTTGATAGGAAAGTTCTGCAGCTAACCTTTCAATCTCTCGTTGTTGTTCGCTTAACTCGATTTGAGCAGCCTCTAAACTAGTTTCCATTGAGTCTGCTCGTGCTACAGCTTCCGCCACTTCAGTTAAACGTTCGCTAGCATCAAGTGTGGCTAAAATTTGTTCCTTTCCTACACGATCGCCAGGGTAAACTGAGTAATTGGTTAATTGTCCGGCGATTCGGGGGTAAACAGTTATTTCTTGATAAGGATGAATGGAGCCAGTATATTTAACGCTAGCCGTGAGTAAACTAGGTTTAACAATTTTAACCGTTACAGGAGTCGGGTTAAATGACCCATCCACTTGCATCATGTCATCATGGGACATATTACCGTGGGACATATCATGTCCTTCCATCCCCGTCATTGATGAAACAGGTTTAAAATGATTGGTAACTGTCAAAATTCCACCTGTAAGTAGGACAAAAACAGCAATTCCCAAGACAGTTTTGCCAGGGTTTAATGAACTTTGCACGGGTTTATCCTCTTGATCGCGCAGATTGTCAAAGATGTAAGATGTAGCACTCCTCAGAAATTGAATAAAATTACTTTTAGAATCAGGTATTATATTTAACCTTTCAGTTTAATTCTGCAACACATTATAGGAATGTACCTTGGATTCTCGCATCAAAACAATGATGGCAGGAAAAAATGAAATTGTCATGAAATTGTCTATAATTCCTGAAGGATTGGTCTAGCTGATTTATTTATTTAAAGGCTTAGTACTACCATATACTGCCTCATAAATTTACACTTATTTTGTAGTAAGGCATGGGAAATTTTCCGATTTATAAGTGCCCACCCAATACGGTAGGAAAAAAGTGCAACAAATAAATGTAAAATTTAGCTAGCTTCACATGTAGTGTAATTGTGTCAGTAGCATTCATGAATACGCCGTACACACACCTGCCTTTAATCTCTCCTCTGTATCGAACTATTCGTCGTGGATACCGACGACTAAAATATGCAGGAGATAAAGTTAATTGTCCTTTATGCGGTAAGAAGTTTACTTCCTGGGTTAACCACTTGGAAAATGGCTCCTGTCCAGAGTGTGATAGTGCAACCCGACACAGATTATTATGGTTATTCCTAGAGAAATATGCTGATATATTGCGTCAAGGTGGCAAATTACTGCATTTTGCACCAGAAAGATGTCTAAAAAAGCGGTTTCGAGCTTTATCCCACATCGATTATACAACAGTCGATATTTCTGCTCCAGGGGTAGATTATCACACAGATATTACAGATTTAGTCTTCCAAGATAATACATTTGACGCGATCATATGTTCTCACGTATTAGAGCATATTCCTAATGACATAGTTGCGATGCAGGAACTATATCGAGTGCTCCTTCCCAATGGTATAGCCTATATCCAAGTTCCTTATAGACGCCACAGGCAGACAGATGAAGATCTAAGTGTAACCGATCCTACAGAACGCGAAAAAAGGTTTGGGCAATTCGACCATGTTAGGGTTTACGGAACCGATTTTCAAGAACGCTTGGAAGGAGTTGGTTTTCAAGTTAGTGTGGAGTATTTTGCACAAGAATTGCCAACAGAAGTTTGGAAATGCTATGGACTTTGGGACGATGTTATATTCTGCTGTCGGAAATCACCCTGATGAAGTAAAATTCCTGGAAACTTCGCCTTTTGAGAACATAGTTAAAAGGCGAAGTTCAATACTAAATCTTAGGGATTTTTCAAAATTGGGACGCTTCCAGTAAATACTATTCTCTAAATATTAATTTCAATAAAATATTATGTAAATTACTTTCTTTTTTATTCCATGACTGATATAAATTATCGGCTTTAATTGATTATATAAACCAAGATTTAAATAACATAGGAATATGAAATTGGGATGAAATATACTCGCATCAATAGTTAGAATTAGGACTATTTCTTCCGTTAGATGAAATTGTGCTTCGTAAACCAATAATGTAAAAATAGCAGGTAATTAGACCTGGTTGAATTTACGAGTTTACAAGAAAAAATTATGACATTTACTCAAACTCAATCATCTAATTTAGACTCTTGTATCCAAGCTTGTTTAGATTGTTTACGAAACTGTGAAAACTGTGCTACTGCTTGTTTGAGCAGTGACATGGTACAAATGATGTCTGAATGTATAAAGTTATGTCGTGACTGTTCCGATACCTGCGCTCTGTGCTCTCGTCTAATGATGCGTCAATCAGGGATTCATACTCAAATGTGTGGTGTCTGTGCTGAAGCTTGCGACCGATGTGCTAATGAGTGCAGCAAACATGATAGCGAGCATTGTCAACATTGTGCTGAGTCTTGTCGTCGTTGTGCGGAGTCTTGTCGGCAAATGACAGCAGTATAGGTCTTAATAACTATTGGTTTTTAGAATAAAAGTATCTCTGAGCTAATAGCTATAGGCTTTCGTGAAAGATTGAAATATCTGAAAAATTTTTGCAAGTATGCTTGACTCTCTAGATGACTAGAGAGTTTACCCTAAATTTACAGCAAATAAAACTATTTAAAATCATGGCTGATACTATAACCGCACAAAAAGTTAGAGTGTATCGAATGTCTACTCCCCAACATGAATGTCCTTGGGGGTTAAAAGCAATTAATCTACTCGAGGAAAAAATGAAATAAGTAAGTCATCAGAAGCACCATCTCTTCTTCGTGCTTTTCTATAATATTTTAGGGATTCTCATTGCTGCGGGAATTTTATTTCCCTCTTTTAGTTGGTTACTAAACCCAATTATTGCAGGTGCTGTAATGACTTTTAGTTCCCTTTATGTGGTTACTAACGCTTTACGTTTGCGAAAATTTAACCACATTGAGAAAAACCACATTGGGAAATAATTAGTAATGAGTAATGAGTTATTTATATCTGTTCGCTAGCTCAAAAAACGTTTGATTAATTTTGAATTTTGCTCAGGTACTTAACTGATAACTGATAAATGAAAAAAGATGCGAATCTTATTAGTAGAAGACGAACAAGACTTAGGAGCAGCCATTAAGCGAACTCTTAATCAAGAAAATTATATAGTTGATTGGGTACAAGATGGCACAGAGGCTTGGGAACTTTTAGCAGATAATTGGAAGGAGTATACCGTTGCTATTTTTGATTGGTTGTTACCAGAAATCTCAGGAATAGAATTATTACAAAAATTACGTCAGCAAAATAGTTTCTTACCAGTCTTGATGCTAACAGCGAAAGATACCCAAGCAGATAAAGTCACAGGTTTGGATGCTGGGGCTGACGATTATTTAGTAAAACCTTTTGGTATTAATGAATTGCTTGCAAGACTGCGAGCCTTACAGCGACGTTCTCCCGAACTAAAACCACAACAATTAAAGCTGGGAAATCTCTGCTTAGATTATGCTAACCATAAGGTTTTCTTGAGGCAACAAGTTGGGGAAAATCAAGAAATACCTCTTACAGCAAAAGAATTTCAACTTTTAGAATACTTTATGAGGCACCCCAATCAGATTATTACTCGAGATCGACTTTTAGATCGACTTTGGGAAGTGAGTGCAGAACCTATGAGTAATGTAGTTGCAGCTCAAATGCGGCTGTTACGACGTAAATTAGCTCAATATAATTGTGATTCTCTAATTGAAACCATTTATGGTTTAGGATATCGCTTGAATATTTCTTGAAAATAAGTTAACAGTTAACAGTTAACAGTTATCAAAGGTTGGTTATTAGTTATTGATTATTAATTACTAATTGCAAATGCAATCCCCTGTTTATTTTAAAGGAAATAAATTATTTCTCCAAACTCGCTGGCGATTGGCAAGTTGGTACGCTGGGGTAATGGGATTAATTTTAACGTTGTGTGGATGGAGTGTTTATGAAGCGATCGCTCATGCTCATTGGGTAACACTGGAAAGAGAACTCAATTCTGTTTCCGCTACAATTCATAACAGTCTCGAGTTTGTTTTGGAAAAGCCAGGATATTTAACAATTGAACAAGTTCGTTTTTTACCTAGTATTTGTCTGGTAGGAGATTCCTCTTGCTCTAACCAAAAAAATGAATCTCACCATACTTTAACTAATGCAATCCAACAAGATGATTATTACATCCGTTTGGTGGATATTTCTGGTAAACCTTTGGCTTTAGCTGGAGAATTTCCCCAAAAACTTCCCCTCACCACACCTCAAGTAAAATGGCATACTTTTAAACTGAGAAAAAGTAATAGTCTTGGAGAAGATAGTAAAAGATATCATCAAATCACTCTGCTTTTACATACTAGAGATAATCATGATTGGGGATATCTACAAGTAGGACGTTCAATTAAAGATTTTGATAGTTATCTAGGGGCGATAAGATTAATTATGTTTGTGGGTTTACCTTTAGCTATGCTGCTTGTAGGTGTTGCTAGTTGGTGGCTGGCTAAATTCGCAATGCAACCCGTATACCAATCCTATCAACAAATACAGCAATTTACTTCTGATGCCGCCCATGAACTTCGAACCCCTCTTGCTGCTGCTAGAGCAACTGTTGAGTCAGTTCTAAGACTATCCAATATTAGCGAACAAGAAGCGCGGGAAAGCTTGGAGGTAATCAAGAGACAAAATTACCGTTTATCAAAACTTGTTGATAGCTTACTATTACTTTCTCGCTTTGACCAACAGGGTGTCCCAAAGCAAAATAATCTTCAACTAGAACAGGTATCTCTCAATGATTTAGTGAATGATGTTGCAGAGGAATTAGCACCTTTAGCAGTTGCTGTTGACATCGAACTAAAAACAGATGTTCGGATTAATCAAACACTGGAAATACCTGCAAGGGAAGAACAGTTATATCGGATGTTAACTAATTTGGTTACAAATGCTATTAACTACACCCCTGAAGGAGGAAAAGTCAAAATAATTCTAGATATTAATTCCTCACAAGCACTAATTAAAGTACAAGATACTGGAATTGGAATTGCAACAGAAAAACAAAAGCAGATTTTTGAACGCTTTTATCGCGTCGGTAGCGATCGCTCTCGTAAAAGTGGAGGATTTGGTTTAGGGTTACCTATTGCAGTTGCAATTGCTCGGGTTCATCAAGGAGATATCGAGTTAGACAGTAAACTAGGTCAAGGTAGTACATTTACTGTTCGTTTACCTATTAAGAAATTTAACTATTGTTGAGTTAACAGGGTAACAAGTACCCCAAAAGCTTTACTAAAGCATGGCTGAGAATTCCGAAATAGCAGAACTTGCTTTATCATTTACCTATGAGGCGAAGGTATTTAGCTGTTACCCAATTCACAAAGTCTAATTTTGCGACACTTAATTTGTGAACGGTTTGAAAAGTAGAGTCGCGACATTAATTTGGGAAAAAACGACAACAATTTGTGAAATGCGACATTAATTTGGGAACAGCGACATATAATTTGTGAATGTACAAATGTACAAAAGGGCGTATTTTTAAAATAAAGCCAGCAGTCGGATTTGAACCGACGACCGCTCGATTACAAGTCGAGTGCTCTACCACTGAGCCATGCTGGCGAAATCAATCTTAGTTGCGTAAGTAAATCAATCTACATGAACACAAATGCTATCTCGTTTACCCGCAACGAGTACATATCATATCACAATTAGATAAATTGTAAACCCCAAAACCAAAAATATAAACCCCAAAAATAACTCAATCGAGCTCCTATCCCTAATCTCCAATTCCCAACATCAAAAAAATAGTTTTCTGTTAATAAGCTAAATGTAGAATATTAAATACCGATGGCAAGGGATAATTATATGGTTATTTTTTATAGATAGGGCATATGACAGCTTTGATTGGACGGGATTTATTAAGTTTAGCGGACCTTAGTCCAACGGAAGTTAAACTTATTTTGGATCGGGCAAGCAAGCTAAAATCACAGAAATTACAACTACGATGCAATAAGGTTTTAGGCTTGTTATTCTCCAAGGCTTCAACCCGTACAAGGGTTAGCATGACAGTAGCAATGTATCAACTTGGCGGACAGGTGATTGACCTAAATCCTAATGTCACCCAAGTAAGTCGAGGAGAGCCAGTTCAGGATACTGCACGTGTACTAGACAGATATTTGAATATTATCGCGATTCGTACTTTTGCCCCTCAAGAGTTGGAAACCTTTGCCAAATATGCCAAAATACCAGTAATTAATGCTTTAACCGATTTAGAGCATCCCTGTCAGGTATTAGCAGACCTAATGACTATTCGAGAGTGTTTTGGCAGTATTGAAGGACTTACCTTAACTTATGTGGGTGATGGAAATAATGTTGCTAATTCTTTGATGTTGGGCTGCGCACTGGTGGGAATGAATGTTAGAGTGGCGACACCTGTAGGTTATGAACCCAACGCCGCAATTACGGAGAAAGCACGAGCAATTGCAGGTGGTAAAACAGAAGTTGTCCTAACCCAAGATGCAGAAACTGCAACCAAAAATGCTCACGTATTGTACACCGATGTTTGGGCAAGTATGGGGCAAGAATCAAAAGCAAGCGACCGCATTCCCATTTTCCAACCCTACCAAATCAACGAAGATTTATTAAATCTTGCCGATCCCCAAGCAATTGTTTTACACTGTTTACCAGCACATCGAGGCGAAGAAATTACGAATGAGGTAATTGAAGGTTCTCAATCGCGAGTTTGGGAGCAAGCAGAAAATCGGATGCATGCTCAAAAATCCTTACTTGCAAGTATACTCGGCGCAAAAGAAATTTAATTTTTAGAGCTATCGATTAATATCGAGATCGCCTCCAATTTCTAGATTTTCAGTTCCCATTCTTAATTGCTCATTCTTAAAAAAACTATAAAACTAGCAAATATCTTTGCCGTAGGATGTTCTTTTGTAGTACTAATGTCCTATGGACATTTGTATTTACATCCCTATGAATTTATGGAAAAACTAACAGAAGCTCAAAATGAACTTTATGAGTGGTTGGTGGAATATATCAAATCGCGCCAACATTCTCCTTCAATTCGGCAGATGATGCAAGCAATGAATTTAAAATCGCCTGCACCAATTCAAAGCCGTTTAGAACATTTGCGTAACAAAGGTTATATCGAATGGAGTGAGGGTAAAGCTAGAACAATCAGAATTATTCACCCTGATCGTAAAGGTATACCAATTCTCGGTGCTATTGCTGCAGGTGGTTTAATTGAACCCTTCACTGATGCTGTAGAACACATAGACCTTTCTAATTTATCATTACCTGCAAAGACCTATGCTTTGCGGGTAACCGGTGACAGCATGGTTGAAGATTCTATCGTAGAAGGTGACTTAGTATTTCTACGTCCGGTGATGGAACCAGATAATTTAAAGAATGGTACCATTGTTGCCGCCAGAGTAGAGGGATATGGAACAACTTTAAAGCGGTTTTATCGTCAAGGCGATCGCGTAACTCTCAAACCAGCCAATTCTAGTTATGCTCCTATTGAAGTTAATGCAGCACAATTGGATGTCCAGGGTTCTTTAGTTGCTATTTGGAGAAGTTACAACTGATAAGTTACAACTAGCGATCGCTGAGAATATTTGTAGCTACTGGCTAATTGCAAAAGATAAAGGAGGTATTCGCTGTGCAAGCAATTAGCCACTAGCAACTAATGGGGTAATGAGTAATGGGTAATTGGTAATGGGTAATTGGTAATTGGTAATTGGTAATTGGTAATTGTTCGCTGACTAATCCTGGCTCCTAACTCCTTACTTCTGACTCCTGACTCCTGACTCCTGACTACTTTTAACTGTTAGCGGCTCCGTAGGTAGCGCAGCTAGAGGCTCCGCCGTCGCCGCAGGCTCTAGCTATAGCGTGCGCGACAGCGCATTAACTGATAATTAAAATTGGGCGTTCGCCAAAGAAATGTATTTAACGCAGAAGAAAAAACTGTATTTACCTGTTAACAAAAGGGAGTATTCCCACGAAGATGGGGAGTCACTTACTAGAAAATTTTTATTAAAAAAACCATTTGTTTGCGAAAACCGAGGTGGCGATCGCGCTGGATATCGCACTAGTCAGCATCAAAGCAGTAAGCATCAAGCTAATAAATTATTATTCGGATGTCCGCAAATTCCTCAAGAATTACGATTAAGAGACTATCAAAAAGAAGCTATTAATAACTGGTTTGCGAATAATGGTAGGGGAACCTTGAAAATGGCAACCGGTAGCGGTAAAACAATTACAGCCCTAGCAATTACCTGCGAACTATACAAGCAAATAGAATTGCAAGTATTGCTAGTAGTATGTCCCTTCCGTCATCTCGTTACTCAGTGGGCGCGAGAATGCCAAAAATTCAACTTACAACCTATTCTCGCCTTTGAAAATGTCCGTAATTGGCAAACTCAACTTTCTACACAATTATACAACCTGCGCTCTGATTCCCAAGCATTTATTACAGTTATTACTACTAATTCCACATTAATTGGTGAAAAATTTCAATCTCAACTCAAGTACTTCCCTCAAAAAACTCTAATTATTGGTGATGAAGCACATAATTTAGGTTCGCCGAAATTGGAAGAAGGTTTACCTCGCAGTATTGGTTTGCGTCTTGGTTTATCTGCAACACCAGAAAGATATTTTGACGAAATTGGAACCAAATCTTTATTAGGCTATTTTGGTAAAGTCTTGCAGCCAGAGTTTAGTTTAAGAGATGCTATTGATCAAGGTGCATTGGTACATTATCTTTATTATCCAATATTAATAGAATTAACAGAAATTGAAAGCTTTAGCTATGCCAAATTAACTAGAAGAATTGGTAGAGTATTACAGAATAAAGAGCAAGAAAATCCAGATATCGTATCTGACTTACATAATGCAGACTTAAAGCCATTATTAATTCAAAGAGCAAGATTAATTGGCGCTGCGGAAAATAAATTAAAAGCTTTGCGCGAATTAATGATAAATCGCCGCGATACAACCCATACTTTATTTTATTGCAGTGATGCTACTCCAGATTCTGGAAGATATTCAAATTTACATCAACTCAAAGAAGTGACCAAAATTTTAGGGGTAGAAATAGGTTACAGAATTAGTACTTATACTGCTGATACTCCACTTTTAGAAAGAGAAACTTTACGTCATCAATTTGAAAGTGGAGAGTTGCAGGGTTTAGTTGCGATTCGCTGTTTAGATGAAGGTGTAGATATTCCAGCAATTAAAACAGCAGTAATCTTATCGAGTTCCGGAAATCCCCGACAATTTATTCAAAGACGAGGTCGAGTTTTACGTCCCCATCCAGGGAAAGAACGAGCTACCATTTTTGACATGATTGTTTTACCACCAGAGTTAGATCGAAAAACTTTGGAAGTAGAACGTAATTTGCTAAAAAAAGAACTACGACGCTTTGTTGAATTTGCAGATTTAGCTGATAATGCTGGGGAAGCAAGAATGAAGTTATTTAATTTACAAAAGCGCTATGGTTTGATGGATGTTTGAGTCTATATTAGTTGACAATAGATGATAGCTAATAAAATTCAATTGGTTATTTATGGAATTTCTTTTTTTGAACGTTGGAATTTTAACTTTTTGTTAAATTTACAAACCTCGCCGATAACTGGTAACAGGTAATAGGTAAATGAATTACCATGACAACACTTTTTGCACCCTGCTTCAGCTAATACAAATTACCAATTACCAATCACCAACTATCAACTCTCAAAATGTTAATAATGCAGAGTAAAAAAGAATCCTTAATGTGCTGAAAACTAACAGACACAATGGCTCTTACTTCATATCTAGGATTTGCTGTTAAAAAAGTCTTCTGGTGAAGTTAGGGAACAGGGAACAATTTCACACTTATTTTTCTAGTTTTTCTAACCAGAAAAAATTTTATTTGCAAGCTTTTCAAGCATCATACCCCTATTCACTTATACTTTTTCCTTCAGTTACACCCTGAGAATTAATCACCGTAAGAGTTTTATCGCTATTCAGCAAGCCCTTCTACATACGTGTAAGAGCTGCTATTTTAGTTAGCTTTGCTCGTTCTAGACCTTCTAAATCACTCATATCCAACCATTTCTCTTTAAGTAATCTAGCAAATACAAATATAAGAACAGAATATCTATAATCGTACTTGCCGTCTATGTCATGTCTCCTTGCACTTAAGAAATCATGTAAGCGCCATATTTGGTCTATTTCAGTAATATTGCTCGCTTGGGTACGAACCTCTTCTAGCAGAGCATTAATTTCTCTTTCATAGGCTTTATCAAAGGCTTGATGTGCGACTTCTTTTTCTGTTTCAGACCAACTAATACTATTCACTTGCATTTTTAAAACTAAAGTCTATCTATTTGTTTGAATGGGATAATTGCTTCACGGAAAACTCACAGCAATAGGATTCAGCTTTTACTATAAAGCTAAGATTCAAAGTTTGATTTCAGTATATTGAAATAAGCGTAATGAAAACTTAGGCTTTTAGTATTAGAAATAAAGCTTTGGCTATGGCATAAAGATGAGTCAAACACGCGATTTCGATTGGAGTTTATGATTGTAATAATATTATTTTATCAGGTTACGCTAACTACATAGTGATAAAATAGTACTTTTTACAACAAAGATTTTAAGTAGATTAATTGTGAACTTATATTGTTGTATTTTATGTAAAATTGAAAATCTCTCTTAGAGGAATAAATTTACTTCCAAGAGAGATTTTTAATATTTTATATTCGATAAAAAATATTTACAAAGATTAGGACTACAACGTTACTCGAACGCCTCAAATGATCACTAATCTCTATATAAAGTAGAGACACATCTCGTCTTTATCAAGACTTACGTTAGTCCTCCTATTAATTGTAGGATTTGGAAGCATAAAACCCAATGGCACTTTTACTAAAAGCTATTTGCAAAGAAGATATCCTCTGGGTGGTGCAACTTCACAAACCCTTATTATTCAATTTAAGGAGGTGTAAGTTATATTTATTAGTCTCTACATCTTTATGGAAAACTCTCTGGTTAAATACCAGTTTTACTAACCACGAGCTAAGTTTAATAATTCCTTAGGAGAGGCGAGCAAATCAATTGCAACAAAGAAAATCTTATCTTCGGGATTTAGTAGGAATCTCCAAGCAATATTCATCCCAACACCTGCACCAAACCAAGGAGTTTGTACTTTACCGGTAACTTTTATTTGAGTGTAACCATCATCAGCAGCTTCGGAAACTCCTCGCTCTGGAATTAATTTAAGATTTTGACACTCTTCTCTAAAGAAACGAAGAACAGCTTCTTTTCCAACAATAGGTTTGCGGAAAGGAGGTTGCAGAGCACCATCATCAGCAAACAATTGAATTAAAGCATCAAAGTCATTTGCATTTAAGTTATTCATATAACTCAATACAGTGTTATTGGTAACACCTTCGATTTGGACTTGGGTGCGCTTAGACATTTCTTGGGGAGGAACAACAGGCTCAGCAATCCGTTTAAAGTCGCCTAGTTTACCTGTGTCATATCCCATATCAACCACAGCATTACGTAAGACTGTGATTTGCTGACCTGAGTCAAGATTTCTAATAGCTTGCAACACTGCTGCTGCATTTGCAGACAGCTGATAGCCTTCTGGAATAGGAGCAACAATTCCTTTTTCCATCCATTCTCCAAGCTGATACCAAAAGCCTAGCTTGATGTTTGGAGACCAAGTTGCATAGGTTCTCCCAATTTGTGTATCTGCACGATTTGCTAAATCGCACATTACTTGTGACTGTTCTAGAGGAGTCATTTGCCGAATCTGATTCATTGTATTTTCGGCAAACTGCATGTTAGCTGCTCCTGGAGCTGCAACTGTGATTGTTTTACCCATTTCTAGGTAAGCAAACCAGATCAATGCTAGTTGATCTTCAGCCCCAAGCTGAGTAAATCTGGCAATTGTCGCTGGTACAGCATCAGCAGATAGGGTATTAGGGAAAATACCGCGAGCAGACTCAATGGAAAATGGCATAGACTCACCTTAGATATCTCTACAAGACGTCAACTTGAACGGAAGTTTATTTTTCACTTTACATGTCAAATGTCCTGAAAGTCACCCTCATGACAAAGGTAAATTTCGTAAATATTAACTTAAGTAAAGAAATGTAAAAAAACATTACATTTATAGTCTACACCTATTTTGACTTACTTGGGTTTACTTCTGCCAGAAGATCGCTAGTGAATAGACTATAAAATTTTAATTAAAAGCATTAAATAGACTAATAATGACTAATTTCTATCCAAGTTGCCCTAGTCTGCGTTAATATTGAGTTCTAAGTATAGATATCTGACGTTCTGCAGACCCTGTATTTCAACTTAACGTGGCGGCTTGCATTCCATGAGGGGTTCAAATAAATGAAAGTTATACAGCAATTCTACATCTGTTAAGGTACTTGCTGTATATTAATTTTTTAGGGTCAGTAGTTGATATATGCTCAACTTAATTGCTTATTTAAAAAAAATTATTACTATGCCTAACAGCTTCTTATGCTGCTCCTGCTGTCATTTTTCAATAGAGGCGTTCAGCAAGCTATTACTTGTCTATTACGAACACGTCGCTGTTTCAAACTTATATCCTGCAAGGCGTTGAACCTCTCTAGCAGACATAACTAAAACCCTTGACCTTTACTTTTATTCCTTATCTTTGTCTTTATCCTTATCCAGTTCTATCTCCGACTGATTTAAACTTTTCACCAAATTTACCTGTACCGTTGTCTTAGAAATAGCCTTAGCATATGCAGCATTTAGATAACTTGCATACTTCCGATTGCTAGCAACGTAATTTTGAAAAAAAAGTAAACTCAAAACACTCACATAACTTCGTGTTTGCACTGGATCTTCCCCAACCACTTCAGAAGGTAACGGAAGCTGCTCTACATCACCCGCACTATTTCCAATCGCCGAAAAGTGAGTTGCACCAGTGAGTAGAGCCAAATATTTTCGCGAAGCATTTAGCCAGGAAAAAGGTAATATTTGCTCGTATAAAGCTGGTGTAATCGTATCATCACTGCTAGCAACAATCATAACTGGAATTGGCAGACTCTTTAAGCCAGCTTCGCCAAAAATTGCACTTGTGAGGGGATTCACTGCAATTACAGCCTTCACCCTTCCATCCCGTAAATTATTTCCTTGTCTTTGAAAGCTCCCATGCAATTGCTTTGCTCGACACTGGAGTAACAAAGACATGTTCCAACTTTTTCGTAAGGTTTGCTCTTGACAACTTTTTTGTAAATTTTTGTAGTCAATCTTTGCACCGGCTAAGGCTAAAACTGTATAGCCTCCAAAAGACTGACCAAATAAGCCAACCTGTTGTAAGTTTAAGCGTTCTCCAAAGCGGGAATCAGAGCGATTGATTCTCTCCAACTCATCGAGAATATAGGTCACATCCAAAGGTCCATTATAAAACTCCTCTGGTTGCGCAAGTTCGCTCGCACTTCCATCCAATAGCGATCGTAGTTGTTTGGTGTCGCTTCCTGGATGATTGGGAACCACAACCGCAAAACCGTGGGAGACTAAATAATTAGCTAAATATCGAAAATTTGTACTATCAGAACCCAAACCATGAGAAATCACGATCGCAGGTATTTGATTTTTGAGATTTAATTTTGTATTTGGGAGATAAACATCTGTCAGTAAAACTCTACGTCGGGATGCATCAAAAAATTTGAATTGATGTTTATTAGCCGCGAAATTCCCCTGTCTTTGCAATGAAGGTAAACGGGAAAAATTCGTTCCTGCTGGGGTATTTCCAGCCTCTATAAGTGACCTCTTGGATATCGCATCAATCGCATAATTAGTTTGATTAACTAGTTGCTCCCACTCAGCAGCAATTCCTAAAATTCGAGATAAATTGATGTGAATTCCCGGGCTAGGGTATTTCCGCATCAAATTTAATAGGGTCAATCCTTCCGGTTCAGCTGCAGCTAAAATTAAAGCAGAACGTAAAGCATGAAATCCTGATTTTTCTTCTCCGGTCTCATTTTTAATTACTTCTCCCAATCTTTGCAGCAAAAATTCTCCCTGTGGAGTGTACAGAAACTGCGAAACTGCAACCCGATCTAACTTAATGGGGCTAAGTAAAATCCGCCGGAATTCTTCTAATTGAGCTGGTTCGAAATACTGGGTATAAGCAGCTAAATCCTCACTAATGACACCTTTAATTGCATATTTTTCCAGAGAACTAACAGAAATAGAACGTTCTAGAGCAGAATAAGAAGCATATACTCGCTCGGCCGCAAGTGCAGAATCGTAACTTCCTAAGCCTGGCATTAAGGCCAACAAAAGTAACGAACGCGAATACCTCCCCAGAATTTTCGTCCAATTACCAAAAATGCTTTTCATCCCTCAATGAAATAAGACAGTTGTTGTGTTTTAAGGCAGGAACGAAGAGTAAATCTTTAGACACCCTGGATAGTATTAATTTTATTTTTCTCTAGCCAATGTGTTTTAACTTTTTTTAGTTTACTAAGCTCAAATTGAACTTACATAGATTCCTTATCGGTAAGTTCAGATACTTACCCTAAAGAATATTTATAAAATGATTTTACTAACTATGTAATCATAACAAATCGATAAAAAAACTGCCTCAGTATGTAAAAAGTCACTATAAAGGTACTGCGTTTGTAGTGAGTAAATCAGTGTAAATACATGGCATATTAAATACTAAGATAATCTGTATAAATTTAACTAAAAATTAGATTTTTAGCGGGAATAGTTAGATAAAAGAGAAAAAAACTAGTTTTATAGATCGATGAGCTTGATGATAAGACTAATACAATTAACTTGAATTATAAAATAATAATTATGGTTTGAGTTAATACTATTTTTAACCGTGAAGTTTACCAACTTAACAGAACTGCTGACAAAAGTCTTTTCAGTAGTTAAGGTCTTCAAAAGACGAGAAATAAAACCTGCAAATAATGGTAAATAAGTGTAAAAAATCTTTTATATTGGACAAATTAAACGAATCATAGAACACATCCTTTATAAATCATCAGAATAAGCAGTATTAACTACGAATTAGTAACATAAATAGCAATTTTAGATCGAGTTTAGATCAAAAGAAATCTGCCATCCAAGGAGAGACGCTAGGAAATAATTGAGTAGCTGCAAATATAGCTCCTTCTGGGGCGGAGATTTTCCCAGCGATTTGTAATTGTTGTGGGCTATACAGACCACTATAAAGTGGTGCTAATGCGCTGATGTGCAGTTTCAATTCACCTCTACCACCTTTAATAACTTTTCCGCGCCCATCTGCAACGGTAAGGATAAATTTACCGCTATTATCTGGAATTAACTCATCTTCGATTTCTAAATGAAGTTCGATTTTAAGATTGGGGTGATAACCCCGTAAAGATAATGCTTTGATGACATCAACGATTCGCAACATCCAAAGTTCTGAATATCTTAGTTTAGCCGCTTGTTCCGGTAGCAATAATGTTAAAGGATCGACAACAGAACCACGCCAACGTACCTTATCTATCTGAGAGCTATGGCGGAATAGAAAGGACCAAAATGTCTGTGCAGCAGCAGGGGTAAGAACTACCCAATCCTTGACCCGCAAAATAGAATCATTTTGCATGTGATGTTGACTAAAAATTATGTAACCTTGGGGATCCTCTACCGAACCGATCACATAGCTGTAAAATTTCTCCTGCTCATCGGGTTTAAAAATAAGCTTCCAAATAACTGGATTGCGATCTAAATATCCATCGATATGTCGTGCTTGCTTTGAATATAAATCATAAAAAACTCCAGAATCATTAGGAATTGAGATCACAGGTAATGATTTTTCCTTAATTTGAATACTTTCGGTTGGGATTTCCCAACTACAAAAACTACCTGCTTGTTCGTATCCGACCTTGCGATAAAGCTTTTGAGTCGCGGGATAAAGGGCTGAGATTGCAACACCACTAGCATGAATTTCTTTTACGGTATGTTGCATCATGTGTAAGGCTGCACCACTACCACGATATTCAGGAGCAATTCCAACTCCACCTATTCCAGTCATACTTACGCACTGACCACCCCACCACTGACCTTGGGAAATAGTTGCTAATCCGCCAATGATTTGTTTATCTTGACGAATCACGCGGAAATTATTTAAACCAATGCTATTTACATAAATTTCTTCATCACCGGGGGAACTAATAAAACATTGCTCTAAAATGGTAGCGATTTGTTTAACTTCCTCTGATGTGGTTATGGCGCTGCATTCAAATTTCGATTTCATAGCAAATAAAAGGAACAAGGAACAGGGAACAGAAATAAACTATTTGTTTTGTTCTTACCTACAAACATACTACAAAAATAAATTACATTAATAATTTTCTCTGCGAGGTGAGAAGATGTTTGAAGGGTTGAATTTTGACCAACAACCTGTTTACTTTTTGCGCCCGTACTCGCACCACATTAACAATTGATAACTTGCAGTACTTAAGGGCTTTACCTGATAACTGTAGCCTGTAAGGGCGTGGCGTTAGCCATAAACTGTTAGCGGATCCGTAGGTAGCGTAGCTATAGCGTGCGCGACAGCGCATTAACTGATAACTGATAAATGATAAATGAAACAGCGATTAACAGAAGGTAATGTTGGTAGACAACTAATAGGACTAACACTACCAATGGTTTGGGGTGTGTTTGCGATTATTGCCTTTAATTTGGTAGATACTTACTTTGTCGGTCAACTAGGTACAAAAGAGTTGGCTGCAATGAGTTTTACATTCCCCGTCGTCATGACCCTAGGAAGTTTAGCATTAGGCTTAGGAGTAGGAGCTTCTTCCGTCATTGCTCGCGCCATTGGAGAAGGCGATCACAGTCGCGTGCAACGATTTACCACCAATAGTCTTACTTTGGGACTAGTTGTAGTAGCCATATTTGTCAGTTTAGGTTTGTTTACTATTGACCCTTTGTTTACTGCTTTAGGTGCTGATGCGGAGGTGTTACCTTTAATCCGAGAATACATGCGAATTTGGTATTTTGGGATGATATTTCTGGTAATACCAATGATTGGTAACAGTGCTATTCGTGCATCTGGGAACACCGGTACGCCCAGCATAATTATGACTCTGGCGTCTGTGGTGAATATCGTTTTAGATCCAATTTTAATCTTGGGTTTAGCAGGTTTTCCCAGATTGGAGTTACAAGGAGCTGCACTTGCGACAGTAATAGCCAGAGCAGTTACATTAGTTGCGTCTTTATTCTTCTTGCATTTTAAAGAACGGATGATTTCTCTCAAAGTCCCCAGCTTACAAGAAACATTGTGGTGTTGGAAAGATATTTTGTATGTGGGTTTACCTGCAGCTTGTACCAATGCGATCAATCCAATTTCTATCGGTGTTATTACTAGTTTTCTCGCAACTTTTGGTGCTACGAGTGTTGCTGCTTTTGGAGTTGCTTCGCGGATCGAATCTTTTGTTTTAATCGCTCTGTCTGCGCTATCTGCAAGTATTGGACCCTTTGTCGGTCAAAATTGGGGAGCTAAAAAATATATAAGAGTCAGACTATCTCTGAGATTAAGTTTTATTTTTTGTATGATCTGGGGAGGATTAATGACCTTGATTTTAGTACCCTTGGCTCCTTGGTTGTCTTCCTTATTTAATAAAAATCCTGAGGTTGTTGAAATTGCAACTCGCTATTTATGGATAGTACCTATCAGTTATGGGACTGCTGGGATCATTCTCGTTGCTAGTTCAGCTTTTAATGCTCTAGGTAAACCAATTCCTTCCATTGTGATGACAGTGATGCGAACGTTTATTCTTTATATCCCAATAGCATACTTTGGAGGAAAAATTTATGGAGTCAATGGTATTTTTGCTGCTGCTACTATTTCCAATTTAGCAGTGGGAATTGGTGCTTATATATGGAATCAGAAAAGCTGTAGCCTCAAAGCAGTTGAGAAAGCAGAACAAGCTGCATCTGCATCTTAAAATTTTCTAGAAAGGGAACAGGGAATGGGAACTAAGGGGTAACAAAATTTTTTCATAGCTGTAACTGCTGCTGTGAAAAAATAATATTTTGATTTTAGGTAATTCAACTTTTAATCAAAATTTTTAATAATTAATCATTCGTGGTGGTTAATTTATTTCGCATTACTTTTGCTCGTATTCTTAATATTGACATAGTACCAGCTGTAAAAAGCATTCCAATTAGCAAATTTTTTAAACTAAGATTTTTGCCACTACCATTAATTAAAGTTGCTTCCAAAATCAGGGAAGGTAATAATATTCCTGTCCAGAGCAAAATTCGATAAAAGTTCAACCTCCTTTTCGCTAAAGTTGTTAGCAAGGCCAAGTATACTCCTAAGGGTATAAAAGTGATGCCATAATAGAATAATATTTGCCTTTTGGGGATAATTTCTAACAAGTGTAAAGAGTGATAGTTTTTAATTTTATCTATATATATTTCTAATGTCGCTTTAGAATAAGTAATCACTATATGGTGGGATTTCTCCCTTGTAAAAACGGCAGGTATATTGAGATTTAAATCAGAACCATTAGAACCTGTCAGTGGAGTTCTGACTCGGAATTCTAAACTATCTTCCTGCTGTCCCAAAGTGAAATTACGATGTTGACCATCTGCTGACATGGAAATAATACGTCCAGGTCCAGCCACTTTGGGATCCGCAGTGGTTATATTTGCACTAATTGTGAACTCTGAAGTTTTACCAATTCTTTGGCTCAAAGTGGTTGCTGGAGTTTTGGTCTTCAGCCAATGATGAGAATTAAGAGGTGATTCTCCTTCCTTTGATACAGTTTGTTTTTCAGACGGTTCTTCACCTTCCCAAACTAGCTCTGATAAATTTCCCGTTCGGTCTTGATAATTGTTTTTTATTTGGGTTAACTGATAATCCGCAATTAGGGAATCTATTTCCCACTGAAAATTATTCTCATCAGTTAGTAATTTTTTAACTTCATTTTGAGATATTGCCTGATCGCTAATATATAACTGGGAAACATCACCTTTCCAGGGTCTATCTCCCGTTCCTTCATTACCTAAGATTAAATGAAAATCGCGATCCCAGCTATTCAAGCTTGTCATATTTTGCCAAGGGATAGAAATCAAAAAGGCAAAAAGTACATAAGCAAAAGAAAATATTACAATTTTTTTAATTGATTTACTAGAATGACTATTCTCCAATTTATTTAAAGTTAAATTAAAACTCCTCGAACCATAAATATAGAAGCATAATAAGCCTAAAAATCCACCGAAGGAGTTATGAAATATATCAGATGGGGTAGGAGCCCTGGAAGGAATTAATGTTTGTAATAATTCTACGCTTAATGATAGTGTTGCGCTCAAAATTATTGTAATGAATAATTGTCCTAAAATCTTTATTTTTTTTCTTTGTAATATACTGGCTAAACCGAACCCAAAAGGCATAAATAATAAAACATTATTTACCTGATCTTGGAAAAAACTACTATTATTAAAATCAGTCACTAAATCTCGAATTGACCAACTACCTGATAATTGAAAATTAAAAGGATGAAGAGTTGCAAAGAAAATTATAAAACTACTAATTACGACAATAAAATAATCCCAATTTGGGATTATTATAAAAAACTTTTTATCCTGCTTACTAATAGTATTTTTTGTCATAAGATTTTATTATCCCAAGAATAGTTTTAGCTAATATTTTTGTATTAGCTTTGTTAGTTCACAAGGACGCGTCGCAAAAGGTAATCGATGCACACCAATTCCACATCAAACATATTTGTAACTATTTCGCATACTTAAAAATATTTTTAGATATTGTTAGAGTTTTGTTAAGATATCGTTAATCCGCTAAGGATATGTTTGCTATTTTTGGCGAAACATGCGTGTCATAGAATCGGCTTGATTGTCACAAAGTTGAGATATCAAAATTGGGACATTAAACTTAATTTTCACAAAGTTGAGATATCAAAATTGGGACATTAAATTTGATTGTCACAAAGTTGGGATATCAAAATTGGGACATTAAATTTTAAACTTTGAGGTAAGTCGCAAGTGTATATATTAAAACATTTACTATCCTCATTCCAAAGACATCCTGGCTCATTTTAAGAAAAACCCAAACCATTGAAAAGTAAATCCAATAAAGTAACTTGTTTTATAAAGTCAATTTTTAACTTTGGACACAGATAAAGAAGAAAAAGTTATTGAATCGATAAAATAAAATCTTTTGCCTTAGACTAAAAGGCTCTTTGAAATGAATATTGAGATAAATTGTAGTGGTCCCAGAAAGTTTCAGATTTGAAGAATAATTTCAGTGACTCTTCTAGTATAATTGGATTTTACTTGGATGAAATCAATTCAATTTATTTTGTCATTTGTGTTGCCTGTAACTGAGAGTTTATGTTATCTGTACTGAGGTATCTCAAATAGCTAATACATGTATAAATTTTGACTAAAAAGCCTGCGAATCAGTAATAATATCAGTAAATGAAGGTTGAAGGATTTTATTTATATTCCCACTTTATTTATATGCTCCCATTTCCTGCGATCGGGATAAATCAACTACAGTCATGACTGAACTCAAACTGCATTTAAAACAGGGAGACACCGGACAAACAGTTCCAGTACATCAAGATGTATTTACGATCGGTCGTTTGCCCAAATGTGATTTATACTTACCCTTTGGGGGAGTTTCTCGCTGTCATGCCCGAATTGTTAGAGTAGCAGCGAATGTATGGACTATTGAAGATTTGGGAAGTAAAAATGGTACAAAATTGAATGAGATTCCAATTTATTCTCCTCAACAGTTGCACGATCGGGATAACCTATGGGTAGGCGAAGTAAAACTGCAAGTGATGCTTGTTAATACCCAAAGCAAGAAGTCCAATTCTTCTTCTCCATCTTTCGAACCACCAGAAAAGCTGACCGAAGCAAAAACAATCTTGCACGATGTTAAACAGCTACAAAAGCAATGGGTGCAAGGACAAGAGCAAAGTAATGATATTGAATTCAAAGATAAAGCGATCGCTCGCTTAATAGATTTAGTAGAAATAGCTAAAAATCTCAGCGCCGCAACATCAATCAAAGAAATTTTTTTTCAAGTACAGCAAGTAGTTTTCCGTTATCTCAAGAGTATAGAACGTTTGGCATTGTTAGTGCTCCGGGATGGAAAACTGGAATTAATGGACGCAGCACCTAGAAATCCTTCCGAACAAAATAATCTTGCTTCCAATGCTAGTTGGATTAGTAGGAGTATTTGTCAAAGAGTATACGAAGAAAAAGTTGCGATCCAAACTGCTGATGCTCAACAAGATGCGAGATTTGCAGGGGAAAACAGTATTTTAGTTAAAGGTATTCGCAGCGCGATGGCTGTACCTTTATGGGATGAGACTAAAGTTGTTGGGGTGCTGTACGCAGATGCTCATTTTTCTTCTTATCATTGGGAGTCGGAAGGGGAAGAAGAACTGAGATTTTTTTCCGCTTTAGCAAATTTAGTTGCGTCAAGCGTCCAGCGTTGGTTGTTAGCAGATAAGCTGAAAAGTGAAGAGGTAATTCGTCAAAAACTCGAAAGGTACCACTCACCAGCTGTTGTGCACCAATTAATCGCCGCAGGTGCTTTACCTAATGGTCGTCTTCCACCCCGAGAAAGTGAAATTAGTATTTTATTTGCTGACCTTGTGGGTTTTACAGCAATGTCAGAAGTCAGTACACCCACAGAAATTTCCCAATTGTTAAATAATTTATTTGAAGAAATGCTGCAAGAAGTATTTGCTTATGGTGGAACTTTAGATAAATATATTGGCGATTGTATTATGGCGTTTTTTGGCGCTCCAGAGGAACAAAAAGATCATGCAGATCGCGCCGTAGCTTCAGCGAAGGGAATGCTATCTCGTCTTTATAATTTAAACTTAAATAATTTTTGGCGCGAACCCTTAAAATTAAGAATTGCTATTAATAGTGGTAAAGCAGTAGTTGGCGATCTTGGAAGTTCCCAAAGAGTAGATTACACAGCCTTAGGAGCTACAATTAACTTGGCTGCTCGTATGGAAGGAGTATGTCCTCCAGGTAAATGTGTAGTTGGTGAGGCTACCCATCGAATTTTAAGCGACCCTTCTGCCTTTGAAGAGTTAGGAGATTATCGCTTTAAAGGAATTAATCGGTTAGTGAAAGTTTATCAGAATAAACATTTTTAGCTATTATTTATTATTTATTATTTGTTATTTTGCTTATATCTAATTCATACCTATTTTAGATTTATTCTTATATTTTTGTATATTGCAGATTTGTTTTTTATTTACTACTAAAACCCTAATTATGCTGAGTAAATAAAAATATCATAAAAAACTTAAACACCAATATCTATGTTTCGATTTGTAATTGGCAAACCAGTTACATAGAGGATAAATAATGACAAGTATAATAAGCGATAAAATGTAATCCAAAACTTTTTGCTGTGGCGAAATAAGTAAGTATCGAACTTAATTTTAAGTTTTAAGTAATTCCGAGCCATAAATACAACTGGAAAAGGTTTTAGTATCCCAGAGGAGGAAATTGCCATCCAGATTATTGAGGTTACTTGGCAAATCCATCAAAGTATAGAAATTTCACGAATTCTGAAGTTGTAGTATTACAACTATAACGTACTGGTAATGATCGCAATCTTCAGAAGTCATCAGGGTAAACATCATGGACATAGATTTTTCTACCGCTACATGGTTAAATAAACCAAAATTATTTGAAATAACCCATAGCTCGGTAGAAATAACCACCGAACCCAATACGGATTTTTGGCAACGCACTTACTATGGATTTAGAAACGATAATGCTCCCGCTCTTTTGCTTGAGAGTCAAATTAACTTCTCATTTACAGCTAAAGCCTCATTTCAATATTGCACGAAATTTGACCAATGCGGTTTAATTATTTATCTCGATCGCAATAATTGGTTTAAAGCATCTATAGAATACGAAAACGAAAATATTTCCCGTTTGGGTGGTGTGGTAACCAATCGCGGCTATTCCGATTGGGCTACAACCGATATACCGAATACAACTACCATGTGGTATCGTCTCCATCGTCGAGGAGCAGATTTTTTGATTGAGTCGTCACCAGATGGGGTAGATTTTAAGCAAGTGAGGATTTTTCATTTGCACTGTTTGGGTGAAACATCAATTGAAATGGGTAAGCTCAATCCTCCAGAACTAGCAGAGCAGTCTATAAAATTTGGTTTGTACGCTTGTAGTCCTTTGAATTCATCTTTTAAAGCTAAGTTTGATAGTTTTAAACTTAATAACTGTTTATGGAAAGCTCATGAAACACAATGACACGGTTCTATCCGATTCATATATCTTGCGCTTGAGAAAAAAAGTTGGTTCTCAACTATTATTAAACCCTGGTGGGCGGGCGATCGTGCAAAATAAAGCTCAGGAAATTCTTCTTCACAAACGAAGGGATTTCGGTTTTTGGGATCTTCCCGGTGGTGGTGCAGAAGTAGGTGAATCTGCTGAGCAATGTGTGATTCGTGAAGTTTATGAGGAAACTGGCTTAACCGTTGAAAGTTTTGAACCCATTGGTTTTGCATCTAATCCCGAACTGGAAGAAGTTATTTATCCTAATGGAGACATAATTCAGGGTTTTTCTCTGATACTGCACATTACTAAATGGTCTGGAAGTTTAAAAGCATCAAGTGAATCAACTTCACTAGAATTTTTTAAGATAGACAAGCTACCAGAAATGCGTCGGAATATTCGTATAACAATTGATAAGTTTTTAGAATATCAAAGCAGTGGAAAATTTCAGTTGTTTTAATAGTTTATTTTATTAATTATGATGTGCTGTTTTTCCCAAAAAAACCAGAAAGACGTAGTGTAAATATTACAATCATACTACGTCTTTACAACTATGAGATATCTTACAAATAACTTAAAAACTATTCTAACTGACTTCCCTACAAGCTCTGTATAAATCTCCCCACCCATCTCGTTCTTTAACAACCGTTTCCAAATATTCTCGCCACACAAGTTTATCTTGCACTGGATCTTTGACTACTGCTCCAATTAATCCAGAAGCTACATCCCCAGCACTCAAACTTCCATCACCAAAATGTGCGGCTAGCGCCATTCCACTATTAACTACAGAAATAGCCTCAGCTGTACTCAAAGTACTTGTAGGAGATTTAATCTTAGTTTTACCATCTTCCGTTACCCCACTACGCAGTTCCCGAAATACTGTTACAATGCGTCGAATTTCTGTTAATGCTGGGGGTTCTGCAGGTAATTCTAACGCCCGTCCTAAAGTTTCCACCCGTCGTTGAACGATTTCCACTTCTTCTTCTGCAGTTTTTGGTAAGGGTAACACTACCGTATTAAACCGTCGTTTCAAAGCACTAGATAAATCGTTAACGCCCTTATCGCGATCGTTAGCAGTTGCAATTACACTAAAACCTTTATTTGCTTGCACCTCCGAACCTAATTCTGGAATGGGGAGTGTTTTTTCGGAAAGAATAGTAATTAATGTATCTTGAACGTCTGCCGGAATTCGAGTTAATTCTTCCACCCGAGCAATTTTACCATCTTCCATTGCCCGCATTAGGGGACTGGAAACTAAAGCCGCCATAGAAGGACCATCAGCCAATAATTTAGCGTAATTCCAACCATAGCGAATTGCTTCTTCACTGGTTCCCGCAGTTCCTTGAATTAACAAGGTTGAATCGCCGGATATAGCTGCTGATAAATGTTCGGAAACCCAAGATTTCGCTGTTCCCGGTACTCCAATTAATAATAAAGCCCGATCCGTGGTCAAAGTCGCCACCGCAATTTCAATAATTCTGCGATCGCCGATATACTTGGGCGATATCTCAAACCCATTTTCCAATTCTCCACCCAATAAGTAAGTAGTCACAGCCCAAGGTGATAATTTCCAGTTAGGGGGACGATGACGTTTATCGACCTTTTCTAGTTCTGCGATTTCAGCAGCAAACTGTTGTTCTGCATGTTCCCTCAATAAACTTGTACTAGGAGTATTATTGGTTTTTACCTCTTCTTTCTTCTTTCTCGATGTTCTTGGTGTTTTTGTTGTTTTATTCTCTTCAGCCATTTCTTAATTTCCTAATTTTGGTTGGTAATTGGTAATGGGTAATTGGTAATGGGTAATTGGTAATGGGTTATGAATAATTTATTCTCTCAACTTCTGACTTTTTACTTTTTACTTCTTACTCCTAACTTTTAACTTTTCAAAGCTTCTTGCATCTCCCCCCGAAAACGCAACTTAGCCAAAAATTCATCTATACATTTATTCCAAAATTGATCTTCTTTTAATCCAGAAAGTAAAGTTGTAGCTTGTTCAATTGTGCAAGGTTCCATATAAAGAGCAAAGCTTTGCAAAGCAGAACGCAAATTCCAGTCAGATTTATTTTGATTAGACTTAATAGAATCAACTAACATCGACAGGACGCGATCGCTAATTTCATAATTCCAAGCATAACCACTATTTTGAAGTAGCTCATATGCTGGATGTTTTTGGTTAAAAACTTTGGATTGGTTTTCTAACAAAACATCTAAAACGAAACTTTGAGCTTTTTCTGGCGGTAATATTTTCAGCAATTCATCCTTATTCATCGCAACACCCACACTACCAAATTGGAATTGCTCGGAAACCTCAAGTAAAGCAATAGCCCAAGAATCATCTTGATTTCTAATAGCAGCAACAGCCCAACCCTCTAACAATACTTTTTTCCATTGGTTGTAATTAACTGCTTTTACCAATTCCCTTGGTGTTTTTTCCCAAGTATTACACCAAAAACTTGGCGGTACGCAGGAAAGCATTTGTAAAAATAAACTTGCTTTTTCACCCAATCCAGAATTATATCTCGATTGATCGATACCATCGCGAGTCATGTCTTGAGTGCAATTATGAGGTAGTCTAATTTCCATTGCTTTTGCATTCAGACTGATTAACGGACTGACTCGTTCTATCATCCGTTTGACTAAATCGGAATCTGGTAATTGTAGGAGTAGCTGCGCTGCAATATCTCGTACCTGCTTGCGGCGATCATCTAGGACAAATTCTAAAAATTGTTGATCGTTGACACTCAAGCCAGTTTGCAAAACCTGCAGTAAAGTTGCTTTCTCCTGAGCATTTGCTTTCTTCCAACTTTTTTCTAACAGTTCTAACGCCTGTTTGGGGTCTTCCAAGCGTAATTTTCGCAATAATAACTGTCTTGCCTCTAGACTCCCAGTTTCCCAAGTTTTGCGATCATTTTCACCTACTACATAATTCCACTCAGAGTTTTGTGCTGCTAACCAAAGTCCTCGTTTCCCCAAAACCGGTAAGATTAGATTTCTTAATTCCTGCTTTTTTCTCCCTAATGTCAATAAATCAGGTAAATACTTAAAAGGAACTCTTATTCTGAGTTTATTTGCTAATGTTAACCATTCCGGTAAAATATCGGAATGTTCGCCAGCTAACATTATTGATAAATGCTGTTGTGCGAATTGAGTGCAGCAAGGTAAATCATTTTGTTCGCAGGGCTTAAGTTGTGTTTGCTTATTTTTTACAGGTAATTGACCTGCTTTTTGATATGAAGAAATAGTTCCAGCAGCGCCAAGTAAATAAGCTTCACTATCATTACTATCGAGGCTACTTAATACTTCACCCAATTTATTATCTGGAAGGGTGAGTTTTAACTTTTGTCGTTCGGTACCGACAATTGCTGTTTTAACCAATTCTTGCCAGAGATTCATAATAATTATTAATTATTAATTATTAATTCGTAATTCGTAATTCGTAATTCGTAGTTCACACGCGCTAGAGCCTGCAGCGTCGACATTTGTCCTTGGCGCTGTCAAAACTGTTGTACGACAACATCCTCTACACCTAATACCGAACTAATTCGAACTAATTCAAATTACCTTAGCGCAAGCGCGTAGCAATACCTTAGGTATTGGGTGGCGTCAACCATATTACGAATTATTAAAGTGAAACAAGCATATTATCTGTCCACACACTCAAAGGTAAGAAATATTCACCATCCCATTCCCCAAATATATCGAGGGGATAACCACCACTGAGTGCTAATATTTGCCAATTTTTACGGGACTTGGGCTGGATGGGAAGTGGATGTTTATGCGCGTCATATACAAACCAAATACCATTTTTTTGATTAGGGATAACATCGTGCAACGCTACTGGAAATTGCTCTATCCAAGGATTACGTGCTAAAGCTTGAGCACAGGTTTGCATAATTTCAGCAATAGTTTTGCTTCCAGGTATTTTATGCAGTGGAGTCGGAATCCCATCACGATTTTTCACTATCGCTCTTAAAGGATAGGCGCTTTCAAAAAATACTAACTCTGCATCGATACAAGTTCCTGGTACGAGACTAGTATCAAATGGCTGACTACCATGGGCAAAATTAAGAATTAATGCTGTTTGTTGAGTTTGTTTTCCCCACAACCAAATACGCTGGGCTCTTAAACGGTCTTCTTCTTCCACATTTTGCCCTAATATTAGCCAAGAATCTTTTAATCCCTGTTTTTTCGATAATTCTTCCTTGGTTTGGGTCCAACCAATTTGGGTTCGGATATCTGCTTGTACCTCAGGCGATAATTTATCCAAGTTTTTAAAACCTTCAATCAAAAGGTAAACTTTTCCTAGCTGTGCTAATAATCTTTCTTGCCATCCTTCACCAGAAAAAGGAATGCTACCCATCTGACGTACTAAACGAGCTACTCCTGGAGCTTGGGCGTCAACTAATCTAGCAGCAGTACCGTCCCAAAAACTGTAAGATTCTCCTTGTACAGTGGCTAATCCTTGACGTATTAAATCCCGCAACCACAATTCTAAATCTTGCATTCCTGCAGTTACTTTATCCAAACGTTTTTGAGCCCGCTTAGCTCGAGTTGCAGGGTCAACTTCTTTCTTGACTTTCTCAGTCTGCTTAGCTTTTCTTTCTTTGCGGCTATCCAGCCAAGAAATTACCCACTCCGGTGGTACATTTCCACTAAATTTGCTAATGTCATTTGCAAATAAAAGAAACAAACCAAGACCGTGTTTGCACGGGAATTTGCGGCTAGGACAACTACATTTAAACGCAGGTTCTGTAAGATCGATTTGAGTGCGATAAGGATTTTTCCCACTTCCAAGACACTCACCCCAAAGAGCTTGTTCGTTATGACCCAAGGATGACCATTTTCCCGGATTGGCTAAAGCTTTACCATTTTTAGTAGAACTTGCATCTGGTGATAATGCCAGAATTTGTTCTGACGTCCAATTTGCAGACATAAGTTATAGTAATATATCTACGACAAAATATCCGAGAGTGATGATAATTTCTTGTAAACTGCCATAAATGCGTTGATAATTCAAATTTAAACTTCAACGCCTAGTTTTAACAGTCATACCTAGTTTAAGCTACTTCTTGATGTGCTTCATAAAAACGGCAATTTTCACATGGACCTTCGGGGTTGACAGCACAGCGCAAATAACCAGAACGGGCATTATATTGGCAACTAATATCGCCAACTAAATAACCAACTCCTTCTAAATAATAGCGGTCGCTGGGGAAGGATATGGTGTTTTCTCGAATCCTGTCTACGGTAAATCTTGTAGCACGTCGTCTAATTTGTAACCGCCGTCGCCACCTTTGTTTTCGCATTACCCACAGGGAGAATAAAGACGGTAAGAAACCGATGGCTACTACCACAAGTATCTTGAACATCTTCTATTTACCTTACTATTGTGCGTTGATTGTTTGAAACAGCAAGTATTATGTGCACAAAGTATCACCTACTCGCTTAAACCAGCATAACAGTTACTAATTTATAATTCGTAGCTCGTAGTGAGACGCGTCCTGACGGACGAACGTAATATGTCCTATCATATGGGGCGGAGCCGTTCATTGACGCAGCTACGCTGAACACCGTCAGGTGCGGGCTAACGGACACGCAATACCTATAGCTCGCTACCTACGGTTAAGCCTTACGGCATTGCTGCGCTAACGGCGCAAGCCGCGTGCATTCGTCTTTAGACGCGTCTAAACCGGTACGCTGTTGCTAGGCGCTAACATAGTTTGCATGAGCTAGAGCCTACGGCGTCGACTTTAGCCTCTAGCTGAACTACCTGCGGATCCAAGAACGTAATTCACATTATGGCCTTCAACCGAAAAATTTGGCTTTTAGCTGCTTAAGTTGAAATCAATGTAACGCCACGATCTACTAGCGTAAGCATACCTCAGGCATTGCATGGCGTTAATCATATTACAAACTATAAATTATTTACCTTTACAACAATTAACTAAGATTAATATATTTTTTTGCTTTTGCTTGTTTGAAGTGGAAGTTTTTTCTTTTGATTTGATGGCGAAGTTTTTGCGCTAAGTATTTCGCTTCTCTTTCCGAACGAAATAAATCGACCTTGCGTTTTTTTACGATTAATGTCCCATCTGATTTCTGTTGGACATAGGGTACAGTTAAGGGAATATAGCTACATACTTTTTTACAAGATATTTTTTTCAATGGAAATTGCTTGCTAGCTTGAGCTACTTTCTGCTCGTCCAGATTATCAGCAATCGTCTTTAATTCTAAAATCGCCGCTTCTAACTCATAAGCCAATTGGTTAATCCGCTTTACCTGCATCGATAAATGCTGCCATCCATCTGTAAAATCTTCTTGAGGTGGTTGCAAGGGAAGTATTACGGTATTTTTTTTCTTAAATAGACTAGAAGCAGATAAATAAGGTACTGGTAAAAGGATATTGCGTGCCTCAGATTGTCGATCGCCGTCAGGGAGTAATTTCATACTGATATAATTTAACCTCGCGGACAGTATCCCGGGCATTTTAGCAAAGTAAATACAAAAGTACTATTTTAATTTGAATAAAGTAAGAAAAATTTTGCGGACAGGGTTGCTAATACTCCACCAAATTAATTTTGCTAAGAGAATACAGTAATTGCAGGTTTATACGAGTATCATCAACTACTAAAACTGTATTTTCCTGGTGAGTAATATTCATCGACATCTGAACTAAATTTTTAAAATCTAAATTTTTAAACTAAATGATTTGATTTAAACTAATGGTTTAACTAATTTAATAATGGCTGCATCGTCAAAACTCTCACTAAGTTCTAGCAATTTGTTCGCAAAGGGAATGTATTGGGAATCAATTTGTTTAAGGTGATTAGCTTCTTGTTGCACATCGCCAATAAAACCATCCCTGGCTGCCTGATAAAGAACTATTAACAATTCTGGCGGTGGTGTGACAAATTTCGTTAGCTCAGTGACCTGTGGAGATGTTTCCTCCGTATCTAGCTCGCGATCCTTAATCCACTGGAGTTGTAAATGTTTTTGTAATATTTTTAATAATTCTGTAAATTCAAACGGTTTAGGTAGGAAATCCGTACAGCCAGCATTCAAAGTTTCTTGTGGCTCCACTCGTGACAAGTGGGCAGAAGAAGCAATTATTGGTGTTGTGGCAAAATTGGGAATTTGTCGTAAATGACGAGTCATCTTTAAACCATCCATCACTGGCATAATTGCATCTGTAATTACTAAATCTGGTTGAATTTGGATGATTTTATCTAGCCCTTGTCGTCCATTTTCTGCTGCAATTACTTGGAAACCTAAAGGTTCTAAAGTATCGATGACCACATCTCGGTTCGCCTGATTGTCATCCACTACCGCAATAGTTAGGCGTTCGCCTTGATAACCCACAACTTTACTATTGGAGAATTCAGTTTGAGCAGTCCATTCTGTCGTAGGAGATAACTCCACTTCAAACCAAAAAGTACTACCCTCACCCAATACGCTTTCAACGTGAATTTCACTTCCCATCATTTGCACAATTTGCTGGCTAATTGCTAGTCCCAATCCCGTACCTTCCACATTACGTTGTTGTTTTTCTGTTTGTTCGAAGGGTAAAAATATTTTCGCCAGCTTATCAGGAGGAATACCGATACCAGTATCTTCCACTAGAAAACGAATATGATAACTTTGGCCAGGATTCGTCTTATTTCCCAATACTTTAACTTGGAAGGTTACACCTCCTTCATCAGTAAATTTAACAGCATTACTGAGTAAGTTAAGTAATACCTGGCGCAGGCGTTTATCATCAGCACGAACAGCTATGGGTAGTTGCTCATTGGTTTGATAGTCAAGGAAAATTCCTTTTTGTTCTGCTTTGATCCGACAAATATCAACAGTAGCGGCTAAGAAATTACCTAAATGTAAATTTTGGGGATGGAGTTTCATTTTTTGCACTTCTAATTTAGAAAAGTCGAGAATATCGTTAATTAATGTCAGCAAATGAGAAGCACAGTTAAGAATAGTGGCTAACCCTTGTTGATGTTTATTTGCCGTTTCGGGGTCGCGCTGGAGGATTTGAGCATAACCCAATATGCCATTGAGGGGAGTTCTCAGTTCATGATTCATGTTGGCGAGAAATTCACTTTTGGAACGGTTAGCAACTTCTGCTAGTTCTTTTGCCTGTTCTAATTCAGTAGTGCGTTCTCTAACACGTTGCTCCAAATCAGTATTTACTTTCTCAATAGTTTCTAAAGAGGCTACTAAATCAGCTCCTGTTTGCCGCAATCGTACTTCAGATTTCTTCAGTTCTGTTACTGCTTGTTGGCGCTTGATCCACAAAGTTGTTAGGAACCACAAACCCAAGCCAAAAAACCCAGTCAGTCCAAGATAAATAATCAATAAAATAGGCTGTGCAGCCCACACTTGCTTTTCCAATCTTGCCGTTGGGACAAAGGAAACCAACTTCCATTGGTAGGATTTTGCATCTACAGTTTCTTGATCAAAACCAGATAACTGGGAAATTTCAGTACCCAATTTTGAACTCCAGATATCTTTGAGGGGATAAATTGTTGTAAAGCTAAATAAGCCGTTTACTGTCTGAAACTGACCTTTTTCCAAGGCTGATATCTGCTCCCATGCGTTAGGAAAGGCATTGGCAAAGGTACGATTTTTACCTTCTTCATACATGAACCCCCACTCATCTTCCGATTTTATACCCTTCAACCAATAACCCTGTGAATTAAGCAGGAAAATCTTGCTAGCAGTAGTGGCTTTTTCTTGTTTTAGTTGATTCAAAAGATCCTGAGCAAGATAGTTGAGTACAACCACACTTTCCATTTTTCCAAAATTAAAAATGGGAGTGGTAAAGCGAATCATTGGTTTAATTGGTTGTTCAATCTTGCCATTTTCTACATTTAAATCCATTGGTGAAATGAAAATTTCTCCTTTGCGTAAGTTAAGGCTATTGCGAAACCAGTAACGTTGTGATTGATTTTGTAAGTCACCATCTTGAACAATTTTAGGCTTTCCCTCATTGAAATTTACCCTTACCCTTTCTTGCCCAGCAGTATCAAGAAGGCGTATCTGGTCATATATCTGTTTCTGCTCAGACATTACCAGAAATTTTTTGCTAAGTAACTTTTGAAACCTCTGTTTACTCTGGGGTGAAGTTTTATAACTTAGTAGGATATGCTCTTCATTCCACATGGTCATCATCATCAAATCAGCCCGAATGTCACTAAAACGATTTGCTAAATTTGCTGCTCTGATGCGAATGCTCTGATTTTCAATAATAGTAATTGCACGGCGTTCGCTGTTCTTCTTGTTTTCATAAAATCCTACAAATCCAATACCCAAGAACATAGCTACTGGCAAAAACATACTGAGAAACCGCTTGACGATCTTTGCGGACATTGAGAAACTCCTTTTAAATCTGCAGTTAGTTCAGATCCAAACCTTATAACTACATAAATAATTCCCAATAGTAAACAACAGCAAACATCCCATCGCGAATGATCACATAACTAATTCATTTATAAATCAGTATAATTTCTGTTTACTATGTCTTATCGATCATAAATCGAAGCAATTCCCAACAATTAAAAAAATTATAAAAATAAAATACTGATATTTATTTGAGGTGATTGAATTTTATATCAAAGTCGATTATTGAAAGTTTAGTTTTTTAAAATCTTGTGCGCACTCTGTTCTATTTGAACAGAGAGGTTTAAATTACGAGTCTAAAGCCAAAAAAAAATCTCAGACTTTCTAATCCTAACGATACACAAGGCTAAAGCCTTGTGAGTCGTATTTCATCCCCTCGCTAAAACGGAGGGGTTCTCATGCTCCCACGTTATTTACGATAGGGGTAGTATTCTTTGGACAAGAAATACTTGGGGTACTGGTTTTTATCGGCGAACTTTACTCAGGGTATTTGCCAAAAAAGATGAATATATTCTCATGGGTTCTAGCACCGTTGGGGTAGGAAACGGAGATATCTTACTTTATAAACCTGCAACAGTAACTGGGGATGTAGCAAAGGAATTTATTCCTAATACTGCTGATTTTAGTTGTAATACAGATCAATTAGGAAGAGGAAAAATCCAAAACCGTACTGAGGAATTAGCTGGTCCCAAACCAGTATCCGGTGGTGATAATCCTAATGTGTTGTTAGTAAAACGAATCACATCTATTAATAGTAATATTACTAGTAATGGCGGAGATAATTTAAGTATTTATAACCAAGATGATAGTGATCACTACGATGACAACGTAATAGAAGGTGCAAATCCTCCCACTCAACCACACAAAGATACGGATAAATGGCCAAATACTAGCGGTAAAGACAGTAGCAGCTTCCTTATTGGTGGCATCAATGGTGGGAAAGTCAAACCAGGAGATGATATTGAATATACCATCTACTTTCTCTCCACTGGCAAGAATGAAGCCAAAAAAGTATTATTTTGCGATCGCGTTCCCGAACATACTACCTTTATTCCCGCAGCCTTCAATAGTTTTTCAACCCAAGCTCCCAACGGTTCGCCCGGTGTCCCAAGAGGAATACTCTGGCAATATAATGATGTTATCGAATCTCTAACTAATACCCAAGATGGTGATGCAGGTCAGTATTTTCCTCCAGGAGTAGAGCCCACAACTGTTTACCCTGATATTGATTGTGGAGGTAATAATAGTAATGGTGCAGTAGTCGTAGATTTGGGCGACCTCCCTAATGCGATCGCACCCGGTACACCAACAGGTTCTTATGGTTTTGTTCGCTTCGGGGGAAAGGTGAAGTAGGTGGATAATCGGCGTTGGTGCGTAATATAGGACTAGTATTTGATTTTTGAAAAAACTCCGTACATCTGGAGCGACATAAAATCAAATGTAGTGTTTCGGATAAACCACTCAAACATCCACTTTAAATGAGAGAAGGAGGGGATTAAAGCACAAAAGCGCCGAACCCATGTTTTTGCTTGTAACCAGATATCTTCTATTGGATTTTGTTCCGGGCAGTTAGGAGCAAAACGAATACAATGAATCTTCCATTGTTCTTCAGGTAAGCCCTGGTTTATCTCGCCTAAAAATTCTTGGATAAGATGGGAGCGATGATAAGAAGCGCCATCCCAAATTAGGAGTAATCTTTGGTTGGGTGACTGTGATAACAAGTAACGTAAATAATCAATTGTATTGTCTGAGTTACCAGCATCATATGCTTTAAGGAGTAATGTACCGTCGAGATAGTCAAGAGCGCCATAGTATGTTTGTTTCTCCCGTTCATTAACTACTGGAACTGCTATTTCTTGGTCAGTCCTTGCCCAAACATAGCCGATGGCATCTCCCCATAAAAGATGACACTCGTCTATCAGCAATACCCTCAAAAGCCCTGATTCTATTTCCTGTCTGCAGCTTGCCAGCAATGCTTCAATCTGTTTTTTTTTACTGCAACAGCCTCTGGGTCAGATTTTGGATTATGCTTTGTGGTTTTTTTCCAACTAATTCCTGCTGCATCAAACAAATTGTAATAGCTTCGTTTAGATTCATAAATTACGTCGTATTCAAAAGCCAATTTATACTCCAGTTCTCCAAGCTCCCAGCATGTCTTTGTTTGTAACCAACTTAATACCTCTTCTCTTTGTTCGCTGCTCAAATAGCTTTTCCTTCCTTTATGATTTAGCCGTAGTCCATCAATCCCACGTTCCTCGTAGGCTTGCTTCCAACCTGTTATTGAACCAACAGATACATCTAAAATGGTTTGAATTTCCTCATACAAATAACCTTGATAAACCAGCTTTACTGCTAATGCCTTCCTTACCTCACGCGCATCTGGACGAAGAGCTATAAATTTTTGTAAATCCTCGATGCCGGAGGCTATGCCCTGCGGGCTTATCGCAGATTGTAGATACTGACTTATCATTGTTATATCTTAGACATATTTATCTATAAGTATTATTTCGTAGTTTTTTTCAAAAATCAAATATTATTCCTATAAATAACCTATCACCAGTTACCCATTACCCATTACCCATTAATATAAGGTCGTGGATATAGATATAGGTAAATATTTGTTGATATGCCAAGCCACCGCAAACTTTACCGGCGACCTAGACCGCTATTAATAAAGTTTATTCTGTTGCTAATTGCAACTGTATATTTTACATTTAATACTTCACAAATACTTTTAGCACAACAAGTTAGCAATTATTCCATTCATTTCCAACAAGTTTTTAATCAACCCCAGTTCTATCCTATTAATCAAAACCAGACTCAAAATATATCATTTGACCTTTATCAACCTATAGATAATTGGGTAGGAAGATTAATTCTACCCCAAAAACAAGAAATTAAACCCGGTGAAGATTGGGTGTGGATGGAAATACAACAGGTACCGCCACAAATAAAAAATGACAACTTACTAGGAAAAGTAGTCCGCTTGGAATGGAAAAATACTCCCGAACTTAGGTCTTATATCAAAACTGTCAAGCGAGATGTTAAATTCACTGCAAATACTGAAGCAAGCCAAAAAGAAGGAATAGTCCATCCTTCTCGTCTAAACAATCGCTCCCAAGTTGGACCGTTACAATCCCTTGCAGGTTTTAGACCCAATGATGATGTTATCGTTAGTTTTCATAATTCTGAACTAATAACGTCTGTAGATAGTTTTAATCAAGAAAAATTAAATCAAGAAAAATTAAATCAGAAAAACTCAAAGGAGGATAATACAAGTTTTATCCTAAAAATTGATCGCGAACCTGTTTTAGCAACGGGACGTTTTTACGGTTTGGTAAAAATTCTCAGTTCCCAAGTAACTTCTCAACCTGCAAATAAACTTGATTCTGTAGCTAGGAACGAAACACTTCAAGAAATAAATACAACCTGTACTCAAACTCATCTTTGTGCAAACGAATATTTTACAGTAGTTCATTACAATCGAATATCAGGAAAATTTGATGGTCAAAAAGAAACTATTCGTATTCCTCAACAAGTTATCGATACGCGAGATATTCCCCCTTCGACTGCTTACCAAATAGAAGCTTCAACTGCAGGTGCAAATGGTTGGTATATTTATGGAGCCAGAGATAAAAACGGGATATTTACCGTCCAAGCTTTAGCACCGCGTTCTTTATTTCAATTACAACCAAAACGCGTAATTTTAGGCGAACAAGCTGGATTAACCTACATTAAAGAAAAAAACTGGCAGATAGATCGAACTGATAAAGGTAAAGTCAATACTGTTTTGATCGATCCAAATATTAAGGAAAGCAAACAAGCTATATCTCAATGGCAAGTAGGAGATAAAGCAATTGTTTTAAACTTGTTTGGTGGAATTGGCGGAAAAAAAGCAGAAGAGTTAGGCGTACCCAAAACTATCACTGGACATTTTGCCTTTGGTGTAGCTCAAGTAGTCCGCGAACCCATTACCCAAGAATTACAATTTGACGTAACATACGGGCAAGTTTATGCTCATAATCCTGATGGAATTATTTCTGCAAAACATTCTTGGGTAAATTATATGGGCAATCTGACAAGAGGGTGGATGGCAACCCGCCCAGTTGTCGATATTCTCATTAAATTCGATCCAGTGACCCAAAATTATAATTTTGATGGCGTTAAACTTTCACCATTACAAGAATTTTCGCAGCAATTGCAAATAATGATGGCACGATATCGAGTCGGTGACGGAACTGGAAGTGCAACCGTTACTCCCGCAACTTCTTGCGTTCAAGATTCAGCCCAAGCTTTATATGCAGCGATCCAAGTTATTAAACAAAAAGTTAGTTCCAGCCCAGATATTCAAAATTGGTTAGCAAATCATCTTGACGATCCCCAAACCGAACGCTTCAATAAACTAATTACTTTGGGACAAAGCCTAGAAAAAGACCTATTTCCCTTGGGAATAATTCGGGCTGACTGGGAAAGCAGCATCGGAAATTTAGCCGGAATTGATAACGGTAAAAATCAACTGAAAAAACCATTTCGAGATCCCAGTATTTGGGCTGCATTAACAACTTGGAGAACCATGATGCCCCGACAAGCACAAGATGAACTTGCTACGATGTTTTTACAGCAAGGTGGTAAACTGTGGTTCCTGGAAACAAATCAGGTCGGAGGAGTAAACTCAGATATTCAACCCTTAGCAGCCACACCTTTGTTGGGAACGATCAAGATTCCTTTTACTAATATTTCTCCGATCCCCGTAATTCTTCATCGTATTTTAGCTGCAATTGCTATCCCCTCAATTCAAGATTGGTTAATAGCCGGATTAATGCTAATTATTTATGGCGCGATCGCCCTACCTTTGGGTTTCTCTTCCGGCTTTTTACAAGGAGAAATATGGTCTGCACCTTTGTCTCAACACTGCTTAGCTACATTACAAATTCTGTTTGCCCCAGCTTTTGTAGAAGAATTAATCTTTCGAGTTTTACCCCTTCCCCACCCCACAGAAATCATCAATTGGAGTCAATGGGTGTTTTTAGCAGCATTGCTACTTCTATTGTTTATCTTTTATCATCCTCTAAATGCTAAAACCTTTTATAAAGTTGGAAATCCAACATTTTTTCAGCCAATTTTCCTCATTTTGGCTGGTTTGTTAGGGTTGACTTTAACCATTGCATATGGGATAACAGGTTCTTTGTGGATAATTGTTTTTATTCACTGGATCGTTGTTCTTGTTTGGTTACAGTTATTTGGTGGAATGAAAAAATTAATTTGAAAGTCATTTGCTCAAGGCATTTTTAAGGTTCGAATTTTTAAGGTTTGAAGTTATCGGGTTAAAAGCTCTCTTAAGCCTTAACTATAAATTTTCTCTATGAATTTATGAAGTTAGATAATTTTTTCATTACAAATGCTTGCAACTTAATATTCCCTAATATTTATGACGAGATATATGAGAAATATATAACGGATTGTAAGTAAGATACAGATCAAAAGTTAAAACTCCACTTAAGGTGTAAGGTGCACATCTTTCCTGTAAAATCTTAATATATATTCTGTAGGACATATTTTCCTATTTTTAGTGAGGCTAATCCTTGCTGTAGACGGAACTTAGGATACTCATAATAGCTCCCAGGATTTGACAATTCTGTTACAAACACAAACACAAATTAGTTTATGAGAAAATTTTATCAATTATAGATATTTTTTAATAAAATTTGTACTTATGATTAATTGATATTTACCTATTTTATGATTTTTTGCTTTGAGATAAAAATATTAGATTTATGCCATAACTTAATCTATTAAGTAATCGTAATTTACGACTTTAATATAAACAATTCATATAAGTTATTTAGCAACTAATCAAAAAATTAAGTTTTGTAAAATTGCTTACAATTTGAAAGAATTATATAAAAGTAGTTGACCTTTCAAAGATATAAGGGTAAAACCTATATAGCATGTGTAAATAAGCATTATTTGCAATAAAGTTGGGGGATTATAGGCTTTAACTGCATTAAAAACAAGTTATTAGCATAGGAAAGAGAGAAACAGTGGGTATTGCAAGTAGTAAATCAAAGAAAGAAAAGTATCATTGATTTTTGATTGTTTTGTAGTCAACAGGACAGTTATAAGATTGGTACTAGGCTTAAATATTAATTAGGTCAATGATTTTAGAATCGCACATGAAGTAACTAATTTTATATGCGGGTTTTTTAGTTTCAGTCTTGTAGTGAATTTGGATTATTTGAGAACTACAAATAAAGCAATCATCTTCAGACAACTTGATTTTTTATTTTGATAAAAGAGGCTTAGGACTATGGTGAATACAAACAGTCGATCAATTAATTTTTCTGCTTACGTTCAACCTGTCGCATCTAACGATATCAAACCAGCAAAAAAAGTATCAAAATTAAAATCTTTCCGATTTAATCTTTTGCAACCATTACGTCAATCCTTGGATAGCCTAAATATCAAAAATCGTAAGTTTGCAAAGTTCATAGCAAAGTCGATCCCAGCCCAATGTCCCTTTGAACGCGATATTGTAATTTTTAGTCGCAAAATAGGTCATATTCCTCCCTTATGCAAGTTAAACCCTTTGTACGAAGAACTAGTGTGCTTGCGTTTTCGTGCATTATGTTATTTGGTAGATGAATGTGGTGAAGATATAGAATCTTACTGCTAATATTGGATTCAGATTGATTTGCGACTATACGCGATGGAAACTAAAAGCTCAGAAATTACAATTGAACATCAACCAACCCCAGAACAGCTTCAGAAATTAGGTGTATATAGTTGGGATATTTGGACAAAAGAGGCTTCAAAGTTTCCTTGGAAATATGATTCTCAAGAGATCTGTTATTTTTTAGATGGTGACGTCATCGTAACTCCCGACAATGGACAACCATTGCAGATGGGAAAAGGTGATTTGGTTACATTTCCTGCTGGGATGTCTTGTACCTGGGAAATCAAAAGCGATGTAAAAAAGCATTATAGTTTTGATTAGTTTTTAGGGAATTCTCAAAAATAACTCCAATAAATACTTCCCAAAAAATAATTAATACCACCATTTATTACCTGTAGGATGTACAAATGCCTACATATTGCTTGGTGTTGGTTTGTTTTAAAAGATATTTCTATCGAAGATATTTCTGGAAGTCAAACTCTTCTAGTGAAAACTAGGGTAGGGTTAAAAAAGTTTTACGAAAATATCGGATAGTATCAATGCTGTTACATTTGAGTACTTGGCAAGAAGTCGAGGAATATTTACAGCGCTCTCGCGGGATAATTGTACCAATAGGTTCAACGGAACAGCATGGTCCAACAGGTTTAATTGGTACTGACGCCATATGTGCAGAAGCAATAGCTAGTGCAGTTGGGAAAGTGACACAAGCCATAGTTGCACCGACAATTAATGTGGGTATGGCGTTGCATCATACAGCTTTTCCCGGTACCATTAGCCTGCGTCCAAGCACAATGATCCAACTGGTCAAAGATTATTTGACCTGTTTGGTAAAAACTGGTTTTTGCAAGTTTTACTTTATCAACGGACATGGCGGTAACATCGCGACTCTGAAAGCGGCTTTCTCGGAAACTTACGCTCACTTAGCAGATTTACAGCTATCTAATGCTTCACAGGTACAATGTCAAGTGGCTAACTGGTTTATGTGTGCAGATGTGTACAAACTGGCGAAAGAATTATATGGTTCGGAAGAAGGTTCCCATGCAACACCTTCAGAAGTTGCCTTAACCCAATACGTTTATCCAGATTCTATCAAACAAGGAAATTTATCTGCAGAGGTAAATAAAGAGCGAAAAATATACAGCGCAACCGACTTTAGAGATCGTTATCCAGATGGGAGGATGGGTTCTAATCCCAACCTTGCGACACCAGAACATGGTAAGCAATTTTACGATTTAGCAGTTAAAGAATTAAGCAATAGGTATTTGGAATTTTTGAATTCACAATAAAAGTTCATCTAATTAATGGACTATGATGGACTTATAGTTATATTCAAAGCACTGTAGAGACGTTATATGTGATGGCGTCTCTACAGTCACATGAATCAAATACTTTTTAGTTCCTGGAAGAACATTTGAATGTTTATTCCGGGATCGTCATATTAAATTCTACTTAAGATAAAATTGCTATGGCTCGAAAAAAGGAGTTCGAACGAGAAAAAGTACTTGGACAAGCAATGGAGACATTCTGGCGCTATGGCTACGAAGGTACTTCAATTCAAGACTTGGTCCAAAGTATGGGGATTAACCGCGGTAGTATTTATGATACTTTCAAAGATAAACGCTCTTTGTTTAAAGCTGCATTAGTCCATTATAGTGACACATTTGTCAGTTCTATGTTTGCTGCATTAAGAACTCCTGATGCATCAAAACAAGAAATCATCGATCTTTTTTATGAGCTAGTTGAGAAAGCCATCATTGATTCTCAATACAAAGGTTGCTTGATTACTAACTCAGTCGTAGAAATTGGTCACCACGATCCGGAAATTGCAGCACATTTGACAGAAGAGATCCAAAAAGTTGAAGAACTACTATATGAGGCTTTGGTAAGAGCTAAGAAAAAAGGGGAAATTCAAGCTAATAAAGACCCTCGTGCATTAGCACGTCATCTAGTCTGTAGTCTAAAGGGTTTACGAGTTATTTCTAAAATTAATCCTGAGAAAGAAGTTCTCTTAGATATGGTTGATGTAACTCTTAGTGTTTTGGGATAAGTATTAAAAAAGGAATTAATTGTAGAGGCTATTTTTTTATTTTATATTTACTTTTAATTCTTCGTTTCTCCTTCGAACAAAATATAATTTATTCATCTATAACAATCATATTTAATTTGTGAACGGATAAATCCCGTAGAGACGCAATAGACGCTAAAGCAGATAACACAGCCTCTGTCACATCCCTATAATATTCATTTTTGTGAATGATTTAACATTGCTATGAATGTTTTCTGGTATCAATAAGTTTAATAGATAGAACGGAGAGGTTTATAGCATTAAATTTTTGAATAGGGATGTTTTTTGTTATCAGTTATCAGTTTTCTATTCTATTTTAAGAAATGATTGCTTATAACAGCTTAACCCGTATACTTAATACTATATTTCTCCATTCAAATAGCTGAGCAAAATACTAAATAGTTAGTTCAGGAAACTTTACAAAAAATATTTCCTAGCAATAACTAATATCTTAACCAAGAACTAACATCAACTTGTAATTTTTGACCCAGCTTCAATATTTTCCGGTATTTACTCATCTCCTCAGAGTTGTGGATAAGGATTTGTAATTGTGGAACAATTTGAGTGTACAAACTGTTCAAGTACAATTCTTGGGAGCGATCTAACGAAATACCAATATCTAATTTGTGTGCAACATCAATTAATTGCTCCAAACGTTCAATACATGTGTGGAAACTACCGTTACTTTGATGTAATAATTGCCAAAGCAGTCGTGTAATTAATTGTTCAATTGTTTGCTTACTTTCTGGTACTTTCAAATGACAGCGCAAATGTTTGGCTTCGGCTGCGATCGCTTCTAGTTCCAATAAATGGTTCCAACTTAGCTGTGGTTCGGTAATATCCTGCTCTAAAGCTTTAATAGTTGTTTTACAACGATATCCCAAGGCAACTTCTGCTGCAACTTGCAATTCCTGGGGTGCAGTTTGTCCATCCTGATGAAATGCTAGTAATACACCGTAATTTTCTCGATAGGCTTGGGTATAAAGTTGGTCGAGCCTCGTCAGAGTTTCCTGGGTAAGTAACCGCATAATTCGATGGCGCTCTTCTGCAAACATATTTTGCAGGTTATAGGAATTTTCCCCAAACAACTTAGACATTGTCAAAATCACTCGGGCTGCACTTACTTCTTGCAGTACTCCAAATAATTCTTCCTTAATTTGTGTATAAATCCGTCGTCCGGTAAAAGGTTGAATACAGCAGTGGAAATCCCAACCACCTAGATGAAGCACAGCAAATATGACATCTTCACTTTCCCAAGTAATATCTGACACTAACTTTAAGTGTCCGACAGCTAAAGTTAAAGTTCCCATACGTTGGAGTTGGTAATCTAACTCATGGGCACTGTAACAGTAAACCTGTTTGTATTGAGAATGGGTTTGAGATGCAATTTGAGGGTGAGTTTTCGATTGCTTTCTTTCAGCCGAAGTATATCCATTAAATAGGGAAGCAATTGCATGGTGAGCGGCGACTTTTGGAAGGCTAATTTGGGAGCTAACTACTAACTGACGGTAAACTCCAGCACCAGTTTTAAAGTAATCAATATTGCTCGGTGCTTCCTCCAGACGCTGAAGGAACTCTTTTTCTAATTGTACTCCCGCCACATCTCCTGCCAATTCTAAAGCACGGGCTGCATAACGGAGAATTTGAGTTCCCTCTGGACGTGATATTTCTTCAAAAAACCAACCACAACTGGTAAACATCAACAAAGCATGACGTTGCATTTCTAATAAGCGCAAAGCGTCCACTTCTTCCGATGCATTTAATTCGTGATTTTGGTGACTGCTCAAAAAACGATGTACATTGGCGTTGGAGCGATCGCGAATAACTTCAATATAGTTGTCTCGCGCTTCCCAAGGATCCTTAAAAAACTCTCTACCGTGCTCTTCATAAACTTCAACTAACCGATCCCGCAGCCAATTAAGAGCATTTCGTAACGGACGTCGCCATTTTAGGTGCCATCCCGGCGCACCTCCACAACCACAGTCATCTTGCCATCTATCTACTCCGTGGGAACAACTCCAAGCAGTAATGGGTTTTAACTCAACTTCCCAAGCTGGGGGATTTAAACTTAAATAGTGACCAAAGTTAGTTAGAGTCCAACCTCTTCGTTGAAACTCTTCACTGAAAGCATAAGCCAAAGTTTTTTCAGTACCACCCTTATGGTGTCCGAAAGTTTCTCCATCAGTTGCAACGGAAATTAACTGTGCGGGACGATGGTCCCCTCGGATGGCAGCCCCAATACGTCCAGCAAAATGGCTGGAATTATACACCACATCACTAAAGCCCATATCGCGTGATATAGGGCCGTCATAGAAAAAGATATCGATGTAAGGTTGGTTCTGAATCTCTTGGCAATCAATATTCTGATTCTCAATCTCTTCTAAACCCTGACTTACTGAAATTTCCCTATTTCCTTTTAGGTAACACCGATAAGGTCGGGTGGGATCGATTTGACCTCCCCCGACTTCACACCATTCCGGGTTGGGATCTTCAACTGTCGGCAGAAGACGACAGCGTTCTGCTTGGGAGGGAGCAAGAACAATAAACCGAATTCCTTCGGCAATTAATGCTTCAAGAGTTGGGTAGTCTACAGCCGTTTCCGCCAACCACATTCCTTCAGGATCCCGACCAAATCGCGAACGAAAATCTGCTTTTCCCCAACGAATTTGTGTATATTTATCCCTTTCGTTAGCCAAAGGCATAATCATGTGATTGTATACCTGCGCAATGGCGTTCCCGTGACCATTTAGGCGCTCTCTAGATTTGTGATCAGCGTCTAAAATTCGTTGATAAACTTCTAGGTCATGGGACTCCAACCATGACATTAATGTGGGTCCAATATTAAAACTCAAATACTCATAGTTATTAATGATCCCTGCCAATTCACCTTTATCATTTAAGACTCTCGCAAAGGCATTGGGGCGATAACATTCATAATGTATTCGCTCGTTCCAGTTATGGAATGGTGCAGCACTACTTTGACGTTCAATAGCATCTAAATAAGGGTTCTCCCGTGGTGGCTGATAAAAATGCCCATGTACTGTAACGTAAACACCAGTAGCCGAATTCAGGGGATCGGGCTGATAGCTATTTACCGTATTTTTTTCTTCATCCAGTATCGTGTCAGCATGAGCTGATTTTTCAACTAAAGAAGTCATGTAGAGATTGTCCATGTTATAGAAAAAAATGCAATATCATCCTGAAATGTCATCTTGAAATAATCCATGTATTGCTTAAGATACTTGCATTACAACAAAACAAATTTATAGATGAAAATTATGAAAAATGACAATTATGGAAAGTATAGTTACAACAAATAATCAAACACTTTTGACAACAGACATTAATTTTTCTTTACTTTACTTGACTAGATGGCTTGTCCCTATAGCCAACAAACAACTGTTATTCTAACTAAATTCTTCAGAATTTTTTTTGTTGCAAGTACCGATAAATAAGACACCAAAAATTTTTATTACCCTTTAAGATTCTAAAGCCCATCTTCTCTACAAATTATAAAATTTTATTTACAATTTTATACAGAAAATAACAAATCTGTGATTGGTATTACCTCTACCATTACGAACAAACATTTTTATGAGAAACAGTAGATCTTCGGAACCTGAAATTAAGTCTTGCGAGGGTATTCTAGAGTATAATCCGTTGCGTTACCATCTCTCTGAGGCATCACGAGATTTTGTAATTTTGTGACTGGTATTCCTGATTTGAAATGATAAATGTCAGTTAAAAAGAAAGTATTTTTTGTCTTGCTAGCTTTTGTTCCAGTTTCGATCGCAGCCCACTTCCTAGGGTGGGGAGAATTAACTGTTTTTGTTACCGCTGGGTTAGCGATTTTACCTCTAGCAGCTTGGATGGGTACAGCCACAGAGGAAATTGCTGTGGTGGTCGGTCCTTCATTAGGCGGATTGCTAAATGCTACTTTTGGTAATGCTACAGAACTAATTATTGCTTTGTTTGCATTACGGGCAGGACTTGTAGATGTGGTCAAAGCAAGTATCACCGGTTCGATTATCGGTAACCTGCTCTTGGTAATGGGTCTGGCTATGCTTTTGGGTGGTTTTCGCCATAAGGAACAAAGTTTTCAACCTGATGTGGCACGCTTAAATGCTGCGTCAATGAATTTGGCAGTAATTGCAATTTTGGTACCCACAGCGATGGAATTCACATCGAAAAGTGTTAGCCGGATCGCCCTGCAAAATTTATCCTTGGCTGTCGCTGCGGTTCTAATTTTAGTTTACGGTTTAACCTTATTATTTTCTATGAAAACCCACTCTTATCTTTATGATGTGGGTGTAGTAGAGGGTTCTGAACAATTGGCAAATAATGATCACAAGCCCAATGTTTGGAAATGGATGGGAGTACTGTTACTTTGCACTTTACTAGTGTCATTTGAATCGGAATTTTTGGTTGGTTCCTTGGAAGCAGCTACATCTGAGTTGGGACTAACAGCATTATTTACTGGGGTTGTCATAGTTCCCATAATTGGTAACGCAGCAGAGCATGCTACAGCAGTTACGGTAGCAATGAAAAACAAAATGGATTTGTCTTTGTCTGTTGCTGTTGGTTCTAGCATGCAAATTGCTTTATTTGTTGCTCCTGTACTTGTAATTGCGGGTCGATTACTTGGGCAACCAATGGATTTAGATTTTAACCCTTTTGAATTAGTGGCAGTAGCTGTATCGGTCTTGATTGCTAATAGTATTAGTTCCGATGGTAAGTCCAATTGGCTTGAAGGTACATTATTACTCGCATCCTATGTAATTCTGGGTTTAGCTTTCTATTTTCATCCAGTTATAGAAGGAATTGGATAGATCATCTATTTCAGTATTTGACTATATTTTTTGCAGATTTTTGCACATCAAACCTTAAACTTTTTGCATGTTGGTGTAACTTACGCCAACATATTTTTTTGTTTCAAAGGGAACAGGGAATGGGGAACAGGAAATAGATAATTTGTGGTAATTGCTATAGATCTTTGCGAATAGAAGAGATAGAAAATTTGAGGGACTAAAAACACCATAAAATAAAACTATCACAAGGGTTGTGAATAAAAAATGACTGAAAAAATTGATGTGAGTCAATATGTAGAACAGGCAGCGTTATTAGTAGATTTGCAATTGCGAGATGAATACCGAGATAGTGCGATCGCAAATTTTGAGAAAATTCAAGTTATAGCCAAGCTTGTAAATGAGTTTTCCTTACCGAAAGATATTGAAGCAGCGCCAAAATTTGAACCATGAATCTAGAACGAGCAGACGCGACCGCCACAGCAGATGCAGTACGTAACGGTAAAATTAGCGCAGTGGAAGTTACCCAAGCTGCATTAAATAGAATTACAGCACGACAGCAGGAATTAAACTGTTTTACTGAGGTAACAGTTACAGCAGCTTTAGCAGCCGCAAAACGAATTGATAATGAAATTGCAGCAGGTAAAGACCCTGGGATGTTAGCTGGGGTACCTTTCGCAGTTAAAAATTTGTATGATATCGCTGGTTTAACAACTCTTGCAGGTGCAAAAATCAATGCGGAAAACCCACCTGCCATCCAAGATGCTACAGCGATCGCCAAGTTAAAACAAGCAGGTGCAATCCTTGTTGGCGCTTTAAATATGGATGAATATGCTTACGGATTTGTGACCGAAAATTTTCATTATGGTGCGACCCATAATCCCCATGATTTAAAACGTATTGCTGGTGGATCTTCAGGAGGTTCAGCTGCTGCTGTTGCAGGTGGATTGGTTCCTTTAACTTTGGGTTCCGATACTAATGGTTCTATTCGGGTACCTGCTGCTTTATGTGGGATATTTGGTTTCAAGCCCACCTATGGTAGATTATCGCGTGCGGGTGTTGCCTTATTTTCTAGCAGTCTTGACCACGTTGGACCTTTCACTCGTTCGGTCAGAGATATCGCTACAGTATTCGATTTACTTCAAGGAGAGGACGAACGGGATCCCATCTGTACCAAACGTCCTCCCATAGAAACTCGTAATTCTATCAACATAAAACCCAATATTGATGGCATTAGAATTGCGATCGCAGATGATTATTTTACTAAAAAAGCTGTACCAGAAGCCTTAGAAGCGGTGCACCATGTCGCTAAAGCTTTAAATGTAAGTGAACACGTAACCATCCCAGAAGCAGAACGCGCCCGCGCAGCAGCATATATAATTACAGCATCCGAAGGCTCAAACTTGCATTTAGATGACTTGAGAAAGCGTCCCCAAGATTTCGATCCCGCCACACGCGATCGCTTTTTGGCTGGAGCATTAATTCCTGGTATTTGGTATATTCAAGCTCAACGCTTTAGAACTTGGTATCGAGATCGAGTTCGAGAAATTTTTAGTAAAAATAACCATCATGGAATTGATGTAATTTTGGCACCAACAACACCAATTACAGCACCCAAGATCGGACAACAAACTATGGTGCTGGACGGTGAGGAAATTCTGGTTCGCCCTCATCTCGGCTTATTTACTCAACCATTATCTTTTATCGGGTTACCCGTTTTATCTATTCCCATCCAACGTCCCAATGCTTTACCTTTGGGAGTGCAGTTAATAGCTGCTCCTTATCATGAAGAATTAATTTTAAGGGTTGCAGCAGTATTAGAAAAAGCAGGTGTAATTTCTGCAGCAGTTGTTTAGTTAATGCAATTGGAAATGTAGTCCCTCATAGAAAGAAGAAAATTGTTACGATAGAACAAAGAAGCATTCTAGTTCGTTTTTTAACGATGAGAATAAACTCGTTTCAATAGTGAACTACTAACCCAAGTTGCTATAGGCAAAACTTTTAGATTCTCTTATATATCACTAAATCCGCCTTAAAAAGGTGGACTTTGAATTCATTTACCCCAAATTATTAGACGTGCAGCGCGAAGGATATTTAGGGGGATCTAAATCCAACAGACTTGAACTAGCAACTTACTTTACTATCACGCTTAACAGTTAAAGATAGAGATTAGTTCTGATGAAAGACAAGGTTTTGCAGGGACGTTATCAAATTCAGCGCCAATTAAGAAAAAATGCTGGAAGACGCGCACTACTAGCAAAAGATTTAGTAACAGAAGAATTAGTCATCATCAAACTGTTAATCTTTGGTAACGACTTTAAATGGCAGGATTTGAAATTGTTGACTAGGGAAGCTCAAATTCTTCAAGAACTATCTCATCCTGCAATCCCTCGCTATCTTGACTACTTTGAACTCGATTTACCGGACTTAAAAGGTTTTGCTTTGGTACAAACCCATATTCCAGCAAAGTCTTTAGTAGAACACTTAAGAGCGGGACGTACCTTCAGCGAAGTAGAACTTAAACAAATTGCTAAATCTTTATTAAAAGTACTCATTTACCTTCACGAATGTCTCCCTCCCGTTATTCACCGCGATCTTAAAGCTAGTAATATTTTGCTCGGCGAGCCCCCCTCTTACTACCTAAAGCACAGAACTAGTTCAAATTCAAAATCTCGAAAGAAGTTTGGAAGTGATTCCCTCACCCATCGCTCTTGGGAAAATGTTGGTCAAGTATACATAGTAGATTTTGGGTCGGTTAAAACTGCTATGGCGCAGCAAGATGGGACCATGACAGTGGTGGGAACTTATGGTTATATGCCGCCAGAACAGTTCGGTGGACGTGCTTTTCCCGCATCCGATTTGTATGGTTTGGGAGCAACATTAATTCATCTGGTAACAGGGAAACATCCTGCAGATTTGCTCCAAGATGACATGACAATTAAGTTTGAAGAATTAGTAAATCTTAGTCCTGCTTTTGTTGACTGGCTGAAGTGGTTAACAGAACCAAGTTTAAAGCTTCGCATGGGTTCGGCGCGAAAAGCATTGGAAGCCTTGGACATGTTGTCCCATCGTCACTTCCCCCTGGTTGTTTTTCAACCACAGGATAGCAAAATTAAGTATCTCAACCAAAAAGATCTCCTAGAAGTTATTATCCCTCCCCCTGGTTTTAGTTTGAGGGTAGGATTTCTATGTTTTTTCGATTTGATTTGGCTTTCTTTACTAATTAACTGGAGTATTTCTGTTTGGGGAAAGCCTTTGCTAGTATTGTTTCCACTTTTTCACTGGGTATTTGCTATCTGGATTTTATTAGCAATTCTGTTTACCTTATTTGGCAAAATCCGTTTTTCTCTGACTCCAAAAAAGATTTCCTTAACCTACGAGTTATTCGGATTAAAATATCCTTCACCTTTTTCAGCACACAGTGATGATATTTGGAAAATAGAATTGCTCGACCGACATATTGTTAAACCCCAGGGAGCTAGAGTAGAACCAATTCGAGTTAGTGTGCCTAATAAATTAATTATTTGGGCGAGAAAACGTAAATATATCTTGGGACAAAATACTTTGACTCAATGGTTACGAATTAGTCAAAGAAAAGTTCTTCATGCTTCAGAGTTGGATTGGTTAGCCCAAGAGATCGGTGACTGGTTAGAGCTACCAATTAGTAGAGAATAACTACAAATTATAAGTAAAAAACAATACATTCATAAATCAATCTTATTCAAGATGCTGTATTGAAATTTGTATTAACTCCTCAAGTTTTTCCGCAACCTCCGTCCTATGACATCGACGCCAGTCTTTCTCCGCACACATCAGTAAAATATTTCCATTTACAGCAAATTTTGCAACTTCTTGTAATGATTTTTGAGCCTCTTTTTTATCTGGAGGTTCCCATTTTGCATTACCAGATGTGTTACCGAGGGCTGGTTTAGAAATATATTTAATATTCTTTGAAACACAAAGTTTTTCAACTTGATCGCCGTACCATTTTCGACTCCAAGCACGCGGACGAAATCTCACGTCTACAACAAATGATACATTATATTTTTCAAGATAATCGACAAATTCTTTGTAATCTTTACGATTCCCATATCCAAAGGTCAGTATATACTTTGTTTTACAGTTATCTTCAATAATATTTGAAATTACCATTATCAAATTCTTCCCTTACAAAAGACTTAGTTGCTCAGACTTGACTCTGGGTGGATAAAATAAGCCGATAATCATAAAACCTTTAGGGAATCTCTTTTGATTTCCCACTATAAAGTATAAATCCTTTGTTTTCAAAAAATCATCTTCTAATTTTTGTCTCATTTTTTCTAAAGCTTCTTTTTCTTTCTCTTGTTGACTAGATTTTTTAGAACTATTTCGGCATTTTCTATATAGTTCTTGTATTTCCCAATCAATAATAGAAAATTTATGATTAGTATCATTTTGAGAAACAAAACTATAATAGAACTTATAAGGTATTTTCTCTAATTTTACGGAAGGCTCAAATAAGTCAAGTTGGTTTTGAATAGATTGCTGCCTAAGACTCCATTCACGTGTATCCTGTTTATGATAGTATTTATTGATTCTTTTAGGTTTCATAATTCCTAAAGATTTACCTTGACTTTTAATATCTTCAATTGATGAGAATTTCAAATGTGAAGTTAAAATCAATTTTTTTCGCTCTTCCCAATTCTTTTCAGTACTAATTTTTCTAATAATTTGTATTGATTCATCATTAATCCGAAAACTTTCTTCTCTATAATCTTTGGGGTTTTTCTCTATTTCGGCACTAATTATAGACCACCTAGGATAACGCTGCTCAGAATCTAGATAGCGATAGCGTATAGGATAAATACGAATCCACTGTATTGGATTTTCCGAATCATCTAGTAATACTCCTGCTGTACATACAGTTTCCCTATAAGTCATGCTGATTGATGGATAAGTCTTTGTTGCAATTAAAATTTTTCTTCTTTCCATAAATTTATTTTTTCAATAAATATATTGTTGTTATATTTTTCAATATTTTACGTTAGGTATAAATCAAACAGCAACTAGAGCTAAAAAAAGCTGACATAAACCCTGTTTTAGAGTGTATATGTCAGCTCATTTAAAATATAATTAAAACTAACTAACCAAACTCTTAAATGGACAACGACTAGTTTCTAATTTTCTACTGCGCTTTTTTTTAATCCAATTCCAAATTCGTTTAGGAAAACCAAAAAAGTTTAGTTTTTTCAGGAAACCGAAAAACTTATTGGGTTTTTGTTTCTCTTCCGTTACTTCTAATGGTTTTCCTACTGATGTCAAACTGTCCAAAAATTTGGTGTTGTCGTAAAAGTGCTCCAAAGAAATAATTTTCAAATCATCAGTTACTCGAACAACACTCATTCCAATAATTTCTATTGTTTCTCCGGTAGGTAAATAATCTTTGTACGAACCGGTGAAATGTCCCCAATGTCGCCACTTAAATGTAATATTTGGTGGTTCCGAGTATACTTCTAAAACTTCCCATAGAAATCCATCAGGGAAAGCCGTATGAAAAAGATTTGTTGAACTTTCAAAATCTTCTTCAGAAGCTTTGTAATGAGTTGTATCGCCAATCAATGCTTTGTAAGTACCTGACTCTATTAAGTCTGGAACTGTATGATCTTTACCACCATTAGTACTCATACGAAACTCATCATTAACAACCGATATCCACTGTTGGGGATTGGTTTTAAAGTTTGCTTCGATATCAAAAGTTCGTACCAAATTTTGTACCAAATCTTCTAGAGAATACTGAGGATGATTTCGGGTACTTTCTTCTGCTAACCTGGCGTTAGAACGACTATAGTCAGGCTTTTCATCATAACGCCATTCGACATTATCGCTGTATTCGAGAACTGTGTCTCTATCTTGTACCCATAAATGAAGGTCATTAGGTTCTCTAATAGTCATAAAAGCCTAGCAAAAACAGTGAGGGGTTTAGATTTCGGATTTCGCAGCAATTCTTCCCTCAAATAGAAGCACTCAACTATACAGTTTTTCCCACAGCTTCAAAAAATAATTAGTTTGCAGTGTACAAACTACTGTATTTTCATCTCTATAGAAATCATGACATTTTTCATAGGTTAATAGCAGCAAAGATCAGAGCATAAACTCACAGAATTTTACAGTGCAAATCATTATTTTTTCTTTTTCTTTTTCTTTTTAGATTTCCCTTCAGTACCACTTACTTTCCCAAAACCTTGAATGGATTTTTTCTCAGTAGATAAAGCTTCTACAGCTAACTTGAATTCAGCTGGATGCAATACTTCTGGTTTTATCTGACTTTTCTCAGATTTTTTGGTAATATCCTTAACTTTCTCTAAATTATCCAAGGAAACATCTGGGATAGATAAGCCAGAATCCGATGCAGGGAGATTTCCTTGCTTAGTATCTAATTCCTCTTCATTGCTACTTTTTTCCTCGGAAGTTACCTCGGAAACATCCCGAATATCTTTTGAGATAACTTCTTCAATCTCATTTAATTCTTCCGCAGCAATTTCATTCTCCGCAGCTTCTACAGGTGATGAAAAATCTTCTTGCGAGCGCACTACATTTGTATCGTCAGTTGCTTTTATTGTCGCTTCTATTTCTTCAATCTCTTCCGAAACGATTTCTTGAACAGAGGAATTAGAATCCGAAGCGATCGCCCGAGTGTTAGTTAGACTTGCTTGTTCTTCACTATTTTGTTTCTTAGAAACTGGCTCAGAATCCGAATTTACATTATCCAAGACCAGATTTTCCGGTACAACAGCTTCAAGGGTGTTTAATTCTTCTACAGTAATTTCGTCGTTAGTTATTTCGAGCAATGATGACAAATCTTGCTGCGATCGCACCAACACCTCTATATCCTCAGGGATACTTGCTTCTTCAACCCTTTCAAGTTTTGATGAAACAACTTCTTTCCCGGATACGAGAAAATCTTCGTTTACCTGTTCTTCCGAATCCTGTTTGTCCTCAGAACCAAGATTCTCGACAGTTTCAATTTTTTGTACAGGAAATTCCTCTAATGTAATTGAGCGCAGTTGTTCGGGGGTAATTTCCAAAAATAAATTGACTTCTTCAGTAGTAATTTCCACAACAGGTGATGAATAATCATCCGACCGCACCAAATCTGTGTCGGGGATCGTTGTTGTAGCTTCAACTTTCTCAAACTTTTCTGGGATAATTTCCTCAACAGATGAAACGGGATCTAACACAGGTTCAGAAATACTAACCCGATCCTCATCGTCCGAACTAACATTTTCGAGTAATTTTAATTCATCATCAGTTACACCTAAAGCTTGCTTAATTTCATCCCAGGTTCCGGCGATATCTTCAGGGACTATTTCTCCTTCATTCGTTACCGTCTCAAACGCAGACTTAATAACTAGTGCAGACTCTTTTGCTTGTAAATGAGTTAAGGAAGCAACAAGAAAACCATTAAGTTCCGTAGGATTCTGGTTGAATAATTTAAGTTGTTGAGTTAATACTCCAATAGACTGCGATCGCGCAATAGGGTGATGATTAGCAATTTCTTCTAAACTATTGGTTGCAGCAATCCGTGGGAATAAACCGTGGGAAGGATCTGCTAAATAAGTTTGCAGGTAAGGAATCGCCATTGCACCAATTTTGCCAAACACTTTTGGCATTTCTTCGCTGACTAGATCGCAATCTTCCCTTTGATGAAATAGCTGCATTAGGGGTTCAATAGCTTCCTCTGCACCTAATTGCGCCAAAGCACGCCAAGCATGAACAGGACCCCAGTTTTTAAAGTCTCCAGAATCTACACCATAAAACTCCCCATCAATAGCCATTTGAATCAAGTCTGGGATATGCTGTGAACCCAGATCTAGTTCTGCAATGTAATCACGCCACTGATTTCCATAATTGTAACAATTACCGAAGGTCAGCAACTTATCCACAGGGGTTTGGTAACTGGTGCGACTGGTCATGGAAAATCATCTGATTCAATACTCAAATACCAAACTATAGCAAAATTTGTGAAGTTGCACATTATTTAAATTTAAAATTATCTATCATAAGTAATTGTTTTCACTGTTGTTTACTTTACTTTCATAAATGTTTGTATTCTTACCTTGAGCTACAATCCAGACTCAGTAAGATATTCAGGGAAAATATCTCAGAAAAACTTTTTGTACGTCAATAAAAAATATTGATTTTTTGTTGGTTATTAAAGTTTTAAATATTTCGTGACGTATACTTTTTTGTTTTTTTGTAACGAAAAATTATTGACTTTCGCTACACGTAGATATACCAATATATTGTTGAGATGGAATTTTAATTTAATAGGTTAGAATTTCCTAACTCTAACTATTTTATTTGCAAATAATAAAACTTACAGACAATTTTCAATAAAGGGTTTTCGGTAGTATTTTGAGTCAGAAGAGAAAGACTAGTAATTATACGACAATATAACTCCGTAAAACATGCTAATGATAATGAAGAAGAAAGAAAATATTCTTTATCTTAGTAATATAAAATTCATATTTTGATGGATAAACATCAACCTAATCCAGAACAACAAAAAATTATTAACCATATTAACGGAGCAATTTTAGTACTTGCTCCCGTTGGTACTGGAAAAACCTTTGTTCTTTCGGAAAGAGTTGCTCGAGCCATAAAGAATGGAATTCCTATAGAAAAAATCCTCTGTCTCACATTTACCAATCGTGCAGCCAAAGAAATGAGTGAAAGATTATGGCGGATGCATCCAGAAGAATTCCGCCAAATCACGATTAAAACTTTCCACGGTTTGTGCGCTCAAATGTTGAGAATTGAAGCTATAAATATTGGCTTACCTACAGATTTTGTTATTTACGATGATAGTGATTGTAAGGAAATCATCAAAGAAGTATTTGGATATCAAAAAAATCAAGATATCCAAAGGACTTTTTTTGATATTGCTAAATATAAATCTCAAGCATGTACCGAGGAATTATCCTTTCTTTACCCAACAGAGAATATTTACCAACCTCTGGGATTAAATTTTGCTAAAAAAGCTATTCGCTATCAGTCTATTCTACAGGAACGTCATGCCATAGACTTTGCTGATTTGGTATTTTTTGTTAGAGCAATGCTTAATTGCAAACCAGAAATATCACAAAGGTGGCAAGAACGTTTTGATTTTGTCCAAATAGATGAGATTCAAGATACTCATATATGTGAGTATGAAATTGTTCGTCATCTAGCCTCGCGTACTAGAAATCTCGCTACAATTGGCGACTTGGATCAAACAATCTATGAATGGCGAGGTTCGGAACCAGATTTAGTAATTCAACAATTTACTGAAGATTTTCAACCGAAAAAATATTCTCTCACATTCAATTATCGAGCTACTCAAACATTATTAAATGCAGCATCATCTTTTGCAAACTCATTTGAGCAAAGACAAACCCAAATTACTCCAGCTTCGAGTTGTAAACCTGGAAAATTAATTAAAACCCATTTCGCAGAAAATGAACAAACAGAAGCTATATGGATTGGCGAACAAATTCAAAATTTAGCAGCAAATAATCAAAGATTCCCTTATAACAGAGTTGCAATTCTAACTCGTACTCATAAGCGTATAGAAATCATTAGCAAAGTTCTAGAACAACTAAATATCCCCTGTATCACAATAGAACAATATCAATTTTTCATGCGCCAAGAAGTAAAAGATACACTGGCTTATTTAAAATTGATTTTAAATCCATTTGATACGGGTTCTTTTCGTCGAATTTTATTACGCCCCACCCGTGGGATCGGTGCTAGGACAATTCAAAATGTGATTACTGAAGGAGAAAAATGCGGTTTTTATTTAACCGATATGGGTTCGATTCAGACCTTTGTTGATGGGGACCCTTTTAGTAATCTTATATCTGCCTATAAATCTGGAATCATAGTCGTTTTTGATGTCGAAACCACAGGACTTTCTGTTACGAATGATGAAGTTATAGAAATTGCTGCACTCAAACTAGTAAATGGCAAAGTAGAAGCAGAATTTCACCAACATATTCTTAATACAATAAGTGTTGGTGACTCACAACATATACATGGCTATACAGACAAAGAATTAGCAGAAAAAGGTAGACCCGCAAATCAAGTTTTTAGTGAGTTCTTTGACTTTGCACAAAATGCATTTTTGATAGGTCATAATGTCGGTTTTGATATCAAAATGGTTACAGCACATGCTAGCAAAGCTGGAATCACTATTCCTAAATTTCAGTGGGGAGATACTTGGAATTTAGCTAACCGCTTCATTGATTTAGATAGTTATAGCTTGGAGAACTTAGCAAAAAAACTAGGTTTACCCAATCTACCAACCCACAAAGCCCTTGATGATACCCGCACCACAGTTGAATTACTGGGATATCTGATTCCAAAAATTGAAAGTAAATCTGATTATCGCCAAGCCTTAGTTTACCGTTATGGAGAGGAATTTGAATCGCTCGCCGAACAAATAGAAACTTGGCGGGATGATACCCAAAAATTAAGACCGGCAGATTTACTGGAAAAATTATTAACAGAATCTGGCTTACAAGCTTACTACGAAACAGATCCACAACGTGAGAACAATCTCTTAGAACTGATAAATATCTTCAGACAAAAAGATAAACCGGAAATAAATTCAGATACTGCCCTGCGTAGTATTCTTGAATTTACAGCCTTAGCCAAAAACTTAGATCAAATTTCCCAACAGGATAATCAAGTAATGATTATTACTATCCATCAATCAAAAGGTTTGGAATTCGATAGCATTTTTATTGCAGGAGCTTCACAAGAAGAATTTCCCAGTTTTCTCAGTTTACGAAATGATAATCTTGAAGAAGAAAAACGTCTATTTTACGTAGCCATGACCAGAGCTAAACAACAACTTTTTATCTCTGGATTTTTGGAAGATTCTAGAGGATATTCAAAGGTCCCCAGTGAGTTCATTGATTCCATACCAGACAAATATTTACAATTAGAGTAGTAGTGCTTCGTGAGTTTAAGACTACTTAAAATGGCATATTGAAATAGCAAAACACATATTCAAGAGAAATTATATTTTAGCGAAACTTTTAACCTTCACAGTTAACTTTTTCTAATTTCTCAGTTTGTATGTACTACTGTGCTCAAGTTCCCTGTCAACCGGCTGCATTCCTGTTTACTGTGTGGATTGCTTTTTTTAGCAGTATGGGACTTACAACACTCACTCGGTAAAAATATAAGCCTTTAGAATTACTTCCTAGTCTCATAATGGACCTAGACCCATTGTCTGTGCGTAACGTTTGTAGTAATTTGTATGCTTGTTTATCCTTACTGTTTCCTCGATATTCAATAGATTTAACTTATATGACAACTAGAATATAAAATAAATGTCAGTGGTGCGGTCGAGTTTTAACTCAAGATACAAGTTTATTGATCGGGTAGATTTTGTAGCGTAAAGGTTTATCTTGCTTAAATATCCTGCTTAAAGTTTAGTCTAATTTACCCATAGGTGGGATTATTTCCAACAAAATACTTTTACATACTTGAAATATATGACTTCATTATTATGAACTCCGATCTAATACTGTTTTTTGCTATCTAATAATCTGACAAAATATTTTTCATGCATAAAGTACGCCAAATTTCAACCAGAAAAAACTGTCAACCCAGGTAATTAATTGGAGAATTGTCAATTCTACTTCATATTTATTTTGACAACAAAAGAATGTCAAAGTATTACACACAAGAGCAAAGCTATTATTTATGCTCCACAATCGTGTTTATCAGAATAAACATATTAGTAAAAAACTTGGCGATGTAACACTCATGTCTTTAATGACGATTCTTGTAGTCGATGATGATTTGGGTACTCGCTTGTCTATCAGTGATTATCTAGAACTGTCTGGTTATTCCGTAATAACAGCTGATGATGGTCAAGACGGACTGAAAATGGCAGAAGAGTACCATCCTGACTTGATTGTGACTGATATTGTGATGCCACGTATGAATGGCTACCAGTTAGTACGGCGCGTACGTCAAAAAACTGAATTTCGGTTGCTACCAGTTATCTTACTAACAGCTAGAACAAAAACCCAAGAAAGAATTTTGGGTTATCAGTCGGGTTGCGATCTGTATTTACCCAAGCCATTTGAATTGGAAGAGTTAGCAGCAGCGATTCAAAATCTTTTGGAGCGGTCGCAGATCATTCAACAAGAATATCGCGTTTCCCAAAGCCACGAACAACAAAAATCAAAGTCTGGGGAAATAAAGAAAAATGAAAATTCCCTATTGAGTAAAGATCGTGATTCAGTGATGTTCACATCTTTAACCCCCAGAGAACAGGAAGTTTTAGAACTTTTAATTCAAGGTCTTTCTAATGCAGAAATAGGAAATAAGTTATACATTAGTCCCCGTACAGTTGAAAAATACGTTAGTAGCCTATTAAGGAAAACAGACACAAGTAACCGCGCGGAATTAGTTCATTTTGTTATGAAGCACGGACTTGTGGAATAAGTAAATATTTATATTTTGCAAAACTGATGACTAGCGATGAGAACTCAATTTGAAATCCTATTGACTCTTAGGATTATATTTAAATTAAAATTAAAAACCACTATTCCCTTCACTGAATATTTAATGAATATTTAGTAAATATTTAGTAAATATTCAATAAATTATTTAAATTCAATTAAATATACCTTAAGACTTAATATTGTTCTCCTCAAGATGCTTTAATAATCCTCCACAAGCATCAATCAATAAGTCTATAACTCGATTAAATCCTTCGGTCCCGCCATAGTAAGGATCTGGAACTTCTTTTAATGTATTTTCAGTACAAAAATCACACATTAAATGCACTCTATCTTGATACTCACCTGTTGGGTCCAGCGCGAGAATATTCCGATAATTACTTCGATCCATTGCCAAAATCATATCAAATTCTTGAAAATCTGATACAACAAATTGACGAGCTTGACCGTACATTTTAATTCCTAAATTCTGGAAAGCAGCTGCACTCATGCGGCGATCAGGAGCGCTACCGATATGATAGCTAGATGTACCAGCGGAATCACAAAAAATATCTTGTTTGGATTGACCCTGTTCCTCTATCATATAATTCATAATATTTTCTGCTGCAGGGGAGCGACAGATATTTCCCAGACAAACAAATAAAAGTTTATAAGTCATAAAATCAAACTCAATTTTTGTCACGAACGAACGCACATTTCCAAGCAGCAATTACTAACAGCTAACGCTTAATAGGGAGCTAGCTAACAGATGGAATGCCCAAGTGGTTATTCTAAAAAGAAACACAATACTTATTAAAGTCAGATGTGCTAGCCCCTAGCAGGAATGTCGCTAGTCAAAAGTCAACAGCCCCCCAGTCCGTAAGAATCGGATTTTTTGACTATTGACTATTGACATTGACTATCAAATTTTAACTAAAATCCGGGTAGTTCTAGTCCACTAGTCAAATCTTCCATGCGTTCGCGCATTGTGGCAGTAGACTTATTATATGCATCTTTCATCGCAACGGTTACTAGATCGGATAGAACATCTGCTCCTTCTTTCAATGCTTCTGGAGAAATTTCTACCCTTTTAGGTTCTTGGTTTCCGGTTACAACTACTTTAATTAAACCACCACCTGACTCTCCAGCAATTTCCATTTGCTCCAATTCGTCTTGGAGTTGCTTTGCTCCTTCTTGAACCTGCTGTGCTTTTTTGAAAGCTTCAGCTAGTTCTTTCATTTTTCCTAAACCAAAGCCAAATCCCTGTCCTTTTGTCATGATTTATATTCCGCGAGTACTTTCAATAACAAATCAAATTCAATTATAGATGCGGCAGGTCATTTACATATTTTTTTTACTAATCAGTAATTGATAAATATGAAATTCTACATTGTCGAAATTGAAGAATATAACTACAGCCAATCTAAATTGTTTGGGAAATTCCCATACTAAAGAGAGCTAACATATTTCTCTCTACCGCAATCGTATTGTTCCATAAGTTATTTAGGATTGCTACTGATCGTTTGGTGTTTTTAGGTTAGTATTACTATAATTTATAGGTCAAATCAAGCATTTAATATAACTGTCCGCGCCACCAAAAATGGTAAACGCGGACAGAAAGCTAACTAATGCAAAAATTTTACTATTGAATTTTTATTCTTAGCCAATAGCTTGAAATTCCCCAATCATCTTCACTTCTGGATGTAACAAAATTGACCATCTCTTCTGTACTTCATTTTGTACGTGACGAATAAGATAGAAAATATCTCGAGCTGTTGCTCCACCACAATTGACAATAAAATTAGCATGACGCTGTGCTACTTGCGCATTACCAATTTGGAATCCTTTCAGACCAGTATTTTCAATCAACCAACCTGCAGCATAGGGTTTAGGATTGCGGAATACACTACCGCAACTTGGTAAGTGATAAGGTTGGGTTGTCAGTCTTTGTTTTTGATGTTGCTTGGTAACTGCTAATACTTGTGTTGGGTCTGCTCCTGGCTGGAGTTGAAAAGTCGCTTGGGTAACAATAATGTCACTTCCCTGCAGCTTAGAAGTACGATAGCTGTATTCCAACTGATCGCATCTTAAAGTTTGTAAGCTTCCGTCAGGAAGGAGAACTTCAGCACTTACCAAAATATCTGCGATACAGCCTTTATGGGCACCTGCATTCATAACAACTGCACCACCCATGGTACCAGGGATACCAACAGCCCACTCAAATCCTTGGTATCCTTGCTTTGCTGCTTCACAGGCTAAAGCTGGAATTGGCTCTCCTGCAGATACAGTTACTAACCCCGTATCTTTGTCAAATTGAGTATGACGTAAATGGCGGGTTACTATTACTAAACCTTCAATACCATGATCGCTCACTAGTAGATTAGAACCAGCTCCCAATACAGTTATTGGTAAACTATGCTTTTTGGCATATTCAACGCTAGCTTGTAACTCTTCCAAATTACGAGGAGCAACATACCACTGTGCTGGTCCACCTACTCTGTAGGAAGTATAAGCTGCAAGAGAAACTTGAGACTTAATAATGCTATCAGTACCTGCTAAGGGGATTTCTTTACTATTCACTGATTGATTTTTTAGTTCTTGATTATTGCTCTGGGAAACACGACAGACACTTTCATTTGACTGGTTATCTTTCGGATTCAGCAGCATGATTATTATTTTTTATTCAGATGAACCACCATGTATATAACTACGGTCATCTCATTAGCTTTTTGGGAATATCAAAGATAGATGCATTCCTCAGGCAAAGAGAAATAACTTCCCGGATTTTGATAAACTTTGATTATGAGGTTGCTTTAGCTGGTTGGCGTAGTGCAGCGATAACTTCAGGAATTGCCTGATTTAGATTACCAGCACCTAAGAATAATACTAAATCCCCTGGTAGTAAGGTTTCTAGCAAAGAATCACAAATAGAGGCAATAGTTGGTTGATAATTGACGTTGGGATGTTGTTTCGCAATTTCTGCAGCTAATTTTTCGCCACTTACTAACCCCAAATCGGTTTCGCCTGCGCTGTAAATATCTGTGAGTATAACCAAATCTGCTCTATCAAAGGACTGAGCAAACTCTTCCAAGAATGTGTGGGTACGACTGTAGCGGTGTGGTTGGAAAACAGCAATTACCCTTTGTCCTGGTCTTGCTTGTAAACGGGCTGCAGCTAAGGTTGCACGTAGTTCGCTAGGGTGATGGGCATAATCATCTATAAAAGTAATACCATCAACTTCACCACGAAATTCAAAGCGACGTCTTGCACCACCAAAAGTAGCTAATCCTTTAGCAATTTCTCCGAACTCCAAACCCAATTCTCGACCAACGGCGACTGCTGCTAAAGCATTACTTAGATTATGATGACCGAGAACAGATAAATTGAGAACACCTAAAGCTGTATCTCTTTCCCAAACTAAAGCTGTGGTACCATCAGCCCGATAATCAATATTTGTAACAGCGTAATCCGCCTCTGTATCTATATTTAAGCTATAAGTAATAGTTGGTCGCATCATTGAGAGAACAGTCTTACAATCGATACAAGCAACCAAAGTTTGACAGTTCCCAGCAAAGGTCTGGAAAGTATCAACTACTTCTTCCAAGCTATCGTAGTGATCTGGATGATCTAATTCGATATTGGTAATAACACCAACATGTGGCACATGCTTAACTAAAGAGCCATCAGATTCATCTGCTTCTGCAACTAAGTACTTACTTTGACCCAATCTAGCATTTCCATCCCAAGAATCAACTTCTCCACCCACCAAAATAGTTGGATCTACACCCGCTTCCAGTAGCATACAGCCAATCATACTACTAGTTGTAGTTTTACCATGGGTTCCCGCTACCGCAATACTGTAATATTCTGCGATTAAAGCCGCTAGAACGTCAGAACGATGGAAAATTGGGCAACCTAATTCTAATGCGGCTCTATACTCTAAATTATTAGTGTTAATTGCAGTAGAGCATATAACTTGTGGTAGTTTTTTATTGGCAGAATTTAACTCTTCTGGAGTCCTTGATTGTAAATTGTTTCCCTCAGAATTAGGATGGAAAAATTCTAAATTACTTGCTTGTTGCTGATTAAATATTCGAACTCCTATTGATTCCAAACGACGGGTAATATGATTGGGACGAACATCCGAACCAGATACGGGTAACTGGCGTTTTGCAAGTACATAGGCAACAGCTGACATTCCTATGCCACCAATTCCAATAAAATGAAATGGTCTACCACTAAAATCCACAGATTGTTTCATTTATTATTCCTCTTACACCACACCGCACTATCATCTTCCAATGACACGCGTATCATATCAGGAATTTGTTTTTTACCGATACTATCTATGTGTCATTTTTATGTTTAAATTTCTAGTTATTTCCTTGCCTATTTATAAAGATTTTAGGTTACGAACTGTTTATTTTGTTTGTGACTAGTTCATCCGTTTCTTCTTGAAAAAAAATCAGAATACGAAAAAATATGCTGTATTGTAAAATACAAGACTTCCGGAAAATCATTGACATTTAAATACGGGTATTGTAGGAGGCGCAAAACCTATTTTCAATTAAATGTTGCCACAACGAAAATTAATCTACCCGACCAATTTTTAAGATTAGACTTAGCTTTTTTGCTGGTTCCATTTACTAATAAATCTGATTATTTATCCATCAGGGGCGAGTTTCAAACAAGTTCAATTGAGATTACAGTTTTTGAACAGCTAATAGCTAGCTCAACTAAAAATCTATGTAATGTCATCTCTCTGCGATATCGTTTGTGCAAATATTAGCAATTCACCCGCGATATCAAATACAAGAAACAATCGGGGAAATCCAGAAATTATTGATAACGTCACTAAGAGAGATAGAAATATTACTTAAATTCCACTCAGACCCTAAATGTATAATCAATTACTATAGCCTTGCTTTATCGTCAAAAGATGGATAAATAGGCTAGAATAACACAGATTTTAAAACCAACAATTCTTAAGTCAATAAGGTTAACCTCCAATTCTTTAGATTGTATTTTATTTCTAAATTGTGAGAGCCTAACTCAAAATTACACTTCCTGCAACCACAATCAAACCATACTGGGAAGTGCTTACATACCATAACCCCGTACTTATTGCATATCCCTTTAGGAGTAGTTTCGTCAAGTCTTATTTGCAACCCATAATCCTGAATCTCCCTCGTACCATAGTTTTTCAGTCTTGGGAAAAAATACTTGCTTTTTGTAAAGTCAAAGCAAAGTAGATGCTGAGATGTTGATAAGAAATTTATCTTGGATAGTAATGGCACTTAGGAGATGTATTCAATTACTCTTAGTATATTGTTGTTGGTTACACACGTAAATTCAAGCTTTAATGACAGAAAAATAGTAATCAGTACAGATTTTTTTTATAATCTGGGAGTCAATAGTTATAAATACTCCCCTCTTTGCGATATGATTGGGGTCATAGATAGCATTTTGACAAGCATACATACAGAGGGCAAGACGCTGTGATTAGAGTAGCAATTAACGGTTTCGGTCGAATCGGGCGTAATTTTATGCGCTGCTGGTTGGGTAGAGAAAATAGTAATCTAGAAGTCGTTGCTGTAAACGATACTTCAGACCCAAGAACCAACGCGCATCTACTCAAGTATGATTCGATGCTGGGCAAATTAGACCAATATGACATCAGTGCCGATGAAAATTCTATTGTTGTTGATGGCAAGACTGTTAAATGTGTATCCGATCGCAACCCAGAAAACTTGCCCTGGAAAGAGTGGGGAATTGACTTGATTATTGAGTCAACAGGAGTATTTACCACTTATGACGGAGCCATGAAGCACGTCAAGGCTGGTGCGAAAAAAGTTTTGATCACTGCTCCTGGAAAAGGTGGCGACGTTGGTACTTTTGTGGTTGGTGTCAACCATGAAGATTATGACCACGACCGATACCCAGTAATCAGTAACGCTAGTTGTACTACCAACTGTTTAGCTCCTGTTGCTAAGGTGTTGCATGAAAAATTCAACATCATTAAGGGTACAATGACCACTACTCATAGCTATACTGGCGACCAACGCTTGTTAGATGCATCTCACCGTGATGTAAGACGGGCAAGAGCAGCAGCAGTAAATATTGTACCTACTTCTACCGGTGCAGCGAAAGCTGTAGCACTTGTAATACCAGAGCTTAAGGGTAAGTTAAATGGTGTAGCTTTACGCGTACCTACCCCCAATGTGTCAATGGTTGATTTTGTGGTGCAGGTAGAAAAACGTACCATCGCAGAAGAAGTCAATCAGGCATTTAAAGACGCTGCTAATGGCTCCATGAAAGGTATTTTAGGCTATAGTGAACTACCTTTGGTGTCTTCCGATTATCAAGGCAGTAATGATTCTTCTATCGTCGATTCTAGCCTGACCTTGGTCATGGGTAATGACATGGTAAAAGTAATGGCATGGTATGACAATGAGTGGGGTTACAGTCAACGTGTATTAGATTTGGCTGAGATTGCAGCAGCCAAGTGGAAGAATTAACTATTAAGCAGTACTTTTAATCAGGATTTTTCTGTTTGTCTGCAAGTTTATGGGAACGCATAACACGTTGATTTGCTTGTTTGGGATAATAGTAAACCAAAAGAACAAATAATTATTAAATAGGCAGTACAACTAAACAGAAAAATCAACAAAAAAGCGCTAGTAGCCAAAAATTAAAAATGTTGAAAACTCTGTTTTAAACTGAGAAGTTTTTCCTTAAATTCCCCAGTTTCATCTGTTAATAAAACTGTGGAGTCAGCTGTAATCGTGCCAATAATGGCTGCATTAGTATCCAGGATTTGCACTAGCTTTACAGCTGGCTCTTTTGGTAAGCAAAGTACTAGTTGAAAATCCTCGCCACCATAAAGAGCAGATTCTATTTGTGCTGCTTTCCCTAATAGTTTTTTCATTGCTGGATGCAGAATAATTCGATTACGTTCGATCACTGCACCAACATTACTTGCACGACAGATTTGGAATATAGCATCAGCTAACCCATCGCTGCTATCCATCCCCGCAACACGAGCAGAAGCGAACTCAGAATCTTGAGAATTTAATATATCCCATAATATCGGTAAAACATCCAATCGCGGCTGTGGACGTTGATGTGCTTCGATTAACGCCGCACGTTCTGATTCAGTTAAATTTTCACCTTTTTGAGGATCTAAGAGTAATTCCAAGCCAGCAGATGCAGCCCCATGAATTCCCGTCACAACAATTGCATCGCCGACTCGAGCCCGATTGCGGTAAATAGTCTGGGATTTTCTAACTCGACCAAAAGCAGTAATCGCAATAGAAATTACGGGCGATCGCACTATATCTCCACCAACTATTGGGGTATTATGTGTTTGTAAACATTGGGTTAGACCTCGATACAAATCTTCCACCCAAGTTACAGATACATCGCCTCTGAGTCCCAATCCTACAGTAATTCCCACAGGTGAAGCACCCATGGCTGCTAAATCCGATAGGTTAGCAGCAGCAGCCCGCCACCCTGCATCTTCAGCACTAGTAGTGCGATCGCTAAAATGTACTCCATCTATTAGTACGTCTGTTGTCACAACCAAAGATGTGTTTGGTACTGTTTCCAGGACAGCAGCGTCATCACCAACAATCTCTGACGGACAAAAGCGTTGTAATTTTTCTAAAAGACCTTGTTCGCCAATATCTGCTATTTTCATGGGTCGCTTGTAATTTGCTCACTTTTGTCCGCTCTCATTAATTTTGGGTCTTGTTAATTTTTAGGATTTAGCATGTTACTAAAACCCCATAGAGACGCGAAATGTTTCCCTTGGGGAACATTAGGAAGATCGCGTCTCTACAACAAACAGTCCAAAATTAATGAAACAGACCACTAGTTATTAGTTACTGCTGTTTGGGACAAAAAAGCAAATAACAAATTACCGATCACCAAAGATCTATGGAAATATGACAGATCTATGCATCAGTTGGTTCTACTAAGTTTTCTAGTCCCTTAATCACTTTAGCTGATTCAATTTTGTCACCCGCTTTTAAGACTTGTAAAACATCTTTTCCTTGGGTAACATAGGCAAAATTTGCATATCTACCATCTAAAAGGTTACGTCCCGCAGGTGTCAATTCTGGTTCAAACAAAAAGAAGAAAATTTGGGATGAACCACCATTCACTTCATCTTCCGGACGTGCTAAAGCAACACCACCATAAGCAGAAAATGGTAGAACAGGCATTTCTAAATAACGACCGTCTTCTTCTAAAGTTATGCCGTAAGTAGGTTCCTCGTCTCCTTCGACCAAAATTTCTAAGGGAATTGCTCGGTATTTACCAGTTTTTGGATCGATAAAACCTTGCTCTTTCCCTGGTGGATCTCCGGTTTGCAGAACGTAAGATTCTTCCGAACGGATGAACTCCAAACCATCATAAAAACCGCGTTGTACTAGATCTACAAAATTCCCAGCAGTTACAGGGGCGCTATAACCATCTGCAACTACGGTAATGTTGCCTTTAGCTGTTTCAATCTCAACCGTAGCGCGCCCTTTTAATTGTGGTAAATTGCTATACTCAGCCGGAACTTCAAAAGGAAATCCCGTTACCATTAATTGTTCCAATTCGCCAACAGTATCTAAGAGTTTACCTCTTTGTATCCAAGCTTGTTTTTTATTTCTTGTATCTACAACTTCTCGGTAGGATTCAATTCCAGACTGTAGTTTTTCGATTAATGCTTCGGCTTGTGAATGACGTTCTTCAGGAACGCTCGCCAAAATTTTTTCTGGTTTGTCAAGAACCCTTGAAGCTTGCTTGACATCTTTAGAGATTGCTCTCCATCTACGATTTGCCCGTAATTGGTTTGCAATATCCTCTAAACTACCTTGCAGTTTTCTTACGGGCTGGTTATCTATTGGTAATGCATATCTTAACAATGCCTTGCCATCAGAAATTGGATTCCCAGATGGTAGCAAACCAGCCAAAGAACTCGGAGTCCATCCAATCGTACTTATTCCTAAAAATAGTGCGACTAGGAGCAGCGCGATCGAACTATTTTTCAACCTAGATTTTAATAACTTCAACATTCCTATGGCTCAAATGCAGCTTTAAATTGTCGATTAGGGCTAACCCTCAATAATCTTCCCATGATTGGGACAGAGAATGGGGTATTAGAGCCGATAAGGGCACAGATAAGGGGGTTAATTAACAAAAAATAAAGTAGATGGATGTGATAACTAAGGATATGCCTATTTATAAAATAAGGAATTTAGAATAGGTCCAAAATTAGACTTGACAAGGATTACGTAAAATAAAAATTACTTATTCATCCTTATTCATCCCTTCATTAACCTTAGCAAGTTTCAATAATTAATTTTTATACCCTAATTTTATATTCTGACTCCTGGCTCCTAGCTCCTGTCTCCTGACTTCTCAAAAATTACTGAGTTGTGAGTTGTTCTTCTGGTTCTTCAACCGGTGAATCATCTACAATTTCCACTTCTGGAGTTGGCTCTCGCAAAGATACGGTAATATCAGCAGCATTAATTATTGCTCCTAATAACCCCATTTCCGATTCCTGTAACTGGTCGATAGCTTCGCTGAATAAATTTTCCTCAGTATAGTTTGGTCTCGCAACTATGATTGTGCCATCGCTGTAGGGTTGAATGAGCAGAGCATCATTAGAAAAAGTTAATGTATGAGTATCTAAAATTACTAAATCATATCGCTGACGGGCATCCTCCATCAACCTTTTAATTTCACTAGATTCTAAAACTGCAGCAGGTTGACGTACTGGTCCTGCACTAGGGATGATGTATAAATTTTCTACATCAGGTACTAAACGGATACATTCACTCAGACTGCCGTAATAACGCAGGGGCTCAATACTTGCTTCATTATTGGGAGTAACTTTAAGGGATTCACATCGGGAAGGCGATCGCAAATCGGTTTCAATAATCAAGGTACGTTTCCCAGCCCGTGCAGCAGCAATACCCAGATGATAAGCACTAAACGTTTTACCTTCAGAACTGCTTGTAGAGCACAGTAAAACGACCTTTACATCTTGACCCCCAATTCGACGCAAAGTACTGCGTAGTCTTTCACAATACTCTAAATACGGAGAATTTGCTTCTAAAGCTATTGGTAGAATATCGGGCTCCAAATCTTCCTCAACAACTAAAGGTAATTCGCCCAAAAGGATAACTTCTTTTTGTTTCAAGCTTTCACGAATATCTTCCTTAGTTTTGAAAGTACCTTCTAGGGAACCTAATAAGAATATAACCCCACCTCCAACAATCAATCCAAAGAAAACTCCTACGCCAAGTGTTGTCACTAGACTTGTTGGTGGCTTTGCATCAACTATAACTGAAGGCGGTCTTGCAATATCAAGGCTAGAAACTGTTTCGGCTTCTGCTGCTTTAGCATCTGCTAATTTCGCCTGTATTTGGTCGTAAACGGCTCTATTGAGGGCTATTTGTTGTTCTAATCGAGAACGCTCTAATTGTTTATTAGGAATCAGAGAATATTGTTTGCGTAACTTTGCCTCTTCTTGAACTTGCATTTCCAGTTGTCTTTGGAGAGTTTCTTTTTGAGTTTGCAAAGCTACCAATTGATTTGCTAACTGTTGACGCGCTGGATCTAAATTACTTTGGGAACGAATTCCCTTGATATTACCGGGTAAGGGACTCGCAACCCCAGCCCCCCCAACAACCTCTTCTGCTCGTTGCTGAAATAATTGTTCATAAGCTTCTTTTTGCCGACGCAGTTGAATCATAGTCGGATGATCAGGGCGCAAATCTCTATGAAGTACCTGCATTTGCGTTTCAGCTTGATAAATCTGACTGCGTAAATTAGCAATAATTGGATCTGCACTTAAAGCAGAAGAAATATAAGCTCGTTCCACATCAAGCCCAAGCTTTTCTTGAAGGCTGCGAATTTGAGCATCAATCCCCGATAATGTCAGTTGCAACTGTCTTTGCTGAGCTTGACTATTGGTCACAGCATTAAGCAAAATTCCATTCTCTGCAGCTAAGATTGCTGGTCTTTCCAGTCGGTCATAAATTTCAAGTTTTCGCTCTGCAGCTTGTAATTCTTTCTGAACCAGAGGTAAACGTTGATCGATATTATCAATAATTACTTTCAATCGCCTGGTATTCATTTCCTGACTCAGTTTGACCATTGCTTGCATGTATATTTGCAATGTCAAACCTGCTCTTTTGCGATCGCTATCTTTATATTTTAGACCAATAGTCCCACCCCCTCCATCTGTTGGAGGCGGTAAATTGATATTAAGATTTCTCGCTATTTCCTGTGGCTTTCTACCTACTTTTTCTGCAACTGCTTCAATGACAGCAGAAGAAAGAAAAGTTCCCTTGCTTAGTTGCTGTCCCTGCTGTTGAATTTCCGTACCTGTAACGGAGAAAGAAACCGGAGGGCGAGTGTAACTTAACGCAGATTCTCCCAAGTAACTTGGCGGAGGTGCTGGTTGCATTGCCATAAAAGTAGAACCAATGACAATTAAGCCAAAACTGGCGCATCCGATCCACTTATACTTTGCAAAAGCTATTAAATATCGTTTAACAATTGGTGGTGCCATGACAATTATCTCAAGGATTAGTGGCAGTTCTGGAGAGCAAATATTTGATCAAAAACCCCCACCAAAAGAATCAAAAAAGCGAATAAAGTTTTGAACGTCAAAGAAAGGGCGGGTAATTAAAGAAAGAGTGTTGGTAATTCTGGTAATTAGGTTTCGACCAACAACGATAACATCATTATCTTGGAGTGGCACGTTTTGAGAACGATCTCCTGCAAGTGCTTTTTTTGCATCCAACCTTTGAGTTATGGCTTTACCCCGCTCTGGATCGAATCGAACTAAAGCTATTTGGCGAAGATTAGCATTTTCAGGATTAATTCCTGTCAAAACATCAATAAAAGTGCTGCCATTGGGTAAAGTTTGGGTTGCGATACCACCTCCTGCGTAGTTTAAAACTCGCACTTTAATTTGGGGTACAGCTAAGGAAGAACGAGCAACCAATCTGCGATCATAAGTGTCATCAGTACCAATTTCGCGAGGAGGAACAAAAATTGTATCGCCATCTTGTAAGCGTAAACTAGGTAAAGAAGCACCATTTTGTAAAGGAGCGTATAAATCTACATCAGTTGTCAAAATTGAACCATCAAGCCGCCTTCTTCTAACCTGTATTTTGCGTAAATCAGCCTTCATTGTTGAACCGCCAGCTATTTGTAATGCATCCGTTACCCTTGCTGTTATTGGACTAATTGGATAAATTCCCGGACGGGAGATTTCACCTGCGATCGCAATTTGTACAGGTCGTTCGCCAACTAAAGCAACTGTAATTAACGGATCTACAAAAATACGACTTAAGCCCAAACGAATCTTTTCTTCTGCTTCTGGTAAGCTCAAACCTTGTACTGAAACCGTTCCTAACCTAGGTATAGTAATATTTCCTTCGGCATCAACTATGGCTTGGAAATTTGGATCTTGACGCTTTGCAAACAGAGATAAGGTTACTGCTGGATTCACAACATAGCGATTAAAGCCTGCACGAATATTATTTTGTGCTTGTTGCAAAGTTAAACCCTTAAGAAAGATTTTTCCCAAGAGTGGTGCAGTAACATTACCTTCAGAATTAATTGAAGCTTGAAAATTTAAATCCGGAAAGCGTTGGACAACAACGCTAATGGTGTCTCCTTCATCTAACCGGTAATCGCCAGGTTTTTGATTAACTAAAACATTGATAGCATCCCCTGGGCCCAAAATATAACGTGAAAATTCTGGAGGAATGGTATTTTTCAATGCTGGTGGAAAACTTTCAGCATTCAGTGGTGGAGTGGGTGGTGGTACTTGTGATGGTGGAATTTGTGGTATTACTTCCGGGAGCGGCGGATTTTGTGCAGCAACAGGTAAAACCGATGTTGGCAATAAAACTCCCGTGATATGAATGCTAATAAGAGATAAAACTCTAAATGCATTTACATGAAACCGAGTAACTACAAACATCAGTATTTTTTCTGTATAACTCAAGTCAAGTATCGAACGCCCATTCTAAACTTAGATAACCACAAATGTCTGCTCTAAATGGTGAAAATTTATGATTGGAATTTTTGCAAAGGTAGGGAAGAATGAAAAATAAACTAAAGATGATTAATCAACAAGAACGGATCGAAAACCCACTCTTCAATTCCTAATACTCCTAATTTAATCCTCAATAACCTTCATTTTTTCTGAAAAGAATTGACTACCAAACTAGCTTGTACCTGTTCGACCAAAGATTGTGCAATTGACCAATTTTCCTTTACCTCTCCCAGAGGTTCCATAGGAATCATAATATTTACTGCAACCCAGGGAACGCGTTCTTTTCTTAACTGTGCCATTTGGTCAGCAACAAACCACTTAAAAGTCGAAGGACTTCCCCCATTCGGCGTTGCATACCATTGTAGTATTGCGTAGGTTTGACGATTTTTTAAAACTGCTCGAAAAAAATTAGCTTTAATTTTATTACTGGTATTTGAACTTGAATCAGTAGGTTGGATCGTAAATTCAGGCGTTTCAAATTGAGCAATTTTCCACTGCCAAAAACCTTTAATTTCTGTCCACTCTGTCTGTGGTTGGTTTCTTGGACCATTTTGCGGTAACAAGAGCAAGTAGGAAATTTTATCTGAGTTTTTTTGTTTAATTTTCTGCCACAACCATTTACGTCCCCCAATTTGTCTTTCTACTGTTTCTAAAGTTTCCCATCCAGATAGTTTTAACCCTGTTTGACGTATCTGTTTAACTTCTTTCAGGTTTACTACGCTTGGCGGCTCTTTCCACTGCCAATCACCACTTAAATATCCTGGAACACCACTAATTAATAAAATTAAGATTAGGAGCAGAACTGCAAATACATGGGGAATATTATTTCTTTGAAAAGGTGTATCATTGGAAATCATATTTCTTAAAAATAAATAATCATAAAAACCAATTTTAAATTTTCAATAATTCTTTACCGCAATAATAGCTTCAACATAAAATAGTTAACGATTACTAACGGTTAATTAACAGAAAAACGCCGATCTATCCAATTCAAAACAGGTATTAAAGAAAGCAACATTACAGCAGAATAAAGGTCACCTCCCCAGCCATCATGTAACCATTTAAAGGTTTGATCTTGAGCAGTGCCGTGAAAATATGTCAGTAACGTATTACGAATAACATTGGCAGTAACACTAATTAAAACAGCACTAGACAAGAACCAAATAGTCTTACGTTTATCAGATAAAATCCCTACCCAATAAAGTAAAATTAAACTGACATATAAGGTTGTAAAGAGCATTTTTAAGCCCGCACAGTAAGGTGCAACTTCTACAATTCTTCCTCCAACATAAATATTAATTCCATCGACAATAACTTCCATTCCAAATTGATGTAATACAAAAGCTGCAGTACCTGCAATAAAACTTTGTAAAGGTAAAGTAAAAGGTGTAATCAAATAAGGAATAGCAGTTGGGGTTGCAAGAAAAACTAATAGTAAAGGAAAAGACTGTAATTTGAAGCCAGCAAATCCCTTAAACCAGAAACAAATTCCTGTCAAAATGATAGGAAAAGATAAATTAACCCATTCCGGAACTCCAGTGAGGTAAAAACAAGAACCGATTATGAGTAAAGCACCTCCCAAAGGATGAGCAATATTCGGTAGACGTCCCCATTGTTTTCGATGGGACCAAACCAAGTAAGCAGCAAAAGGTATACCAATAATCCCATGACTAAAATATTCGTGTTCGATGCTGATACTTTTTTTCAGCCAACCATCTAGCCAATGAAGCAAAACGGGTGCGTAAAGTAGTAACAAAACTCCGAATAAAGCGAAATTGAATAATTCCAGCCGATTATGTTTTTTAAGTGGATACTGAAGTGACATAATTTTTTATAGTTCAAAACTTAAATGTCAGGAGTCAGGAGAGTTGTAGAGACGCGACAGAGTCTGCAGCGTTGGGGAAGCTTTCTGATCCACTAACACCTGTAACAATCGAGCCGAGTGCTGCAATAACTTCGCGAACTTGATTGTTGCTTAAACCGGGATACATTGGTAAAGAAAGTATTTGCTGTGATAGTTTTTCTGATACGGGAAAATCACCTGCTTGGTAACCCAAGTCAGAAAATGCTGGTTGTAGGTGACAGGGAATTGGATAGTGAATACCTGTTTGAATTCCTAATTCTGCAAGTTTTTCTTGAATAGTTTCCCGGGTTTGAGGACAAGAGTTATCAATTTTGATTACATAAAGGTGATAAACATGTCCATCACCACTGTGATTTTCTAAAGGAATAATTCCATAGTTTTTCAGGAATGCAAGTTCAGTGTCATATTGTTGAGCAATATTGAAGCGATCGCGATTCCAATCTGATAAGTATGGTAATTTTTGCAGTAAAACAGCAGCTTGCAATGTATCTAAACGGCTGTTAGTTCCATAGTCTGTGTGGAAGTATTTTTTAGATGCTCCATAATTCCGCAACTTTACCATCATTTTGGCAACATCTGGATCTTGAGTTACTAGCATTCCTCCGTCACCTATTGCTCCCAAATTTTTACTGGGATAAAAACTAAAAGCTGCAGCTATTCCCACCGAGCCAGGATGACAACCTTCTCGTTGTGCTAGATGGGCTTGGGCTGCATCTTCAAAAATTAGTAATTTATAAGTATCAGCAAAGTCTAATAATTCTTTTGGCGATACCATTTGACCATAAAGATGAACAGGAATAATTGCTTTTGTTAGAGTAGTAATAACTGCTTGTGCTGCTTCTAAATCAATTAATGCTGTATCTGGTTTACAATCAACAAAAATAGGTTTTGCACCGGCACGTAGTACCCCTATTAATGTGGCAACAAAAGTATTAGCAGGCAAAATTACTTCATCACCATTCTTGATTCCACAAGCCCTTAAACCGAGGGCGATCGCATCCGTTCCTGAAGCTACCCCAACACCGTATTCTGCACCTGATTTTGTTGCGAAAGCTGTTTCGAAATCTGCGAGTGCTTTACCCAGAATAAAATCACCTCTATCTAATACATTTTCAATTGCATTTTCTAGTTGATTTTTAATTAGTTGATGTTGTTTACTTAAATCAACAAAAGGAATTTTAATGTTCATTTTATTATTTTTTTTTAAAATTTACTTAAACTATTTTTTATCTAATTATGTTTGATACCAAATCTGATTTTTAAAACCCCTTTATATTTTTTGGAATTTTCCCCCACACTTTCCACACCTTCCACACTTTCCTCTCTCATTCTAAAAAGGGGAAATTAGCCCGGACTTAGTATGAGGTATACCTGATATGTTTGTATTTTAAAAAATTGAAGCTGGAAAAATATGATTCCATGAATTAATAACTCAAATTTATTTCAGCTTTTTAGAAAGATGCAAAATAAATAAAAACTTTATCATGAACATGTTTTGGTAAAAGTAAATTAACTGTGTAGAGAATGAGTTATTTATCGAAAAATTAAAATAATACAATTAACTAAATACTCTTATTAGTTCTAACTAAGCTTATATTTCCCATTTTGAGAATAAAACTAACATTATCAGAGTTGGAAAAAATCAGTTAAATGAATAATATTTTCTTTTTCTATATTTTGTCGATTAAGTATCAGAATTTATACTTATGAATTATAGTAATTAATCAACTAAGTAACACGTAAAAAATCAAAATATTAAAAATAAATATGAAAAAAACTTTAAAGAGAACCTTTAAGACTAAACTGCTGTAAAGATAGTTGTTTGCGGTTCTCCTGGAAACTATATTTTAGCTCTTCAAAAAATCAGTTAGTAAAAAAATTACCTCTGAGCTTGTTTATCAGAGGTGAAATTCGGGAATGCTTAGAAATAGAAAAATAACCCAAAAATAACGGTTATATAAATTACCACTAAACCAATTATTAACGGAACTGTAACAATGGTAGAGCCCAATCAGAAAACGTTTGTTCTCAAAGAAGGTTGGGCTTCTCAAGAAACAAGGGAACAACAACGCTTAACAGCATTGTCAGAATTAGGTTTAATGCAACCTGAGACGATCCCAGTATTTGAAGAAGCCACTCAAACAGCCGCACATTTTTTAGAAGCACCAATTTCTATGTTGGGCTTTATGGATAATGAACGCCATTGGTTTAAATCTGCTGTTGGTTTATCCAGGTTGGGATTGATGAACCAATTAGCTCAAACTCGTCAACTGATGCGAGGAGAATCTTTTTGTACTCAAGTAGTTGAAAATTCGCAGCCAGTAGTTATTAACGATACTCGTAAACATTCCCAATCAGAACTATTCGCTAGTAAGTTAGTGAATGATTACGGTGTCGGAGCTTATTTAGGAGCCCCACTAATTGATTCTCAAGGTAATTGTTTGGGAACTTTAGCAGTAATGGACTTGCTCCCACGTAATTTCACCAATCGGGATATTGAATTTTTACAAATTATCGCCCGATGGAGTATGAGCGAATTTGAACGTAATCGAGTACTGCAATCTTTACCATCAGTAGCTAAAACCGTGACTCCTCCTGTTGCTGATTCAACTGGTTGGTCATCTTCACAATCACCAACTCCACCAGCAATCACTGATGTTAAAAGAACTCCTCAGGTTTTACCCAAAAATATAGACAGCACAAATAAGCTCAAATTACAATTGCTCGGACAACTGACTCAGGAGTTGCGTACTCCTTTAACTTCCGTACTTGGTATGACAAGTGTTTTGGGAAGAGAAATTTACGGACCCTTAACAGGTAAGCAAAGAGAATATCTGGAAATAATTCAACACAGTGGTCGCTATTTACTTTCCTTGGTAAATGAAATTTCTGAGTTGGGTGCAATGGATAATATTTCTCATGCTCTCAATCTGACACCTGTAGATATTGAAATGCTCTGTCAACAAGTTATTAATACTTTAGATGAAGTAGCAAATCGTCGAGAGCAAAATATCCGACTCTCTATAGAACCCGGACGCAATCGAATCTGGGCTTTGGATAAAGATAAAGTCAAGCAAATACTATATCACTTAGTTTTTAGTGTGGTTCAACTTTCAGCCACCGGTAGTATTGTCCGCATTCACGTTTCCTACAAAGAAGATTTTATCAGTATTACTGTTTGGGCTTCTCATCCTTGGTTGGGAGATGGAATTACAGAAGTTGACCCATATTTCCGTTTAAAACAAACACCTTTATTAGAATTAATTGGAGAAAAACCGAAGTACGAACGAAATTCCCACAATTCAGGACAAACTCACAATGTAAGTGGTTCAAGCTTCACGGATAATTTTTCGTTTGCAAGTAATTCTAAGTTAGGTCTTCTCGGAGATGTAAGTCAAGAATCAAATACAGCTAACGGAAGTATATCTCGTGAAAGTTTGGGTTTATTACTAAGTTCCCAGCTAGCAGAAATACATGGTGGTAGCATCACCATTCAAGGATCGACAGAATCAGGAAATCGCTATCTATTAAGTCTACCACTACAAATGGCATCTACAGATTCAGCGAAAGAAGATTCTGATGAAATTTAAAGTATGTGAAATTAAAGCATGTGAAATTTGAAGCATAAATTAATTAGCATGGACTATGGACTGGGTATTTTTTGCGGAATTATCTGCAGGACATAGTTTAAAGAAATAGGGGAAAGTCAAAACTCTAGTTGAATATTAATGGGAAATCGACGATCATCAATATTTAGTCAATATTTAACTTGGTCTTTTGAATCAATAGCCGATGATTATTTTCCATTTGCAATCTAGAATCTTACTTTTTTGACCTTACCCCAATTATGATTAGTCCAAGTTCAGTGCTAATTACTAACTGCTAAAAAGTTTTTATGAATTTAGTTTGGCAAAGATTCACCTTGTCGAGCGTACCGCTCAAAGAATATCTTCGCGGTAGTTTGTTGTATCGCTCTGTATTCGGAGTATTGGGTTCTTGGCGACAAGGTAGTATTTTACTACAGTGGGGAGATGCGATCGCAGCAGCTTTACTCAGCTTAGTGTACGCGCTAGCACCCTTTGTCTCTACAACACTTATAGGTTTACTGCTGGTTGCTTGCGTAGGATTCTGGTTGTTATTAACAGTGTCAGATGATACGCGTTCGCCTGACTATGTTGGTGTAACCCCCATTCATATACCTGTATTTATATTTTGGGGAGCAGCTGTTATTGCAACAGCACTATCACCGGTAAAAGCTGCAGCACGGAGCGATCTAATTACTTTCACTCTGTATTTGTGCCTGTTTGCTTTTTGTGCGAGAGTTTTAAGATCGCCGCGAATTCGCTCCTGGTTGATAATACTTTATTTGCACGTATCGCTGATTGTCAGTATTTATGGATTGCGACAGAAATTCTTTGGTGCTGCACAATTAGCAACTTGGGTCGATCCCGAGTCACCCTTATCAAAAAGTGTGAGGGTTTACAGTTATTTAGGAAACCCCAATTTACTAGGTGGATATCTCCTACCAGCTGTGATTTTAAGTTTAATTGCCATATTTTCGTGGCGTGGATTACCCCGGAAAGCTTTGGCGATAACTATGTTTGTTGTCAACTTGGCTTGTTTTCGCTTTACTGACAGTCGTGGTGCTTTTATTGGCTTAGCTGTAGCTTTAATAGCTTTAGTATTTATATTGCCGTATTGGTATCAGGAATACTTACATCCATTTTGGCGCAAATGGTTATTACCAATTCTAGTTGGAGGTTTTGCCGCTTTGATTGTAGCAGCGTTGGTATTCTCCAATGAGTTTCGCCTGCGAATTCTCAGTATTTTTGCAGGTCGTGCGGATAGCAGTAACAACTTTCGGATGAATGTTTGGACTGGTGTGTTTAAGATGATTGGGGATTATCCTGTGTTTGGAATTGGTCCGGGTCATAATTCTTTTAACAAAGTTTATCCTCTCTACCAGCTTCCTCGTTACACTGCTCTAAGTGCTTACTCAATTTTTTTGGAAATAATTGTGGAAACTGGCTTTGTTGGTTTAGCAAGTTTTATTTGGTTATTAATCGTTACATTTAATGCTGGGTTGTTACAGTTGCAACGTTTGCGTCAATTAAAAAATTCAGATGGACTCTGGTTAATTGGAGCGATGGTTACCATGGTGGGAATGCTTGCTCACGGTTTAGTGGATACTGTATGGTATCGTCCCCAGGTAAATACCCTCTGGTGGTTAATGGTTGGTATAGTTGCTAGTTATTACACGCCTTTAAGACAAGCAAGGAAACAAGAATTTACTTCACCAAACCCAAATTCTGCAGCGTATTAATCGGTATTCATTAAGTTGGATGGAAATAATATGCTGCTAATTGTAAGGACGTACATCAATGCGTTCTTACAGATGGGTGGTATCGTTAAGTTATTATCCAAGTATTACTTCCAGTTTTTACCCCCCAATATGTCATAAATTAATAAGTGCAACATAGACGGTGGTTTGAATGGTCGGTAAAACCCTTGATGGGCGTTACAAAATTATCAAACAGATTGGAAAAGGGGGTTTTGGTGTCACTTTCCTAGCGGAAGACATTAAACGTCCTGGAAATCCTAAATGTGTGGTGAAGCAGTTTCAACCCACCCGTACAGATGCGTTAACTTTAAAGGTAGGAAAAATTCTATTTGATCGAGAAGCGAAAAATCTGGAAGAATTAGGAAACCACGAGCAAATACCACGACTTTTAGCACACTTTGAAGAAAATAAACAATTTTATTTAGTACAAGACTTTATTGAAGGTCACGATCTAACTCAAGAATTATACCCTGGCAAGCAGTTCAGTGAAACTGAAATCATTGAGTTGTTAATAGATATCTTAGAAGTTGTAGCATTCATTCACAAACAAGACCGCATTCACCGCGATATCAAGCCTTCTAATATCATGCGCCGCAGATTAGATGGCAAAATTGTATTGATTGATTTTGGTGCTGTTAAACAAGTTGCAGGAGTAGAAGGTAATCAACATGGGTATACTGCTGTTACCCGTCACATTGGTACTCCTGGCTACATGCCGAGCGAACAAACCCAAGGAAATCCCAGATTTTGTAGTGATATCTATGCATTAGGAATGATTGCAATTCAAGGATTAACAGGTTTGCATTATCAGCAGATAACATCAGACACCAATACAGGGGAAATTGACTGGCAAAGTCATGTTAAGGTCAACCCCAAGCTGGCAAATGTTATTGATAAGATGGTACGTTATGACTTTCGTCAACGTTACCAATCTGGAGAAGAGGCTTTACAAGCTGTTAAGGGTTTGCAAACTGTAACGGGGTTAAGACCTAAATCTTCTTCACCACCATGGAAAGTTTGGCTTGGAGTTGGATTAGTAACTAGTTTAATTACATTAGGAACAATTTTTTATTTATTGAGTGATAGATCTCTAATTAGTGGTAGAAGTAGAAACTCTGTCTCCAATAATTTTTTACTTTATGAAAATCCTAGTTATGGAATTAAAATAAAATATCCTGAGAATAATTGGGGAATACAAAAACAAGATGACTTTAGTGGAGAAGTGGTTAAGTTATTTCCCGGCAATCAAAATCAATTATCTTCTTGTCCTATAGATGTTTTTATTAATGTTAATGATTTTCCAGAAGGTAAAATATTATCTTTAGATGAATATAAGAATTTTGCTCTGAAAAAGATTCAAGATATTAATCCAAATACAAAAATTACTGATAGTTCTACTTCAAAAACTACTTTATCTAATTTCAGAGCTTATAAATTAGTTTATACTCGCCAGGATGAGGGATGTGATTTGCGGGTGATGGAAGTTGGTACTGTAAGAAATGGTAAGGTTTATTTTATTAACTATACTGCCGAAGAAAAACAATATTCTCAGTTGTTACCAACCGTGGAAAAGATGATTAATTCATTTCAAATTGTGGAAGGTAATTAATCTAATTTCAGGTTATACCAACTCTATGTGAAGTTGCATATAACTGTAGAATAAAGAATGAAGAAATAAAAGAAGCAAAAGCGAACAATGGGGCGT
>NZ_LMTZ01000152.1 GCF_001456025.1 Mastigocoleus testarum BC008
GTGGTAAAAAGTACTTTTTTACTCTTTTATTATTGATTTATTTAAGTAATTACCGATTGTGACAGTTAGAGTGCGGAAGATGGGTTTATTATCGCCTTCCGATCCCCTTACCCTCCTTGAAAAGGACGAAAATTAATTCAAATTTCCCTTTTTAACGGGATTTAAAGGGGATATAATTATTTTTTACTTAAGATTGTAATTTAAAATCCGAGAGACAACTAAAATCCGCGTTTTAACTGTGCATTTTTGATATTATAATTTTTTGTTTTTAAGTATAAACACTTATGTATGAGGTGAATTTTGAATCCTTAACATAAGTTATTAATGTTACATTATCTTTATATGCCTTGATTTTCTGGTGGCATAGTAATAGTTATAAATCATACAATCTTCAAAGTGGTAAGAATTGTCATGGATAATTTAGCATTGTTGATTAGTTATGCCGAGAACGAAAGAGATTCTGTTGTGAGTTCTCATGCTGCACAAACTGGAGCCGCTAAAAAACAAGGTTGGAAAAATCCTAAAGTATGGTTGAGTCTTATAGGTTTTTGTTTATCTTTATTCACTGTTTGCTTATCTGGAGCCGTAGCAGAAGCTGCTCCTGTTAGAGTGAATGCTCGTAGTGGATTGAATGTCCGTACGAGACCAACTACGAGTTCTCGTGTTGTCAGAACTTTATATAACGGACAGGCTGTTAACACAAGTGGGCGCGTATCTAACGGTTGGGCACAACTTGATAATGGTGATTGGGTTGTTCAGAGGTACTTGACTTACATCAATAGCGGTGGTGGTACCGGTGGTGGAAGTCGAGTCGCAAGAGTACAATCGGTGTCTGGAGTAAATGTGCGTAGTGGTCCAAGTACCAGATACAGAAGAATCAATGGCTTAAGAAACGGAACTGAAGTGAGAACAAGTGGTCGCACATATGGTGACTGGGTTCAATTAGCTAATGGTTATTGGATACATGGGGATTACTTAAGCTTCGGTCCCCGTTCTGGTGGTGGTACTGGTGGTGGTACTCGTACCTCATTTATAAGGTATGTAAGTTCATATACTAGTGGAGCAAATATCCGTAGTGGTCCGGGTACTAATTACAGTAGGGTCAATTATTTTTCCAATGGTACACCACTAAGTCTTACTGGTCGTTCCTCTAATGGCTGGTATGAGCTTACCGGAGGTCGTGGTTGGATTTCTGGTAATTTACTTCGGGTTTAATGAAGATATTTGACTAGTGGAATTTACGAGTGTGTTTATAAAAAATCAAACAGGGTGTAGGACTGCAAAACTTTAATTTATTTTTTTTGAACGGTTCAATCTTAGCTAGAATCCAATATCTGTAGTAATTAGATGACAGTATATTGGATTAATTTCAAATGTATACATATTATTAATATAATTCCCTCCAATAACTAAGATGTGGAGGGAGTTTTATTTGTTGTTATTAGATAGGTAGGGGTTTTTGGAATAAGCCAGAATTTTGTTTCTTGTTCGAGAACTGAGTTTAAGAATTATTAATACCTGAACTACTAATAAAAAACACAAATCTGCAAAATATTTTGTTGGAGTTATCTTGCTAAACTTGTTACGTAAAGTTGTTTTTCTTATTCCATTCACTTCAATAAATTCTATCCCTCAATACTTATAAATTAGAGACAATATTGTTACCGAAATTTATATTTATTGCTTTAAAAGTGTGAATACAATTGGATAGAAAAAAAGGTGTGAAATGTTCAGATTTTCGTCTCACTGGATGCAATCCCCTTGGAAACAACTTGTATTAGGTTGTGCGATTGCAGTTATTTTAATAACAACTACAATTTTGCCATTAAAAGCAAACATCATTGAGATGCGTCCCGGTACTCCAGCATCTCCCACTGGATCTCGAATCGCAGTTGCAAATAGAGGTACAAATACTGTCACATTAATAGACATAAAAAGTGAAAGAACCATCGATCTGATTCTGGAAAAAGGATCCGAGCCGATGTACGCACAGAATACCTTTTTTACTGATGAGATATGGCTGGGAGATAGAGGGAATAACAGAGTACTTGTATACGATGCATTACGACTGCGCCGAAAAGCTGAAATTCCCACAGGAAGAGGTGTTTTCCATATGTGGAATAATGGAACACTCGGTCAGATGTGGGTGGTAAATGATATCGATAAAACTATGACAGTCATTGATTTGAGAATGAAAAAGGTATTAGCAACTGTATCAATACCTGCAGACCTCGCACCAAATTTTAAACCCCACGACGTTACGGTAACCTCTGATAGTGCAATTGTTTCTCTGCTCAGTGCTAATGGTTCTGATGAAGGATGGCTGATTAAATATAGTGGAGAGAGTTTTCAAGAAACCAATAGAGTTAAGGTGGGAGGAGATCCGCATCTTTTTTATTGGGGATTTTCCGATAGTTTGCTCTATGTCGCTACACAAATCGATGGAAAAGTGTTGAAAATGGATCCATCAACATTGGAGTTACTCGGGGAAATCGATATACCAGGAGCTCACGGAATATGGGCTGATGAGTCTGAAACAAATCTTTATGTTACAGATATTGAGAGTTCTGATGGGAAAAATTCCGTGTATACGATTGATTTAGCATCCTTCAGTCTTGTTCCTGGAACTCCTGCTGATGCTCCCTTACCATTTCCGCACAATGTTATGGTTTCCCTCGACAACAAAAAGCTATTTATCACCCATAGTCAAGATTCTGAATTTACTTCGATTTACGATCTTGATAAAACTGGAGTTCCTGAGGATAGCCGCATTATCAAGACTGGTGCTACTCCATTTGGGATTATGTTGGTTCGCGACCCTGTTGCCTATAAGTGTGAAAAGAGGAATGCATACAGGAAACGGTGTAAACTGTATCGGTAAGTTTTTTCTCAATAAGTTATTAAGGATAATAAATCTTATCAGCTTTTGCAGTCAAGTGGACTCGTTAAACTAAGAATCCCCGTCCTCATAGGACGGCGGAGTGTCAAAAATCAACCCATAAGAATTACCTTGTCAATCACATGAATTACACCATTATCAGCTTCGATATCTGCTGCTAAAACTGTGGCATTTTTCACTTCAAATCCATTAGTACAATTAATATTAATAGTAGAGCCTTCCACTGAATTTACAGTTTTCAATTTTGCTAAATCGGCTTGCATTAATTTACCCGGTACAACATGATATGTGAGAATTCTTGCTAGCTGGGGAGTATTTTGCAGCAGAGTTTGAATAGTTCCTGGAGGTAATTTTGCAAAAGCTTCATCATTGGGTGCAAAAACTGTAAAAGGTCCAGTACTTTTTAATATTTCTACTAAATTAGCAGTTTGTACAGCTTGAACTAAGGTACTAAAAGAGTCATCACTAACAGCAATATCAATTATATCTGCCATGTTTTTACCATTAATCTAGTAAGTATAATATGCAGTATACGGAAAACAAACACCTAATTTTAACAGTGTTTCTTGGCCTGTAAAAGTTTTAGGGTTTATGGCAAGATATAATTGTTACCTCTAAAAGAGCTACACCCAAATCATTTATACTTTGATGAAGACCAGTTGGCATCACGCTTTTTGGAAAAGTATGTCTACCAAAACACTGATTTATTCCTGAACTATCAACAAACTCAGCCATACTTTTTATAATGGTTAATGAAGACTTGACTTGATTGATTTTCAAAGGAATGAGATAAGCATTAACATTTAGAAGTAAGAGGACGGGACAAATAAAGAGTGACGGGTATTACATAAAGTATGGATTTATCTGGTGGAGAACGGAAACAATTGCAAGAAGTTTTAATGAATGCTTTTCCCAATAGGGGGTCATTAAAGCAAATGCTATCTTTCCACCTAAATAAAAATCTACATGAAATTGCCTCAGAAGCTAATTTAAGTCAGGTAGTCTTTGAGTTAATAGAAAAAGCCGAATCAGAGAATTGGTTAGAAGATTTAGTTCTTGCAGCACGAAAGGCAAACCCTGCTAACGAAAGATTAAAATATCTAGCAAAAAGTTTAGGTATTCCTTTATCAAGTGAGAAGGAAATTTTTGCATCAAATTCCAGTCAGGAAACTGCCCAAGCACCTCCCAATACTACCGTTGAGATAGATATAAATAAGCCAGCATCTCCATCGCCAAAGGGTAGATTAACAAGATTCGTTGAACGAATTCGCCAGCCGGTGTTTAGTGGTTCTGGTTTCCGAACTCTGCTATTGGTGAGTTTGATGATCGCGGGTGGGTTAGTGGTGCTACGTTTTTTTGGTCTGATGGAATGGTTAGAGTTAAAGACTTTTGATCACCTGATACAAATCAGACCATTGAATGAAGGAGTCGATTCACGCTTGCTAATTATAGAAATCACTGACGAAGATATTAAGGCTCAAGATAAACGCCAAGAGCAGGGACAGGGATTTGCTTTAAAAGATGCTTCTCTCAATCGCCTTTTGGAAACCCTAGAGAAATATAACCCTCGACTAATTGGTTTGGATGTATACCGTCCCTATAATGCTGACCCCAATTTGCCAGGGTTATTAAAGCGCCTGGGAAAACCAAATGTTTTTGCAGTTTGCAAAGTACCTGATATCGATCACCAAGGGAAGCAAATTGGACATACCAGTGTCGACCCACCTAAAGAAGTAGCTAAAGAACGTGTTGGTTTCAGTGATTTTGTTACTGATAGAGACGGAATTGTGCGCCGATATCTGATGGTTGTAGAGGGAATTTCTGGTTCTAATTGTCAAGCTAAGCAGTCTTTTAGTTTTTTGTTGGCGCGTCGTTATCTGGAATTGGAGTTGAGGGAAAACAGTAATTATCAAGATCCTTTTAAATCTGGGGATAATCTACAACTTGGTGGTATTACTTTCCCGCAACTACAACCTTTTACTGTGGGTTATCAAGATGTGGACGCTTCTGGTTTTCAGATTTTGTTAAATTACCGTGCTACTGGTTCTGGAGTCGAAAACATTGCTAAAAGGAAGACTCTGGAAGATATCTTAAACAATCGCTTTGACGAGCAAGATGTACGGGACAAGATTGTTTTAATTGGTGGGACTGCCACTCAAGGAATCAATGATAATTGGTCTACACCCTATGGTACAATTCCCGGTGTTGTGGTAAATGGTCACATGATCAGTCAAATTCTCAGTGCCGTACTCGATGAGGTACCTTTATTGCAGGTTTGGTCACAACCAATAGAAATCCTCTGGATATGGGGTTGGTCCTTCTTCGGTGGTGTGTTTGCACTATACTCACCTTCGTTAAGAGATTTGGGAATAGCTACCGGCTGTGGGATCCTAGTTTTATATATGACTTCTATAATTTCTCTTACTGTTGCTAGTATATGGATTCCTTTGATTCCACCTGTACTGGCTTTTGTCTCTACTGGAAATATATATTTTGTTTTCCTTGACCGTAATTAAACTGTACATCAGGCGAGGAAACTATGAACCGACTACATTTCCCTTCCCGAAAAGTAATTTTTGCTTTTGTGCTAATTTTTGTATTGACTAATTTGCTGGTTTACGTACCATCAGTTCAAGCACAATCCCAGCGTAGACCTGGCTTGATTGAGAAAATTAAACGGTTTTTCTTTGGTATTCGTCCTGGAGGGACACCTACTGGTCGTAAGCGAGGAGGAGCGGTACGCGATCGCTGTCCAAATGTAGTTCAACCGCTGACAGCTTTGGTTCCTGCAACAGATGAAGGATTTCCTTATGTTGAGCAAACAATTGCTAAATATCCTACTTTCTGGTTCTATATTCCCTACTGGTCATCCTATCAACGTGATGCAGAGTTTGTGCTAATTGATGAAAAAGAAGATGATGTCTATTATGCTACTTTTCCATTAAAACAAGAGCCAGGAATTGTTAGCCTACAACTACCAAAAATAATGCTTCCGCTACAGTCAGGAAAAAAATATCGCTGGGTTTTTTCTGTGATCTGCAATCCAGATAACCGCTCTGCAGATGCAACAGTTAATGGTTGGGTTGAGCGCATTCCTGTTAGTCCTAACTTAAGTAATCAGTTGCAAGCAGCTTCCCCTAGGGAGGAAGTCTTGGTTTATACTGATGCTAAATTATGGTATGAAGCACTAACTACTCTTGCTGAGCTTCAGCGTACTAATCCACAAAATCAAGAAATACAAACAGATTGGGCTAATTTATTACAAATACTTGATTTGTCTGAGACTGTTCCCCAAACTTGGACTACCTATTTTCTTCCCAATCCATCTAGAAGGGAACGGGGAACAGCTAAATATAACTCGATAGTAAACATATAAATATATAAATAATTTCATTAAACAAATTTACCTATTTATTTCCACTCTCCTTGAATGGTAAAAGCAGCCCAGTAATAAGGATTTTGCCACTGTTGTTCTCGCCACATAGCTAGTTGGGCTGCTCGTAATGCTTTTGCTGGTGGAAGCTTGTCTTTGAGAACGCCTTGATAGAAGCGTTTCATCAGTTCTGTTGTTGCTCGATCGTCTACACTCCACAAGCTCACCATTACGCGCTTTGCGCCACTGTACATCAAGCCACCAGTTACACCAATCAACCCCTCACCTTTAACTTGTTTACCCAAACCTGTGCGACAACCGCTTAAAGTTACCAAGTCTGCTGATAAGTTAAGTTTGAAGAAATCAGGTGTGGATAAGAGACTTCTTTGAAATTCCCCTTGTTCATTTACTAAAGATAGGATAACACCAGAGCGCTCTGGCGTCTGAGAGTCAAGAATACCATGGGTCGCAAGGTGAATATAGCGATACTGGCTAAATTCTGGAGCAAATACAGCTTTGCGATTAGCAGCAAAATCAAATTTTTGCAATTGCTCAGGTGGAGGTACCAGAGACGCAATTTCTTCTGCTTCTTTACGGGTGTTAGGTAGTCGGGGATAAAGCTGTTCAACTACAACATTATTATTACTTTTAACTCCCATAGCATTAGACAAAGTTGATAACTTTTGCTGCGACTGGTAATCAGTTTGATTTAACTTGCGCGTAAGTCTTTCATCTCCCCTACTAAAGATCGGATCTGCTAATACAGCCAAAGTTTTGCTTGGTGGTTGGCGCTTTTCATTATTGCGCCTAATAACTGCAAGAGTGGAAGCTGAGGGAAGATTAACAATTTCATGTTTAACTAACAATGGCTCAACTAATAATGGCTCAACAGCAGCAGATGAACTGACTGTATTTAGAGACGTGGAGTTTGGAATAGGTAAGGCGCTAAAAGGAATATATTGCAGAATTCCATTTGCGACAATTAATAGGCGTTTGTTACCCAGCTGCTGAGAAACCTGTCCTAAGAGCATTTGGCTGAGTTTAACTCCTGATGCTGCTGCTTTGTTAGGTCTAATTCTTAAACTTGACACTGTCAAAAAGTCGTAAAATTGCTTTGCTGCTGCTTCAATATCAGCTCTCTTAGGTAACTCATAAGTTGTGATACTGTTTTTAGTAACAGCCCATAGATAGCTGCGTTCTTCCCCTAGGCTATACTCTAAAAGTAGCGTGTTATCATCGAGTAATTCCTGTTGAATCTTTTGAATTTGAGGCGGTTTGGCTAGTTCTATATAGTTGGGATTAGAATAGTCGGGATTAGAACTACTATTATTTTGAACTTTACCTTCAGGATTGCGACTATCCCTATTAATCATTGCCAGAAGACTACGAGCGTGCGACCGCTCACTAGCTTGTAATGCTTCTATATCGTAACCTGCTGAGGGGTTTTGTTGGTGTTGTTGCATTAGCAGATCGATATAAAAATCATAGTAATTTTGCTTTGATTCTAAATATTTAACTAGGTCAATATAGGATTTATATTCAGTCTGCTTTGGCTGTATTGTGGGGAAATCATCATCCTGGGTTTCTTTAGCTTCTTGAGCCTGAGCTTGGGCGCGTTCAGATTCAATCATTGCTATTGCTTTTTCAATCTCAGTTCTTGCTTGAGTCAAATTTCCTCGCTCACGTTCAGTAGTTGCAATTGCGAGATAAGTATCTGCTTCTTTGAAAATTTCCTCTTTAGCTTGCCATAATTTTAATGCTCGATTGTGAAATTCCAATGCTTTTTCATACTCTTGGTTCGCCCTATGAGCCTTAGCAATTAACGAGAGTGTTTCTCCATAAATATTCGCTGAATATGTGGAGTTGAAATAATCGATCAACATTTGTGACGATTCAACAATAGAGCCTAGGTTTTCTTGTTTGTCTTCTTCTGTAGATTTTTGATTGGAGTTTTGTACTAATGACAGGAATTTTGTAAATATATTTGTTATTTCTTGAGGGTCATATTTTTTGTAGATAGTGCTTTCATATGTAATGCTCAATCGTGACAATGCTAAATCTAGTGAAGTCAAGGCTTCTTGATTCTGTTGCAAATAAAGTTGATTTTTTGCTACTAAATTCAATAATTGTGCTTTTCCTATTTCTGCTGATTTATAAAAGCATAGATTATTTGTGACTTCATTTTTTTTATTCTTGAAAACTGCTTTTTCTTTATTAGCTTTAAAAACTAAGGTAGGAAATAATGTATCAAGGCATAAATCTTCTTTTTTTAATTTTTGGATGATTCCTAAAGCTTGATTGTATGATTCAATCGCTTCACTATTTTTCTTTGAGCTTGCTAAATTTTCGGCATCAATGATATGTTTAGCTAGGGTGATGTACTGTTTGATCTGTTCTTTAAGTTTCGGCTCAAAGTTGTACTGATTTACAAATTGGATTAGTTGTTTTTCAGACTGACTAATAATCTCTTCCAGTTGTAGCCCTGTAACAAACTTAATAGGAATTTGCCAAATATTTAGCAGTAAAGCCTTTGTAGTATCCCTGTTATCACTATAAATTAAATCAATAAAATTCGGTATTTCCTGCTCTGCAATGTTAAGTGATTGTTGTTTGTATTGCTTGCTTAACTGTTTGTTACCTAATTCCTCGTATATTATAGAAATCTGAAATAACAGCCAGCCATTCAATATATTTTTTAAAACATGACTATTTTCTCTTAAGAGGGTAAAGATTTCTTGATCGTTTTCTACAGTTTTCCAGAGTTCTAATGCATTACTAGAATAATATAGAGCCTGTTGATAATCACCAAATGACTGATAATGATGTGTAGCATTTAAGAATGTTACCACTCGCCAAAAGCGGCTATCTAAAATGCAGTTTGATAATTCATCATCTAATAGTTGGATTCCTGTGTATATATATGAACCACTAGCATCACTCATACCTAATCCAAAGAAAAAATGTGCTTTTTTCTCCAATCTTTCTGAAGATTGACGTTCAAGACATTCCTGAGATTGTCTTTCAATTTCAACAGGGTTTTGCTTTAGATTCTGTAATTGCAAAAGTGCCTGATTATATAATTCTATAGATTTATCTTTTTCGTCTAAATAACGGTAGTTGAAGGCAAGATTATTTATAGTTATTACTTCCCATAAAGGTTCATTAAGATATGAAAATATTTTCCTGGCTCGGCTGTAGTTATCTATTGCATTTTGATATTGATTAGTTTGCATATATGTATTGCCAAGATTGTTAAGTAATATGGCCTCCCCCAATTTATTTTTCTTCTGCTGATATATTTTCAGAGATTCTTGAAAATTGCTGATTGCTTGGTCATACTTGTCATATTTGTAATAAACATTACCTACGTTGTTATAAACTTTAGCGACTTCTATCTCCTGATTCTCTGACTGGAAAATTTGCAGTGCTGTTTGATATTTTTTAACCCCATCTTCATAGTGAATTTTATACTGACGATATAAGTATCCCAGTTTTTTTAATGCCTGAGCTTCCGCAATTCTATTTTTACTCGCTTGAGCAGTTTGCAATTCCTGCTGATACTTTAAAATTTCCGCTGCATCACCTGTTAATAGATTCTCAGCGAACTTTAAAACTACAATTTCTTTATTTTTATCTTGACCAGAAATGAATGAATAATTGGCGTGTTCAAAAATTCCCCAGCTTAACAACTTCTGTAAGCTTTTTACTGTTTGAGGATGATTAAAAACACTTCCTGGTTTTAAATCAATTTCTTTGAGAATAGCAGTAGTTAGTGTCTCACTGCTAATTGCTTCTTCTTTCTTGTCTTTATCTTTACCATCCTTATTCACAAATCGGACTTGAATATCTTCAATCACCCCTTCTGCTACTTGTAAGGTAACAACACCATCTTTGGAAACGATAGGTGAATCAACTACATTCGCTAGTACGTAACCTTGCTCTTCATACCACTTAATTAAATGCTTAATCCCATCTCGTAAGTCTTGCAAATTGAGTCTCTTACCGTACTGGGGACGAAAAATTTTATCCACAACCCCTAGTTTCAGCACCGAGGATACAGTACTAGGACTTACTTGCACTTTTACCTGACTTAAAACCGGGTTAAGCTTTACTTCAAAGGTTACTCGCACCCCTGATGGAGTGTCTTCTGGTACTGCTTGGACATTGGAAAAGAAACCCGTATCAAATATGGCATTTATATCTAATTCCAATTGAGAACGAGTTGTTGTACGTCCTGGTTTGGTCTTAACAATCTGGTAAATCTTATCGTTTAATTGTCCTTCTACCCCACTAACTACAACTTCACTTATCAATACTCTTGTTTCTGTTTTACTAGGTCCAGATTCATTAGATGGCTTTTCTGAAGTTGGCTTTTGAGAATCTTGTGCTAGGAATCTGGAGTGGTTTAACTTGGGTGGGATATATGTTTCAGTCTCTAATGAGAGTTCTTTGAGTTGTTTTACATCTTCTCCACGACTAACTGCCATTAAAGCTGAAAAACATAAAATGTTAATAGATAGAGGAAGACTATAAAAAGCAGAACTGAGAAGTAAACATTTCAGTAAAGAGTTTTTCTTCATATCTAAGAGTTATGACATCTTAATATATTCTTGAAATAAAAATTTATAATATATTAATACACATATAAACTTAGCATTATAAATTAACTCACAGATGTGGTTAATTGTATCAGATAATAGTTTTATATTTCTAGGACTTTTATAAATTAACAGGACTTACACAACTAAGATTTGTCATTACGACCGAAAGGCATTGCAGGAAAGCAATCTCACCTATTTTTAAAATTATGTTGCTATCACTAGCAATGGTATAATTACATTTATTTTGCGTAAGATATGATTAAGATACAAATGACATATTATTCATTGTAAATGAGTTTTCCCCCAATATAATTTAGTTTTATTTAAATTTATTGTATTTAATAATTTTAACTAATAATTCAGAAAACTTAAGAACTTAAAAACTCAATTAAATTAAAATATAAACGAAAGTTTATATTTTAATTTATGTTTCTATTTGTATATTTTTATTCCTGTTATTATGAATTAGGACTTACATATTTATAGTAGAAAATGGGATGATTTATAATTATGGAAAAGATTTTATTTCCCAGTTTTTTACCGAAAAGTAAGTCCTAAAACCTATACAAACTCTCCTCGTACCTGATCGATGATAGCTAGAGGATTATCCGGTAAAATATCACCTCTCCAAGCAACATGACCGTCAGGTCTAACTAAGACATATGCTTTTTCATAGAGTTGAGCAACTTCAGGATTATCGATCGCATGTAATTTAAGAGGTACACTCCGTTTTTCGCATGCTGTGACAAAAGTTTCTAATCCTTCTTTTCCTTTAAAGCTAAGTAATACAAATCCATGACCGAATAAATCTAAAGTTGATTTTCCAGGTTCTAACCAAGCATGGGGTGCGCGACAACCAGGATAACTAGTTTGAGACCATTGGAAAGGATCTTCACTAGGTAGATTAATATTATCTTCAATAACGATAGGGGATTGATAACGAAAGCCAAAATGAACTCCGGGAGCGTCGAATTCACGCTTAACTCCACTGCGTTCCATCCCTTCAGCCATTTTTTGGCGCATTTCCCGACCTTGGGGAGAATCGCTGGCGATCGCTGGAGGTATACTACGTTTTTGGGTACGTTGAAGATTGGCGTTTGCTTGCTCGAGATTTCGTACTGCGATGGGACGACGTTCAGTTTCGTAGGTGTCGAGTAGTTTTGAACCTCCCCAACCTTTGATGGTTGCAGCAAGTTTCCAACCCAAATCAACAGCATCAGCGATACCAGTATTCATCCCGAAACCACCGGAGGGTGAAAGTGTATGAGCAGAATCACCAACAAAGAATATGCGTCCATCACGGAAGGTATCTGCAACTCGGTGGGTTAAACGCCATGGCATATTAGAAATAATTTTATATGGGGTATCGATGGATATAGCAGCAGCGATCGCTTCTTGTGCATCGTAGATTTTGCCATCTTCCTGGGGTTTTAAAATTAGGCGATATTTACCTTTTCCATCTACAGCACGCAAAGGCTCTTGAATAATTGGGTTGACTAAGAAGAAAACCATAGCATTATTTGGGCCTAGCAGATCGGGAAGTTGGGGTGCTTCAAAAACAACACTTTGAAATACTTGGGTTTGATGAAAAGTTTGAGCGCCGATTCCAGATTGCTTACGTATTTGACTGCGAGCGCCATCACAAGCAATTATATATTGAGCTTCAATAGTTTGTGTGTTTCCAGATTTTGAACTTCCAGACTCTAAATTGGTTATTTGAGCAACTATACCTGTTTCATTTTGTGTAAAACTTTCTAAACGAGAAAGAAATTTGAGATTTCCTTGGGGGTATTCTCCCAGAGAATTGATAAATTTGGGAGCAAACCAGTCTTGGGGACAAACCTGTTCGGTTTCTGGACTGTATTCGGGTAAAGACCGTTGCGCATAGGATGGAAACTTGATGCGGAAAATTTCCTTCCCACCGACAGATGTAACCCAAGCTACATCTAGAGTATGTTCTTTAGGCCAACCTGCGTTACGTATTGCTTCAGAAATTCCCCAGCGACGGCAAAATTCCATCGACCTGGGACCGACTGTGCTAACTTTTGGGTCAGTAACAACACCGTCAGTTTGCTCTAAAACAATACAATCTATACCTTGGTAGCGTAGTTCGGATGCGATCGCCATACCGACGGGACCACCACCGACAATTAAAACTTCTGTTTTGATAGTGTTCATTATTGGTAATGAGTAATGAGTAATAAGTAATAAGTAACAAGTAACAAGTAATAAGTAATGAGTTACTACTTCTGACTCCTGATTTCTGTACAGACGTAGCATGCTACGTCTCTACGACTCCTGACTCCTGACTCCTGACTTCCTACTACTTTTCTACAAGTTTTTGAAAGAATTCAATATAAAAATCAAACATTTCTGAAACTGTTGTGGGAATCACCTCACACTGGCGCGAGCGTCGGGCTAAACTTTCAAACTCCCGTGATATTCTTTTATAAGCAATTTCTGGATCGGCGATATATATCGCCATAGGTATTTCAAAAGATGGTCCTGCTGTTTTACCCCGTTTCCCAGAAGGTAAAGTCATTAATAGTTCGCCCAGAGGACGCATCATACCTGTCATAATATCAATGCTGGCATTCATTAGTTTGGAACGTCTTAAACTTGCATTGGGATTTAGACCAAAGTGTTGCACCATTAATTGCATCATTAAGAAGTAACAGCGATTGAAAATTTCCATTACTTCTCGGGTTTGAGGTACGGTAACAATATTGGAATGATAATCTTGATAGTTAAGGGTAGGGTTACGCAAGGAAGGATAAGCAGGGTTCCAGGGTAGTAATCTTTGTGTGGAAGTTTTTATAAAGTTTTTTGTAGAAATATGTTGTAAGTGCTGTTGGGAAAGCTTTTGTGCAATACCTTGAAATTGTTGATAGTGGGATTTTTCAAACTTGGGTGAGTTTGGATCGCATCCTTCTCCTTGCTCGACAATAAAGTCGATCGCAAATAGAGCGCTTTCTACATCATCTACTTGAAATTGGAAGTGGGGGTGTTTTTTGTTAGTCTCCTCTCGTAAAAATAAATGATGTTCGCCTCCCGTACTACCTTTTTTAACAACAAATAAATCGGGAATAGTTTCAATCGCTTGTCTAATTTGACGATATAACTCACTTAAAGAACCGTAACCATGTAAGAGATCTGCTTTTGGGTCTTCAAGTACAACTTCATTAGTTAAATCTTCCTCTAAAAAGTCAGGCATTTCAAACCGAATAAATCGTTGAATTGAGGAAGCATTCAAAGGTTCTAGAGCAAAATCGACTTCAATTGGGAAACGACGATTAATTTCGCTGAAATTCGGTGTTGCAGCATAAAAAGGTTCTCCCATAGCCATCAAGATATTATTCACCATCAAGAAGTGAATCATTTCTTCGTGACAAACTTCCAGAAAAACACCGCGCATTCCGTAATCCCGGACTTCTTTCCCATCTCCGCAAGCTAAATGTAATTGTTCTTGGGTCCATAAACCTCGGCGCACATACTCTTCACCTGTGACATAATTGGGTATGGAATAACCTGCATAGATATATTGCAGCATCACCGCAACTTCCAACTCTGCAGCATGATGTAATGCGCTAACTAACTCTTCTCGTGTTTTTAGTTCCCGTTGGATACTCTTAGGTTTTGGAGTTGCTTGGGGAACATAACCCACTTGCTGTTGATTTTGCAAAAATTTACGCAGGAGCATGGCTTTAGGTTCTGACATATCCCTTGTTGGCGGCATATAATAGGTTTTGTTTTTATTTTTGGGATCTGACATTTGCCACATCAAACGGGAGTAAGTTTCAACTTTACATTTGTCAGCCAGACTAAAAACTTCTGCTTTCATAAAAGAGAAGCATTGTTCGTAGTAAGCCAAGATATGTTGATAAATAAAGTCAAAATCTACTGCTCCATCGGGGGTTTGTGCTAGTAAATCCCAGTCATCTGGTAATACTCGCAGGTTGAAGGAACCTACACTAGACCAAAATCCTAATTTATTCTCGTTATCGTAGGCTGTAATAGCTTCATTTGTCCCTAATTCATTTGCTTGAGTTGAAAGTAATACCCGTGCTGTACCTGGTTGGAAACCGCGTATGCTCACCCAAGTACGTCCATCCTTACCAGTGGAAATTCTACATTTAGGGGAAAAATGTCCAATTTCTTCTTGTTTTCCTGGCTTGAAATGAACAATATCTATTTCATTGCTGGGGGGATAATTAAATTCTTGACCGATATTACTTTGATCTTGCTCAAATTTATAACGAAGTTGGGGGAGTGCTTCTGGATTATAGAATTGATGTAAGTAAATATTTTCAATTGCTTGGGGACGTCCTCTAAAAAAGGAAAATACTTCTACTTCTACAGCATAATCTTCACCATTTTGCCAATCTGGACATTCAATAAATAGACAAGCGTCATCTATCTGTAGATTTATTTCTTTCTCTCGAACTAAAATTTGTTGTTGTCCGTCGGCTTGATTTCTAACAATATATAAACCCTGATTTTCTATCTCGTCTTGAATCTCTTCAAATTCTGCCGATAGGGGGACATCGATAATCCCACTGCTGAGCTGATAAACTTGTTTTTGATAAAGTTCCTCGGGAATTTTAGCGATTAATCGTTGAGTATCAATCGTACGCAATTCTAAGTTCCCTAACTTGAGTTTACCCTCGATACTGTGGGTGGGACCAGGTCCTGCTTTGGGAGAGCGTCCCACACAAGGTACTGCTGCGATCGCATTTAAACTCACACCTTGGGGAGTAATTTTTAAACTCAGATTAGATAAATTTTGTGGGGATGACTTATCCCCAGTTACAAGACTATCGGGAATCAAAAGACGACCGTGGGGGTAACTTTTCATCTCTCCCACACACCACAAACCAATTGTGCCATGTAATTCCCAAAAGCTAGGGGAATCGGGTTTGATGGGAGTAGACATATTACTAATGCTAAACTGCACCACCAATCCCAAAACATCGTCTCGCTCCATTGCTTCTCGCAACAGGGACACAGTCGGTGAAAGTTCTGCTTCCTTCATCCAGAGAAAATCTGCAGCATTTTTATCTACTGCAAATTGATACACCGCCGCTTTTTTAAATTCCTTATTGAGACAATGTTCTGGTAATTCCCGAATATAGTCAAAATTTTGCCAACGAGGAGTCTGAAGACCTTCTACAGGTCCAGAAAACATATTTGGTCGCTCTCCAGCGTCACCTTCCCTTCCAAAGGTAAACTGTCCGAGCATGATTGTTGTTGTCCAATTGGAAGCTGGGTCGCAATCAAATATCCGAGCGCGGTTAACGGTGGTACCTAGATATTCGTTGTAATGACCCCACATATCAACCTTACGCCCTACTACCGGATCCTTTTGGTCGATTTGTCCAAACTCACCTTGGGTACTAATAATTTTGGCATCAATTACAAAGTGACCATTTCCACCAAAATCCCAACCCATAGCCATGCTGAATGGACCATTATCATCTTTTTGTCCTTCAGAGTTAAATTTTGCTCCCTTATTGTAAAGATAGTCGTGATATTCAGATGCTTTATGACGATAATCAAAAGGTTCACCGTTCATATAAGCTGTATTAGTACTTAAATCCACTTCCTTATTTTTATTTCCTGTGGGAGCGTGGATACGAGCTAAACCCTGAAAGTGCAAGCGAGGAAAGTCTAAAATACTCATTTTAAATATGGAAATGGGATGACTGATTGGTAATTTAAATAGGTGATATGTTTTTATTTATTTAGTTAATAAAGTACTTTAAAAAAGTCTAGAATCATTGAAAATTATAGTTATAGTAACTATTTTCTTTGATGTAGTACTCTATAGGACCTGTTTAACTAGTTTGAAACTCAAAATAATGTATTGTAAAACCAACTATTTAAAATAATTAACTATAGCTAAATGATTAAAAATAATTGGTTTTAATATCGGTTAACAGATTTACTTTATAAGTATGGGAAATATAATTAGCAGAAAGCGATAGAAGCACACTTTATCAAATTTTAATTAGGTGATTTTGACTTGGAAATTTCCAATCGGGTTTGTTATCGTGCATAAATTTTCCTTTCATAGAATGTTCTCCGTCGTAACTTACAAGTAGACTATTGTGCTTCCTTAAAATTACATAGAGTAAAGTGGATGATATTTATGCACTTATTCTTAACGACATTAGATAATTTTTATTAGAACAACAAATTCCAAATACAAATTCCAAATACAAATTCAAAGAAAATATTCCAAGAACAAGACTTACTTTATGCTGCAAAGATATTAATACTGTTCGCTCTCACCGGTAAGATGCAAGAAGCATCCAAAGATTTATCCAAACGAGGTTTGTGAGTAACAATGTCATATACGGCTTCAAGTGCAGACTCTAAAGAACCTTGAATCCATGCAGGAAAGCGAGAACAATGTTCCCCAGCAAAGAAGAGAGTGTTTTGAGGTCTTGCTGCTTCTAAATAATTGATTGTGTGCTTCGACTCATCACCATCCCAATGAATTGTACATCCACCAGCACTCCACTTATAATTACCCCAAGCAATGGAAGCTTCATCTACAACCATTCCTTCTTCTTGAATTTCTGGGTGAATTTTTCCAACCACCTTTTTTACGTAATCATAACGTTCTTGCTCCACCATTGCGCCCATTTTGTCGGCATCCTCGCCAATGCTGTAACTTGCTAACATGGTGGTATTACCTTTTACTGAAGGATAGTAAGTTTGACGAATACCTTCACCACTAAAGGATGCTCCACCTCGAATTCCATCTTTTTCCCAAAATCTTTGAGCGCAGTTAAATGCAACTTTTGTCGCTGGACAATAAACTGTGTTATGAATAGATTCCAATTTTTTGCGATCAAAGCCAACTAATTCTAATTTTCTCAATACTGAGAAAGGAATCGTACATAATACATAGTCACAATTACTGCTATAAAATTCTCCATTCTTTTGTAAGGAGACTCTCACACTATTTTTACAAACTTGTAAACCAGTAACTTCAGTATTGCAATTGATATTCCCTTTAATAGAAGCAACAAGGCGATCAATAATTTGTTCTGTTCCTCCTGCAATTTGCAATAGATCGTGACTGGTTTCAATTAAAATATCACTGAGAAACATATCCAGTGCTTGGGAACATTTTGCCCGAAAACTAGGATTTTCCTTAATGAAATTCTGTAAATCTATGGTCTCGCCATCTTCACTAAAGTAAGGTGTCAAATCTAACCGTTCTAATTCACCCATCAAGTGAGTTTGTAAATCCCGTTCCAGACTTTTTCTTAAGCTTTCAGGAGATATCGCATTAACAATCGTTTGTAACCAAGCAGCAAAGAATCTTGTTTGTTCGCTATAACGTTCATCCTTAAAAATTCCTTGATACTGTTCTTGCAAAACTCTAGGTGCATCCTTCATCCGGAAAACTTTTCCTTCCATATTCATCAAAGCGTTTTGTTCCTCAAAAACAGTTACAAACTTACAAAGTTTGTCACCCAATCCCATTTCCCGAACATAGTGGAGAGTATATTCGTGATCTGAGGGGATACGCATTGCACCTAATTCCCCGTAAGCTGCATCTTCACCATCTCCAAAACGGTGAGTCCAAATTCGACCACCGATGCGATCGCTAGCTTCAATAATTTCGACTGTGTGACCTAAACGTTCTAATTCATATGCTGCAACTAAGCCTGCAATACCTGCGCCGAGAATGAGAATTTTCTTACCTGTTGTATGATTCCTCAATCGGCACATATCTAGCATTGTTTGAATATCCATAATTCTGATCCTCTACCTGAGTACAATCTGTATTTTTTAGTTTGCGGCTATCTGACCGCCTCTTTTTATTCGTTAGAGAAAGCGCAAATTTTTTATGCAGCGAAGAAGGAGTAAACAAGGAAATTTTGAGAACTTTTTTGCTTAAATGCTTAGCGTTATTGAATAATTAGCAACTTTACAATTTTAGTAGAGTTCGTTTTTGAACTCACGACAATCTTATTTTTCCTGTATCCTATTTCCAATGCTCAATTCCTAATTTCACCATGCCCCGTCAAGGATATACCTTACCTGTTTTTGCTGTAGCGGCTGCTAAAGCAGCATTGTTACACCTTCAGAACAACATAATTACTCACAATACAGTCAACCTCGATTTACTCCCTGAAGCTGCAGATATTCCTATTCAACAAGTTGCAAATTTAGCAAATGATACTGCTTTAGCTATTACCAATAGCGATCCAGGGGATAACTTAGATATAACCAAAAATACTCCTATCTGGGCTTGGGTAAAGTTATTACCGCGCGAAAATAGAGCAGAAGAATTCATTTTAGAAGCCGGTGAGGGTTTGGGAAAGACAGTAGATGGAGAAGCTGCAATTTATCATTTTGCTCGTCGTTTGTTTGAGGTTAACGTTTCACCTTTAATTTCTCCAGATCGAACAGCTATTATCAGAATTATCCTACCCGAAGGTCGTCAATTAGCCCAACGTACCTCAAACGAAGCATTTGGGATTCTCGAAGGTTTAGCACTATTGGGAACTAGTGGTATTTCCCAACCTTTGAGTGCTGCTGACCATTTGGAGGAATTTCGCGCCGTACTGCGTGAGAAAGTAAAAAATTGTTCCGACTTAGTATTTTGTATTGGTAATAATGGTTTCTCAGTAGCCCAACGCTTACCAATTCCAGAATCAGCCATCATTCCTACGGGTAATTGGTTGGGTGCATTACTTGTGGAAGCAGGGTTGTACAAAGCAAAATCGGTAACTTTATTGGGATATCAAGGAAAGTTAATTAAACTTGCAGGTGGAATTTTTAATACATCTTCTCATATTGCAGATGCCAAGCTGGAAATCATTGCAGCAGCTGTAGTTGAAGCTGGAGGGGACATACAAATAGTTCAAACTGTGTTACAAGCCAAAACGGCTGATGCTGCATACAAAACTTTGGTTGGAGTTCAATTAGCAGATCGGGTTTTTGCTCTTTTGGCTGCTAGAATTGGCGATCGCGCTAAGAAATATGTGCAAAAGTATGCCAGTGTAGAGTTAGATATAAAGGTTATTTTATTCGACCGTCAAGGAAATATTATTCATAATTTAAGTGAGTTCTGAAATTTTGTAGCAACAGACACCTCGTTTGGGACATTATAGTTTTGCTTTCAAGGGAACGAAGAACAGAAAAAAGTCCTAAAAATTATGATGACTGCTATATATTTTGAAAAAATCTCATCATTGGTTTTGCATTGTCCTAGATAAACTAAAACAAAAGAGCAAAGAAGACTATTACTACACCACATTAATTTTGATAGGTAAATTAAGGTTCGTAGTAGCGCTTTAGCGCTTTAATATCAAGACTTTACCGGGGCTATTAGCGTTAGCATGTCCATCAGGACATAGCCCAACTACAAAACCCTCAGAACTTATGTGGTGGAGTACTATTCTTCCTGCTCCACTGAGATTTTAAATTTTGATTTGTTGAAGATAGATAGAATTTAATCCAGTTCCATCCCCAAGATATATTTACTAAATTTTTTATTGTCTAAGGTAAATAAATTTAAATTTATTATCCTATATTTGATTGACTATCAACTATATAAACATCAAAATTCGGGAAGCAACACGAGAAACATTACTGATGTTTCTTAAAATTCTGATTGTATTATTAATACTTTGCAATTCCTGTTCTAACTCAGAAATAGCATTTTCTAATTCTGGCTCCAAAGATTTCATTTTTTCAGCAATGTGTTCTAAATTTTGTTTTTCCAAATTTTGTAATATGCTTACATATTTTTGACGCTCTTTAACAAAATTTACCCTCTTTAATTCATCTGGGTCTTGTTCTAGAGCAAACTGTATCTCTGGCGAAAACAACATCCGCTGTTGTCTCCTCATAAGTTCGATTAGTTTATGAGTTTTTGACATGATTTTAACTTTCCTGAATAATTATTGATTTTTTGCTATTTTCAAGTATTGATAAAAATGAGTCGATATCTTTTAATGAATTATTGAGACGCTGAGAATTGATTTTTCCCTCTACAGAAGCCTGGAAAATATCCTTAAATTCATCTAAAGCTTGGCTTGCATCTGTAAGCTCTTGAATCTGTTGATCCATAAAGAAAATTTTCCTGCGTTCATTAATCCATATATCTGCACTTCTTATGGGATTGCTTGCAATCAAAGGACGAATAATTAGGCGGTTTTCCCTCACTTGCTTCATTTCTTGGGTTCTATGCTTCATGAAGCTACCAATTTCCTTCAGCATTTCCCTTTGTAGGGTTAATTCCCGTAAAATTATTTGATTGCGTTTTTCAAGTTCTTTTCTAATGACACCTTTAATTCGAGAATGTATTGCAAGATTTGTTATGTTACCCACAATACCTTGAATTGGAGGTGTAAAAAACTGACTTTTTTGGATTCTTAAACTAACAGAGTTGATATTATCAGCAATCGCTTCAATTTCTTCTTGAGCTTCTGATGGCGCATCAGATTTCGCAATTTGGTCAAGTTTATTAAAGTATCTTCTTAGTAATTGATTATGTAAACGAATATTATTAATAGTTCGGATCATTTCCCTATCTTGTTTGGAAATATTTTGATATTGCTCGACGGTTTGATTAGCAATTATGTCATCCTCTAATATTCTTTCAGAACTTGAATCCAAATGAAGCTCTCCTGCTGCAAGCAATAGTTTATCAACTGCAGTAGTATATTTATTTCCGGCTTCTGTAAGCTTTTGATATTCTTTACTATAACGACATCCACTTGTTAAAGCTGCAATAATTGCAACTAATAATAATGTTTTTCGCATAATTGTTTGACCTAGATATGACTAACTTCAAATTTGAATTAGTCTTGTTTTTTATAACTATCTATTCATAGTTACAGTGACAAAAACTTATGCAGTAAAAAATATATTTCTCAAATCAAATTTTATTTCAAGTTCATTTTTTATAAATACTAAAACTATATTTATGCCGTTAGTAATTTCTCAAAAATCCTGAATTAAAGGGCTTTGACAGCTTTTTGTTCAATCTCAAAATAGATCAAAAATATAATATAAAACTTAATAAAATATTTTAAGACCTCAACTTAAATCTAAACTTAAATCTAAATTAGTCAATTTAAAGCATATTATTCAAGCACATTAAATGAAGCGTTTATTAATTCTGGGTGGAACAAAGGAAGCATCTCAATTAGCGATTAAAGCCGCAACTATTTCTAATGTAGAAGTAAGGTTATCTGTTGCAGGTCGTACTACTCAAGCTAGGTACCAAGTAGGAGTGACACGAGTTGGTGGTTTTGGTGGTGTTCCAGGCTTAATAAAATATTTGCAGGATGATGCAATTGATATCTTAATTGATGCGACTCATCCATTTGCAGCCAAAATATCTCTGCACGCAGCAGTAGCAGCAAAGGAACTAGATTTACCCAGACTGATGTTGATTCGACCAGAATGGTTATTGCAAGCTGGAGATAACTGGCTTGAGGTTGATAGTATTATAAATGCTGCAAAGATCCTAGAAGAAAATGCAAAACGAGTATTCTTAGCTGTTGGTAGACAACAAATTATCCATTTTGCATATATAGACAATATTTGGTTTTTAATGCGATTAATCGAACCCCCCAAGCAAGATGATTTAATTCCCAAAGGATCGGTAATACTCGATCGCGGACCATTTAAATTAATTAAGGAAAAAGAGTTATTAATCGAACATCAAATTGATACAATTGTCAGTAAAAATAGTGGTGGAGATGCAACAATTGCTAAAATTACTGCTGCACGAGAATTAGGAATCAAAGTTGTTATGGTAAACCGTCCCCAACTTCCCTTAGGAGAACGGGTTAATAATGTTGAGGATGCTTTGAGGTGGTTGCTTTTATTAAAAAATGCATTATGGTGCAGTTCTTTGTTTTTCTTCTCTCAAATCTTACTAGCTAGATAAAGAAAGTTAAAGACGATTTATTTCCACTTTTTTAAAATCTCTCTCCTAAACCAAATTGAATCCGACTTTCTCCATCATTATTAAAACCATAGTCAAGACGAACAGGTCCTAGTGGAGATTGGATGCGAAGACCAGCACCATAACCAAAACCACTACCTGATTTATCTCTTGCACCTCCGGGGTTACCAACAACGCTACTACTACTACCCAAATCTGTTGCAGCATCAAAAAATACAGTTCCACCCAAAAAAGATAATACTGGAAAACGATATTCAGCCGACGCTTGGACAAAACTACGAGCGCTACCCAAATCTCCTTCAGCAAAACCTCGAACAGAATTCAAACCACCAAGGGAAAATGCTTCATAGGGTGGTAAATCGCCAAGAACAGTTCCTGCTTGGAGATTAAAAGCAAAAGCTTGGGGACATTTATCTGTTTTAGAATTAGATTTGGAATTACGACAACCCTTTGTGAATTTGGTTAAATGTGTAGGAACATAAAAGCTATAATTTCCTCGCAGTTTGTTGGATAAAATATTTCCATCTCCAATGGGAATTGATTGTTCGCTACTCAGACTTAAAAAAGAACCTTTTGTGGGACGCAAAGGATTATTACGTTTATCTCTCACTAAAGCTAGGGGTATGCTGAATAAATCATCTTCACCATCACCACTAAAGCTAAGATCGTTTCCTAATTCATCCTTAGCGTTTAAATTCCCATCTGAATCACGAATCGCAATTTTTTGATACTTTAAACCCGCACTTGCGACCCAATCAGACTTTTCAAATACATTTTTACTCAACGGACGACGAAAAATAATATTACCACCGGTACGAAATACTCTAGGGTTATCACCGTTGGGTAGTTCTACATCTGTTTCCCCACCATCAAATATTTGTGAAAAAGAACGTTTTCTAAAAGCACCAACTTTATAAGAAGTTCTGTAAGGATCTCCCGCAATCCAAGGGTCAGAAAAATTAACGTCAAAAGTTAAATCTCGTCGACTAACTTCAACATTTGTACCAAATTTCTGATTTCTACCACCAATATTCTGTGCTTGAAAATTCCCAGAAGCAAATAGTCCACTACGAGAACTGAACCCTCCTGTGGGTGTAAGACTAATATTTTTCCCTTCTCTAAGGTTTACGACTAAAACTACTTTTTGTGGGTCTTTCCCGGGATTAAATTTAAGATTGAGATCATTAAAAATTCCCAAACTTGCAATTCGTTGCAGGTCTTTTTGAGCAACTTCACGCTTGAATACTTGTCCGGGTTTCAATTGCATTTCCCGAGTAATAACGTATTTTTGTGTCCGACCTTTAATTGGTTTACCTTCAGCGTCTTTTTCCTTTCCTTCCTCATTAATAAATTGAATTTTAATGTCTTCTATAATTCCTTCTGCAACTGCTAAAGTTACACTTCCATCAGAATTAAAACTAGGGGGAGCGATCGTCTGAGCTAATACATAACCATTATCCTGATACCACTGATTTAAATTTTTTACTCCTTTTTGAAATTCCCGAAAATTGATTATCTTACCGTACTGTTGGCTAAAACTTTTATCTATTACCTTTTGAGGTACAACATTACTACCCTTTACTGTTACCCTGCGCAGTGTTGGATTGGGTTCAACAACAAAAGTTATCTTTACTCCCAAAGGTGTATCTTTTGGTATTACTCGAACATTAGCAAAGTTACCTATAGCAAATATTGCATTAATATCTTGTTCTAAGCGATCGCGAGTAATGGTTTGACCTGCTTGAACTTGGATTACTTTGGATATTTTCTGTTTTAATTCTTCTTCTACTCCCTCAATTACAACTTCTGAAACCATTACTTGGTCTTGTTCTGGCTTTTGTTTAGTTTCCGTAGAGCTTAAAGAATTATTATTTCTGGAAGTTGTTTGAGCTTTAGCAGCAGGAGTGAAAGAAAAATAATTTAAGGTTGCAGCTGAGAACAAGCTAATACTCAAAAGATACAAATTTTTCATCTAAACTTTTCCTTTTGTAGAATACTTCTTCAAAACAGCCAAAGCTCTAGTTAATCATGGATTGAACAAATCATATATTTGCTTAAGTCATATATAATAGTGACTTAAGTCATGTTATTTGCAGATTTATCTATAGTCGCAACGAAGCAAAATTATGAGTTATTCCAATTGATTTTGTTAATTTATTTCAATATTTGCAATATCTGTAAAATTATTAATTTGCATAATCTGGAAGCGTTCGGAAGTTGTCCCTTAAGATATTAATTCCTAAAGTTTCACCGGTTTGAGTTCCATAAAAAGTTTCCTTACCAAACCAACCTTCATCAATACGGTTAGAAAGTACGATTACCACGGTATTATTAGAATCGGCATACTTTATAAATATGGCATTTTGCGAATCAGTTGCACCATCATGGGAAATAATTTTGCCATATCCTGGTATTTCTTCGGTCACCCATCCATAACCGTAGTAGCTTTTTCCATCTTTATTTTCTTTGATATGAGGTGCAAACAACTTCTTAGTGGATGTTCGAGAAAGAATCAAATTCTTTTCTAGAGCAATATTCCAGAAATAAAGATCCTCTACCGTCGTTAATACACCACCGAAACCAACCAATCCCCAATAAGGACCAGGTCGCTCTGCAGCAGAACCAAAATCTTTTCCGTTATTATAACCATGTGCTACTGTCACTTGGGACCATTGAGGATCGTTATAAAAACCCGTATTAAGCATATTAGCGGGCTTAAATAAGTTGTCTTTTAGATAATCTTGAAAAGACTTACCAGAAACAACTTCAACAATTATTGCAAGTAACCCATAACCAGTATCAGAATATAAATATTTTGTTCCTGGTGAAGTTTTTAATCTAGCTTTGAATACTAATTTTTGTGCTTGTTGACGGCTAAGTTTAGCAAAATCACTATCAAATGCGTATTCTGGAAGACCAGATGAATGGGTTAAGAGTTGGTGTAGAGTAATCTTGGCTTTATCTGACGGAACATCATGAAAAAATTTAGCCAATGTATCTTCAACTTTTAATTTACCCTGTTCTTCTAGATGCAGAATAGCTGCTGCTGTAAATTGTTTGGAAAGAGAACCTGAATCGAAAACTGTTTTAGGTGTAATCGGTATCCTGTTCTTCCGGTCAGCTAAACCATAACCATTTTCAAAAATGATTTTGTCATTTTGACTTACGAGTACTGCACCTGAAAATCCATTTTCCTCAAGTATTTCCAGATACAAACTAATTTTATTTATTCGTTCTGCAGTAGATATATTTCTTACATTGGTAAGTTGATTATCATTTGAAGTCGTTTGATTTTTTGAACTAGTTTGATTATTGAGAAGATTATTTTCTTTAAAAACACACCCATATAAAGAAATCAGTAAACTCGAACAAATCACGACAACCAAACTGGAAGAATAGGATTTGAAAATCATTAGTTCCCTGAAATCTAATTTAATTAAATTTTTACCGACAAATCTCAACCAACTATATTTTAACTCAGTAAAAAATATTTAGATTTAAATATCAATAGTAAATAAATATGCATTTATATTGAAAATAGTTAAATAAGCCCTCCTTAAAAGGAGGGTAGACAAGGAGCAAACATTTTAAAATGTTTATTACTCTATTTACTCGATTAGAAGTGCTCAAAAGGCAAATAGATATAATATAAGTTTGGTAAAATACTTATTGAAAAATAACTAAAAATATTAAAGCATAAATTTATTGGGTCGCATATTGTCTAAAGTAATAAATAGTTATGACTTTAGTCATACTATAAGTTCTATAAAATTGTGCATGATAGCAATTAATAAGTTAATAATCCTGTGTTCGAGGTTGAGTATGATTGATTTAGTAAAAACACCGGACTCTATTCGTCGAACTGTACGCTATATAGAATGGACCTTGATAGTTGTATATTTCTTATTATTCTTACTAAATCGCCGTGATAGCAACTATTATTCTCAATTAATACCCACTTATGCAAATATTATTTATCTTACTTTCTGTTTATTTTTAAGCTTTATATTTCCCATCAATTACCCCAACTGGCAAAGATATATTTATATATTTTTAGAGATAACATCTATTATCTTAGCAAGAGCATTTGGAGCAAACTTTGAAATATTACTTTATCTTGTATTAGTCAAAAGTTGTTTTCTTGTAAATAGAAAAAAAGTTATTATTATTGCATTTGTATCAGGTATATTTTGGAATATTGCCCTAGGTTTGAGTCTACCTGATATTTTAAAATTTCAGTTCAAGAATATTAATAAAATTCTCGATGAACTCTCTGACACTAATTTTGTTATCATCAGGATTATAATTAACAATACTGGTGTTTATCTAGCGGCGAGTACTTTTGTTATATTATTTAGTTTTGTCATATTAGCAGAACAAAAAAGTCGTCAACAGGCAGAAGAACTAACAAAAAGAGTTGAAAGTTTGGCTGCAAATTTAGAACGTAATCGCATTGCAAGAGAAATTCACGATTCATTAGGTCATTCTTTAACTACTTTAGATGTACAACTAGAACTTGCTCAAAGATTATACGAGCAAGATCCAATCAAAGCTGCAAAATCTTTAGATATAGCCAAAGAATTAAGTAGTCAATGTTTAGATGAAGTACGACGTTCTGTTCAAACTATGCGCCAGTCAAATTTTAATTTAAGTGAAGCACTTAAGACATTAGCGCAAAAAGTAGAACGAAATCAATCTTTTGTAGTACGAGTAAATGTAAAACTACCGCACCTACCAGTTCAAATTAGTCATCAACTTTATTGCATTGTTCAAGAAGGATTCACAAACATCCAAAAACATGCTGAGTCTAAGTTGGTCACCCTGAATGCAAACAAAGATTCTAATGGAATACTTTTGGAATTAAGAGATGATGGTCGAGGTTTTAATATTAACGCACATCATACAGGTTTTGGATTACGGGGAATGCAAGAAAGGGTAAACATTTTAGGTGGAGAACTGACAATTAAGAGTTATCCCGAACAAGGGACAAAAATTCTGGTTTGGATTCCTGTTTGAGGATTTTTGCAAGGAAGAGTAATATATGTCACCCTTATAATTCCTCAATAACTTTAGAATGGTTCAAAACAAAATAACTCGACTAGGACTTACGTACTTATAAGCAATTTCTAATATTGGAATTTCTAATATTTGGAAGTTGTAATTTTATGTGCGTAAATTTCCGGTAACCTTGTATCTTAATTACTCCAATTACCTCGTACGCCAATAATTATTGTTGATTATAAAGCAAATTTATAGTGGCTACAATCGCAAAGAAATATTGGGTTCATCTCACATGAAGCAAATGTATTATTGCGAATAACTAGAGGATAAGATTTTCACATTACTAGGTAAGGTGGGTGTTTTTACGAAAGTGAGACGCTCCCGAAATATTCTCATTTTATCTGTACATTTATAAAAAACATGAGGTATAAATGGAAACTACTAATGACACACAAACATTATTTCAGAAAGTCAAAGTCAAAAGCGATCGCTCGCAGAATCTATATTTGATGTTCCTCATACAACAAGGTTTCCAGAAAATACAGAAAAATATTTTTGTTAAAGGCTAAAGTTCTAAGGGCTAAAGTTTTGGATCTTTGATTATTTAAAGTTTTAAGTAGAAAGGTTTGGGTGTCATCAGAGCCAAGTTTCCCATATTTCCCATCATTGAATTTACACAGGATTTATGAAAATAAAGCAGATTTTTGTCTCTGGGATTCGTAATACTCTTGCTTTGAGCATCGCATCGACCACAATTGGAGGAACAATATTAGGGATTGCAATTTCTTCCTCTGACGCACAAACAGCAGTTCTCAACAGTAAAAATCCTACCAGTCAGATAAATCTTCGCTTAGCACCTAGCACCCTATCCGATGCTGTTGATTACGGTAGATCTGGCGATCGGGTAATCATCCGCAATAATACAGAGGGAATGGATGGCTTTACTTGGTACTATGTCAAGTTACAGGAAACTGGTATCACTGGTTGGGTCAGAGGTGATTTAGTTGCGAGGGGAAACCGGGATAAAAGTGTCGAACACAGAAGTAACATTATTCCTATCCCACCGGAAAATTACAATGGAATAAATAGACAAGGAATAAATACTTCAAGTTCTAGATATATAAACCCAACAGTAAATAGTTATAGAAAAGAACAAAATTATCAACAAGCTTACATCACACCAAATATATATACACCTGAAGAAATTAATTATTTTCTTGAAATAGCACTTGGTGCTGAATTTTCTGCAGGTTCCAATCTGATCAGAAAATGGGATAGGGATTTAAGAATTAAAATCATCGGTTCCCCAACCCCTGAAGACTTAAATACTTTGAAAAGCGTAATTAATGAAATTAATAGTTTAGTATCCGGAATAAAATTGAATATAGTTGACAATAAACCGAATGTAAAAATTCATTTTGTTCCCGTATCTCAGTTTCGGCGGTACGAACCTAATTATCAACCAGGAAATTATGGCTATGCTTGGACTAACTGGAATCAAAATAATACTATAAATAGTGCAAACATTTTGATCGCAAGTGCTGGGGTAAATCAACAAGAACGATCGCACTTAATTAGAGAAGAATTGACCCAATCTTTGGGACTTCTAAGAGATTCTTATAAATATAAAAATAGTATTTTTTATCAACCTTGGACTGACACAAATAGATATTCTCAAATTGATAAAAAAGTTATACAAATACTCTATCAACCACAAATTCGTCCTGGAATGACTAAATCGCAGGTTATAAATTTTTTTAAAAGAACTTAAGAGTTGATAATAAAAACATTTAACAGGAAGGACTATTTGGTTGTTTTCATTACAGCAATAGTTACTAATTTCAATCCTATAGCAATCATATTTGATTTTCGTAAATGATTTAGGATTGCTATAGTTTAATTAAAAACATATTCACTGTGAAGCAGCTTACTGATCGATTCGTACGCAAGGATTTTCGCTAGAAGATGGAGGATCGGAAAAAACAGCCATAGTATTGTATTCTGGCATTCCGTCTCCATAAATCACGCGAAAAGTATATAATTTTCTCCTACCTCCTCCTTCCGTGACCACAGTTAACAGAGTTTTGGAATTATTACTTCGAGGGGGAAGACCGGGAATATCGAGTTTTTCAATCCGTCGCATGTGAATTACGCTAGCTGCTGAATTTTCACAATCTCCTCCTTCTTGTCCGCCAAAATTCACACACATGGGACCATCAAAATCTAAGGTGACCTCTGAGGGATCGTCTAACCAAACTTTTTTGATAGTTTCACCTGCGGGAATAAAGCTTAAATTTGTACCGTTTTGATACCAAACTTTTACACTGGGTATTGCTCCTCCCAAACCCTGTGCTTGACATGAAAAAATGGAACGGAGAACAGCATTATTAGCAAGTACACGATTGGTAACGCACAATCCTACTGTTAAAAAAAGTAGAGATGTTAATGGGAGAAAATAAGAACTTTTGACGATATTCCGGCAAAAATTAATGTATTCTTTCATCGGCTGCACCTAGATTCTGCCCTGTATTTTCCTGGGATTTATTTACTGAACAATTATTTTTTCTAAGTTAGAATTATTCATCAATAATTTCGTTACGTTAGGATACACCCAACTGTGCCCTCATTCAAAGTATATTTTTGATGTAAAACTCCTTTATTTAAAATTGAACTTCCTTAAACAATAAACTCAAATTGCCTCAGCACTACAAACTACAAGCGAACTTCTTGGTTGACATAAACCTCAACTTCTTTACCTGCTTTGAGAAACCAAATATCACTTTTTCGATTTATGCGCGAAATTGCTTGTTGGTTGCGACGAGTAACTTGGGGAACTAAACTTCTCATCCCACCTTCTAAAATTCCAGCCGTGATGTTGGGATCGTTATTATTAGTTTCTGAAAAAACAGCACCTTCGTCACGAACAATTCTAGTTTCAGTGCGGTTAAATAATTGAGCTGCTCTTCCCAATCCACCCAAACCAAATGTTAGCGCATCCCTTCCAGCAATCGATGAACCCTTGTTGGGATAACTCTTAGCCATTAAAGGTTTACCTTCAGGAGCGCGAATTGTTAGAGCATTTGGTGATAGACTTTTTTCAATTAATTCATCTTTATCTTTAACTAACAATTTGGTGACATTAAGTCGCATTAAACCTCTGTCTGATATTGAACTGACTTGAGTTAGAATTTCGCTACCTGCGGGTACTATAACCTCACCATCTCTTGCTTTGAGTGGTTCTTCTAAACGTACGACAAATACATTGTTGTCTGTGCTAGAGTTATCACTATTTCCGCTACTTCTACTTCTACTTCTACTTCTCCCCCGGGATTTTGTTGTTTCGCCAAAAATAGCGGTTGCAATTACGGCTTCAGCACTACTACCAACAACTGTACGTTTACCACTTCCCGATCTTCTTGATGTACTTGGTTTTGGCGTTACCTTTGATTTCGGACGACTGACGAGGGGTTCAACTTTTCTTTTTGGTGCAGATGCTGTTTTTACAGTATTTTGCTTGCTAATATCTTGAGTCACCATCCCATAACTACCCAACTTCGCCAATTTTTGCCATTTCTGCATTGGATCTGGATCTGGTGTTGGATCTGGTGTTGCTACTGGTTGTGGGGGTGGAGGTTCTGGAAGTGCAGGTTGAGTTTGATTAATCTCAACAGGTCGGGGTTCTCGTATTACTCGGGTAATAACCTCAGGTGGAGAAATATTTTGTGTAGGTTTGGGGGGTTTCGGTGGTGAAGGTTTATTTACAACTTCAGGTTTTGGTTTGTTTCTTCTAAGTTGTTGTTGTGCATTTTTGACTGCTTCTGCTTGTTTCGCAAGCGCAAGTTTGGTTTTGAGTGTATCTACTTCTGTTTCTAGTTGTTCGAGACGATTTGGGGTTTTAACTTGAGGTGGTTGAACAGTAACATTTTTTTTAACTTGCTGTTTTCCACCCCCACCCATAATTTGTGATAAAAATCCTCCAGCAAATAGGACAGCTACTAAAGTACTAGCACCAACTAAACCAGCTTTTGCAAAAGGATTTGCAGACAGGGATTGTTTGGTACGAACTGAGTTTGGATCTGGAGTTTCTTTGCTGACTTCTATTCGTTGGTTTTCTGATATCGCTTCTGTTAGGGATGTTTCCTTGATTTGGGAACTGGGTGATGTTACTTCTTCTTCTAAACCAACTAACTTGGCGATACGCGATTCCCATTCAGAAATATCTGTACTTGAAGGAGAATTGTCAATATCGGTCACAGTTGAATTTCGGGAAGATACAGGGGTAGAGATTTGATTTTTTGGCTTCATAGTTAAGTTCTTATTGATTTAGTTAATTTCTTATTTGTTTACTTTACATTTTTTTACTTGTAGAACATTTTTTATCTTTTAGTTCGCAGATATTATAAATTTCTAGCCTTGCTTCCCGTAAGCCACTAATTGCTAAATTAGCTGGTATCCCTGATTGATCTGCAGTGGCTTTAGTTGTTTCTATTGCTCGTACAAAAATCTGTTTATTAAAAGGAATAGAAGTACCTGTTTTTTCTGCGCCTTTAAAAGTTAAATAATTTGCATAAATATCGACTTTCCAGTTCCCCTTACTAACTTCTTCTGGTTGGGATATTCTTGCGATCGCTAGAACATTTTCTGTATTTCGCAAATTCCTATCTAACCCATAGTCGAAGCCCATATTATTATTCTTAGAATTTAATTTTTGCCTCAAATCTTCACTTAGTAGTGGAGAAGTTATTTCCTTAATTAAGCTTGGAGGTAAATTATTGGAAGAAGTTAATATTAAAGTCATAGCTTCACCCACAAAGCGACGAATAGTTTGTTGATTGCGTTCTAAATTATCGGTAGCAGCTACTGCAATTGTTCGACCATCAACTAATTGAACTAAGGTTTCCGGCAAGGTTTTACGTTTTACCTGCTGCAGCATTGTGTTATGGAACATTAATATCAGCACCGTGAACAAATGTAAGCTAAAAGTTCCAATAACAAATAAAGGAATAAGATTATTATTATTTTTTTTAGGATTTAAAGAACGCATTTGATATGCTCCAATCGACCCAAGTTTTTGTAATTTATAGTAGTAAGTATATAGTTAGGAGATTAGATTTTACTGAGAATAGAACAAAGAACAGGGAACGAGGAACAGAGGGGTAAGAAAAATTACCTAAATCAAAAGCTTAGTACTAATCTCAATGGAAATAATCATATCAAATACAAAGCTTTGGTTTTTTAATGATTCAGACTTAAATAATTTAAATTTAAAGTGCTAAATTTAAATAAAATCAAACTTCAAGTTACACTTAAACTCAAACCCAGACTCAAAATTTAAATATTGATGGGAAATTTGAAACTAAAATTTTACTTTACAGCGCAACCATCTTTGTTTCGCTGTTTTATCATATTCATCAGTCAGACATAAATCGCGAATTTCATAGATTTCTAAGCTATCCGAACGCACGCTATAAATAGCTTGTTGTAAATCTGTAATTTGCTGTGTCAAAGGATGTTTAAAACTATCTATTGATTGTACTATTACATCTTTATTAAAAGGGATTATAACTTTTTTATTGTCACGACCCTTAGTTTGGATTAGATTTGCAACGATTCCTACTCGCCACTTATCCGGTGCAATTTTTTCTGGAGGATAGATTTGAGTAATATCTAACTTGGCTGACATTTTTCGTTCTGGTCGGTCGGAAAAGACCTCAGGTGGAGTCATTTCAGCAATTTGACTTAAAAAACCTTTACGAAAATCCTCTGCGAATGCAAAACTAGCCAACCAACTACTAGTCGCAACTCTTTTAACACCTCCGGATGGTGTCTTAATTAAAATTCCCAAATCAGATTGAGGTTTTGAAACTTGTTCAATAGTTCGGGGAGGTAAATTTCCCGACCAGTTAAAAATTGACACCATTGTTTTACTAACAAATTGGCGGATTGCTTCTGGTTCCCTAGCCAGAGTGTCTATGGTTTTTATCGGCTTCCCATTGACTAATTGTACGAAAGTAGGCGGCTTTTGCAGACTTAACTGTCGAACAGTAAATCCTTGCAGAATTAAAATAAATAAAGTCAATAAATGTAAACTGAATGTTGCGATCGCAAATACAGCGAGAACATTTACTACTTGTTTTTTTTGTTTTAGTAGTTGCACCATTTTGATTGGGAATTAGTGATTTGGGATTGGGGATCTGCGACTGGGGTTAGCAAAGCGTCACGCTAACGCCAACAGCTAACTCTCAATCTCTAAACTTTTTCACTGACCCAAGAGCTTGTGTTACTGATTGCGTTAAAAACAGCAAATCCCCCTGAAGCTGCAATTAACAAAGATAAAATCGGTGCTAAAACTCCCAGGAAAATCATAAACCACATCAAGTCTACATTGGTATTAGGATTTGAAGATGTTCCATTTACGATCGCACTTGAAGTTAAAATTGCAATAATGTTGAAAGAAATTTTGGCAATTCCCATAGCGATAAATCCTGTAACCCATGCAAATATTGGTTTTCCAGCTACAGGTAATAATGAACCACCCACAGCTAACGGACCCAATGCTGCCACAAGTAACATTGTAACTTCTATCAAGTTTTGAAAAGCAGACTGTAAAGAAATCAGAAAGCTTTTTATACTTGGTTGAATAGTGGAACCAAGGAGAGAATTAAAGGCAAATTCTGAAACATTATTAGGATTTAAGGTAATTTGATTAACCTGTTCTTCCAACCTTACAATCCAAGGACGATCGCCATATAAATCTCGGTATTCTTGCCAAAGAGTATCAGTTTTTTCAGTTGCCTTAGTAAAACACTGAACCCTCTGTTCGCCAGATAAAGATTGACAAGGACGCAAAAAAGAAGCTACAACCTCTTCGGCGACGCTCATACTTAATGCTTGTTGATAATATTGGTCTGCATCTCCAATTCTTACCACCTGTTGATTAATACTATTAATGTAATTTCTAACACCTAAAGTTAAGCTAGAAAGAACTGAACCATTACCAGTATTAGTTAATAATAGAACTACAATAAACGGCCAAATCAAACTCGATATAGGGCGGGAGTATTCGCTGTAAATTAAATCTTTAAGCCACTGCATCATAAAAAATAGCAGGGTACCCACCGCAAAAAAAACGCCAAGATTTGTTAAGGAACCATATAAATTTTCACTGCTATTATTTTGCAATAAATTTAACCATTGTTCGTCCCAAGCTTCAGCGATACTACGTGCAGTTGTTGCACCATCACCAATAATTTCATCAACACCAGTTTGAGCCAATATCTTGATATACATTTTTGGGGATTAGGGATTGAGGACAAGTCAAAAGTAAAAAGTCATTAGCGTTCGCCGCAGGCGCATCTCAGCGTGTCCGTAGGACATAAGTCAAAAAATAATTGACCAATTAACCATTACTCCTTACTTGTTACTTACTTGTTACTCATTACTTGTTACTCATTACTTATTACTTATTACTCATTACTTATTACTCATTACTCATTACTTATTACTTATTACTTATTACTTATTACTCATTTTCTTCTCTACCAAATAAATCTGATTGGGAACTAGCTCTTAAAAGTCTAGCAACAGATGCAGCTGAGTCAACGCGACGCGCATTATTTGCTTCTTCTACTTGTTGGGAAATATTTGCCAAGTTTAAATTAGAATACTGTAGATATTGATTTTGTTTAATATTTTGACCTAAAGATTCTGCAATCATTCTTGATTGCTGTCTATTAATTTGCAGTTGTAGATTAGTTTGATTTGAAATTAATCGTCCTAGAAAATTTTGACCGGTTGCTGCTTGACCTAAACCAGCTAATTGATTGAGAATATTTTGATTATTTTCACGCGCTTCATCAGCTTCGCGATCAATATTTTCGATGACATTTTGAACAGTTTCTAGCTTTATTTGTAATCTTTCTTGTCCTTTAACACCGAAGTATGATTCTGTCGCAGCACGGGTCAGTTGACGTTCGATTTCATTTCCAATTAACTTACCTTGAACTGCTGGATTATTTTCAAAAATGTCAGAAAGTGAATTATCTGTTACGTCTTGAACGACCTGTTGTCTTACATCAATTGGATTGGGTAAATTGAGTGCACCTGTAGAATTATTAATTGCGGTAAAACTTCCTTCTCCTGCAGGATTTACAGTTTCGTCAATATTATTTGTTAAATAATCTTGAAAATCGACAGCGTAGTTTTGAAAATCTGTCCATATATATCCCAATCGCGCCATCGCTGGTAAGCTGACTAAAAATGTAAAACAGATAGTTAAAAAAGCAGTTTTTCGCATAATTTATTAGTATTTATAATTTGTTAATTTTTAATAGGTAATAGGTAATTGGTAATTGGTAATGGGTAATTGGTAATTGGTAATGGGTAATTGGTAATTGGTAATGGGTAATTGGTAATTGGTAACTCAATTTTTCATTCCTAGTCGCCAATCCCTAATCCCCAGTCGCCAGTCCCCATATGCCGCAAGGCGGCACGCAGTGCTATCCCCAATCCCTAACCCCCCCGCAAAGATGCGACTAATTGACGTGCAAAGCTGGAAATCGCTTCATATTTATCTTCATACTTTTGCATACTTTTTTGACGAGCGCTTTGTTCGTCGGGGTTATTCGCTACCACTGCAAGTTGCTCGTAACCTGGATAATAGCGACAAAAAGTGTAAATTCCGTTGTCATCAAGCAACCATTGACTGTAAATACCTTCTTTGCGGGGAAAGAAACTTTCTGATGCATTACGTCCGATAATTTGACGGGGATATTTTAAAATATCGACAAAACTGTCTACTGCGACTGGTTGAATCCTTCCTATTAACCTGGTAGTTAAGTTTTGCAAAATTTTCGATGCTGCTTTTGATTTCGCGATCGTATCCGGGTCCTGGGCTGATAAAATTACTCTCACACCTGCTTTGGCTCCGTTTGCACAAATTCTTCCTACTAAATCAGAAATTTGGTCAAATTCAAATAAAATTGGTGCCTCATCAATAAAAAATATGGAAGCTGGACTGCTAAGGGCGCGGCGTAATGCGGCAGAATAAGCGCTTAGGGATAGAACTGCTGCATCTTCACTATCCGATAAGTTTCTCAGAGCAAAGACCAAAAGCTGAGCATCAGTTGGAAAGCTTGAAGGATAGGAAATTGCTTTACCTACACGACTTGATAACCAAAATCTTAATCTGAGGTGAATTTGACTCAGAGCATCTTCTACTCTGCCACCTAGGGTTTCCATCTGTAAATGTTCGGAAGAACAAAATGTTAAAAAGTCGTGTAATGTGGGCGTTTTGTCCCAAGCATGACTCCCGAAACCCCCCTCGATCGCATCTTGATATCTTTGATTGATTCCCGCATCTTGAAAGAAAGCTGCTAAAGCTAAGTTGAGAACGGAACGTACTGTTTGTGATAGCAGTTGGTCTTGGTTAGATGAACCCAAAACCATGGTCATCAAAGCTGATTCTAAAAAGCCAACATAATCTTGAAAGCGATCGCGTTGTTCCTCAGGACTCAAGAAACGTAAATCTGGTTGTTCAAATAGGTTATTTGATTGTTTGGAGATATCGAAATAAGCTCCCCAACCGGACATAAATTCTGTATAGTCGGTAAAAGTAGACGTACCATCAGGCTTAGGAAAATCTAAGGCGACGACCGGAATATTATGGGCTAAGGCTTGGGTTAAAATTCCCGACACTAATACTGATTTACCTGCACGGGTAGTAGCAAATAATGCTAAATTTTTATGTCGCTTAAATAAGTCCAAATGTACCGGCGTTCCTCCTTCTTCAGCAATCAACTCAAACCCTTGGCGATCGCCCTTGCGGGTATGGACGAGAGGTATTAGTCCCGGTACTTCATTTGTTAAATATAGTTGACGGCGATTAAAGGGTTTTGCTAACAAGACTTCCCAAACTATAGGTAAAGTTTGCAACCATATTTTCCAGGCATATTCTGTTTCCCTAATCACCTGTGCTGGACGCTGAAAGCTGTTCTCAATATATTTTGTTGCTTCGTCTAGCTTTTCTGTACTATCCCTATGTACTAAAACTGTAACTCCAGTATAAATAGGTACGGCACCTTCGTATATTTGTTCTTGTGCTGCTAAGGATTTTTTTAGTTTTAACTGGGCGTTAACATCTATGGTTTTACTTTTCGACTGCGCCATCGTAGCAGTCATATTTGATTGTTTGAGGACGCGCTGCAATGTATTTTTGACTAATCCTGGGTTTGCTGCACTCAATTGACAAAAAACCTCTGTATCGACCACTGCTTCCCTAGCGAGCAACTCCCATAAATAACGCAATTGGGATTGTTTATTTTGCCAACCTCCGGGTTTCTCTAGAAAAGTTAATACACCGATATAACGATTTTTTACATGTACCCAACGGCGATCAGCGCAGGGGATGTGAGATTCCATTAACAAAGTTGTACTGTGGGGATTATCTATCAGTAACTTGCTACTAGCTAGATCGGAATAAACCTCTTCATGCAATCCTTCCTCATTTAAGATTAGTAATTGGGGAATCTCAATTGCTGATGTATGGTTAAACCGGTACCAAATTTCTTCCCATAGCTCACCTGCGTTCATCGCTTTGACATCCAAACCCATTTTATTGGATAGGATCTGCTCCCAACGGCGAAAACCTTCTTTATAAGCATTAAGGATAACCGTTTCCAAATGCTGGTTTGCTAATACTGTGGCGTCCCCCTTAAACCTCAGCCACCAATCTTCACCTTTTGCAAGTAACCTCTCAATCCAATCATCAGTTTCAGCAGCGTTGGGTTCAACTGTATAGGTCACATAAATTCGTAAAAACTTGGGTTTGCGAATACCATCCCGGGTCAATTCTCTCACCCTGGCACGCTCCGCCATCAAAAGATATTTGATGTCAACTGAAGCCGCATCCTTAACTAGAGATGACAATTCCTCTTGACGCTGAGTTTCCGAGCTAAAGGAACTTAGGTGAAACGTCAGCCTTTCCCCTGCAGGAATATCTTTTAAGCCAGCTTCGATATTATTACAAATCGTATCAACTTGCTCTGGTCTGAGGGTTGTATGAATACCCTGACAATCAAACCCGAAAACAAAGCAAAATCTATCTTTTTGATTACCCTTGGTAAGAACATAAGCCCCCACCTCCCTACCATCCAAACTGACCTGCAGCATGGTAGCAAGATGGAGAGAATCCTCAAAAGGAGTTAATCTAACGTCGCTTCCTGCGAGACCGACGCTTTGTTTTCCGATTTTTTCCTTCATGTTTTACTTCCAGAAAACTTCGATAACGGGCTAAACCTCTTGTCCAAGTAGGGACGCCAATAAACTTGCTAAGAAACCGCCAACTCCTTCCACCAGTTAAAATCCACCACGTTCCCATACCCCAACCAGCAATTAGTGAAGTCCACAGCCATTTTTGAAAGTCATCCTGAAAAACTCCTCCAAAAACTCCATTGACAACAAAATAAGAGGCTAAAGCAATGATTGTCCAAGGAAATACTTGATCTGCGGGTAAGGGTCCTAATGATGGTTGAGTTCCCAATATCCGGTTTACAGGTCGAAAATCCTTATCTCTTTCTTCAGACATTTGTTAATGGTAATGGGTAATGGGTAATGGGTAATGGGTAATGGGTCACTGTCAACTGTTAACTGATAAGTGATTCCTCAGCTACCACTGGTATCACCAATGATAAAGCCCGTGAGGACGTCAGCGATAGTAACTGCTACTACTACTAGTAAAGGTGTTCTAGCAATACTTTGCCAATCTTCATCCTTACGAACCGCATTGACCACACCAATTAAGGCAACTGCAATATAAAGCAAATAAAGTGCTCTTAGAACATTAAACACCAAACTGACTGCAGGTTGGGTGTTTCCTGCGTCGGTACCTTGAGTTAGGGTATTTTTAAAAAAATCTTCAGCCTTACCAAAGAATTGTGCATGTGCTGGTGCAGCAAAATAATCCAGCCAAAATGCGCTTAAAATAACTGCAACTGCTAAAATTTGACATATTAATAACCATTTCTTTGGTAAATGCACCTGATTTCCAACTTGTCTGATAACGATGACGAGTAAACTTCCCATCAGCAAACAAAACAGCAATATTGGATTTTTTAGACTAACCGCAATTAAAAATACGGCTACCGTTAGTAAAAATGGGATAGATTCTTGCCACCTCATACTTGCCGCTAATTGTATTTTTTGTAACTTGGTTTTACGATCTAAATTGTTTCCAGTTGAATAATTAATTATGTAACTAGAAATTGTCAATTCTTTATATTTAAGAACAGCTTTAGAAATTTTTACTTTCTGTATTCAGATCTTTTTCAATTTAACATTACTACCAATAAATTTTCGCGTTCCAAGGTAGTATACCTATCTTAGAGTTACCCAAATACAGTACTTTGAATTTTCTCTTTTCGACTCACTGTAAGCTTAAGGTTAAAATAAATACTTTATTTGAGGTCGTAATATGTCTGAAATCGTTATTTTTTAAACTGCTATGACACTCAAAAAAATATCACAGTATTATTTATTGCTTGGTTTACTCCTGATTTCATAAATTTTATTAGTTGAAGATAGAATATCTTTGGTATGCAAATCGATATTGGTTTGAACTAAATATAATTACTTTGGTGAACTTAATTTAATTGTTGTTAACAACCCTAAAGAATTTTATCCCCGTATTATCCTCAAATTTAAAATAGTGGATTCTTTGGTTGCGGATTTACTTTGTCGCACTCATATCTATACTTTCTAGAAAAAATAAAGATAGATGGTATTTGATAAACAGTATTTGTAAGTCGCAAAATAAATACCTAAGATGCAATCTTGTCACAGCGAAGGAAGAAGGAAGAGGGAAGAGGGGCAGAGGAGTTTAATTAATGAGGATTTTTGCACGAAACTGAATGGCACAATTTCCACACCTCCCACACTCCCCAAACCCAATCAGTTAAAGGTTTGAGTCTTAACGAACGTGCCACTCGACCGTGGGGGATATAGTTCGAAGACTCCACTCTGCCTCTTAGTTGTTGCAAATGGTCAAAGATGCAGATTTATCAGATATTTACTATTAGCTAGGAAATGTACACCAAGGTGGATTTTTGGGCTAAGTTATGTCAGATTATTATGGCAATATTTTTCCGCTGCGATCAAATAATCCTTATTGCCTTAATCATCATCACCTCTACCATCGTCATCTCCATCACCTAAGGAAATCGAACGACCATCGGTGCGCCAAATGGCGTAAGTAATACCAACTCCCTGAGAATTAACATACATAAATTTTCCATTACGCGAAAAACATGCTCCAGCAAATTCGCTCGTATCGAGATTGTTTTGAGCAAAGGTAAACAAGCCACCTGAAGCATCTACACCCACAACGCGCTGACTGAAGTTTGGAGTTCCAGGTTCCCCACTACTACCATCTTCGCAAAGATAGATCGTACCATCGGGGGCAAAAGTCATGTTGTCAGGACCATCTAGTAGGTTTTCCTCGGTCGATTCAACAATCATGGTAACGGTTTGTTTTTTGGGGTTATAACACCAAACTTGACCTTCACCAGCATCACCTGCACCGCTGTTCACCCAATAATGTAAACCCTTGTATTCCCAAGCACCTTCACCGCGCCAGAAAATTGTTGCTCCCTTAGACTGGGCTTCGTATCGCAGAGTGTCTTCATCTGGATCGACATCATCAAGTTTCACCCAGCGAACCTTGAGGGGCTGACCTAAGAATGGAAGCATACTACCTGAAGCTCCGCGATCTAAACCACGAGTATCAACAACTTTGGTTGTTGGATTATCAATAGGAGCCATAACGGTAGGTAAGGGTTCACCAGTACACTTAGATTTTTGATTTGGCTCGATCGCAATTGCAAAGAGCGAACCACCTTCTTGTAACTGACCGGGACGACGAATTCGTCCACCACGCTGTACTACATTCGGGACAAACTTGTAATAACAACTATCACCCCGATCTTCCGTCTCATAGACAATCCCAGAACGATCTACAGATACTGCTTCATGGTTCATCCGACCCATTGCAACTAGGGGAACTGGCTCAACAGCTTCAGTAGCGAAAGCAGGAACCTCAAAGTTATAACCATGTTTTTTGGTAACCAGTTCGTCGTTGGTGGGTGTTGAGACATTTTCCTCACAACTAATCCAAGAACCCCAAGGGCTTGGACCGCCAGCACAGTTACGGATCGTACCTCCCAGAGAAATAAAATGCTTTACTACGTCACCCTTATAATTCACTACAACAGTCGTAGTACCTCCACTTCCAAGACCAGCAGCCTCTCCTTGGAAGGTATCGTACTGTCTACCGTTTGGAGCTAAGGCTCCTTTTAGATTACCTGCTTCCTCCTCTGTAGGACTTAATTCGTGGTTGCGCACCAAAATATTAGTACGAGAACCTCTCGGACCGGGAAAACAAGCCATACCATCATGGTCGCCGGGAACAAGCGCACCATCGCTCATTACTTCTCCCCTAATGGAAATAGCTTTATATTGAAATCCTGCCGGTAGTAGCAACAGGGGAACATTACGTAGATCACCAGCACCTGCAACGTCACCCAATTGATTTGTATTTAAGGGAATTACAGGACTTAGGGGACCAAAACCAAATACGCTAAAACTGGCAGTAGAACACTTCTTTTTTCCTTCTCTTTCATCATCATCACCTTCTTCGCCTTCGTCAGCCAAAACCCGGCGACCATTTAGCAAACCAATGGGAGCGACAGCAGTACCTGCAGCAGATGCGACAACTAATGCAGCAAACTGTCGACGTGAAAGTTTAGACATAATAAGTTTAATCTCTGCTTAATCTCTATTTAATCTTTGCGTTATAGTGCGCATGTTTAATATTGGATTAATGGTAGTTTCAGACAGGAAGTCCGAAAACTATTGGTCCAATATCAATTACTTATTCCGGAAACTATGACCGGAAATTTTAGTTTATTCATTCCCCAAAATAACCGGGATGTCAATGGGGGTCACGCAAAAAAAATGTTTTTAGAAATAGATAATTAAATTACTTTGTTTAAAGTAATACAAGACCTTTTGTTTATTAAACTTAAGTGATTTTAAGAAATTAATAATTACGAATTTCCCGCAGTAAATCCAAATATAACCGAAATAAATATCCTCTTCTTGTCAGGCTGAGCCTTGTATGTAGTGATTATTATACATTGTGGAGGCAAATATTATTATCGGATGAAATCAAAAGTAAAAATAAAATTACCTCAAGCCTTAATAAGAAGTTGCAATTAGTAAATAAGTTACAATTACAACCTCCAAATTTGTCTTTAATGATATTTTTTTCTATTTAATTAAAGCTTCTAAAATTTTGGTTAGTTTATGAAAAGGTTAAAATTTTGCTAATTATAATTTTGTAGTTTTTATTAGACATCTTCTCAATAACGGCTTTGTTGCAACGTCTAGGATTAAAATATTGAGAGTATAAAATTTCTTATTCAAAATTTATTTTTCAGTCAGTATTCGCTAAATCTTAGTGGAGTAAGTAGAGGGTATTTAAGTAATCCTCGTCGAGTCTGTTCGCTCGACAAGCACTCTTATTTTAAAGCTTAAACAAAATCAAACTCTTTCCTGAGTGAGGTTCTATGACGATACAAATCTTTCTACCCAACATCACGCTTATCTCTGAAGGCTCAGGAGCTCGCTAGGGAAGTCGTTAAAACAAACGCAGCAGGAATAAGCCGTGGAGTTTACAAAAACCATCACAAAAATTAAATTTTTTTGGATAATTTATTTCTTATAAGTCTTTATTGAATCATCCTTACATAATACCAAAAATATCTATGCTCTGATAGCAAGAAATTACGTATATCTGCTTGATGTTGATTGTAGAATCAGCTGAGGAGACCACGAGCAGCTAGCTCCGGAGAACTTTGATGAAAAAGAATTAAATGAATTTGATACAAATGATTCGAATTATTGTGTTAAGTAATTTATCTAAATAGAAACATTTTCTCATTTGATTTTGCTATTTATCTCAAAAGAATATTTTTGAAATTCATATGGTTATGGCACATACAGTACTGATGCGATATGCTGACAAGTGTATTTGATGAAAGCTTATTTAAAGCTGATTGATTAACATATTGCGAGGAAAAATATATAGGAATGGATCAATATACTTTGGATGCTAATCGCTAATTGATAATAATTAGATGTTCATCTATTGTTGCTAATTAAAATCACAAAACATAGCACAATATTGGCACTAATTTATATTGATTTAATCCTATTGATTATCGTTCAAATGTGAGGAAACTTTTTTATGACAGTAGCTGCTTCAATTCAAACTAAGCCCTTATCGGCAGAAGAGTTACGCAAAATAGATGCCTATTGGCGGGCTGCGAACTATTTGTCTGTAGGGCAAATATATCTGTTAGATAATCCTTTACTACGGGAACCTCTAAAGCTGGAGCATATAAAACCCAGACTATTAGGACACTGGGGAACCACACCTGGATTAAACTTTATTTATGCTCACCTCAACCGAGTAATTAATAGATATGACTCTAACATAATTTATATTGCAGGTCCCGGTCATGGTGGTCCCGGATTGGTAGCTAACACTTATTTGGAAGGAACTTACAGCGAATATTATCCTAATGTTTCCCAAGATACCGTGGGTATGAAGAGGCTGTTCAAACAGTTTTCCTTCCCTGGTGGAATCCCTAGCCACGTTGCGCCAGAGACTCCAGGAAGTATCCACGAAGGCGGTGAGTTAGGCTATGCTGTCTCCCATGCTTATGGTGCGGTTTTTGATAATCCTGACTTAATCGCTGCTTGTGTTGTTGGAGATGGCGAGGCTGAAACTGGACCTTTAGCAGCAAGTTGGCATTCAAATAAATTCCTTAACCCTATTCATGACGGTGCTGTTTTACCAATTTTGCATCTCAATGGGTATAAAATAGCCAACCCAACAATATTAGCACGCCTCAGTCATGAGGAATTGCAAGAACTGTTTGTTGGATATGGCTATAAACCTTATTTTGTAGAGGGTTCTGACCCCGAAACAATGCACCAACTGATGGCGGGAACCTTGAATACCATCATGCGGGAAATTAAGGAGATTCAAGAATATGCTCGCACTAATAGTTACATAGGTCGTCCCCAATGGCCGATGATTATTTTGCGATCGCCTAAGGGTTGGACTGGACCCAAAGAAGTTGATGATCAAAAAACTGAAGATTATTGGCGATCGCACCAGGTACCCCTTGCTAATGTCCGGAACAATCCCCAATATCTGCAGCAGTTAGAAGACTGGATGGCGAATTACAAGCCAGAAGAACTGTTCGATGAAAACGGTCGATTCATTGCAGAATTCGCAGAACTTGCACCCAAAGGTACTCGCCGTATGGGAGACAATCCTCATACTAATGGTGGTATGCTGCTGCGAGATCTGAAAATGCCTGATTTCCGTAAATACGCTGTTGAGGTAAGCAAACCAGGTCAAGCAATTGCTGAAGCTACCCGCGTCATGGGCACCTTTTTGCGGGATGTCATGAAAAAGAACCTAGAAAATAATAACTTTAGAATTTTTGGTCCTGATGAAACTGCATCTAACCGGTGGAGTAATGTATTTGAGGTTACCGATAGAACTTGGTTAGCCGAAAAATATGATTTTGACGACCACCTTTCCTCAGATGGTCGGGTCATGGAGATCCTCAGCGAACATACTTGTCAAGGTTGGTTAGAAGGCTATTTGCTGACTGGACGTCATGGCTTTTTCTCTTGTTACGAGGCATTTATCCACCTGATCGACTCTATGTTTAACCAACACGCTAAGTGGTTAAAGACTACTCGTCACATTCCTTGGCGCAGACCTATAGCTTCTTTAAACTATCTGCTGACTTCTCATGTTTGGCGACAAGACCACAATGGTTTTAGCCATCAAGATCCAGGTTTTCTCGACCATGTAATCAATAAAAAGGCGGAAATTGTTCGGGTTTATTTACCACCCGATGCTAATACTCTGCTTTCGGTCACAGACCATTGTTTGCGTAGTCGTAATTATGTGAATGTAGTTGTAGCTGGTAAGCAACCCGCGCTGCAATACTTAGACATGGATGCAGCCATTAAGCACTGTACCAAAGGCATTAGTATTTGGGAATGGGCAAGTAATGACCGAGATGGGGAACCTGATGTTATCATGGCTTGTGCGGGAGATATTCCCACTTTAGAAACTTTGGCGGCTGTGGATATTATGCGGCAGAATTTCCCTGACTTAAAAGTACGGGTAATCAACGTCGTAGACTTAATGACCCTACAACCAGAAAGCGAACATCCCCACGGTTTAAGTGATATAAATTTTGATTTACTATTCACAACTGACAAACCAATAATTTTTGCTTTCCACGGTTATCCTTGGTTAATCCACCGCCTAACCTATCGCCGGACAAACCATAAAAATCTCCACGTGCGTGGTTATAAAGAAGAGGGAACCACAACAACACCCTTTGATATGGTGGTAATGAACGATTTAGATCGCTTCCATCTCGTAATAGATGTAATTGACCGCGTACCAAAACTAGGATCGACTGCAGCTTATGCTAAGCAAATGCTCAAAGATAAATTGATCGAACACAAACACTATATTGCGAAACACGGCGAAGATATGCCAGAAATTCGCAACTGGAAGTGGGAGTATTAATTACTCCTTTTAGGTGTACTAAAAAATAGGCATTGGTGAATGCGTAATGCTTTTGATGCAAATATCTAGGAAAAATCAATGTTTCAATAATTTGATTTCTTGATTAGAAAGATACCAGAAGCCCACACTGTAATTTTTAATTCAGTGTGGGAGCGTCACGTTATCCATACTCAAATTACGAATTTTTAGTTTTTATTTTTAATTTTTAAACATGGGCGTAAATCTTACTGGTCCAAACCTGAATTGGTTCAGCAAACAAAGCATGATAATTTTTCAACTCATTGCGGTTCATACCAGAATTCTGCGCTTGTTTAAATAAACCCAAAAGTGACTGTATCGCAGCTTCTGCTTCTTTCCCGGACTTAGGATCGGCTACTAACAAATCTGCAAATGCAATTCTGAGATTACCTATAGATTCGTTATCTACTTTGGAATCTCGATCTGATAAGTATGGAGCTAGAGAACTTACTTTACCTTGAGTCTTACCATTAGGCAATTGACTTTGGGGATGAACGTAGGTGTGAGTATCAGCATCATATGCTAAAACCTCTCCTGTTTCAATTTGATAGATCCAAGCATAAATTTGTAATCTACCTTGATGAAGCTTAGCTCTAATAACTGGATAGGTTTTGAGGTTTTCGATTTGAATTAAAACATTTTCTGCAACTAAAGTTTCAACTAATTCTTCTTCGGAATAATCTTTATAATTCTCTTTGACTAAACGTCGAGTTGCTTCGGCATGTTTTAACCAGTCGTATACTAAAGGCATATCAGCCTGAAGTTTATTGAGTTTGAGTAGTCCCTTCATTGCTCCACAGTGGGAGTGACCGCATACTACAACTTGCTCAATTCCTAGGGCGGTTATAGCATATTCAATGGTTCCACCTTCTCCCCCATTTGCTGCACCGTAAGGCGGGATAATGTTTCCTGCATTGCGAATGACAAATAAGTCTCCGATATCCGTACTAGTAATAAGATTCGGTGCAACCCTAGAGTCAGAACATGTGATAAATAAAACTCTGGGTTTCTGCCCATGGGAAAGTTGTTCCAGAAGTTCTAGGTGCTCAGTAACATAGTGTTGCTGAAAATGATCGAGACCGCGAATTAACTTTTTCACTCTAGTTTTGAATCTACTGACTTTAAAGGTATATAAAAATATATTTTCTATTATCTGATAACTTTGTGATTTTTTGGAAATTGGGGACTGGGAGAAGTGTGGGAAGTGTGGGGAGTGTGGGAAGTAGTGTGAGGTTGGGGATTAGGTATTTTGCTGTGCTTTACGCCCCACTTACGTTAACCCTGTCAGCGCGGTCTGTTCTGACTCCTTATTCATTACTTCTTACTTTCTACTTCTTAGCCAAGGAATTGGGAATTGGAATAATAAAATACCCGTTCCCACTTCCCATTCTTTATCCCTAACGAAGAAAATCGGCAAGCTCTTCTAATTTATTCCAAGCTGCTCCACTACGAAGGATATCTTGAGCCAGATTAACGGCTTGAGTAAAATTCTGTAAATGATCTCCTGTATCTGGAATTATTTCACCAACATACAAAGCAAACGCAGCATTTAAAGCTATCACATCTTGTTGTGCTTGGGTTCCTTTACCCGAAAGAGCTCCTTTAAGAATTTCTACATTTTCTCGAACATCTCCGCCCCGAAGTGCAGTCACAGGGGCTGAACGCAATCCAAAATCTTGGGGTTCTAATTCTAATAAATGGATTTTACCATCGGAAACTAAAGCTAAGTCAGTTTTATCACCAAGACCAGCTTCATCTAATTTTTCCCGTCCATGAAGTGTGATTGCACGGTTAATTCCCATTTGGTGAAGAACCATAGCAAAAGTTTCCACTAAACTGGGATGATTAACACCAATTACCTGTCCTGTGGGTCTTAATGGATTAATTAATGGACCCAGCAAGTTAAAAACTGTCCGGACCTTAAGTTTTTTCCGTAATGGTGCAACAACTTTAAGTGTGGGATGCCAATCCGGTGCAAATAAAAAAGTAATTCCAACTGCATCAACAGCCTCTTGAACTTTTTTACTGCCTGCTTTGAGATTTAAACCCAATCCTTCCAATACATCTGCCGAACCAGTTTTACCGGATGCGGAACGGTTACCATGTTTAGCGACTTTAATTCCTGCTGCAGCTGTAACAAAAGCAACTGCTGTAGAAATATTAAATGTTGACGCACCATCACCACCAGTTCCACAAGTATCAACTAAAGGTGAGGTTCCAACAACTCGATCTCGCAAAGTTGCTCTGACTGATTGAGAATATAAAACCTTTACCATACCCAGCAATTCATCAGCAGAAACACCTCTCATCTGAATTGCGGCTAAAATTGCACCTGATAAGGATGGAGGTATGGAATCACTCAACCAACCATACATTAAATCAGATGCTTGATATACAGAAAGGGACTTTCCATCTAAAATTTGTTGTAACAGTTTAGACCATTCAGGGAAGTCTCGGTTTGATGTTTTGTTTTCTGTTTTAGTTGAAACCATATCAATTACTAGTTTTCCGTTAATGAGTTATTCGGTTGTTAGGATTATTGATGAATTGAAATATTGGAGTAGTTTTAATATTTCGATAGTCGTCGGTTTTCCCAAAGTCTTGAATCTGTCCAGATTTTAAATTTAGAACACTTAAGGATTATTATCTCAGCCGAGCGAGAATGGGAACAAGTAATAAATTTCAGGATTTAAATTTTAGTATTTAGATTTCAGGACTTAGATCTCAAAACTTAAAGGTAGATAATATTTACTCTCAAACTCAAATCTTCTTAGATTCTAGTGGTTTATTTTAATTAATTCTAACTTGCTTGTTTTCCTATGACTCCTGTAGAGACGCACCACCCTACGTCTCTACAATCCGTCGGGACTAATGAAATAGATAACAGTTAGAGGATTTCAAATTTCAATTGATTTATTTCACTTTAAAAATTTAGCAACTGTTTGCACATCTTTATCTCCACGTCCAGAGCAGTTGATAATAATCCGCGGACTACCGCTGAGTTGTGGACAAAGAGTTTCTAAATATGCGATTGCATGGGCGGTTTCGAGAGCAGGAATAATTCCTTCTAACTGCGAAAGTCTTTGAAATCCAGCTAAAGCTTGTTCGTCTGTCACGCTGTAATATTCAGCACGTCCGATTTCTTTAAGAAAGCTGTGTTCGGGACCGACCCCAGGATAATCCAAACCTGCACTAATAGAATGGGGCTCGATAATTTGACCGTTCTCGTCCTGCAATAAATAACTCATTGCTCCGTGCAAAACCCCAACTCTACCCTTTGTTAGTGTTGCTGCATGTTTGTCAGTGTCAATACCGAAACCTGCAGCTTCAACTCCAATTAAACGTACGGATGCTTCATCAACAAATTCGTGGAAAAGTCCGATCGCATTAGAACCCCCACCAACACAAGCAAGAAGAATATCAGGTAGTCCACCCCACTTTTCTATCGCTTGAGCGCGAGTTTCTCTACCAATTACAGCTTGAAATTCCCGTACCATCATTGGGTAAGGGTGGGGTCCAGCAACTGAGCCTAAAATATAATGAGTTGTTTCGACATTTGTCACCCAATCTCTAATAGCTTCGCTGGTAGCATCTTTAAGTGTTCCTGTTCCTGCTTCTACAGCTTGTACTTCTGCGCCCATGAGTCGCATGCGGAAAACATTTAAAGCTTGTCTTTTCATGTCATGGACACCCATGTATATGATGCACTTCAAACCAAATAAAGCACATACAGTTGCGGTTGCAACGCCATGTTGACCGGCTCCAGTTTCTGCTACAACACGCTTCTTACCCATTCTTTGAGCTAATAATACCTGACCCAGGGCATTATTAATTTTGTGTGCTCCGGTATGATTTAAATCTTCTCTTTTTAAGTATATTTGTGGTCCTGTACCATCAGGTTTTGCATAACGAGCTGTTAGACGTTTAGCAAAATACAGAGGTGTAGAACGCCCAACGTATTCGAATAATAATCCTTGCAGTTCATTTTTAAACTCTGGATCGTTGCGATATCGTTCAAATGCAGCTTCGAGTTCTTTCAGAGCTGACATTAAAGTTTCTGGTACGTATTTACCACCAAATTGACCAAATCTACCATTAGCATCAGGTTGTTGAGCGAGGGGTAAATTTGAAACTTTAGGATTATTAGGTTTATTTGCTAACATAACGATTTTTGCAGATGTCTAATATTAAACGAATCAGGGTGGGAGCAATCGATGTGAAATTACTGGAAAGGAAAGAAACTGCTAAATACTTAAGACGCTCTGAGCATCAAAAGTAAAAGAGATTAGAAGTAAAAGAGATTAAGAATATTAGGAGCTTAAGTTTCAGAAATTACTTAGCACTACTGATTAAAGAAATTGATGATTTAAGTTCGCTACAGAAGTCTTTAATATTCCGCAGTCCGTTAAATGGTGTACTTTCCGCTAATTTTTGAACAAAAGCACTTCCGACAATGACACCATCAGCACCCCACTCTTTCATTTGACGTGCTTGCTCTGGTCCAGAAATACCAAAACCAATTGCAACTGGTTTATTTGTGGATTGGCGAATTTCCTGAAGTACATCTTTTACTCTACTTTGAACTTGAGAACGCATTCCAGTAACACCTGTGACACTTACCAAATAAATAAATCCACGGGATTGATGAGCGATCGCTTTAATGCGTTCTTTAGAACTTGTGGGAGTTACTAATAAAATGACTTCGATTCCAACTGCATCAGCGCTTTCAATTAAATGGTTAGATTCTTCTAAGGGTAAATCTGGGATAACTAGACCTTTAATACCAGAAGCTGCAGCTCGATCTAGAAATTCCTCTATACCCAAATTCAAAATTGGATTGTAATAGGTAAAAAGAATAATTGGCGATCGCAGAATTTTAGTTAATGGCTGGATTTTGTCTAAAACATCGAGCAGTCGCACTCCCCGGTTTAAAGCGCGGGTTGCTGCAGCTTGAATCACAGGACCATCAGCTAAAGGGTCAGAATAGGGTACCCCTAGTTCAATAAAGTCTGCACCGCTAGCATCTAGAACTTTGAGAGCTTCTATTGTTGTCTCTAGGTCGGGATCCCCTGCGGTAATGAAAGGGATCAAAGCACATTGGTTTTTTCCTCTTAAACTTTCAAAACGTTGAGAGATTGAAGTCATTTCTTTAAGATGATAGGTGATAGGTAATAAGTAATCGGTAATGGATAAATCAGTTACTAGTTAGTCTTTAGACTCTTGTGGAAGGAGATTTCTTACAGCCTTCTCAATGTCGGATTGTTTAACTAAAGATTCTCCAATTAAGACAGCTTCAGCTCCTGCTTGAGCAACAAAATTTAAGTCATCGCGGGTATATAAACCAGATTCACTGACCACAGTAATACCCAAATTTTCCAATTCTTGTCGACGCTCTGTTAATAAGGTTTTTGTGGTTCCTAGATCCACTTTAAAGGTTTCTAGATTGCGATTATTTATTCCGACTAATTGCACTTTAGGTAATTTCAAGACTCTGTCTAGCTCAGCTAAAGTATGTACCTCTACTAAAGCTGTCATACCTAGATAATAAGTAATCTCCAAAAAATCTATCAACTGTAAGTCGGATAAAATTGCTGCAATTAGTAATACAGCATCTGCTCCGTTGACCCGTGCGAGATAAATTTGATATGGGTCGACAATAAATTCTTTGCACAACAAAGGTAATTTGACGGAGTTTCGAACTATTTGTAAGTTATTGAAACTACCTTGAAAAAACTTTTCATCCGTTAGGACTGAAATACAACTAGCACCACCATTTTCGTAAGCTCGAGCAATTTCTGCAGGGTTGAAGTCTGCACGGATAATACCTCTACTAGGTGAAGCTTTCTTAGCTTCGGCTATAATTGCGGGCTTATGCTGATTAGATCGCAATGCGCGCAGAAAATTTTGTGGAGGAGATGCAAATTGTTGTTTTACACGTGTTAGAGGAAATGACTCTTTTTTTTGGTTAACCTCTTGACGTTTGTGTAAAACGATCTTCTCTAAAATATGTTGAAATTTGGGAACTTGTTGGTTAGCAATCATCAGTCATCAGTGAATTTTGATAATTAGTTATTAGCTGGATAAGTGATGGAGATGGTTTGAGTAACAAGCATAGAAATAGAGTATACAAATGGGTAAGACAAATGGGATTTCAAACACAAAATTATTACTCATTACTGTGCGCTGTGTACACTTACGTGTCCCGCTAGACCGCCCCGTGAGCGGCGAATGCTAACGCGCCCCACAATACCTAGAGCCTGCGGCGACGGCATGCGGCGACGGCAGCTCGGAACGTGACGTTAGTCATAGCCTCTAGCTGCGCTAACGTCGTCAGACGCGTGCATTCGTCTTTAGACGCGTCCAAACCGGTACGCTGACGCGCTTCTACGCGCCCCGCTACCCTAACATTACTCATTACTTATTACTCACTACTTCTTACTTCTTACTCCTTACCGGTAACTGATAGCTACTATTTACATAGGTATTGACCAAGTTTTTAACAATCCCCAGTCCAATACCTTCTGCCAAAGTCATGATTGATTCTGGATGGAATTGAACCCCTGCAATTGGTAGGGTTTTATGCTCAATACCCATAATCACACCATCATCTGATATGGCTGTAACTTTGAGTTCCCCTGGTAAACAGTCGGATAACGCATATAAGGAGTGATATCTTCCCACCTCAAAGGATTTAGGTAAATTTTTGAAAGTTACTGATTCTGTTTCTGCAACGGAAATTTGGGATATTTTACCGTGTTGAGGATAGTCAAGGATTCCTAGTTCGCCACCAAAAGCTTCCACAATGGATTGCAATCCCAAGCATACCCCAAAAATTGGTATTTTTCGTTTGACACAAACTTCAATAGTTTCTTTGACGCCGAAATCAGTTGGTTTTCCAGGTCCAGGAGACAAAACAACTAAATCTGGTTTTTCTGTATCAAATATTGATTCCGCAAATCCATGACGTAATGTTTTTACTGTAGCCCCTGTTTGGCGAATGTAATTTGCTAAGGTATGGACGAATGAATCTTCATAATCTATTAACAACACACGCTTACCAACAGCCAAATCCTCTTGTTGAAATTCAGATTGTAAATTGTCTTGGAAATTGCTCTTGTTGTAACTAGTCTGAAGTAAAGCCTGAAATAGGGCTGCACCTTTAGTTAAAGTTTCTTGAGCTTCGGCTTCCGGGTCAGAATCATAGAGAACTGTTGCACCTACTCGCACTTCTGCAATGGAATCCTGAAGTCGAATCGTGCGCAGAATTAATCCTGTATTTAAATCACCAGTAAAGTTTAAATAACCTACTGCACCGCCGTACCACCTTCGAGGACTGCGTTCGTGTTGTTCGAGGAATTGCATCGCCCAACGTTTGGGTGCACCGGTTACAGTTACAGCCCACAAATGACTTAAAAATGCATCCAAAGCATCAAATTCTGGTCTTAATACGCCCTCAACATGATCTACTGTATGGATCAGATGGCTATATAGTTCGATTTGACGACGACCAATAACTTTTACTGAACCAGGTTCGCAAATACGTGATTTATCATTGCGATCGACATCGGTACACATCGTCAATTCGGCTTCGTCTTTTCCAGAGTTGAGCAGTTTGAGAATTTGGGCTGCATCGCTAATCGCATCCTGTCCCCGACGAACTGTTCCACTAATGGGACAGGTTTCAACCCGTCGTCCCTCAACCCGGACAAACATCTCTGGAGAAGCACCAATTAAATATTCCCCACCCAAGTTAAAGATAAATCCGTAAGGACTGGGATTAATTTCTTTCAAAATTCGGAATAGTTCAGTTGGGGACTGCTCGCAAGGTTGGGAAAATTTTTGTGAAGGAACAACCTCAAATAAATCTCCACGACGGAAATATTCAAGTGCTTTATGAACTTGTTCTTGATATTCACCTTCTTGATGGTCGGATGTTTCAGATGGTACTAAATATTTACCTCGGTAATCAATACTTTCTCCTATACGGGGCAAGTCTCTAGTGCTACCATACTTGGTGACAAAGTCATATTGCAAACGAAATGCTGTTTGTTGATAATGATCCACAACAACCAATTCATCCGGTAAATACATTACCAAATCTCTTTGGTCGGGAGTCCGTTGTAGCTCCTTCGGCATTTGTTCAAATTGGAATACTAGATCGTAACCAAAAGCACCATAAAGTCCTAAGTGCTCATCCTCACTACTTTTGAACGTAGATAATATTTGGCGAATAACTGTGAAAACTGATGGCTGCTGAGAACGTTCTTCCTCAGAAAATAATTTATCTGTGGAGCGAATAGTCCCAGTTACACAATTATTTTCCTGTTTTACTTCCTTTAAATCTGGGCGATCTATCAATAGTTCCAGTAAATGCTTTAGCAACACAAAACCCCGTTCATTGTGTGCTGTTAGCGTAAAATGATTATCACGGGTAGATAACTCTAGAGGAGGATTAACAAAACCAATTGCCCATCTCTTATAACGTCCTGGATATTCGTAACTGCTAGTCAATAAACATCCTCTTTGGGAATCAAGACGTAATAAAACTTCTTCTATACCAGTTTCCATGGAAGTTTTAGTCGCAGTTCGAGATACGAAAATCCCACCGGAAGTTGTATAAGAATGAGTATCTAAATACATAGATGATTTCCCCGATCCTGTTGATAGTTAATTAATATTTTGAGTTAGACTGGACTAGATAAGTTTGATGTAAACTTCGTTAACTTATCTAGTGTAATGTCGATTTATTATTGCTTGGAAACCTAGCATATTTATCGCGTATACATAGCATATATACGTATCATGTCTTGAGAAACTTGGTAATGAGAGTAAGTAATAGTTAACTGGTAATTAACAATGTGTAACAAATTAAAAACTTAATTAATACAATAAACTAGCCAGTTGACCATAAATCAAGGATGCACAAATGATGTCATTAAACTGATTTATTGCGTGTAAGTCCAATTGTGGCATCATTTTTTTTGTTCTCAAGTTACGATCATATAGTTTTTATACTTTCGAATAATCTTTTGTCACAAATTGGGATAATGTTTGACTTTGTAAAGATTTAGTCCCACGACCGAAGAACTGGGCTAAAGGTTTTACCTCAAGCATTAGTTCTTGAAATTCCTGTGGTTTTAAAGATTGGGGACCATCAGAAAGTGCTTTGGCTGGATTGGGGTGAACTTCAATCATTAGAGAATCCGTACCTGCAGCGATCGCTCCCATTGTCATCGTTGGTACGTATTGGGATTTACCAGTAGCGTGGGAAGGATCGATTGTAATTGGTAAATGAGTTAGCGTTCGCAACACTGGAACTACGGATAAGTCAAGAACATTACGGGTATGCTGACGGTCAAAGCTACGAATACCCCGCTCGCATAAAATCACATTGGGGTTACCAGCAGCCAAAATATATTCTGCAGCCATCAACCATTCTTCAATTGTTGCCGAAAGCCCGCGCTTTAGTAATACTGGTTTACCTGTTGCTCCCACTTTTTTCAGTAGAGAAAAGTTCTGCATATTACGAGCACCAACTTGCAAAATATCTGCGACATTAGCAATTTTATCTACATCTGCGGTATCCATTACTTCAGTAATAATCCCTAACCCTGTCACTTCCCGCGCTTTTGCAAGTAAGTCTAAGGCGCTTTCCCCATGTCCTTGGAAAGCATAAGGAGAGGTACGAGGTTTGTAAGCTCCTCCTCGAAGAAATTTTGCTCCAGCGGCTTTTACTACCTGCGCTGTTTCTACAATCATTTCTTCATTTTCGACAGAGCAAGGACCAGCGATGACTACCAAGGGAGAATCTTTCCCAAAATCTACTTTTCCGTTAGGTGTTACAACTGTAACTGTAGAGTATTCACCGTAGCGAAATTCTAAGGAAGCCCGCTTATAGGGCTTTTTGACTCTAATTGTTTCTTCGATAAAGGGGCTGATCTGTTGGATATATTCGGATTTTATTGCTGCAGTCTCACCAACTAAACCGATAACTATTTTGTTTTTACCTACTAATTTTTCTGGTACGACATCCCAGCCCTGAAGTTCGTTTATAATGCGTTCAATCTCACTTGGGGGTGTCTCGTCCTTCATGACAACGATCATTTTGGATTCTCCTAAGTCGATATTTTTTCATCGTCTTTTTTTGTCTTGATTTTATATAGGAGAATACAAGGAAATGTTATGCACACAGATGTCTTAATAAGTGGAATATATATTTGTATTATTTTCTCTATAAGTACAGATTATATGACCATGCTTACTACTCCTGGTAAATTATAAAGTTGATATACCAAGATTATGTATCGGTTTCGCATCAAGCAAAAATCATCAGCTAATATTATTAACGTCTTCCCTGTCTCGTCGTCTATTTCTATTACAGATGTTATTGGGTGTTACTGCTTGTGCAACCACTGCTAGATATAGCAATAATCTCAAATTGATTATTGGAGCTATCAATTACGACGAGGGAGAAGAAACAAGCAAAATACTTCGCCCTTTTTCTGAATCGTATTTGCAACATCTAGTTTAGCTGCGTTAGGGAAAAGCAAATATCAGTAGTTTCCAATTTTTTATCTTCAGCTAACTATTAAGTTACACTCTATATTTGTTATCTGTAAGAATAGTAATCTCGAAAAACTCACTGATTAAACGCCCAAAGGGAGCGGTCTGCTTTGCTCCGCTACCCCTACTTGTTAACGCTTTGCTAGCGAATATCCGCTAATAACTTGCGCGTAGCGCTATATGGGTCATTTATCGGACGATACTAAATCAATTTACTTCTTGTTGAGAAGTATCTTCAGGAGTATGAAAAGTTGGTTTTTTCTCCTCTATTTCTTCAATTTTTTTAATCTTCGTCATATCGATTTTGAGAATAACTTCACGCTCATAACGCTCTGGATGTACAAGAATGTCTGCCTCTGTTTCCAACTTGCGTCTTCCTTCTTCAAGGAATCTTTCAGATGCTGTTGGTGAGATTAAGCCATTTAAAACTGATGGATGGAGATCAGGTAAAGTTCTTGGTACGGGAGCATTATTATTTGCTTTAGCAGTGCTCATCGCACTAATTATTACTAACGCGAGCGCGATCGCTAAAGAAGTAGAAAAAAAAGAAACAAGGCGTAAAATGTTCGTTTTCATATCGCCCTCCCAGCATAATGGAGTGGCATTATTACATAACATTTTAGCATTTTTTCTCGTCAAATTGGGCGCAAATGCAATACCCGATAACTTCACGCATCCCCTGTGGGGATATCACAAGCTATCAGCAATTACTTTACTAATTACCCATTATCAATTGCCCGTCACCATATGACGCTTACGCGTCACGCCTTGCTAACACTGCGTTAACAGTGCGGGCGTATACCAATTTCCATCACCAATTACCCTAAGCAGTTCCATCCCGATATTCTTCCAATAGTTGAGGTATATAATCATACCCATCAACCCCAATTAGAGAAATAATTCGCGATCGAAATCCCTGTAAAGCTTTAACAAATCCTTCTTGACCCATTTGTCCTTGCAAAACAATTAATAAACCAGCAGCTTTACGCCATTCATTAGAAGCAATTTGGTTTAACAAATACATGCCCAAGCAAGCTGTGTAAATTGCTGTTTCTAATTGTTTTTGACCGTAATAGGCTTCTGCTAAATTAGCCAAGTTTAAACCTTGCAAGTACAAATCGCCAGAAACTTGCGCGCTTTTAAAACCTGTTTCTAAATGTTTCACAGCATTTTGCGATTGTTGAATTACTAAGTAAGCAACACCCAAACTACTCGCACATAAAGCTTTACTTTGTACGTCTCCCAACTTCTCTGATAATTTTAAACCCTGTTGTAAATAATTAATTGCCGTTTCATAAGTTTCGGGTTCAATTACTTCCAACTGTTGTGCCTGCATCACTTCGCTGTAACCCAAGTTAGTTAAAGCATTTGCTTCTCCAGTTTTATTACCTGTTTGGCGGCTAAGTATTAAAGCACGTTGGCTGTAATTAATTGCTTGGGTGTAATCTTTTTGGGCGACGTAGGTACGGCTCAGATGATTATAATTGGCGATTTCACAGGGACTATCCCCAGCGTTCCGAGCAATCTCTAGTGCTTCTTGGTAGAATTCTATGGAACGATCATATTCTCCCAATGCTCGCTGAGAATTACCCAATAGTGTTAGTATGCGGGCTTTCTCTTGGGTTCCTTCAACTCGGCGTAACGGCTCATTTAAATATTGCAGTGCATCCCGTAAATAATTACCAGAAAATGAGGCAAAGATTCCCCCATAAAAAGGAAAATAAGGACGTTGGGCAAAGGTACGTAAAACTTGAAGCATCACTTGAAAAGCAGCATCTGAGTAAGCACTACCCCTAACAAAGCTATCTCCTAACTGACTCCAAATAACTGCGAAGGTTAAAAAAGTCGAAATTGATAACTTGGAACCTGCTTTCACATTATAAGGTTGCTTATCAAACCAAATAACTAAACCGCGTTGCAAGTTTTGTAAAATTATGGCAATTTCTACCCAATCTCCCAAACTTAGCTCTGATATTTGTTCCGCAAATTTATTTGCTGACTGATCCACAGCCAAAGTACGAAATAATTTTTGGGGTATGTTGCTATTTACTTTTTTTGCCCAAGTTGCCCAGGGTCCGCTTTCTCCGGGGACGCCAGCAAAACCTAGAGTTTCTCCCTGCTCATACATCCAACTAACTAAATGATCTTGCAAGCGCTGCCAAGATGCAATACCTTTGTTAATCCCTTCCGCAAGTTCTTGTAAGTCAGAATTAATTTCAGCAAACTGACGTAAAGACTTTGATAGCTGCTGTAATTGCTGTAAATTCAGTGAATATTTCTGATTTGGATCGACAAAGCGTAAAAATATTAGTAACCGTTTTTCATCTGAAGCTGTAGTGATTTCTCGTGCTGCTGTAGCAATGACTTCTATTGCTTTGGTTTGTTCTTGAACTCGCTCCCACTGATTTTGAATGGTTTTAATTGCCCGAAAAGCACGGGTGGCTTTTGCTTGTTTTAATTCATCTGTTTCATTCTTAACTTGTGATTCAACATTACTGAACTGCTCTCTCAAAGCCAGTTCAAAAACTTCTCCCGTACCAGCAGTTACACCGTTGAGTAACATTTGGTATACCTGATTCGTTGAACTAATTTTACCTTTGAGGGTGCTTTGGACAATATCATCAATTAAAACCAGATACTTTTCCCGTAATGGTAAAGAGTCAGACACTTTTGCAATCCCAGAGTTTTAGATCAATTTTAATCGGACTGGGACACAACTTTAGTACTATATATAAATGCAGAGTTTTTTTTGTGTCCCCAACTCTTCTACAATTATCTGGGAAAAAGAAAAAAAGCTCATGGCCCGTACGCCAACCTTAACTTTCGATCGCGGTACTTTAATTTTACACCCACCACCACGCTGTAAAGCTTGGATGGACTTTGCTACCTGGGACGACCGAATAGAAAAATTTCGCATTCCGGCGATTCAATATCGTCCTTTAGTGGAAGCATTACAAGCTGAAAATACTGATTTTGTCGATAAAGCCAAGGAATTTTACCCCGTAGAGTTGCTTGCTGCTTTGGAAATGGAACCATATCCCCATCAAAGCGAAGCTTTAAAAGCATGGAAATTAGCAGGGAGACAAGGTGTAGTAGTACTTCCAACTGCTGCGGGTAAAACCTATTTAGCCCAAATGGCGATGCAGGCTACACCTCGTACTACTTTAATTGTGGTGCCGACTTTAGATTTAATGCATCAATGGTACGCCCACTTATTAGCGGCTTTTCCCGACGCAGAAATTGGTTTATTGGGTGGAGGTTCTCGCGATCGCACGCCCATACTAGTGTCAACCTATGACAGTGCAGCAATTAATGCGGAAAATTTGGGCAACCGATATGCTTTAATTATTTTTGATGAATGCCATCATTTACCTACAGATTTTAGTCGGGTAATTGCCGAGTATGCGATCGCGCCCTATCGTTTGGGTTTATCAGCAACTCCAGAGCGCACAGATGGCAAACACGCAGACCTAAATATTTTGATCGGTAGGGAAGTTTATCGCAAACGGGCTGAGGATTTAGCTGGAAAAGCGTTAGCAGAACATGAAATTGTTCAAATAAAAGTTAAGTTATCTCAGTTAGAACGGGAAAAATATAATCGATTAATTCAAATTCGTAATGATTTCTTAAGAGAATCCAAAATTTCCTTAGGAAGTATTCAAGGTTGGCAAAGATTTGTACAAATGAGCGCTCGTTCTCAAGGCGGGCGCAGGGCAATGTTAGCACATCGGGAAGCCAAAGAAATTGCTTTGGGTACGGATGGGAAAATTAGGGTCTTAGCAAACTTATTAGCGAAACATTACCCAGAGAGAATTTTAATTTTTACCGCAGATAACGCCACTGTATACAGTATTTCTCAGGAATTTCTAATTCCAGCAATTACCCATCAAACCCCAGTTAAAGAGCGCCACGCAATCTTAACCAAATTTCGGGAAGGGGAATATAGAAGTTTGATTGCTTCCCACGTTTTAAATGAAGGTGTTGACGTTCCATCGGCTTCCGTTGCAATTATTTTATCGGGAACGGGTTCGGCTAGGGAATATATTCAAAGGCTGGGAAGAGTTTTACGTAAGGGTAATGTAAAAAATAAGCAGGCAATTTTGTATGAGGTGATCGCAGAGAATACCAGCGAAGAGCGAACCTCGGCACGAAGGAGAGGGGAAGGAGATAAACCACAAAAACAAGAAGGAAAGAAAAAGAACAAAGAAAATCTACGGGTAGTTTATGGTAGCGGTGGTAAAGGAAGAGAATATAAAGCTGCAGAGCAGATGGAAATTAAATATTCAACCGATGAATCAAAATTGTCAAAAGATGATGATTTTTGACAGGCAGCATAGTTAGTATAAAAAGTTGCTATTTGCCAATTACCAATTACCAATTACCCATCCCCCATCCCCACAGATACGACAAATTATTTTGACCAAAAAAACATGACTCATCTAACTATTGAGCTTGCTGATTTCGCGCGAGATTTTGCAAAAATATTAGCAATTAGAAGCAAAGTTTTCCATCAAGAGCAACAAGTCGATCCAAAATTAGATTTTGATGGTCAAGATGAAATTTGTTTGCAATTAATTGCTTATCTAGACGGTGAAGCAGTTGGGACAACAAGAATAAGATACTTAAATCAAAATACTGCAAAGATAGAGAGACTCGCTGTATTACCCAGTGCAAGGAGACAAGGTATTGCAAAGAAATTGATGCTCAAAGCATTGGAAGCGGTGTCTCCGTTTACCGCAGATGCGCCTCAGGGAATGAGTGAAGCGATCGCACAAGAAAATGTTACAGAGCAACCGGAAACTACTGAGATTATAATTCATGCCCAAGAATATACAGCACTTTTCAGGTAAGTGAGGTACAGTAACAACAACTTGTGAACCAGTTTTTTAAATGCTTGGGATTGACTAGATCGAGG